>JAYWGV010000093.1:0-4639 GCA_043778105.1 Bacteroidota bacterium
AAAAACTTAAAAAACCTACCCGCAAATTGGCTAGCCAATTTGACATTTTCAAAATAAATTTTAACCAAAAAATGGTCAACCCAGAGCAGTATAAGACAACGAAATACATATCTGAGAAACAACAATTTCATAACATAAAAATTACAGTCCTTAAAATGAATTAGTTAACTTTACTAAAAATTAATCAATGAAAAAAATAATCACAATACTTCTATTATCAGCTGTACTTGCTTGTTGCAACAAAGACGATAACCCAACACTTCCACAAACACCTGTTTCGCAATTGCCACCTGCAACACAAACCGGTGCAAATACTGTTGGTTGCCTTTTAGATGGTGAAGTTTTTAAACCAGACAATTTACCAAATTCAACAAATTGTTTTTATCAATATGTTAATAGTAAATATTATTTTACGATAGCTTTTACTAGAAAAGATAAGAATAATAACTTATTGGGAATTGATGTCGGAACTAATGAAAAGGAAATCATTCAAGATGAAACCTACCAATTAGTGGAATATTTGCCAAACAATGCCTCTGCTACATATATTTTTAATTTGACTCAAAATTTCACAGATAATATTCATAAAGGACAATTAAAAATAACAAAATTAGACAAAATTAATTTTATTGTTTCTGGTACTTTCTGGTTTGATGTTATGGACTCAAGTGGAGTTATACATCAAATACGTGAAGGACGTTTCGATATGCGTTATACAACTTAGTAATTTTTTAAAACCAAATATATTATGAAACAATTACCCTTTTTCAAAAAAGGCTCGCTATTGCTTTGCCTTATTTCAAGTGCAATTTCATTTGCACAAATTAAAAGTGCTTCAACACTAACTAGTGCTGCAATTGCTATTGTTGACCAACTCGATCAAATAGACCCAATATCAATAAGTACAGATTATGCAACACAAATCAATGCAACTTTTGCCAATCTCGACAAAACACGAATTCCTCACAAACTTCTTGTAGACTATGCAATGGAATTTACTGATTTATCGGGTTATAATGGCACACTAACACCACAAAACACTTTACATCGTGGACATTATACATCTATACACAACACACTTTTAATGTCAAGAGTTGCAACAACAGTTCCAAGACTAATAAATCCTGATTTATTTAGAAGCAATTGGGATAACCTGCGAACAGCAAACAAAATTGTTTTGAGTGGTTTGTACTACAAGTATAACGAATTCAAACCCAACGCACCCAATAACACAATTACAATAACAAACGGAAAACTCTATGACAAATTTGTTGGTAGTGTTTGGCAAAACCCTTATGACGAAAAACAAGTTTTTGCAATAACAGCACCCATACTTAAATTCAATAATCTATCAATGCAAGTTGAGCTTCCAGCAAGTCTTTGGTACACCAATCAAGCAAGTAATGTTTCTAGCATTGCAATAGATTTTGAAGATGGTTTAGGATATCAAACAATAACTTTCGGACAAATAAAAAATGTTTCTTACACAACAGCAGGAATAAAAGAATGGAAATACAAGCTAACATTAACCAATAATCAAATTTTGTACAGTCATAGCAAAATTCAAATCGATGGTGTTCCTGAACCAACACCAACAACTTTTAATAGAACAATTAACCAACCGTGTTCTATAAACGCTTTTGGTATCGACCAAGTTGAGTTTACTGGTGTTAGACCTTATAATGGTCGGGTTGCCAATGCAATTCTTGAAATTGACTATGCCTCAACCAATTGTGTAATCACTAGACCATTATTTGTGGTCGAAGGATTTGATAGTGGCATACTTGGTGTTGAAAATGTTTTAGGAGAAAATGAATATTCACGTTTTAGAAGAAATACAAGTCAATTAATTGCAGGTAATCTTAATGCCCAACTCAACACTTACGACATTATATACATCAATTTTAAAAACAGCCGTGATTACTTGCAACGCAATGCCTATTTGGTTGAAGACATTATCAAGTGGGTCAACAGCATAAAAGTTGGCACTTTTCCAAACGTTGTTTTAGGGCAAAGTATGGGTGGCATTATCGCTCGTTATGCTTTAAAAGATATGGAAAACCAACAAGCATTAAACCCAACAGTAACAAGTTGGCAACACAAAACCAGTTTATACATCAGTCACGATGCTCCACACCAAGGTGCAAATACACCATTGGCAATTCAATATTTTTCACGACATTTAATCAAGCAGTTTGTAAGTACACCACTTGGCGATATGAATGTAAATGTGAGCGGCGATGGTGCACCAGTTACAATCTCCGATTTACAAAGACTTTTAAATTCGCCTGGCACGAAACAATTATTAATAGATTATATAACACCTAATTTTGATTTTAGCAACCCAATAGGCGATGCTTGGAAAACCGAACTACGAAATATGGGTTATCCACAACAAACCCGAAACATTGCAATAAGCAATTCTAATCATTGTGCCAATCCACAATCATTTCAGCCTCTTGATAATTTATTTACCTTTAATGGGTATGGACAAACATCGACATTAACAGACTTTCTATTACAACTAATACCATTTGCAAATACTGTTTCAGCAATAAGTTTAGCAGTTTTATTTAATGAACCAAGATTATTAATTGGAATTTTACCAGGAAACAGTAAGTTCGAATTAGATTTTTTCGGAAAAGCATTACCGTCAGCAGGCAATACTAATCAAATTTATCACGGTAATATTACATTTACCAAAACACTTTTTAGACTTTTTAGTTGGGCACCTCGAATTACCGTAACACTTACGAATGTTGATAAAAATGCTCCAGGCAGATTGTCTTATGATTATTATCCTGGTGGTAGATACCGTTCACTTTTCACAAATAGTTCATCAAGTACACCAAGTAACTTGTCAGCTTTTGTGAATTTCGGAATTCAACTTACTGCAAGAGACAATTTTAATTTCATTCCAGCACCAAGTGCTTTAGACATTGGTGGCGGAGCAACACCCTTAGACAATTCTGATTATTTTAGAAAATACAATTCATTAACGCCACCAACAGGGAATAAAGCTAGTCCATTTGCCAATTTCACCACTGCTTATACTGATGGAAGTAATCAAAACGAAAATCACATATCTTTCAATCGTAGAAATGGAGACTGGCTTGCAACAGAGTTAAATAACAGTACTACTATTAAACAAGTTTTTGATTGTACATACTCTTGTACAGGTTTTGATATTTTAGGAAATTACAATTTATGTACAACTGCAACATATACTTTACCAATAAATTCTGGAACAGTAAATTGGAGTGTCACGCCTGCCAATATTGTTAACATTATTGCAGGACAAGGTACAAATCAGGTAACTTTATCCTATATTGGTGCTAACCAAAATTTTACGTTAAATGCAGTTGCAACTTCCGAACAATGTGGGATTAAAACCGTGTCACGCGTTTTAAGAAGTGGAAAACCAGGAACTGTAACATCAATTTCAGGGCCATCACTAGTTGCCACGGGTGGAATAGTGACTTATTTTGCTGGAACATCAGAAAATGCAACCGAATACGAATGGTGGTTACCTTATCCATACGACACAGTAACCACTTTTAATTATTTTGGAAGCAATTGGGCAAAAATAATTGACACAAATGGATCGCAGGCACAATTTTTTACAGGTTACGCAAAAAGGTCAGGTCTTGTTCAAGTTATGGGTAAAAATGTTTGCGGATGTGGCGGTGCACAATCTATTTCAGTATCACATAGTGCAGGAGGTTCAGGACCGATTCCAAGAATGAGCAATTCATCAAATACTTCAATTTACAAAGTGTATCCAAGTCCAACAAATAGCATAATCAATATCGAGTTAAAAGATATAGAACAAAAACCAACAAATAATTCAACGATTTTCGCAGAATTGTATAATATGATGGGTGAAGTAAAGCGCAATGTACTTGTTAATAACAACATTGCAACAATAGAAGCGTTAGGTTTGCCAAGAGGAATCTATATTCTTAAAATTAACATCAATGGCACTATAGAAAGTCATCAAGTTGCAATTGAATAAATTTAAAAATCTTTAGAATGCAGTTTTTGGCTTCGCCAAATACTGCATTCTATTATATTTCAAAAAGTAAAATTATTACTATAATCTAAAGCTATTAAATGGGCTGACCGACAACAGCGGTTTGGCGCAATTGGGGTTTTAGGCAAAATTTAAAGTTGGTTTTGTACTTGGAAGTTCGGTCTTTAATTTATACATTTGGCTAACCAAATCTCCAACTGACGCCAAGCCTCGAGACGTTGGCAGAAATTATAAAATAAATCGTACTAAATAACAGAATATTACATATATGGGTAAAAAATTAACAGTTTACATGATTGACGGAACTGAATATGGACCGAGATTTAGTGAAATTGGTAATTGGGTAGGTAAAGCAGTTTATTGTCCAAGATCTTCAATTCAAAAAATCATAAATAGGCCTGAATTTGACAATACAGGAATATACTGTTTAAAAGGAGATCCTTTAGATGAAGCATTTCAAGAAAAAATTTACATTGGAGAAGCCGAAAATATCAAGAATTGATTAAAACAACATTTGACGGATGCAAATAAGGATTTTAAAGAATTAATATTTTTTATTAGCAAAGATGAACTTTTAACCAAGACTCAAATAAAATATTTAGAATC
>JAYWGV010000094.1:0-68450 GCA_043778105.1 Bacteroidota bacterium
AATGATTTGAAATCGTCACGCTATAAAACTAAACGTAAAATACAGATTTACAATAATTTCAATGAACTTTTATTTTTTTTAACGGGACACTAGTGAAAATAAGATATAAATATTTTTGGTTCTGTTACAGAATCAAAAACAGGAAATTCTCGCCGTTGGCAAAAGCTTATCTTGAATATGTCATCGAAAATAAAAATAGTGTAGTTATTAATAATTTTAATTGGATAGAAAAGTATTGAAATAAATATTTTCAATAAAAAACTAATGCATTTATTAAATCAATTTGTTAATAACTTCACTTTAATATCAATGTTTATTGCTATATATTGATATCGATTTTATATATTTGCGTGTTAGACAATTATTAAAAATCACACTATTATAATGAGCGACGAGATTAAAAAAGACAATTATTCGGCAGATAGTATTCAGGCATTAGAAGGAATGGAGCACGTAAGAATGCGACCATCTATGTATATTGGAGATGTTGGTGTTCGAGGTTTACACCATTTGGTATATGAAGTTGTCGATAACTCGATTGACGAGGCAATGGGCGGACATTGTGATACTATTATTGTTGACATTAATGAAGACGGATCAGTTTCTGTTGAAGATAATGGCCGTGGTATTCCGGTTGGAATTCATAAAAAAGAAGGCGTTTCGGCTCTTGAAGTTGTAATGACCAAAATTGGAGCAGGAGGGAAGTTCGATAAAGATTCTTATAAAGTTTCTGGCGGATTGCACGGAGTTGGAGTTTCGGTTGTAAATGCACTTTCAAATCATTTACGTGCAACCGTTCACAGTAGCGATGGTAAGGTTTATGAACAAGAATATGAAAAAGGAAAAGCACTTTATCCTGTAAAACAAATTGGCGAAACTACAAAAAGAGGAACAATAGTTACTTTTTATCCAGACGACACCATATTCACTCAAACAACCGAGTTTTCTTATGAAACATTGTCGGCCAGAATGCGTGAATTGTCGTATTTGAATAAAGGAATTACAATAACTTTTACAGATAAAAGAGAAATCGATAAAGATGGAAAATTTGTCTCAGAAATTTTTCATTCCGATGAAGGTCTTAAAGAATACATTAGATATTTAGATAAAAACCGTGATCCAATTATTGCTCACGTTATCTCTATGGATAATGACAAAGGAGAGATTCCAGTTGAGGTTGCGTTAATATACAATACAAGTTATACCGAGAATATTTTTTCTTATGTGAACAATATTAATACTCACGAAGGTGGAACGCATTTGCAAGGTTTTAGAACTGGTTTAACTCGTTCGCTAAAAAAATATGCAGATTCGTCTGGAATGCTAGACAAACTGAAATTTGAAATTTCAGGAGATGATTTCCGTGAAGGATTAACTGCAATTATTTCGGTAAAAGTTGCCGAACCACAATTCGAAGGACAAACCAAAACTAAATTAGGAAACCGTGAAGTAGTTTCGCCAGTTTCGCAAGCTGTTGGCGATATGATAGAAAATTATTTGGAAGAAAATCCAAATGATGCACGTATTATAGTTCAAAAAGTAATTTTGGCTGCACAAGCCCGTCACGCTGCTAAAAAAGCTCGTGAAATGGTGCAACGTAAAACCGTTCTTGGCGGTGGCGGTTTACCAGGAAAATTATCTGATTGTTCTGAGCAAGATCCAGCGCGTTGCGAAGTTTATCTTGTAGAGGGAGATTCGGCTGGAGGAACTGCCAAGCAAGGTCGTGATAGAGCTTTTCAAGCAATTTTACCGCTTCGTGGTAAGATTTTGAATGTTGAAAAAGCAATGCATCATAAGGTTTTCGAAAACGAAGAAATCCGTAATATATTTACAGCACTCGGCGTAACCATTGGTACTGCCGAAGACAGTAAAGCATTGAATCTTGAGAAATTGCGTTACCACAAAGTAATTATTATGTGTGATGCCGATGTTGATGGTTCGCACATTTCTACATTAATTTTGACGTTTTTCTTTAGATTTATGAAAGAATTGATAGAAATGGGTCACGTTTATATTGCTGCTCCACCATTATATTTGGTTAAAAAAGGAAATAAAAAAGAATATGCTTGGAATGATGTAGAGCGAGATGCAGCTAACGAACGAATGGGCGGAAGTGCTGGAATTCAACGTTATAAAGGTCTTGGAGAAATGAATGCAGAACAATTGTGGGAAACAACAATGGATCCAAGTTTTAGAACTTTACGCAAAATTACAATCGATAGTTTGGCCGAAGCAGATCAAGTTTTTTCTATGTTAATGGGCGATGAGGTGCCACCACGTAGAGAATTTATTGAGAAAAATGCTGTTTATGCCAATATTGATGCGTAATATATGAAGAAAATAATTATTGTATTTTTGTTTTTGTTCAATTTATCGAATGCCCAGGTTACGAGTCTTGATGCTTTAAATAATTTTGACCAATTTTTTAATGACGCAGTAATATTTTCGCATAAATTTATAACTCCAGCCACAGATGCAGCCGTTTATCAAGCTGCAAGTGGCTGGATTTTTTCATGTAAAAAAAGAAAATTACGGAGTGCAAGTTTTGGCATTCACACTAATTTGTTTTTAGTTCCAAACAGCGATAGAGAATTTTTATTGCAAAATTCTGATTTTAAGTTTCTTAAACTTCAAAACGAAACATCAGCAGTTATACCATCAGCGCTTGGCGATGACAGAGAAATAAATATTATTGACATTTATGGTGTAATTAATCCAGCAAAACCATTAAAATCGCCAAAAGGAGTTAATCAGAAAATAATAGTTTATCCGCATTTTTCCGCATCATTAGCATTATGGAAACAAACGGAATTTATTTTAAAATTCGCACCAAAAACCAAAATAAATAAAGGAGAATTTCAGGTTTATGGAGTTGGATTAAAGCATAATTTAAGTCAATATTCAAAATTTTTAGACACGAAAAAAATAAATATTGCCTTGCTAATATCTAAATCTAACGAAAAGATAAATTTTAATTTTTTTGATATACAAACCAATTTCGGAACTTTGGGAATAAATACAATTAACGGCGATATTGATTCATGGCAATTTCAGGTTAATGCATCGAAAGAATTTGGGAAATTCGAAATAATGTTAGCATCAATTACAAATAAAAGTGATTTTGAATACAATTTTTCGGGCGAAAAAGGTACAATCGATAATTTAATACCTTTTCCTGGTGGTTCGTCACAAGAATATTTTAACGAAAAACTTAAAGATATTTATAAATCTAAAATCAATAGTATTGTTGAGGTTTCTGCAACTTATAATTTGAATAAGTTTTACTTTCAATCTTCATTTGCATTCAATAAATTTTTGAATTCGAATTTATCAGTACATTATTTACTTGATTAAAAAAATGGTTCTACCAGAAATTGAATCGGTTTATTAATTTACAATAAAAATAAAGCCACTAATTACAATAATTTTAGTTA
The DNA here is from genome assembly GCA_043778105.1 of Bacteroidota bacterium. Lineage (GTDB taxonomy): Bacteria > Bacteroidota > Bacteroidia > Flavobacteriales > Flavobacteriaceae > Flavobacterium. The sequence goes on from JAYWGV010000094.1 coordinate 3,435, forward strand.
ATTAAGGTGGTATATTAATTTCACAAATCCAAGAATCAAACCTTAAAATTTGTGTGATTAAATTTTTGAATTTAAAAATTTGTGCAAATTTGTGTAATTTGTGGTAGAAAATTTATCCTAACAATTCGTGGTAGAAACAAAAAAATTACTTTTAAATTATCATAAAAAAAAATCCCAAACTCAATTTCTTGTTTTGGGATTTTTAAATATTTATAGATTTTAGAATTATCTTCTTTTATCTCTAATTTTAGCTTTTTTACCAGTAAGTTCTCTAAAGTAGTAAATTCTAGCTCTACGAACTGCACCTTTTTTGTTTATTTCAACTTTTTGCAAAGCTGGTAAATTCACAGGGAAAATACGCTCAACACCAACTGAACCTGACATTTTACGAATCGTAAAAGTTTCAGTGTTTCCTGAACCTCTTCTTTGAATTACAACTCCTTTAAAAAACTGTGTTCTTGTTTTTTCGCCCTCTTTAATTTCGTAAAATACTGTGATTGTATCACCAGCACCGAAAACAGGAAAATCTTTTTTAGATACAAATTCGTCTTGAACGAATTTCATTAAATCTGCCATTTTATTTTATTTATGGTTTTTTAAATCAGAGCAACATTCACGGATTTCGCCAGAGGTTGGTCTAATGGAGTGCAAAAGTACATATTTTTTTTATATAAGTTTAAGATTTTTCAAAAAAATTTAAATTGTTTAAAAAATTTGATATTGTTTAAAAGTTTAAAAAGTTTAAAACAATTTTAAACAAGCTTAAACGAACTTAAACAACTTTAAACTAAATTAAACAATTTTAAAGCAAGTCTGGTCTTCGTTTTTTTGTATGTTCAAACGCCATTTCTTCACGCCATTTATCGATTTTTGCAAAATTCCCGCTGGTTAAAATTTCAGGAACTTTCCAACCTTTATATTCTGCTGGTCTTGTGTAAATTGGTCCTGATAGCAAATTATCTTGAAAACTGTCGGTCAAAGCTGATGTTTCGTCGCTTAATACTCCTGGAATTAATCTAATCAATGCATCAGATAAAACTATAGCGCCTAATTCGCCACCTGATAAAACATAATCGCCAATCGAAATTTCTTTTGTAATAAAATGATCTCTAACACGTTGATCTACACCTTTATAATGACCACAAAGGATAATGATATTTTCTAACATCGACATCGAATTGGCCATTTTTTGATTCAAAGTTGCGCCATCAGGTGACATATATATGATCTCATCATAATTTCTTTGAGATTTTAAATATGCAATGCAGTCATCAATCGGCTGAATATTCATTACCATTCCTGCACCGCCACCATATTGATAATCATCAACCGATTTCTGTTTGTTGGTAGTATAATCTCGTAAATTATGAAAATGAACTTCTACCAAACCTTTATCAATCGCACGCTTCATTATCGAAGCTTCGAATGGACTTTTTAATAATTCTGGTAAAAGTGTAATAATGTCTATGCGCATTTTTTTGTTTATTGAATTGCAAATATACAGTCTTTAAACCATTTCATTAAATTTTTTTTGTTGCCAATATAGAAAAAACCATCGGAATTTTATTTCCAAAATGTTTAATTCTAAATTTTTCTTTTTCAAATTCTTCGGTTTCATTGAAACAATCGTATGGCGAATAATCATATTCATTGAAAGCATTTATAGCCAAACCTGAATTTATTAATGAGTTTAAAACTTCGCTAGTAGGATGGTTCCACCCGATAGTTTTGGCTTTAATTTCAGAATATCTGTCGGCATACGTTCCAGATTCGTCTTCAATAATAGGTTCAATATTAAAATAACTATATGCAATTTCTTTAAAAGCATTGTCATACATCCAAACTATTGGGTGAAAATCTGCCATAATGAATTTGCCGTCAGGTTTTAAAAATTTGGAAACAACATTTGCCCATTTAGTTAAATCTGGCAACCAGCCAATTGTGCCGTAACTCGTAAAAACAATATCGAATTTTTCATCTAAATAATTTGATAAATCATAAACGTCGCAACATATAAATTTGGCATCAAGTTTTAATTTATCATTTAATTCATTGGCTTTTTCGATGGCTTTATCCGAAAAATCTACGCCTGTGACTTTGGCTCCAAGTCTTGATAACGATAGTGAATCTTGACCGAAATGACATTGCAAGTGCAAGATTTTCTTATTCGAAACATCGCCTAATAATTCAAGTTCGATTGCGTTTAATGTAGATTTTCCCGACAGAAAATTTTCATTATCATAGAAATCTGATTTTATGTGAACTTCGGTTTTATTGTTCCAAGTTTCTTTGTTTATTTTTAAATAATCTATTGGATATTTCATTTTTTTTATCAAATGTAAACTTTCTAAGCCGAAAATATTTATTTATTAAAGAAATATGTCATTAATATAATGCGAATTAGTAGCATTTTTTTAAATTTGCATTATGTATAAATTAATAATTCGCCCAATTCTTTTTTTGTTTGATCCAGAAAAAGTTCATTATTTTACTTTTTCATTAATTAGGGTTTTAACAAAAATTCCAGGATTTAAATTCATTTTCAAATCATTATATAATGTAAAAGACAAACGATTAGAAGTAGAAATTTTTGGTTTGAAATTTAAAAATCGAGTTGGACTTGCAGCTGGTTTCGATAAAGATGCTAAATTATTTCAAGAACTTTCTAATTTTGGTTTCGGATTTATAGAAATTGGAACTTTAACGCCAAAACCACAAGATGGCAATCCAAAAAAAAGATTATTCAGATTAAAGAAAGATAATGCGATAATTAACAGAATGGGTTTTAATAATGGCGGTGTTCTTGAAGCCGTTCATAGATTAAAAAAAAATAAAAACGTTTTAATTGGCGGAAATATTGGCAAAAACAAACTTACTCCAAATGAAAATGCAATTAATGATTACGAAATTTGTTTCAATGAATTGTATGATTATGTAGATTATTTTGCGGTTAATGTCAGTTCTCCAAACACTCCAAATTTAAGAGAATTACAAGAAAAAGAACCATTAAAAAAACTTTTATTGTCGTTGCAAAATCATCCAAAACAGATTATTAAAGCCAAGCCGATATTATTAAAAATCGCACCAGATTTAACCAACGAACAACTTTTAGATATTATAGAAATCGTTCAGGAAACCAAAATTGATGGCGTAATTGCAACAAACACAACAATTTCAAGAGAAAATTTAATTTCAGAAAACAGATCAGAAATTGGTGGATTGTCAGGAAAACCGTTAACAAATCGTTCGACCGAAGTCATTAGGTTTTTATCTGAAAAAAGCAACAAATCTTTTCCGATTATTGGTGTTGGTGGCATTCATTCTGCTAAAGATGCAATCGAAAAACTCGAAGCAGGAGCAAGTTTAATTCAACTTTATACCGGATTTATTTATGAAGGTCCAAAACTTATAAAGGATATAAACAAAGCAATTTTGGAAAAGAATTTTTAAAAGATTTAGGATTATACCTAACAGGTTGAAAAAACCTGTTAGGATAATATTTAACTCTAAAATAAAGTAATTTGTCCATCATCATCAGGTTCGATATCTTCGATTTCATCGACAATAGTTTCGCCATTAACTTCGATGTTTTCTGCAATAACTTCGGCTGGAATTTCATAGAATAACGGCTCTAACATATTGACTTGCTTTAACTTATCGGCAGTTAATTGATTGCCTAGTGCTTTCATTCCTTTTACCGCTATGAAATTTTCTAAATCAACAGTTAAATTTTCTTTTTGAACACCTTTTACTTTCGTGAATATCAATTCGGCAACTGGACGATAATCTGTGGCAACGATTTCTAGCTGTGATTTTTCGTGTTCGGTAATGAAACTTTCTTCCTTATTTTCGATCTCAACCAAGAAACGTTTTACATAATAGCGTTCTTTTTCGCCATCATAATAAATCGCCGAAATTGGTTTGCTAGGAACCCATTTTTCTAAAACAACCATATCTTCATCAAAATGAGTAGATAATTCTGGTGTAATAACCTTTAATTTTCCAGTTTGAGAAATCACTAAAATTTTATCGCTTGGACGAAATTCTCCAAGTAATTCTCCACGAGCATCAGTATTTAATCTTTGAACCGTATCGTCAAACCAAACTTTTCTTGGCAATAATGTTGAAATTCCTTTTTCTTTAATTTCGATTTTTTTGATAGGATATTTAGTAACCAAATTTCCTTTCGAAGCACGACCTTTTATTGCCATTGCAGCAAAATCTAAATCCCATTTTAGTTTTTTAACACTACCGACTTGACGCAAAATAATTGTTATTACCTCGGCTTCTCCATTTGGATTTACCGTAAAATATAATGTTTGCGAACCATTTGTTCCATTGGTCAAATCATATAATTTATCACGAGTAACGCCAGTAACATTAAATCGTTTTATGTATGATGGACCAGATTTTCCATCACGATAAATCATATTATAAATTGTTCGTTTATCCGATTTATCGAAAATCGCAATATGAATAATGTCTTTTCCGACGAACTTCTTTTCATCGACTTTGCAAATCATCATATTTCCATCTCTAAGAAATACAATAACATCATCAATATCAGAACATTCACAAACATATTCATCTTTCTTTAATCCAGTTCCAACAAAACCTTCTTCACGATTTACATAAAGTTTAGTATTTCTCAAAACAACTTTTGTGGCTTCGATATTTTCGAACGAACGCAATTCGGTTAATCGTTCACGACCTTTTCCGTATTTCTCTTTCAAACGTGTGAAATAGGCAATTGCAAAATCGATTAAATGTTCTAAATCGTGTTTTACTTGTTCGATATCTCCTTCGAGTGCTTCGATTTTGTCTTGTGCTTTGTTGCTGTCAAATTTCGAAATTCGCATAATTCGAATGTCCAACAAACGTAAAATATCGTCTTCTGTAACTGCTCTTTTTAGATTTTTGATAAATGGTTTCAAACCATCATCGACCGCTGTGATTACATCTTCACGAGTTGTTTTTTCCTCGATATCACGATAAATTCTATTCTCGATAAAAATACGTTCTAAAGAAAGAAAATGCCATTGCTCTTCGAGTTCGTTTAATTGAATTTCGAGTTCTCTTTTTAACAAATCGACAGTTCTTTCAGTCGAAATTTTCAACATGTGCGAAACACCAACAAAAAGCGGTTTGTTGTCTTCGATAACGCAACCCAAAGGTGCAATCGAAGTTTCGCAAGCCGTAAATGCAAAAAGTGCATCAATTGTTTTGTCTGGTGAAACACCTGGAAACAAGTGAATTAGAATTTCAACTTCAGCAGCTGTATTGTCTTCAATTTTCTTGATTTTGATTTTGCCTTTTTCATTAGCTTTCAAAATACTATCAATTAAAGTTGTAGTATTTGTAGAAAACGGAATTTGAGTAATGATCAAAGTATTCTTGTCGTATTGTCCAATTTTAGCACGAACCCGAACGCGACCGCCACGAAGACCATCGTTATAGTTAGAAATATCGGCAATTCCAGCTGTTAAAAAATCAGGATAAATCGTGAACGGTTTGCCTTTCAAGATTTTTATCGAAGCATCGATTAATTCATTGAAATTGTGTGGCAAAACTTTTGTAGAAAGACCAACAGCAATTCCTTCGGCTCCAGAAGCCAACAAAAGCGGAAATTTTACGGGTAAATTATTTGGTTCCGCACGACGACCATCATAGGAAACGCCCCAATCGGTAATTTTTGGACTGTAAATAACTTCCAAAGCAAATTTAGACAATCGAGCCTCGATATATCTCGATGCTGCTGCGCCATCGCCAGTAAGAATATTTCCCCAATTTCCTTGGCAATCGATTAGCAATTCTTTTTGACCAATTTGCACCATCGCATCGCCAATACTTTGGTCGCCGTGCGGATGATATTGCATTGTGTGCCCAACAACATTGGCAACTTTATTATAACGACCGTCATCTAATTCTTTGAGCGAATGCATAATACGACGCTGAACGGGTTTGAAACCGTCTTCGATTGCAGGAACTGCTCGTTCTAGAATTACATACGAGGCATAATCCAAAAACCAATCTTTGTACATTCCTGTAACTTTGGTTATGGTTTCTTCTGGATCTTCTTCGTGCTCATAAAAATGTTCGCCTTCGAAATGTTTGGCTTCTACTTCCTGAATTTCTTCTTCGTTGGTAGAATTTTCATTTTCGTTTATTTCTTCTTCTTCGTCTTTCATTTATTGAAATCGATATTTATTTTATATATTCAATATTTAATTCTTCTTTTACAAATAATTCTTCTTTTTCCATAATGAGTTTAAGTCTTAACTCTAAAACTTTTTTACCATCCAAATCAGCATATGCAACTCGCATTTCATCTGTTATAAATAGCTCAGAATATTGACCTTGATATTCTTGATTTAAAAGAAATGATAAGTCTTTGTTTCTTTGAATTAGATTATTTACTTCATCTTTTTTTTCAACAATAAAAACTACGTTCTCGGTGCTTTTTTCATCTTTAAACAATTTATATTCTGCAACTCCTTTTATCTCATTAGAATTTATTGGATTTCCATTTAAAATATTATCCTTATTTATTGAATAATTAACCATAAAGAGAGCCAAAGATGTTCCTCTTGCACTTCCAAAATTAATCTTATTAGGAAAACTTTTAGTACGTAATTGTATTGAAGAAGCTATATAAACTGGACTGTTATTTTCACTTAGGATAAAACTATTGAATTTTTTATAAGCTACTCTTATATCTGCTAAATTATATATAGTAAAGTAATTTGAATAAGAAGTTATCCAAAACCATTTTTTCAATTCACTAATTTGTTTATCATTTGGAGAATTTATTTTATTAAATAAATTAATAATAAATATTAATTGATATTGAGACGAAATAAATTTACTATTTAATACTAATACGTTGTTAAAAAGAAATTCTACAGTCTTTTCAAAATTCAATAAAGCATTTAATGATACATCAATAAAATTATCTACATTTGCTAATTTTTCTAATTCTTCAGTAGTTTTAATAATATCAAAATAAGCTTTTTCTTCATCAAATGCACTTAAAACACTTTGTAAAACTAAGTCACGCTTTTTCGTTTTATCGTCTTTTGAATTGTAAAAATTATACTTTGCTAATTTTTCAAAAAGTTTATCTATTTCACTTCCAAATCTAAAATTACGTTCTTTATTAAAACTTAATGCTGAAACTTTCCAGTCATCAGAAACCACTTCTCCTCTAGAATTTAATCTCGAAAAAATATTTACTGCTTCTTTAACTGTTCCTCCTATTAATTCAATAGCAGGTATGTCATAACTAGAAATTTTTGATCCAAAACTTTTATACCTATTAATGAAGAGTTTTTTATCATCTTCGGAATATCCGAAAGATACTAGTGAAGTAGAAAAATCATAAAAACTTTCTCCGTCAATAAAATGATATAATGGAATTTGATAAAATTCTAAATCACTTTTAGTTTTCTTATTAAGTTGAAATTTATCCTCTTTTAAATCATAATAAAAATCAAATTCCTTTCTTTCATTCGTATTATGCTTTAAGTTAGTTTTTCGTGGGTCAATAAAACAGCCAAATAATGTTGATAATCGTTGAAAACCATCTAATATGAATTGAAATTCATGATTATTGTTTTCAATATAAAAGCCACCAATCAATTGTTTCTCTTCACTTACAAACAGATCAGACTTAATTAGAGTTTCAGGTTTCCAAAGAAGTACAGAACCTATTGGATAACCATTTTTTAAACTATCTAATAAATCCTTTTTTTTATCGTTACTCCAAACAAAATCTCTTTGAAAAGGAGGAATTTGTATTAATCCTGCTTCAAATTCATTCAAATAACTTGATAAACGTCTTACTTTGGTACTTATTTCTAGTTTGCTCATAGTAATTTGTTTATTTTATTTACAATATCAAACAGTTCATTTTCTCCATCTCTTTCACTCAAATTATTTTTGTTGACAATCTGTTTTTTAAATAATTTTGGAAATTCATTTTTAAATTCGCTGTTGTTTTCAAATCCATTAAAACCAAACCCTTTATCTAATCTTATAAAATTAATATCAGTAATGTTTAAATTAAATAAACTTAATATTTGAAAATCTATATTTTTTCTCTTTCCATCTGATTCAAACTTATTCTTTTTGGGAGGAAATCCATCTGGAATATTAAGGTAATTTTTTTGTTCTTTTTCTAAATTCAAATACACATCAATCCATTCTGTAATTTCTGTTTGATTATATAATTGATTTTTAATTTCTCTAAAAATATCATCTGGCATATAATTCTCTATCATTCTTTTTTGAAGAATATGAATTTGGTCATTTGAAATACCTAAACTATTAAGATTTATAATTAAATTGTTATGTTTTGAAGCTTGAGTTTTATACTCCTTATCGCTATCTATGATTATCAAGCCTCTGAAATAATTAGAAAGATGTCTTTGGTTTTTTAAAGCCAATTTTTGAAACTGACTTAAAAACATTTCTAAAAAATTAGGTATATTGCTACATCCACCAGCATTTTCAAATTTCAACCAATTATTTTCAAGATGTTTTTTAGCTTTATTAACACTATTATCATTTCCGAAATTTTCGATAATTGTACTTACAAAAATACTATCATTCTTATTATTCTCAAGAATTATTGAAACTGGTTGATTAAAGAATAGAATTGCTTCTTCAATATTAAAATTATTTTCTTTTTTTTTATATGCTATTTTATATGCAACATTTGAATTAGTATTGGCAAAGTTTACGTATTCAAGATCTAAAAACTCTTTAAGATTTTTCTCTACACTTGAAAGTTGAATGAAATTCTTTGTTTTGATAACATTTCTTGTATCGACAACAATATTATATCTCAAAGAACTGTCTGAAGGATACCATGAAAGAATTTGATATAAAAAATTTAAACTCTTAAATTCTGATTTTTCAAAAATTTCTTTGGTTATATTAATCCACATTTCTAAGGTCATTAATATTTGCATTCATAATTGCTCGTGCTTCAATGACAGACTCTCCAAATATACCTTCAGGCCATTTATCAACTCCTCCTGAAGAGTCAACAATAATTCTCTCTAAAACACTTTCATTTAATTCTTGTTTAAAATCTACATTGTAAATAGCTAATTGTTCAGGTTTCAATTTGCCTTCTGCTACTAATCTTCTCATGCGCAAAACAAAATTTTGGGAATGGGTTTCAATTAAATAATTTCTATTATTATTTTCTAAAAAGGAGTTAACAAATCTTTCAGCTAAGTTTCCGTGTGCAGCAGGATGAAGATGTGTTTCTGGTTCTTCAATGATTATTAAAGTTGGTTCTTCTACAGGCATAAAAGACCTTAAAATAAGTGGAAAACATTGACTAATGCCTGAACCTGTATTAACAATATTGATTGGTTTGTTAATTCCATTTCTTAAAGTAATTTCATAGGAGATAACTGAACCTGAAATTTGATAAACCTCTAATTTCCAATTTTCAAAATTTTCATAATACCAATCGCTAATTAATTTATAAATAGGATTTTGCTCATCGTAATATTTAGCATAAAAAGAATATGAATTTTCTCCATTGACACCAACTTTCTTGATTTCGGATGTTTTCTTTTGAAAATTTGGTTCAGGTTTAATTCTAAAAGCTTCAATATAATCAAAGTTTAGAACATTAGCTGATTCGCCATCGGGAATGAAGCCTTTAACTTTAGTAGTTTTTAAATTAATTTCCTTTCCATTACAGTTTAATCGTCGTAGTCTAATATTATTATTAATGTCGCCGATTACGGAACAACTAATAAAAACTTCATCATCTTCATAAATCTCAAAATCTAATGAATCATTAGTAATTTCCTTGTTGTAAAAAATATCATCTGGATTTGAACCCAGACTAACATCATCATTTTTAGTATCAAAAGGCTGAATAAATTTGCCACTCAAACTTCCAGCAATCAAAGTAGGCAACTTAGCTACAGCACTTTTTCCACTATTATTTTTCCCAATCAAAATGGTAATTGGTTTTAATTCTAGGATTTGCTTTTCTTTAAAAAGTTTATAATTTTTAAACGATATTTTATTAATCATTTTAATTGTTTTTGGTATAATTTTTTTATTTTGTTACAAAATTAAACTATTTTTAAAAGTTTAGCTATATGATATTTGTCATTTGTTCGATTTCAACCACTAAATTTATTTATTATTAGTTGATCAATATTAAAATACTGAAAATTTGGTTTATACATTCCTAAATCTACCCAGTAATATAAACCCGCAATGCACCCGCCAATCTAAATTCTTTGAACATTTCGGTCATACATAATTTAAAAAAATTGAATTGTCTGCCATAACTTTCCATCATAATTTTTCCTTCCATTGAAAGTAAAATACTTTTATTGAAAATTTTGACTCTTGGTTGAAAATCTTTATCAAAATACAAGTTATCTTCGGCACCGTAGTCGTCCATCTGAAATTGTTCGCAAGATTTGTGTTCGGCAAATGGCAACCATTTGTCCGATGTTGTATTTTTTAATTCTTTTAAAGTTTCTAGATATAAATTATTGTTAATATAAATCAATGGATAAAATTTCTCAAGAAATGGAATTAATTCGCTTTCGAAAAGTTCTTTTTTTAATTTGAATACTATATTTTTTTCATTTTCAGTAAAGTCAAAAATTACTGGATTGAAATGCAATTCTTTTTGCATTTTCAAGATCAATTCTTCGTTAGAAATTTTACCTTTTTCTAACTGATCTTTAGGTATAATTTGTTTTGTTACTAATCCAATTGCTAAAAATTGTCCCATATTAAATATATTTTCTTTAAACTAAAACTCAAAATTATAATTTTTATCCTTGTATTTTATTTTTAATCGTTCAACTTCTTTTTCTAAGAAATCAATTTCTTTTTCTAGTTTTTCTAACTTCAAAGTCTTGATTTTGCTGTCTTTTTTTAATAACCAACGTTTTAAACTATCTTTTTTCCATTTTAGTTGCAAAACTTCGTGTGGTGTTCCTAAGCCTAATTTGGATTCTTCGCTGCTTTTTTCTAATTCTTCTATAAATTTTGTTTTATCAGCTTTGTAACCATAAAAAGTTATTTCGTTGATAAAAGTACCAATTATGTTTTCAAATACAAATGGTTTTGTTCCTTTAAAAAAGGTTTTTGTTATTGGTTTTCGATTTTCGTCCCAAATATCGCCATAATCTGTGATTTTAAATTCAATTTTATTGTTCAATTTGAATGTTGCATCTTTAATTTCATTCAAATTATTGAGACCAAAACCATATCTTTCTTTGCTATTATTTTTTTTACCAGTAATATGAACATAATCTGATATTTCATATTTTGGTTTGCCAAATTCGGCTTCATTCCAAATTGAGCTTTCCCACGAAAATTTTAAATAATCTAATTTCTGTTCAGCTTCTTTTATTAATGGTGCGATTATTTCTTGATAATAAGCATCGATTTCGTAACCTCGAGAATATGCTAAAAAAACTAAATCAATATCTTTTTCATATTCTTTCAGAATTTGCATTAAATTTAAAACTGTAAAACCTTTTTCAAGAACTGGTGTATGATGCAAATAATAAGAAATTGGCTTATCAATTTTCGAATATTTTCTGGCAAAACGTGAAAATAATCCTGATTTTTTTAGGTAAATAAAGTCTATCATTTCTTTTAATTATGAATCAATAAAAAAACTATTTTTTGCAATTTACTAATTTTCAATGAAATTTTTATATAAAACTAACAACAATTTCGTTTCGGTCGATTAGGCATTGTTTTCATCGAAAATCGTCCAAATAGATTAAAAACTCGTTCAAGTTTATTCCATTCTAAAGTATAAATAGATTGTGTTCCTTCGGTTTTTCTACAAATTAAATTTTCATCTAACAAATCTTTCAAATGTTTAGAAACCGTTGATTGGCTTAATGGTAATTCGGCAACAATTTCTTTACACGTTCGGTCTTTGTGTTTTGATAAAATCGAAATTATCATCACTCTTGCAGGATGCGAAAGACATTTTGACATTTCGGCTAGTTCAATTTCAAAATTATGAAATTCGATGTTTTTTTGCTCGTTCATTAATCGTATATTATAGATGAATAAAAATTAAATTTTTAAATAAATAGTTTTGTAATTATCAATAAAATCAATAACTAAAAATATTATTAATCGCAAATATACGATAATAAGATTTAAAAAAAGTGTCAGTATATAAAACCATAAACGACTTTTAAACGTATTTTCGTTTAACAAATGTATTCTAAACTTTAAAAACTAAAAATTTATGGAGTCAAATCTTCAAATCAACCCCTGGATTAGAACACCATTTTTTGACTACTCATTTATTATGGGTGGCGCAATTTTCACGCTTTTAATAGCTTATTTAAGTTTTCAGTTTCCAACAATGGTACCAATATTTTTTTGGATTTGGGTTGTGTTTTTTGAAGGAAGTCATTTTTGGGCAACTTACAGCAGAACTTATATTGATGATAAATACCGAAAAGAAAATTCAAAAGTATTATTTGCAAGTTTAGTGTTTTTTGCTTTTCCGCTACTTGCTTTAGTTTTAGAAAGTCAAACTAAAATTTCATTTAGTATGTTTTATGGCTTTTTTATTTTCACTTGGTCATTGTATCACAACGCAAAACAGCATTATGGTTTTTTGTCTATATATGCAGCTAAAATTAAATTAGAATTTAAGGAAAAATCAAAAATGAAAAATTCATTGTATGCAGTTATTGTTTTTTCTCAAATATATTTCTTGGTAAATTTCAAACTTCAAGGCACATTTTCATTGAGTTCGCCATTGCAATGGTCGCCTTTATTGAGTTTTATGGCAACAAAAATGTTTTATATTCTAACTTTTTTAGGAACTGTTTATTTTTTATATAATGCATCTATTTTTTATAAAAAATACAGTTCAAAAATCTTGCCTATTATTTCATATATATTGATTTGCCTGGTTTTTTACAGTGTAATGTTTTATTATGTTGCGCACACAGACAACTTTATTTCTAAAGATGGAATTAGTGTATTGATATTGATTGCAATTATGAATTCGTTGTTTCACAACATACAATACCACGCAATAGTTTGGCATTATGGACAAGCAAGATATGCTAAAGAAGAAACCAAAAAATATGGAATTGCAAAATTTGTAAATGGCAAAACTTTGAATTATTTTTTAATCGCGCTAGTATTAGGTTGTGTTTTTGGTTTTATAGTATGGAATGTTGGTGGTTCGCCAGATATTGCTGGAAGTTTTACATCTCAAGCAAATAATTGGGCATATATTTTGTTTTTTGGTATAATTGGTCACCATTTTTATTTAGACCAAAAAATATGGAGACCTAGCAAACAAACAGAGCTACAATATTACTTGTCTTAAAAAATATACGTTAAATGAGGCTTTCTTATACATTTACACTTTTATTTTTATCAAATATAATTTTCTCACAAGAAACAACTGGCGTTTTAAAAGGAAAAATTCTAGACAATGAAAATATCTCAATAGTTTCAGCATCAGTTATTTTATTACAAAAATCAACTGGATTAAAATATTTTAGCATTTCTCTAAAAGATGGTTCTTTTACTTTCAATCAGTTGCAACCAGCTTCAGATTATGAAATTGAAATATCTTTTTTAGGATTTCAAAAATACAATGAAGAAAATATTTCAATTCAACTTGGAAAAACTACAAATTTAACTTTTCAATTGATTTCTAATTTACAACAATTGAATGAAGTCGTATTAAATTCGACAAATTCTAATAAAAAAGTAAACGAAAAACGACTAAAAATTGATTTAGTAACCAGTTTGCCAACCTTAAATAGAAGTATTCAAGATGCCACAAGATTGTTACCAGAAGCCAATTTGAATTCTTTTGGAGGAGCAAATTATAGGTTCAATAATCTATCTATTGACGGTTCTGCGACCAATGATGTCTTGGGTTTTCAAGAACCATCAAGTGGAGCTGCGGGTTCGTCGGCATCAGGTACGCCAGGCGGTTTGGCAGGAACACAACCTATTGGTTTTGGTGCAATAAGTGCATTATCGATAAAAATCGCTCCGTTTGATGTGACTTTGGGTAATTTTACTGGCGCAAGCATCAACGCTGTTACTAAATACGGAACCAATAAAACATCGGGAAGCGTTTATGGATTTCTTAGAAATAAAGCGCTCACAGGCGAATATGCCAATGGAATCAAGCAACCAACCATTGCGTTTATTGACCAACAAGCAGGTGCAAGTATTGGAGGACCAATTATTAAAGACAAATTATTTTATTTTTTGAATGCCGAGTTTTCTGATCGAGTTGAACCAGTTCAAAATGAGCCTGGAAGCGTGACTTCTAATATTTCAAAATCGGTTGTAGAACAAATTGCCAATCGTTTAAAAACCAGATACAATTATGATCCTGGAACTTTCGAATCGGCTACTTTAGAACGAAAAAGCACCAAATTATTCATGAGATTTGATTATAATTTATCTGAAAATCATAAACTTACGCTTAGAAATAATTTTGTAACAGGTTTTGCTGATAATTTGGAATGGTCGCCCAATGTTTTCAATTTTGGAAACCAAGGATACCGTCACAATTCGATTACAAATACTTTGGCGGCTGAATTAAAGTCAAAATTCAGCCAAGATTTATCTAATAAATTAATTATTTCTAATTCTACGGTTAATGATGATAGAAGTTACAACGGCAAAGTTTTTCCGCATTTGGAAATTATTGACAATACGGCAAATACTATTTTCGCAGGAACCTATCGCGAAGCATCAATTTACGGATTGACATTAAATACTATTCAAATAACTGATAATGTCACTTATACAAAAGAAAAACATACGGTTACATTTGGTTCATCAACCGAAATAAATGATATTGAATATCGTTTTCTTACTGCTTTTAATGGACGTTGGCAATACAAAAATGTGGCTGATTTTTTGGCTGATAAACCCAATCGAGTTCGTGGTGTTTATAATATTGAAAATAACGATTTCGATTATAACAAACGAACGCCATCGGCTGATTATTCGGTTATCTTATCGAGTATTTATTTGCAAGATGAGTTTAGATTTAATAACAAATTGAGCGTTTTGGCTGGACTTCGAATGGATATTCAAAATCTTCCTAGCGATCTTCCTATTAGCCAAGAATTAAGAAATACTCCCGAATTTTCAAAATACGAAAACAAAATAAATGGTGCACCACAAATAAATCCTAGAATTGGGTTCAATTACACATTTGATGAAAATAATAAGTGTGTTTTAAAAGGTGGAACAGGTTTGTTTACAGGTCGAATGCCTTTTGTTTGGTATGCTTATCCTGAATATATTTCCGGCACAAAATATTTTAATATCGACTATAAACCAACTGGAGTTTTGCCAATTAATGAGAACTTAAGTGCGCTTGAACCTTTGCAATCCAAACGATTAACCGAAATTAATTTGGTTGATAACGGGTTCAATTTACCTCGAGATTGGAAAAGTAATTTGTCGTTAGACATTAAACTAAAATACAATTTTGCACTGAATATTGATGCGACATATTCTAAAGTTTTAAATGGACTTTTGTTTCAATCAATAAATCGCAAAGAAAATCAAAAAAGTAACTTTATTGGTGCCGATAATCGACCTTATTTCAACTCAATAACCGATGCAATCAAAATAAATCCAAATTTTACGAATGTTTTTTTATTAACAAATGTGAACCAAGGTTATCGATATAATTTAACTTTTGGTTTAACAAAATCTGATAAAAATTATAATGGATTTTTAGGATATACCTATGGAGTTTCTAAAGATTTATCAAGTACAATTCGCAATTCGCACGCAGCCAATTTTGAGTGGAATCAGGCTCTGGTTGCCAATTCGCCAGAGTTAGCCAATTCGAATTTTGATTTGCGACACAAAATAGTTTCTTATCATTTTTATGATTTTAGTTTTAAATCAAGTAAAATAAAACTTGGATTAATTTATAATGGAAAATCTGGAAATCCATTTTCTTTCGTTTATGAAGGCGATGTCAATCGTGATGGTTCGGCAAAAAACGATATTTTTTATATTCCAAGAAATGAAACGGAAATCAAGTTACAAAACTTTACTAATACTGCTGGAGTTTTGGTTACAGCCAACGAACAATGGAATCAATTGAATTTATATATTGAAAAAGATGCTTATTTGAGTCAAAATCGTGGTAATTATGCTGATAGAAACGCTGCAAGAACACCTTGGAACCATCAAATTGATGCTAAAATAGTATTTGAACAAAAAATATTCAAACACCGAATTGAATTTTCGATAGACATTTTTAATTTCGGAAATTTATTGAATAAAACTTGGGGCGCACAACATTTTGTACCTAATATTAACAATTCGGGTTATGCTTTGCTCGATTTTGTGAAAATTGATGCAGGACAACCCGTTTATCAATTCAATAATCCGCAAGGAAAGCCTTGGCAAATAGACACAATTAGTTCTAGATGGCAAGCGCAATTAGGGATTACTTACTCTTTCTAAGAAAAAAATATTAGTGTTTATTATCGCCTTAGTTTTTATACTATCTTGTAAAAAAGAAGAAAAATTAAAAGATTTTATAAAAATATTTAATTTAAAAACTGGTTAGGATATTTAGGAAATTAATCCCGATTTATTTTTAAAAGTTAATAAATATTGTACTTCATCTACTTTTTCTGCACTTTAACTAAAATTAAATAGGTTATATTAAAAGAAAACATATATCTTTGAATATGACTTAAAAAATTAACTATGAATTTAGAAAAAGAAAATCGTAATTTAAAAACAGCTTTAATGGTTGCTTCAATTTTATTAATTGGTTGTTTTATATATATATTTCAGTTTGCAAATGACACAAAAATTCTTGTTCGTACGGTAAAAGAAGTAAAGACCGAACAACAAATTATTGGAGAAAAGTTGAATAAATTAAAAACAGATTTTGACGAGGCATTATTAAAAAAAACCAAGATTTCTGGAGATCTTGAATTAGAACGAGATAAAGTTTCGCAACTTTTATTGCTTCTAGCCAAATCTGGAACCGATCCAAGTGTTTTAGAATCTATTAAAAATCAATCAACTGCTTTAGAGGTCTCTGCAAAATCGCTTATTGCGAAAAATGATTCAGCTTTTGCAATTTTAAACCCAAATTATAAAATTAGAATAGATAGTGTTGTTGCTACAAAAAAAGATATTCTTGTTCAAAATCAAAATCTTGACATTCAAGTAGATGACCTAAACAAAGTACTGCAAACTGCTTCTAAAATTGCAATTGTAAATGCAAGCATTCGCCCAGTTAGTTATAGTACAAACGGTTTAGATATTGAAAGTAAAATTGCAGAACAAGTAGAACAATTAAAAGTTAGTTATACTATTCCAGAAAATATTTTGGCAAAAGCTGAAAACAAAATTATATACATACAAATAAAAGATAAAGACGACAATGTAATTGGCGAAAACAAAACCGCTACAATCGGCGAAAAATCTTTGAATTATTCTTTTTTTAATGAATTAAATTATCAAAATAAAACTATGCAAATTTTAGAAACAGTATTTGTAAGACGTAAATTAATCGCTGGAGAATACACGGTACGTTTTTATCATAATAATGTTATTTTATATAAAGATACCTTTCTTTTAAATTGATAATTATAAGAAATCTACTTTTTTTTATTTACTATGATTATAAAAAAAAAAACTAGCAAAAGTGCTTTCGCTTTTTCTGTTATTAACTATCTGGGAACAATTGCAGGGATATATGCTGCACTTTTCTTTTATCCAAACGATAAACAAAATATTGGTACGATAAAATTTTTTGAAGGAATTGCCTATATTATATCTCCTATTTTGGTTTTTGGTTCGTCGCAAGCTTTAATTAATTTTAATGCAAAAGCAACTGGCTCGTTAAAAAATAAAATTTTCAATTTAAGTTTGCTAACTGTACTTTTGACTAGCTCATTTTTTTTGTTATTAATTTTTATAGTTTCTCAATTTATTAAAACCCAACAATACAATATATTGTATTTAGCATTTTCAGTTGCAGTATGCAAAGCATTTTTAGAAATATTCAAAAAAAAAGGACTTATTGAAAGAAAAATTACATTTTTAACTATTTTCGAAATTATAGCATCAAAACTATCAATTCCAGTTTTATTTTATTTATTAATTTTAAATAAAATAAGTTTTGACTTTTTAATTCAACTTTACATCTTAATTTTTATAGTTGCTACTGTTTTATCTGGTTTATATTTAAATAAATATTTTAAAAAAGTTTTTAATGTAAATTTCAATAAACTATTTACAGAAATACCAAAAAAAGAGTATCTCAATTATAGTTTGTATGCACTTGCTGGAAGTTTTGGAATAATTTTAGTAACTAAATTAGATTCTATAATTATTCCAATTTTTTTAACCACCGAAGATAATGGTAATTTTAATATTGCTGCAAGTTTAGTAGCAGCAATTGCAGTGCCTGCAAACGGAATTTTCTCTATATATACTCCAGTAATTTCTAAATATTTTGCAGAAAATAACTTAACAACTCTAAATATCAAATATAAAGAAATATCAATATTTTTATTTTTTATTGGCATTTTAATGTACAGTTGTCTATTTGTTGGTGTCGAAAATCTATTTTTATTGCTCTCAACAAGCCAGGAGTTAATTAAAACGGTTCCATTAATTTTAATTCTAGGCGTTGGCATTCTTATTAATATGGGCACTGGTTTTAATACAGAAATCATTAGTTATTCAAGTAAATTTAAATTTAATTTATTAGCAATTTCAATATTAAT
Organism: Bacteroidota bacterium; assembly: GCA_043778105.1. GTDB lineage: Bacteria > Bacteroidota > Bacteroidia > Flavobacteriales > Flavobacteriaceae > Flavobacterium. The sequence continues at coordinate 22,232 of JAYWGV010000094.1, forward strand.
TGGGTCTAACTTAATTTTAAATATCTTTTTTTTATATTTTCTTAAATTGGGAGTAAATTATGTAGCAATTGCTTCATTGATATCAATATCATTATTTAATTTAGTTAAATTAATATTTATCTATAAAAAATTCAGGCTTTTTCCGTTCAACAGAAATTATTTTGGACTTGTTATAACATCAATAAGTGTTTTAATTTTTGTTCATTTTATTCCAAATACTATAAATATTTTTTTCAATTTGGTAGCAAAAATCACTTTGTGTCTGTCCTTGAATTTTTTATTAATTTACAGATTAAATTTCGTAAAACAGTTTAATGAACTTATAAATAAATTTATAATAAAATAAATATATTTTAAAATTTGTAAATATTTATCCAATAAAATTAGTACTGATGCAAAAATTGTTTTTGAACAAAATGTTTTTTTAATGACAAAATTGAATTTTCATTAGATATTTTTAATAGAGCAAACTTGTTAAACCGAAATTCGGGCACACAAAAAATTGTTCCTAATATTAATAATTCTGGATATGCACTTTTAGATTTTGTAAAAATTGAAACAGGTCAACCCGTTTATTAATTTAATGACCCGCTAGCAATACTTTGGCAAATCGATCCAATTAATTCAAAATGGCAAGCCCAATTTGGGATTACTTATTCGTTTTAGATAGCAAACAATTTAATATTAGCTAAATTATTTTCAAAAAACCAATATCAGAAAGTATTCTATATCATAATACTCTTTATATTTATAGAAATAGTACCTTTGCGCTTTAAAATTTAAAAATGAGATTACATAGAAATTTAGTTTATACTACAATCGACGGGTTAAATGCAATATTCAACGAAAAAGAATATGCAGATAAAGTCGTGGCAAGATCACTAAAAAAAGACAAACGTTGGGGAAGCGCAGATAGAAAATTTGTAGCCGAAACATTATATGAGGTTGTTCGATGGAAACGATTATATTCAGAAATTGCCGAAGTAAAAGAACCCTTTAATCGTGAAGATTTATGGCGAATGTTTTCGGTTTGGGCAGTTTTGCGAGGTTATCCAATTCCCGATTGGCAACAATTAGCAGGAACTCCAGAACGAAAAATAAAAGGACGGTTCGACGAATTATCAAAAAACCGAGTTTTTAAAGAATCTATTCCAGATTGGATGGACGAATTGGGCGTGAAAGAATTAGGCGAAGATATTTGGTCAAAAGAAATTGCTGCTCAAAATCAACCTGCCAAAGTAATTTTGAGAACAAATACACTCAAAACCACAAGAGAAAAGTTGCGTGCCATAATGATGGATTTAGATATTGAAACCTATATTCTTGAAAAACAGCCAGATGCATTAGTTTTGAAAGAAAGAGCCAATGTTTTCTTGACTGACGCTTTTAAAGATGGTTTTTTTGAAGTTCAAGATGCATCATCGCAATTAGTTGCAGCATTTCTGGACGTGCAACCCGGAATGCGAGTTGTTGACACATGCGCTGGTGCAGGCGGAAAAACGTTGCACATGGCGTCACTGATGGAAAATAAAGGTCAATTAATTGCAATGGATTTGTATGAAAGCAAACTCAAACAATTAAAACTTCGTGCAAAACGAAATGGTGCTTTTAATATAGAATATCGAATTATTGATTCGACCAAAGTCATTAAAAAATTATACGACAAAGCAGATAGAGTTTTAATTGATGCGCCATGTAGCGGATTAGGAGTTTTGAAACGAAACCCAGATGCGAAATGGAAATTGCAACCAGAATTTATTGACAACATAAAAAAAGTACAAGCCGAAGTTCTTGAAAATTATTCAAGAATCGTTAAACCTGGAGGAAAACTTGTTTATGCGACTTGTTCTATTTTACCATCTGAAAATCAAGAACAAATTAACCATTTCATGACAACAGAAAACGGAAAAAACTTTACATTTGTCAAAGATGTAAGAATTTTGGCTCATGAATCTGGTTTCGACGGGTTTTATATGGCATTATTAGAAAGAAAATTAACTTAACCTATAATTTATTTATGAAAAAAATCTACCTAATTTTTTTACTTTCAAGTTTTACTTTCGGATTTTCTCAAATTGGCGCACCTGCAAACTATTATAATGGTTTCGATTGGTCATTATCCGGAATTACTTTAAAAAATGCTTTGGCTACAAAAATTACAACAACTCACACTAATATTTTGAGTTATGCCGAAGCAGAAAGTGCTTTGAAAATTGTTGATCTTGACCCGAATGATGCTACAAATACTAATGTTTATTTGTTATACGGTTTTAGCCCAAATATTTGTCCAAGTTCAACATCAGACGATAATGACCACCGACGTCGCAATAAAAATAATGATGGTGGTGGAGCTTCTTGCGAATGGAATCGTGAACATGTTTATGCCCAATCACTTGGCACACCAATGCTTGGTCAAACTGGTGCAGGTGCAGATGCACATCATTTGCGTGCTTGTGATGTTCAAAGAAACGGTAATAGAAGTAGTTCTAAATTTGGTGCAGGCTCAGGAAATTCGGGATATAATGGCAGTTTTTGGTATCCTGGAGATGAGTGGAAAGGTGATGTAGCAAGAAACATGATGTATTTGTACTTGCGATATCCATCACAATGCAAACCAACAGGCATAGGAACTGGCACGACAGTAAGTACCGATTCTTTTATGTTAAATTTATTTTTGCAATGGAATGCCGAAGATCCTGTTTCTGAATATGAAAAAAGAAGAAACACCTATCTTGGAAATAGTTCCAATACTTTTGGACAAGGAAACAGAAATCCGTTTATCGATAATCCATATTTAGCAACCAAAATCTGGGGTGGTCAAGTTGCAGAAAATCTTTGGCCAACTGTATTCTTGTCTGATGATAGTTTTGATGTTTTTGTTGGAACAAATGTTTATCCGAATCCTTCAAATGACAACAAAATTAATATTGAATCTGATATTGCAATCGATGAAATTCAATTAATTACAATCAATGGACAATTAATGCAAGTTATTCAAAAGCCAGAATTTGTAAGCAAAACTTATACTTTAGAAAATTTGCCACAAGGATTTTATTTCTTGAAAATTAATGCCGAAAATCAATCTACAACCAGAAAAATAATTATAAATTAATATGAAAAAATTCTACCTTATCATTTTATTGTGCTGTTTCTCATTTGCAATAGCGCAACCATCAGCGACCTATTATAACGCGGCAACAGGAACTGGATATGCATTAAAAACGCAACTAAAAACCATAATATCAGCGGGTTATATTGATAGAGGTTATGCGGGATTATGGACTACGTACAACACATCTGATAAAGATGCAGGTTATCCAACAGGACTAGGTTATGAAAATGATAATTCGGTTTATGATATGTATTCTGAAAATCCAACCGGAAGTGCCAACGAATGTAATTTTGTTTTTGTTACAAATCAAGATACAGGTACTGGCGGAACATCAGAATGTCAATTTTATAATCGTGAACACATTATTCCACAATCCGTTTTTGCTGAGGTTTTGCCACAAAGAGCCGACGCACATTTTGTAACGCCAACCGACAAAAAAGTGAATAACGTTCGAGGAAATGATCCTCATGGTAACGTTGCAATTGCATCATATACTTCTCAAAATGGCGGAAAACTAGGTTCAAGTGCCGTGCCAGGTTTTACAGGTGTTGTTTTTGAACCAAATCCAGCATTCAAGGGCGATATTGCAAGAATGTATTTTTATTTTGTAACTAGATATGAAAATAATATGGCAGGATACATCTATGAAATGTTCAATGGAACAACTGGTCAAAGTTTATCAACACCATTTTTGAATATGTTATTGCAATGGAATGCGCAAGATCCAGTAAGTGAATTCGAAATTAAAAGAAACAATGCAATTTTTGCAAGACAAAACAATAGAAACCCTTTTATTGACAATAATTCTTATGTAACAGCAATTTGGGGAAGTCCATTGGCATCTGATTCTTTTGCATTGAATGCTGGAATTTCAGTTTATCCGAATCCTGCAAATGACAATAAAATTAATATATCTTCTGATGTAAATATTGATGAAATTGAATTAGTAAATATTAGCGGACAAGTCATTCAAGCAATTCAAAAACCAGTTTTTATTGATAATGTTTTTTCTTTAGAGAATATTCCACAAGGGTTTTATTTTTTGAAAATGACATCAGAAAATCAATATTTGACAAAAAAAGTTATTGTAAATTAATTTTATAATTTGCTAAAAAAAAGCCTTCTACAATTCGGAAGGCTTTTTTTTTATGATATAAATTCAATGCAATATTTTGTGGAATTTATCTCAAACTCAAACCCAACTTCGTTACCCAAAAGTTTCAATCCAAGTGGCGATTGTGGCGAAATTGCAAAAATAGTTTGTTCATCGATAATTAATTTTGGTAAAGCAATACTAACATAAACGGTCAAATTATTGGTTTTGACTAAACTACCTAAAGCAACTTTAATTGAGTTTTGATTCACATCAATCTTGTCCAAAATAATTTTTTGATCCAATACTTCAGCTAATTTACGATTAAGTTTTTCTTGTTCAATGTGCATCATTGACAATGCAGTTTCGTGTTTATCTCCAGCCGAACCTTTTGCGTCATTTTTAGAATCTTCGGTCAATGCCAAAATCATATCTTGAAAAACATCAACTCTATCGTTGACTAATTGTTGGTATTGTTGGTGTATTTTTTGTTTTAATGTCATTTCTTAATTTGCCACTAAGGCACAAAGACGCTAAGTCTTTATTTATTTAATACTTAATTTAAAATTTATTTGTTTATCATTTTTTTTGCAAAAAATCTTTGTGTCTTTGTGGCTAAAAAACCTAAAAATCAAACTTATAATTTGCTCCCAAAATTACTTGAAATCCTTGAACAGGAAAATTTAACCATTTTTGATATTGCTGGTTCGCAATGTTATTCAGTTTTAAAAATGCAGTCAATCTATTTGAATATTTAAATCCTACGTGAGCATTTACATCAAAATAACTTGATAAAGTTTTAAGACTATTTAATGTCGATGAAATATCAAGATTGTTCTGATTATCAGATCTTTCGCCAACAAAAAACAAGCTTGTTCCTGCGTACCATTTTTCGGTAATATTAAAATCTAAATTAGCATTGATTTTTATTGCTGGTAAATTCCAAGCTTTCTCTTGAAAATTAGTATTAAATGTGTTAAATGTTCCATTAATTCCGAAAGTTATATTTTTAGAAAAATCGGCTTTTAATTCTCCGAAAAAGCTTAGTGTTTTAATATCATCATAAACAACTTCAAATGAATTCCCGAAAGCATAACCATCAGTATTTAAGTTTGTTAAACTAAAATCATTGGCTTTAAAAAGCGGTTTGTATTTTTCGCTTAATAGTGAACCACGAACGTTGTAACTTATTGCATTGGATAATTTTCCTTTCAAACCTGCGAATAAATCATATTGTTTATCGGTTGGAACAATGTTTAAAGTTGGCGATAAAAACGGATTTTGATTAGTGAAATTTCTGTATGAGTTTTGCTCTAAACCACCTTCGGCACCTGCATAAAAAATCATTAAATCGCCAACAACTTTTAGCGATGCATTGACTTGCGGATAAACAAAAAATTTGCCATTAGAATTAACCGAATCTGATGAATAGAATAAATTGGCTCCTAAACTAATTGTCCAATCGTCTTTGTTAATGATATAATTTGGATTTAAACCCAAATTTACAAATCCGTATTTTAATTTATCTAAATTATTCGAAAAATAATTTTTATCGAAATTGCCACCAATATAATCAACAATGATATTGGTTTTAAATTGCATATCTTCAATGTCAATATTAAAAGTTGGTTTTACATAAAATCTATTTTCGGCAGAACCAAAATTATCAGAAAAACGTTCGAATTTAGTTGACATTTCTTTAAAAATGCTTTCTTTAAATTTTAGTTTTCCTGCAATATAAAAATCATTGTAAGTATGACTTGAATTGATAGATTTAACTAGTATTTGTCTATTTTCAGGAGACAATGATAAACCAAAATCTTTCGGTAAACCATACCAATTATAAACTTGATTTTGGTAACCTAAATCTAAATTCCACGACATTTCACGAAGGTTATTCCCATAAGAAACATCAAGCGAAGTATTGTAAAATTTATCTGGTAATTCCAAATTTTTTATGCCACCTTGTGAAGATAAATGCCTGAATACGAAGCCAATATATTCTGTATCAGATAAATTTTCTGTAACAAATAATTCAGCATTTAAAGTATTGTAATTTCCAAAACCTAAAGTTGCATAATTCTTAAAAAGTTGTTCAGCTGGAGCTTTATCAACTCCTGCAGCTTTGCCTTTTGATGGCGTGAAAGTTGACGCCACTGGAAACGAAAAAATATTATATTTTATGGTTTCTTTTTTAGCGGTTTCTTCGTCGTCTAAAGTTGGCGTTTCTTTAATTTTGAAAGCATCAGAAATTGTTGGCGTATAGGGTTTTACAACGTTTACTACTTCTGTACCGATGTTTTCGTCTTTTTTTTGTGAGAAAGATGCTAGACTTAGAGATACTAGACATAGAGATGCTAGACTTTTAGACGCTAGATTTTTAGACTTTAGACTTAAAGATGCTAGACTATTAGACGATAGACTATTAGATGCTAGACTTGTAGACGATAAACTATTAGATGCTAGACTATTAGATGCTAGACTATTAGACGATAGACTTTTAGACGATAGACCATTAGATGCTAGATTATTAGATACTAAACTAATAGAATTTAGAATATTAGAAAATATACTTGTAAATAAATTCATTTTATTGATTTAATGTGTTTTGAAAAGCGGTTGTTGCTTTTTGAAATTCGATTAATTTATTTTCGATCATAATTGTAGTTTCAACAGAAATATAACTTTGTATTTCTGCTAATAATATTTGGGTTTGAGCTTCAAATGAAGAACCAAGTGCAATATCTATAAAATGACTGAATGATTTATTGGTACGACTCGAACCTTCAGCAATATTTGATGGCATAGATACTGCACATTTATTTAATTGATGCGTCAAAGCAAATTTTTCAGATGATGGAAATGTAGAAGTAATTTCAAAAATGCATTTAGCAATTTCCATAGCCATTTGCCAAATTTTTAGCTTTTTAAAATTATGTCGTTTAAAATTCTCCATTTTTTGTATATATTATAAAAGTCCTTAAGTCTCTCATCTTGACGTCTAAAGTCTAAAAGTCTAAAGTCTAAAAGTCTAAAGTCTAAAAGTCTAAAGTCTTATTTAGAAACCGATGAATTCGTCTTACTTTCCTCAGCTTTTATTAAATCTAGTTCTTTTTTGGCTTCTTCTTGAACGTCTGCGAATTCTTTAAAATTTTCTAAAACTGCTTCTAAAATATAAGTAGCTTGATAACTATCTTTCAATCCATAGAAATTTTTTGCCATAATAATCAAGCCTTTGGCTCCAAAATATTTATAAACCGAAAAGTCTTTAGACAATTTATTTACAGCTTTATTAGACAATTCGAATTTTAAATCTTTGTTTTTAAAGTAAGCGTCATAATATAAAGCTTCGGCTGCCAATTCACCTTTGGCGATGGTTTGCAATTTAGAATACGCAATTCTGGCTTTGGCTTCATCATTCGATTTAATCGCTGAACGAGCAACGATTATTTGAGCATCTGATTTTATTTTGTCATCGGTTTTTGGATTGGCTAAAACTTTTTCGGCATAAATTACAGCGTTTGCGTAATCTTTTTGCTCGTAATAATTTTTCATTAGATTAGCTTGCGCATAAGTAATATTCTGAGGAAAATCAGCTTCTGATTCTAATCTTTTTAAAATATTCAAAGCTTTTGCATCATTTAATTTTATAAAAATTCCAGCCAATCGAACCAATGATTGTTCGGTAAATTCGTTTCGTGGTTTTGCAATTACAAATTCATAATTCGGAATTGCATTTTTTTCTAAACCATCGGCAAAATTCAATTGAGCCAAATAAAAATTGGCTTTTAGCGAATGAATTCCGTTTGGAAATTTGGCAACATATCCAGCAAAACCAGTAATTGCGATTTTAGAATTGCCTTGCAAATATTGTTTTTCGGCAGCATTGAAAGTTTCATTATCAATTTCGGCATCGGTAACTTCAATAAATCCGAGTGTTTTTGCCCAAGTTGCATATTCATCAACTTTGCCATTATCGATATAAATTAATTTGGCGGTTGCAACGGCTTCGATTGCTTCTGGCGTATTCGGAAAATCGGCTGCTACTTTCTTGAATTTTGCAATTGCCAAATCGTCTTTGTCATTGTTATAATAGACCAATCCTTGTTTCAAAACGGATTTGGCATTATACAATCCGTTTTTAAATTCCGATAAAAGTTGGTCGTAAGTTTTTACCGCTAAATCGGTTTTGTTTTCTGTAACATAAGTATTTCCGAGTTCGAAAAGTGCATCATCTCGATATTGAGATTTTGGATAAATTTTCAAAAACTGATTAAAATTTTCAATTTTTTGGTCGTTTTTTGATAAAAATCCGTAGCAAATTGCTTTTTGGTAAGCAGCATAATCGGCATCGACACTTTTATTTTCAATAACTTTGTTATACGCTTCGAGCGCTGGAAAATATTTTGAAGATACAAATCTAGAATCTGCAAGTCGCAAATAACTGTCATTTCCTCGCAATTTATCATCTTTTGTGGCGTCTAAATGCGACTGAAAATAATTGCCAGCTTGGTCATATTCTTTCAATTTGAAATAACAATAGGCAATGTTGTAATTGATATTTTTATTTTCGATTGTATTTTTCGCTTCGGCAAATGCTGTAAATTGCTTGAAACTTAATAAAGCTTCATTAAAATTATCTAACCCAAATTCGGTTTCGGCTTTCCAAAAAGTAGCTTTTGCTGAAAAAGTTTTGTCTTGTGGCTCAGCAATCGATTTTTTGAACATTGACAAAGCTGCTGCATAATTTCCATCAGTATAAAGTTCAATTCCACGATAAAAAGTCACTTTTTGATAGGCTGGTTTGTTTTCTGGCGATTTATTTTTATATAATAAAACCAATGCATCTTTATAATTTTTTGATGAAATATAAGAATTTATTAATAATTTTTCAATCTCTGGATTATTTGCATTTTTAGGATATTTTGCAATAAATGATGATAAAACATCAGGAACAGATTGGTACGAATTTCCTATTTCGTAACTCAATTTGGCATAATTAAAAGTTGCATCTTCTTGTAATTTCAAATCGAAATTCATTTCAGATGCATTTTTAAAAGCGTTTAAAGCTTGTAATTTTTTATCTGTTTTTAGGTAACATTCGCCTAAATGATAATAACCGTTTTGCGCTACAAAATCTTTTCCATTGATGATTTTGTTAAACTGCGAAATGGCATTTTCGTAATTATTTTGTTTGTAATAAGTATATCCTAATTGATAATAATCGGTGTTGGTCCATTTTCCTTTTCGTCCACGATAATCCACTAAATAAGGTAAAGCTTTATCGAAATGTTTTAAATTAAAATAGCTTTCACCGATGATTTTACTTAATTCAGATTTTTCGATTGCAGTTGATTTTGGCATTGCGATTAATCCAAGTTCAATTGTTTTTTCGAATTTTCCGAGTTTAAAATTCATATCAGCCTGAAAATAAGACAATTTTTCTTTGTATTTGTCTTGGTCTGCAACTTGGTCAAATTGCTTGTTAGCTTCTTTATAATTATCAACTTCATAGGCCATAAAACCTAAATAATACTTGGCTTGTGAACCAAAAGCTGGAGAATTGATTACTTTATTGAAATAAATTGTGGCATTTTTTTTGTCTTTGGCTGTAAAAAAACTATAACCTTTCTGGAAATTAAAACGTTCCAAATCTTCGGTCGACATATTAGATTCGTCAACTTTATCGAACCATTCTAACGATTTTGCATAGTTGCCTTGTTCGAAATAATAATTGGCAACTTCTTGATAAGCTTGATTTTGCTTGGGTGAAGTTGGATAATCTTTCACAAAATTCTCCATCAAATCATCAGCATTCGATTGATTGAGATGAATGGCACAAACTGCAGAATAATAAGCACAATCAGATTGAATGTCTTGATTTTTATTTTCATCTCTAACTTTATCAAAAATAATTGCAGCCGATTGATATTGTTGGTTTTTGAACAGCAAAACGGCACGATTAAAATCTACTAAATCATTGCTGTAAATTGCCGATTTTTGCGAAAAACCAAGATTTGAAAGTATAAAAATTATACCTATATATAAGTATGAAAACTTTTGCATTGAAAAATTGTTTTAATTATCAAAAATAAGATTGATTATATCATAACGTATTGATAGCGGTTTTTATTATAAACATTTTTGTAAACAATTTTTAAAATTTATTTTTAGATAATATGGTTCTACCACGAATTGAATAGGTTTATTAATTTATAATATAAAAAAAACTCACGACCTAAGCCTGAAATGAGTGCGAATAGGCGAAGCAATTACAATAATTTTCACCTTTAAAAGGCTTATATTAATTTCATAAATACAAATATTAAACCCTAGAATTTGTGTGATTAAATCTTTGAAATTAATAATTTGTGCAAATTTGTGTTAAAAATTTTACCCACACAATTGGTTGTAGTACCAATAATATTATTTAAAATTTGTATTAATTTTTAAATTTCTTTTTCATTTTTTTTGAATAATAAATATTTTTAACCCGATATAATAATATTTTGATATTTTTTTGATTCAATCCTAAGAAATTCACAATTCAATCGATATCGTATTTTTTCCAATAATTTTATGATTTAGATTTATTACATTTGTTTTCGAAATTAAAAATAACTAACACATATTATAATGACAAAAATTAAAGTAGCCAATCCTGTTGTAGAACTTGATGGCGATGAAATGACACGAATTATCTGGGCTTTTATTAAAGAAAAATTAATTCTTCCTTTTTTAGATTTAGATATAAAATATTATGATCTTGGAATGGAAAACCGGGAAGCTACCAAAGATCAAATCACAATTGATTCTGCCGAAGCTATCAAAAAATATAATGTTGGTATAAAATGCGCTACCATAACGCCTGACGAAGAGCGAGTTAAAGAATTTGGCTTGTCGAAAATGTGGAAATCGCCAAACGGAACAATTCGTAACATTGTTGGCGGGACTGTTTTTCGTGAACCAATAATCATGAGCAATGTGCCAAGATTGGTGCCAGGTTGGACAAAACCAATCGTGATTGGGCGTCATGCTTTTGGAGATCAATACAAGGCTACTGATGTTTTAATAAAAGGTGCCGGAAAATTAACCATGACTTTTGCTCCTGCAAATGGCGGTGATGCTCAAACTTGGGAAGTCTATGATTATGAAGGCGATGGAGTTGCGATGGCAATGTACAATAACGATGAATCGATTTATGGATTTGCTCATTCGTCTTTTCAGATGGCTCTAACTAAAAAAATGCCTTTGTATTTGTCAACAAAAAATACAATTCTAAAAGCTTATGACGGTCGTTTTAAAGATATTTTCGAAGAAGTTTATCAATCAACTTATAAAGCAGAATTTGACAAAAACGGAATGACCTACGAACACCGATTGATTGACGATATGGTTGCAAGCGCAATGAAATGGTCAGGCGGATTTGTTTGGGCTTGTAAAAATTATGATGGCGATGTTCAATCAGATACGGTTGCGCAAGGTTTTGGATCGTTAGGATTAATGACTTCTGTATTGGTAACGCCAGACGGAAAAACTGTCGAAGCCGAAGCGGCACACGGAACAGTTACTCGTCATTATCGCCAACATCAACAAGGAAAAGCAACTTCGACCAACCCAATTGCATCGATTTTTGCTTGGACTCGCGGTCTAGAACACCGAGGAAAATTAGACAATAATCAAGAGTTAATTAATTTTTGTTTGGCTCTTGAACAAGTTTGTGTAGAAACCGTAGAATCTGGAAAAATGACCAAAGATTTAGCAATGTTAGTAAAACCAGAAGGTTTAACAGAAGCTGATTATTTAACAACCCAAGATTTTTTAGAGGCTATAAAAACCAATTTAGAAGCTAAATTGGCATAAATAGTTTCGTAATTTATACTAAAAAGACAATCAGAAATGGTTGTCTTTTTTTGTTTTTGTAGAGTTTTATTGTTTAAATTTGTAAGAATCAATCTATAAATCAAATAATTATGAATTTAATTTTAAGTTTTTTAGGAATTTTACTCTCAATTTCAGCATTTTCTCAGTCTTTAGAAAATAGAGTTTTAGTCATTAGAAATACAAACAGTTCAGTTTCTATGGCTGTCGTCGATGATTATATGAATAGAAGAAATGTGACAAAATTTTTAAATATTAATTGTATTGATAGTGCAATTAATTCTACTTCTGAATTCATTAGTTTTAATGATTTTAACATACAAATCTCAAATCCTATAAAAAATTATCTAATCACTCATCCCGAAATTGATTTTATTGTTTTGACAAAAGGAATTCCAATTAAAATCTTTGGAGCACCCAATAAACCTTATGGCGGCGATTGTACGGTTGACAGTTTAATTGCAAGTTTGGATTATAATACCAATATAAATTCAAGTATTGTTGACTTTATTTTACCCGAAAACGCCACTTTTTTTACTGGTCAAGCTTATGCAAATAAGTTTTGGAACAGTTCAATTCGATTTAGTCATGCTGAATTTGGCGGTTATTTGGTCACTCGGTTAGACGGATATACACAAGCCGATGCAATAGCTTTGACAACAAGATCACTTGAAGCAGAAATAAATATTAACAATATCAATAACGGAAAAATTCTTTTAGATGCATGTGGAAGCTTCGGGTTCGATAATAATTTCACAATTCCAACATCTATTTTTCCAACAAATTATGTAGCTGGACAAACTATTTTTATTACAGATGATTATCAATATTCTAATTTTAATTCTGATATTTTACTCGCAAAAAATTTATTAACTGCCAAAGGAATTCAAGTACAATATGATGATAATGCCAATTTTGTAGGCAATATTTCTAATCTTAACGGATATGTTTCTTGGGGAAGTAATGACACTAATTATGATTCAAATTCATACAATACTCTAGCATTCATAGCTGGAGCAATTGCAGAAACTGCCGTTTCGACTGGCGCAAGGACTTTTTTGCAAGAAAGTAATGGACAATCATTAATAGCTAGTTTAATTTCTCAAGGTGTAACAGGCGTTAAGGGCTATGCAATTGAGCCTTTATTACTTGGCGTTGGCTCACCAAGTATAATGTTCGATAGGTATTCTAGTGGTTGGACTTTAGCAGAAAGTTTCTATGCATCAGCAAAATTAATTGGTTGGATGGACATAATGATTGGCGATCCAATATGCCGTGCTTACGCAAATAACTTGACGATTAAAAATTACGAAACAGATAATAAATTTAGTGTTTATCCTAATCCTTCATCAGATTTTATTTCTATAAATTCAAATTTAATTTCAAATATTATTGTATTTAATATTCTAGGAAATAAGGTTCTTGAAATTGAAAATTATCAGCAAAACAATAAAATTGATGTTTCGAAATTAGAAAATGGAATTTATTTTATTTCAATTAATAATATTTACAATAGCAAAACCTTAAAATTTATTAAAAAATAAAAAAAGGATTCGCTTTCACGAATCCTTTTAAACTAAATTTAAGATATTATGGCTATCTTAAAACAAAACTAGAATTACTAACTAACTCTTTCTCGTCGAAAACATTTACAAAATAATTGCCTTTTGGAAAATCTTTTCCTGGTAAAAGTTCCGAAACATCAACAGCTTTATTTTCATACTTAACATTAGATATAAAACTGTAATTCAATTCTTTTTCATCAAAATTTATGGTTTTTTTCTCGCCTACGATATTATTGTTGGCATCGATTACTTGAACATAATAATCTTTATCGCCAGTTTTAGCAATTTTATTTTCTGCAATCGTGAAATCAATTTTCAGTGCATCAGCTCTGCTTGCTTTATCGGTTGCAATTTGTTTTCCAGAATTTTTTACTTTAAACGCTGTTGCTTTTAAATTCGAAACTGTTAATTTGGAAGCAACTTCAATAGTTTTAGTCATTTCTGTGTTTTGAGTAACCAAATTTTCTTTTTCGATTTTAGCATTATTCAAAACAGTAATTGTACTATCACGTTGCACAACTAACGATGAATTCATTTTGGTTAAACCTTCGTTTTCTGCGATTAACGAATTCATTTTGTTGTTCAAATCATAATACTTTTGCTTGAAACCATCAATAGATTTAGTACTGTTTTTTGCAACTCTAACTTCATTCATCAATTTGACTACTTTATCTCTTTCGACAATTAATTCATCAGACATTGATGTGTTTTCGGCAATTGCACTGTCGTACTTAAGTTTTAATTCATTTAAATTTGCTAAAACCGTGTTTTTTTCGGTATTGACTTCGGCAAATGCAATTTGTTTGGTTTCTACATCTTGCGATTGTTTAAAATTGAAACCTAAACTTCCAATTAAGCCAATTGCTAAAACGGCAACTGCGACTTTTAAACCCGTTGATTTTTGTGGATTTTCCATAATTAAATATTTTTGATTGATTAATGATTATAAAGATAACGAATAAATAATTAAAATATTGTTATATTAATATTTAATTGTATGTTAAATTTTAAATAATCTATAAACTTTAACAAATATTTCCCAACCATTCAACCTTTCAATTCATTGTCAAATTGATTATCTTTGCAAATATTTAAAACTTATATGATTCATCAAGATATTTCTAAACTCGAACCCAAGAAAAATATAATCATTAAAGGAGCACAGATTCACAATCTCAAAAACCTTGATGTTGCCATTCCAAGAAATAAATTGGTAGTAATTACTGGACTTTCGGGATCAGGAAAATCTAGTTTAGCATTTGATACTTTATACGCCGAAGGGCAACGAAGATATGTTGAAAGTTTATCATCTTATGCTCGACAATTTTTGGGTAGATTAGACAAGCCAAAAGTCGAATATATTAAAGGTATCGCTCCAGCAATTGCAATCGAGCAAAAAGTGAATACAACCAATGCGCGTTCGACCGTTGGAACATCGACCGAAATTTATGATTATCTAAAATTACTTTTCGCAAGAATTGGCAAAACCTATTCGCCAGTTTCGGGAAAAGAAGTCAAAAAAGATACCGTCACTGATGTTGTTACAAATGTAAAAACTTTCGAAATTGGTACCAAATGGTTGTTACTTTCGCCAATTCATCTCGAAGAAGGTCGAAAACTTGAAGACAAAATAAAAGTACTTTTGCAACAAGGATTCGCAAGAATTTTGTTTGATAACGAAATGATTCGGCTCGATGAAGATTCTATTAAAAATATTGCAAGTTCAAAAAAGAAAAAATCAGAAATTCTCCTTATTATAGATAGAATCGTAGTTCCAATAAACGATGAATCGTCAGAAGATTTTTACAATCGATTGTCAGATGCGGTTCAAACTGCTTTTTTTGAAGGCAAAGGTGAATGTTTTCTACAAGATTTAAATGACAATAAACGCTTTCTGTACAGCAATAAATTCGAGTTAGACGGCATCAATTTTCCTGAACCAAATGTACATTTATTCAGTTTTAATAATCCTTATGGTGCTTGTCCCGTTTGCGATGGCTACGGAAATGTAATCGGAATTGACCCAGAATTGGTTATACCAAATACAGCATTGTCGATTTTCGAAAATGCAATTTTTCCGTGGCGTGGCGAAAGTATGGGATATTATCGTGACGAATTAGTTAACAAAGCCTACAAATTTGATTTTCCGATTCACAAACCTTATTTCGAATTGACCGATGATCAAAAAGAATTGGTCTGGAAAGGAAATTCACTTTTTCAAGGTTTGAATGATTTTTTTAAAGATCTCGAAGCCAAGAATTATAAAATTCAAAATCGAGTAATGCTTTCGCGTTACCGTGGAAAAACAAAGTGTTATTCTTGTAAAGGTAAACGATTGCGAATCGAAGCATCATACATAAAAATCGACGGAAAAACAGTTTCTGACTTGGTCGATTTATCAATAAAAAAACTAATTCCTTTTTTTGAAAAGTTAAAATTATCAGATTATGATGCGGTTGTAGCCAAACGATTATTAATTGAAATCAAAAACCGATTGGCATTTTTAAGTGAAGTTGGTTTGGATTATTTGACACTAAACCGAAATTCTGCAACACTTTCTGGTGGCGAATCGCAACGTATTAATTTGGCAACTTCGCTTGGAAGTTCATTGGTTGGTTCGATGTATATTCTCGATGAACCAAGCATTGGTTTACATCCAAAAGACACCGAAAAATTGATTAAAGTTTTAATCGCTTTGCGTGATTTGGGCAACACAGTTATTGTTGTAGAACACGACGAAGACATTATGAAACAAGCCGATATGATTATCGATATTGGTCCAGAAGCAGGAACTTTTGGTGGCAAATTGGTCGCACAAGGCACATTCGAAGAAATTCTAAAATCAGATTCGTTGACAGCCCAATATTTGAATGGAAAAATGGAAATTGCAACGCCCAAAAAACGCCGAGAATGGAAACAATATGTCGAAATTATTGGTGCTCGAGAAAATAATTTGCAAAACGTGACAGTTAAATTTCCTCTAGAAGTTTTGACAGTAATTACCGGAGTTTCAGGATCTGGAAAAAGTACTTTGGTAAAGAAAATTTTGTTTCCTGCAATCCAAAAAAAGATTGAAGGAGTAGGCGAGAAGGCAGGACAATTTACTGATATGCAAGGTTATTATCACAAAATTAAACATATAGAATATGTAGATCAAAACCCAATTGGGCGAAGTTCTCGCTCCAATCCAGTAACTTACATTAAGGCTTATGACGATATTCGGGAATTATATGCCAAAGAAAAATTATCTAAAATTCGAGGTTATCAAGCCAAACATTTTTCGTTTAATGTCGATGCTGGTCGTTGCGAAATTTGCAAAGGCGAAGGTTCTATAAACGTAGAAATGGTTTTTATGGCCGATGTTTCTTTGCCTTGCGATGCCTGTAACGGAAAACGTTTTCAGAAAGAAGTACTAGAAATTTCGTTCGCTGGAAAAAATATTTATGAATTATTAACATCAACTGTTGATGATGCTTTGGTGTTTTTTAAAGAAAATAATCAAACTAAAATCATTCAAAAATTGCAACCTTTGCAAGATGTTGGTTTGGGTTATGTTCAATTAGGTCAATCTTCAAGCACACTTTCTGGTGGCGAAGCACAGCGAATTAAACTCGCATCGTTTTTAATAAAAGGCACAACCAAAGAAAAAGCATTGTTCGTTTTCGATGAACCTACAACTGGTTTGCATTTTCACGACATAAAGAAATTATTATCTTCGTTCAATGCATTAATCGAAAAAGGACATTCTATAATTGTTATTGAACACAATCTCGATATGATTAAATGTGCTGATTGGGTTATCGATCTTGGTCCAGAAGGCGGCGAAAACGGCGGACAAATTCTAGCCATTGGAACTCCTGAAGAAGTTGCCAAAAATAAAAAATCGATTACTGGGAAATATTTGAAAGAGAAATTGTAACTTTATTTTAGATAAGATTATTAAATAATTCAAGCCTTCAATACAATTTGCTGTTGAAGGTTTTTTTGTCTTAACAATTCATTACCAAATCGATTTTAATCTTTGGCACGAGATTTGGAATGTAACTTATATCCAAAAGAGATTTGGAAATTAAGAACTTTTAAATTTTATGATTATGAACAAAATTACCCTATTTGTGGCTAGTTTAATGCTAGCGACAAGCGCGACAAAAGCATCAGAAATAATCAATTTTTCTGGTTCGAATGTAGAATTTTCAAATCGATTTAATGCTGATGAACCAATTCAGTTTTCAGAAAAAGGCATTGATTTTTTCGTATTCTCGAATGGCGAATTCGATTTTAATACTAGACCAAATGATAGTCAAGGCGATTATTATTTCAAAACCGCAGGACGAAGAAGTGTTGAAGCAAATCGTGGCAATTTAGAAAATTTTGGAGTAAGAATTGAACGTGATAATTTTGGAAAAATTCGCAGAATTGGTAACACATTTATCAATTATGATTTTCAAGATAGAGTTTCTAGAATAGGTTCAGTTTTCTTAAAATACAACCGATTTGCATTGGTTCAGGTTGGTGGTTTACAATTGATTTACAACCGTTTTGGAGAATTAGTTGACACTTTTGGAAGCGTGAAATCTCGAAGATATTCTGGTTTTACAAACAACTATTCTTACGGAAGCGGAAATAATAGTAATGTTTATTATAGAAATAATAGCAATTGTAACAACGATAATTTTTCTGATTCAAATAATTATCAAAATATTGATGATTTTCAAAATGACGATAATCATTATTATTTTAGACCTGATGGCACAAAAGCAAAAATTGAAAATAAAAAAGCAAATGATTCGGTTATAAAAACTGAAACACGAAGATAGTTAGTTAGTTTTTTGGTTGGTTTTGTTAGAGAAATCTCGTTAGTGAATGCTAACGGGATTTTTTGTTTTGATGTAACTACTCAAAATTATTTAGTAATTCGACACAAATTTAACGAATTTATACAAATTAAAAGCAATATTACTTTCTGATTTTTGAAAATAACTTAATCCTTTAAAAAATTCGTGGAAATTCGTGGAATTTGTGTCAGTTTTCATTTAAACAATCTTTGATGTTTTTTAGAGACTATTTTACTTAAACTTCAATAATATCCTCGAAATAATTTCATTAATTTCTTCAGAAATTTTCATTTTATAATTCAAATAAACATAAATTATTGAAATCAAAATCGATTTTAGAGCAATATTTAAAATTGGATGAAACGGAAATTCCCAAAAATAAAATCCCAGAAAAATGATGATTATTATTCCAAAAGAATAAAAAGTCTTAATTGTAAACGGATATAAATCCATTTTTTTGACGACAAATAATAATTTTATTGTATTGTAAACCAAAATCGAAATTAATGTTGCCCAAGCCGAACCTTCAATTCCATAAAGTGGAATGAGTAACATATTCAAAACTATCATCATAAAAACCAGCAATAATCCGAAGAAAATTACTGGACGATAATATTTTGTATTCAACAAAATAGCATTGTTGTTTCCGAGGATTACATCATAAAATTTTGATAATCCAATAATGAAAACAACCGAAATTCCTGATTCATAACCACCAGGAATTAATAAATATAATTGTTTGATATTCAAGAAAATACCTAACATTATCAATCCTCCAAAAACTTGAAGATTAATAGCTGACTTTTTGTACAAATCGTTTAATTCATCAGTTTTATTTTCGTTTAATAATTTTGCAGTTATCGGATAAATTATTTGCAACATTGCCCGTGAAGGCACAACAATAACCGTAGCAATAAAAATCGCTACTGAATAAAGAGCATTGTTTTCTATTTTTATGTAATTGGGAATCATTACTTTATCGAAATCGATAAGCAATGCTGCAACGCTTCCAGAAAGAATTATAAAAAATGAATATCCGAAAAGTTGTTTCCAATCTGGCGGAATAGAAAATTGAAAAACGGGCATTTTTATATTCCAAGCATAAATTTTCATCGCTAAAAATTGCAAGAAATAAGCAGCTAAAAGTCCATAAATAAATTCATCTTTTGAAATGCAATTAAAATAAACGGCAAATAATAAAATAAAAACAAAAAACCGAATTAAAACTTCCGAAATAAAATTGCCAACAACCGATTTTAAATGCACTTTTACCCAAGCGTAATAGACTTCGAAATAACCCATACAAATTCCGATTATTGGAATTATCCATAAAAACGGCTTAATTTCGGGATTTTTTTGTAAAATAAAAAACACAATTTTGTCGTAAAAAAAGTAGGTAATTGTTGTAATTGGAATTATTAAAAAAAAAGGCATTAGGAGCATAAAACTCATAAACTTTTCACGCTCAACTTCCGTTTTATATTTAGAATAAAATCGAACCAACGTGTTTTGGACGCCAAAAGCCATCAACGGCATCATAATATGTGCAGCAGAAAGTAAGAAAGCAACCATTCCATAATGCACTTTTCCTAGAAAATTGGTATATAGAAACAAAGCATTTATAGCTCCAATTCCAAAACCGAAATAGGTTATTGCTGTGTTTTTTATGGATTGATTGATTACGATTCCCATTTTCAGATTGCAGATGTTAGAATGCAGATTTCAGATTTTCCAAAATTTAAATTTTAAATCCATATTAATTTTCAAAACCTATTGGGTGTTGTTTTATATATTGTTTCAAATAATTTTGCAGTCAAATTTTTTCTAGAATATTGTTCTAAATTAATGGCATTTGATTTTAAATTTTTATTCAAATATAAATTATAATATTCGAGAATTGATTTTTTTAGATTTTCTTTTTCGGAATATTCGAAAAACAAACCAGAATTGGTATTTACTAAAATTTCTTGAAAATCAGAATTTTTTGGACCAATGCCAATAATTGGTCTATCGGAAACCATATATTCGAATAATTTTCCAGGAATAATGCTTTTTGTATCTTCTGAATCAATTTCGATTAATAATAAAACTTGAGATTTTTGTTGATTTTCGATTGCTTCTTGATGCGAAACATAGCCTAAATTATTTACAAAATCATTCAATTTGTAATTTAAAATTGTATCTAAAACTTCTTGGCTTATTTTTCCGATTAGTTTTATTTCGAGATTTTTTTTAAATTCTGGAATTTCCAAAACCAATTCGGATAACGATTGCCAAAGTATTTCTGGATTTCTATCAGATAAAAAAGAGCCAATATGAGCCAATGAAAATTTTGAATCTAAAACTATATTTTTAGTTTTTGCAAATGAAGTTTCTATGTCAAATCCGTTTGTAATTACTTCAATTGGTTTGTTGGTAATTGTTTGAAATTCGGTTTTTGTAGTTTTGCTTGTTACGATAATTTTATCAGCCGAATTTAAAACTTTGTTTTCTAAATATTTATGTTTCTTTGAAGCATAATTCGATAATTTCAAAGCTTTGTGATAACCAATTGTTGTCCAAGGGTCGCGGAAATCGGCAATCCAATTGAGTTTTAATTTCCGTCTTAATTCCAATCCAATTATATGTAAACTATGTGGCGGTCCAGAAGTAATTATGGTCTCAATTTGGTTTTCTTGAATGTATTTTTCAAGGAATTTAACTGATGGTTTTACCCAAAAAATTCTTGCATCAGGAATGAATAAATTGCCACGAATCCAAAGCAATAATTTTTCTAAAAAAGTTTGTTTTTTTTTATTTGGAATAATTCCTGAACTAATTTTCTGAGTTTTATTCTTCGAAAAAAAAGAAGCAATTTGGTAAGGTTCAAAAATTTTATGCTTTAAAATTATTGCTTTTTCAGAGATTTCTTGAACCAAATTTTCATCAACAATTGGGTAAGTTGGATTTTCGGGAATATAAACAATTGGTTGAATATCAAAATCGGGCAAATATTTAACGAATTTCAGCCAACGTTGTACACCAGGACCACCAGCTGGCGGGAAATAATAGGTAATTATTAATATTTTTGAATTCAAGTTTAAAAGGTTTAAAAGTTTAAAAGTTTAATTTTTTAAACCTCAATATAATGACAATTATTCTTTTTTATTTATTTTTTCAAGTTCCTCAATATCAAGAATATCTTTTGGTCTGTTTGCAGCTTTTTTACTTAAAATTAAATTGTCATAATCAATAAAATTTATCAAAACACCATCAATTTCAACAATATTTGCTTTCTCTAAAAGTTCACTGAAAGATTTTTTTTCTAAACCCAAAACCGATGTCATCACATCTAATCTGAAATTAAAATTTAAAGTAAAATCTGTCCAACCAGGAATAAATTGCATTGTCTCAATATTTTCTATAGAACCAATTCCCATATTTTTTAACGCAATTCCCAATTACGTCTATTTTCGATTGTATCTTCAATGTATATATCAATGTCTCCAGTATTTCGACCATATCCATAAATATTTACAGCTAATCCGCCAATAGTCAAATAATTAACATTGCTATTTTGCAAATAACTCCAAACTTCAATAATCTGTTTGTTCATTTTTAATTAATGGATTAGCAACTTTTTTTGCTTTTTTTAACATATATGACAATTCATATATTGCGCAGAACTTTTCAAATCGTTGTTTATATGACATTTTGCGAACTTGCTCGATATATTGTTGTTCACTACTATTCTGTTTATCTTGATTCAATTTTGATTTTTCCATTTTTAATTAATTTATTTCCAAATTGAATCAAAATCAAATTCAATTTCGCTGGTTTTATCCAATTGAAATTTTGAACGATTTACTTCTTTATAGTAATTGTCGATTAATTCGTAAATTTCGACTTTATTATTTTGATAATCAACCATTAAATAATACTTAACACCATTTTCTCTGTATAAATCAAATTATAATATTCTATCATTTTTTAGATTATGTGGAGATAAAACTTCAATTATTAAAATTGGTGGAGACTCTAAAAAATCAGATTTTGGTTCTCCAAAAGTAATAATTATATCTGGACATACTACTGTACTTTCAGAAATTATCCAATCTAGTGAACTGAATAAATTAAATTTAGAATCTTTAATTTTATTAAAATAACTTCCAATTTGATAAATGAGATTAGTTTTAGTTTTACTATGTATTAGATGAAAAGTGATTAATTTGCAATGGATAACCATCTATTAATTCCCAATCTTCTTTCCAGTTTTTGTAATCATTGTATGTATATCTTGGGAAATTTGATAGTGTTCTCATTGTCGTGTATTTTCACAAAGTTAATGAATTTTAAATCTCAAATCAAAAATCGTTAAACTAGATTCTTAAATCCATTTTTCTTAAAATAATAATAACCACTTCCTATCAATAAAACCATCATTAAAATAAAACTTATCAAAGCAATAATACTCCCAGTTTTGACAACTTGTGGTTCGAATTTGAATTCGATTTTATTATTTCCAGCTGGAATTTCTAATGCTCGTAAAACATAATTGGCTCTAAAATGCGGCGTTAGTTTTCCGTTTATGTAAGCATTCCAACCATTTTTGTAATACATTTCAGAGAAAACTGCCAAACCATTATTTTTATTTTTCGAAGCGTAAGTCAAGTGATTTGATTTGTAATTCAAAAGTCGAATTGTCGCCAAAGTATCATCCACGAAAGTGGAGTTTTTAACATTTGGATAATCTATTTTATTGACAATTGCAGTTTTTTTAGAATCGAATTTTGATAATAATTTCATTTCATTATCAGCTGTCATTGCGTCTTTAATATTGCTAACAAACCAAGCATTTCCGTTTGTATCAGGATTTTGGCTTGGTTGCTCGACACCTTTTTCATCGGTTTGAATAATGTATTTTACGTTCAACATATTCAAAATTTCCATATTGTTATTGGCAATTTGGTAATCAAAAAGCTGTTGCATTCTTCGAGGTTTTACGCCGCTGTAACCACCAATCGATTTATGAAAGTACGATGCTTTTGCGCTATTTAATTGTCCGTCAACATCAAAAACTCTGAAATTTGTCGTGTCCTGTAAAATTTGATTATCGGCTTCTGAAGCTGTAAAAGGAATATCAACCTCGCTTGCTGCAACAAAACTTTTAGAATCAAGATAATTTTTATCTATGAAAAATAAATCGCCAACCATTAAAATCCCGATGATAATTATTGCAGTATTTTGAGCAAATTTTTCTTTTATAGAAAGCCATAAAACACCTGCAACAATCAAAATTAAAAATGCAGATCGCAGTAAATCAGCCGAATACATTGTCATTCGGTCTTCTTTCAACGCATCAATAAATGGTTTGCCCATTTCTCCATATTGTTGAACATAATAACCGTCATTTGCACCAGCAAAATCAAACATAGATTTAGATAAAAACAACAAAATAATTGTACCAAAACCAATAGCTGATGTTTGCCAAAGTGCTTTCCATTTCTGGTCTTTATCTAAAATAAAATAGCTTTGTAATCCCATAATTGCCAAAACTGGCATTGCCAATTCTAACAAAACCTGAATTGAAGAAACTGCACGAAACTTGTTGTACAAAGGCAAATAATCGATAAGAAAATCGGTTAAAAATGAAATATTTTTCCCCCAAGATAGGACTAATGAAATAATTGCTCCAGCCAGAAATGCATATTTTATTTTTCGCTTGTCAGCAAATAAACAAAGAATTGCCAAGAAAAAAACAATCGCTCCTATATATGCAGGAGCCGAAACGCCTGGTTGTTCGCCCCAATAAGTTGGCATTGATGCAGTAAAATCTTTGGCTTCTTGATCTGTTGCGCCTTGTTTTAAAACGAAATCATAAGAACTTGAATTTTCATCTAACTTTTCTGAACCACTTCCGCCCAACAATCTCGGTGAAATCAAATTAAAACTTTCGAAAATTCCGTAACTGTATTGTGTGATATAATCGTTAGACATTGCATTTTGGCTGTCTAATTTTTTTCCTTTTTCGTCAAGTGTCAGTTCGCTTTTGCTTCGAGTGCTTTCTTTGGCATATTCTGATGTTGCAAGTAACGCCGTAGCATTGGTTCCTATTGCCAATAAACCAGCAATTGCTAGAATTCCAAATGATTTTAAAAGCTGTTTTTGTTCTTTATTTTTAATGAATTTGTAAATATAAAAAACAACAATTGGGAGAATCAAAAACAATAAATAATAGGTCATTTGTAAATGATTGGCATTGATTTCAAACGCAACTGCAAACATTGTTAATAATCCACCAATAATAAATCGTTTCTGAAAAATTAAAATAATTCCAGCCAAAACCATTGGCATATAGGCAATTGCGTGCGCTTTAGCATTATGACCAACACCAAGAATAATTATTAAGTATGTCGAAAAGCCAAATGCCAACGCTCCAAAAAATGCTTTTAAAGGATCGGTTTTTAAGACTAACAATAATAGGTAGAAACTTAAGAAATATAGAAACAAATAATCGGCTGGTCGAGGCAGAAATCGCAACATTTTATCAATCGAACTGATGTATTCATGTGGATAATTGGCTCCAAGTTGGTAGGTTGGCATTCCTCCAAAAGCAGAATTTGTCCAATATGGTTCGATATTTTCTAATTTTCGAAAGTCGTTTTGCTCTTTTGCCATTCCAGTATATTGTGCAATATCTGATTGAGCAATTTTTTTACCTTCAAGAACCGGATAAAAATAAATTAGTGAAATAATTACGAAACTAAAAATCGCAAGTGCGTGAGGATAAAATTTATTTAGCTGTTTCATTAATATTTTAGAAATTTAAACTTTGTATGGTAATTGTAATTTTCACAAAAGCGAATTTATTTTTATTTATTTAATATTTGAAGTTAAATAGGAAGCAACCATAAAAGAATTAGAATAATCCATTGCACTGCAATAACAATAAAAATTGGTTTTCGACTTGGTTCAGATACGTTTTTTAAAGCTTGAATAACTTTAGTTTTGATTGTTTCAATAATAGAAAAATTATCAGATTTAAAATCAACATCGTCTAAATTGACCTTTTTTAGACCATAAGTTATTACTTTGGAAACTATTTTATTTTCGTTTTCATTTTTTAATTGATTCATTAGCATTGATTTTATTGAATCGTAATTTTTTCCATCTGCAACCATAATATCTTTTCGATCTTTTATTTTACCAAGAATTTTATCTAATACTGGATTAACATAATTTTCTGATTTATCTTTAATTAATTTATTTATATTCTTAGATATCAAGTATTTATTACATAACATGAAAAACAAAAATGGACTTGCAATACAAATTAAATAAAACAAAGTGGCTGTCAATGGTTTTGTAAAAACACTCATCATGACAAATGGAATTGCGCTTACATGACCAGAACTGCCAACATTAACTGTTTCTGCCAAAAGAAATAAGCCAATTATGAAAACAGAAACAGTAGAAACTGCTCCAAGAATATTGATTTTTAAAAAACTAAAAAGCGATGATGATGTTAATTTTGCAAAATAGAGTAAGTTTTCTTTCATAAAAATTATCGTGTGTTTAAATAAAATTTTTTAAAATTTATAATTATTCAATTTCTTCGAAATCGACATATTCACCAACTTTTTTGGTTTCACGTGGTTTGTCATCATTTTTATTGATAATTATTTCATCTTTAGAATTTTGATTCTGATTAAAATTTTGGTTTTGTTGAAATTTTTCGCCAGCTTTTTCAACAGCTTTTTTAACCAAAATTGGTAAAAATATTTTTGCTAAAAATTTTACAACATAGTAAAAAATGATTAGCCAAAAAATCATTTTAATAAATCCGTTAAACGATGCTTCTTGCATAATCGTATTATTTTTTTCAAAAATAATAAATTGTAACATCATTTTTTAAAAAATGTTCTTAAATAAATAATAAATTAGTATTTTTGAAATTATATTAAAATAATAAAATGTCCCAATATCATAAAATTACATTTCTCGCAGTATTTTTTCTAAATACATTTTGTTTTGGTCAATACACAGACGTTATAAATTCAAACCGACCAGGCGAATCAATGTCAGCTTTTTCGGTTGGTAAAACTATTTTTCAATTAGAATTTGGAATTAATGGTTTTAAAGAAAAACACAATACTTTGAATTATACTGCTAACGGTTTTAACAGTGATATTGTGGCTAGGTATGGATTAATAGCATCAGAAATAGAAGCAATATTTAATATTCAATATCAAAATGATGAATATTTGTTTGCTAATAAATTAGTTAATAGAACTGGAATTAAAAAAACCACTTTAGGGTTTAAATATCTTGTCTTTGATCCTTATAAAAAAGAAAAAAAAGTAAATATATATAGTTATAAAGCCAATAATTCATTTAATTGGAATGATTTAATTCCTGCAGTGGCATTATATGCAGGAATTAATTTGAACTTTTCGGACAATAAATTTTTGACAGTACAAGAGCCACTTTTAGATCCTAAAGTTATGATTGTTACTCAAAATCAGTTCAATAACAGTCAAGTTTTGGTTATGAATGTTTATTTAGACAAAATATCATCTGCAAATTCTACATTAGGATATGTTGTTACCTACACCAAAGGATTTAATGAACATTGGTCAGCATTTATAGAAAATAAAAGTTTTAAAAGTAAGTCCTATTCTGATGCAATTTTTACTGGTGGCGCTGCCTATTTATTTAAAAAAAATACCCAAATTGATATTTCAATAAGCAAAAGTGTTAAAAATACACCATCGTTATTTTACGGTGGAATAGGAGTTTCTTGGCGATTTGATAAAAATTATAAAGAAGATAAAATTCAAGTTTTAAAAAAGAAAATAGAAAAAAAGAAAAAGAACAATAAAGTTGCCGTTCCAAATAATACACCAACTATTCAGGCGAATCCAAATGGAGAAACTTTACCTGAAAAAATTGAAATTGAAAAAGTTCAACCTCAAAGCAATCAACCTGAAAAAATTGAGATAGAAAAAAAAGATATAATTGAACCAATAAAAATTATTGAAACAGAAATTCCGAAAAAACCATAATGATTTCTATTAAAGAAGCAATATCTAAAAGTGAATTAACTAATTTTGTTAAATTCCCTTTTTCGTTATACAAAGGCAATAAATATTGGGTTCCACCAATTATTGCAGATGAACTTGAAACATTTAATAAAACCAAAAATCCTGCTTTTGAAAATGCTGAAGCTTATTTTTATTTGGCTTATCAAAATAATGAAATCGTTGGCAGAATTGTAGCTATAATTAATTGGAATGAAGTGAAAAATCAACAAAAAAGCAAAGTTCGTTTTGGTTGGTTTGATGCTATTGATGATATTGAAGTAACAAAAGCTTTGCTTGAAAAAGTCTATGAATTAGGAAAAAAAAATAATCTAGAATATGTCGAAGGTCCAATGGGTTTTTCGAATTTGGACAAAGTTGGCGTTCTTACCGAAGGATTTGATGAAGTTGGCACTATGATAACTTGGTATAATTATTCGTATTATGCCAATCATTTTGAGAAAATGGGTTTTAATGTTGAAAAAGAATATATCGAAAATAAATTTCCATTTAAAAATGTAAAACTTGAATTTTTTGATAAAGCCCAAGAATTAATTAAGAGAAGATATAATCTAAAACCTTTAAATTTCAAAAATACAAAAGACGTTTTGCCATATGTTGACAAAATGTTCGATTTATTTAACACATCTTATGCTAATTTATCATCTTTTGTTGCCATTTCTGAACGTGAAAAAGAATATTTTAAAAAAAAATATATTAGTTTTATAAATCCAGAATACATTAAATTTGTTGAGGATAAATACCAAAATTTAGTAGCATTTGCAATTGTAATGCCTAGTTTTTCGCAAGCATTACAAAAAGCTAAAGGAAAATTATTTCCGTTCGGTATTTTTCACATGCTATATGCAAGAAAATATTCTAAAGATGTAGCATTTTATTTAATTGGTGTTCACCCAGATTATCAAAATAAAGGTGTTCATGCAATATTATTCAAAGAAATGCACAGCACATTTACAGAAAAAGGCATTCAAAATTGTATAAGAACTCCAGAATTGGCAGATAATATTGCAATTCAATTACTTTGGAAAAACTTTAATCCAAAAATTACTTGTAGGCGCAAAACTTTTCGAATTCAGATTTAAAATTTCAAAAAAAAACATTTGCATTTGACAAATGTTTTTTTAATTCTAAACTTAAAACTGCGACTGAAAACTCATTTTTATGAAACATCAACCGTTGTTCTATCTGCAATTTCTTTGTAAGTTCCGCTAACTAATTTATCTCTAATGGCCTCGAATGCAGTTAAAGTTTCGTTTACATCTTTTAGAGTATGGCTTGCTGTTGGAATCATTCTTAACAAAATTATTCCTTTTGGAATTACAGGATATACTACAATCGAGAGGAAAATTCCGTAATTTTCTCTTAAATCGTTAACCATTATCATTGCTTCTGGAATCGAACCTTCTAGATAAACTGGTGTTACACAAGTATTTGTATCACCAATATTGAATCCTTTTTCTCTTAAACCATTTTGCAATGCATTGACGTTGACCCAAAGTTTGTCTTTTAAATCTGATGATTTTCGAAGTAATTCTAATCTTTTTAATGCACCAACAGTTTGAATCATTGGCAAAGATTTTGCAAACATTTGTGAACGCAAATTATATTTTAGGTAATCAATAACATCTTTATCGGCAGCAATAAAAGCTCCTATACTTGCCATTGATTTTGCAAAAGTCGAAAAATATACATCAATATCGTCTTGAACACCTTGTTCTTCTCCAGCACCAGCACCAGTTTTTCCTAAAGTTCCAAAACCGTGCGCATCATCTACCAAAAGTCGAAAATTATATTTCTTTTTTAGCTCAACAACTTCGCGTAATTTGCCTTGTTGGCCACGCATTCCAAAAACGCCTTCGGTAATAAAAAGTATTCCGCCACCAGTTTCTTCTGCCATTTTGGTGGCACGTTGCAGGTTTTTTTCCATACTTTCCAAGTCATTATGTCGGTATGTAAAACGTTTACCCATGTGCAATCGAACGCCATCTATTATACATGCGTGCGCATCGACATCATAAACAATTATATCGTTTTTAGTAACCAATGCGTCAATGGTTGACATAATTCCTTGGTAACCAAAGTTTAACAAATAACAAGATTGTTTTTGAACAAATGTTGCCAATTCGTTTTCTAATTGTTCGTGCATATCGGTGTGGCCAGACATCATTCTTGCACCCATTGGGTAAGCTGCACCATATTTAATAGCAGCATCGGTATCGGCTTGACGCACTTCTGGATGATTTGCCAAACCTAAATAATCATTAATTGACCAATTCAGAATTTTTTTTCCATGAAACATCATGTGTGGTCCAAGTTCGCCTTCTAATTTTGGAAAAACAAAATAACCTTCTGCTTGAGAAGCCCATTTACCTAAAGGACCTTTATTGTTTTGAATTCTTTCGAATAAATCTTTTACCATCTGGATATTGCGTTTTAAGAATTTGCAAAATTAACAATTCCTAGTTTAATAAATGTACAATTTTTAAAATATTTTTGATGACAATATTTCCAAGAAATTACCTGGCTAAATCAAATAACCCCGATAGACGCAAATAGCTTTTCTTGTCTCTTTTTTTGAGACCAGAAAACTATTGCAAATAGCGGGAATTTCCATGCCTAAAAAAGCGGGAACATTTGTTTCTAAAATTTTAAAATTATTTTGATTTCTTGGCTTTTATCATGGCTTCGAGTTGATCCCATAATTCTTCGGGAATTGCAGACAAATCGCTAAATTGCCCTGCGCCTTTTAACCATTCGCCACCATCAATTACAACGACTTCACCATTGATATATGCTGAAAAATCTGAAACTAAATAGGCTGCAAGATTGGCTAATTCTTGATGTTCGCCATTTCGCATTAATGGAACTCTTTTTGCAGTATCGAATTTTTTGGCTAAATCTCCTGGCAAAAGTCTGTCCCAAGCGCCTTTTGTTGGAAATGGTCCTGGTGCAATTGCATTGGAACGAATTCCATATTTGGCCCATTCGACGGCCAAACTTCTTGTTAATGCTAGGACACCAGCTTTGGCAGTTGCACTTGGAACAACATATGATGAACCTGTAAAAGCATAAGTTGTAACGATATTTAGAATTGTCGAAGTAGTTTGTTTAGAATCTATCCAATGTTTTCCGAAAGCCAATGTGCAATTTTTGGTTCCTTTTAATACAATATCTATGACAGTATCAAATGCATTTGCTGAAAGTCGTTCGGTCGGTGAAATGAAATTTCCGGCTGCATTGTTTAGTAAAACATCTACTTTTCCGAATGTTTTTAATACTTCGGCTAACATTTTTTCGACTTCGTCATAGTTTCGAACGTCGCATTGAACTGGCAAACAATTTCCTCCAGTTTCAGTTTCGAGTTCTAAAGCTGTATTTTTTAATTTTTCTAAATCACGAGATGTAATCGCTACTTTGGCTCCAAGTTCTAAAAAATATTTTGTCATTGCTTTACCCAAACCGCTTCCGCCGCCAGTTACTACAATTACCTTATTTTCGAGTGCGTTGTCTCGAAGCATTTTTTGAGAAAAATTCATATTTTAGTTGTTTTATTTGTAAATATAGATAAATATTTTATGATTGTTTAAAAATGTATATATTTAATAAATTTAATATTTTTTAAAGGTTTTTGATTGAATCTCAAATCACTCCGAAATCTCCAAACGTGTCATAATTGGTGTGTGATCTGAGAATTTAAAGTCAGAAAAATTATTGAATTCTTTTACTTTAATTTTTTTATCAGCAAAAATATAGTCAATTCTTGCTGGATAATATTTAAAATTGAAAGTTTGCCCGAAATATTGCCCAGCTTCTTCGAAAGTATCGTTTAAATTTCCACGAATGCTTCGGTAAACATAAGAATAAGCGCTGTTGTTCATATCGCCACAAATTATTATTGCAAATTTACAAGAATCTTTATGCAATTTTATTAAGTCAGACTGAATTTGTTGTGCTTCGAATGCGCTACTAATTCTTTCAATAATTTTCTCGGTTTTTGATTGGTCTAATTCATTATTACCTTCATTAATATCGGTTACATCAGGCGAGATTTTTAAAGATTCTAAATGCATATTATAAATTCGAATGGTGTCTTTTCCTTTTTTAATATCTGCAAAAATTGCATTATTATTAGAATTCGGAAAAATAATTTCACCTTTATTTACTATTGGAAATTTCGAAAAAATGGCTTGAGCGGTCTTGATTTTATTGCCTGATTTTAGAATATATTCATGCTTGTAAATTCGTAAATCTATTTTATTGGATGAAGATGAAAATTCTTGAATACACAAAATATCTGGATTTTGAATATTAATGAAATCTTGAATTTTTTCTGGAACATCTTTAATATTAATCCATTCAAAAAGGTTAAAAAGTCGAACATTGTAACTCATAACTGTAAAATCGTTTTGAGATTTTGGCAAATTCGTAGCAGAAAATTTATAGAATTTATTGATAAAAGTAATTCCGATTAACAAAACCAAACCCGAAAGAAACATTTGTTTTTTGAATTGAAATGTCCAATAAATAAAAAATAATCCATTTAAAATTAAAAATAATGGCAAAACAAGAGACAAAACTGATAAAAAAGGAAAAATTTTAGGTGCCAAAAATGGTAATGCATATGCAAGAGAAGTCAATACAGTCAAAACTATATTCAGAAAAAACATTGCTTTATTGAACCAAGAAAGGTTTTTCATTATTTATTAATTGAACACTGAAAACTGCGACTGTAAACTGAATACTTAATTCCCGGCTTTAAACAAAAATTCTTTTTCGTCTTTCGACAAACTGTCATAACCAGATTTGCTGATTTTATCTAAAATTTCGTCTATTTGTTGTTGGTTTTTGTCTTTTGTTACAATTTTAGAAATAGTTTTTTCTTTATTTACGGGATTTGGATTGCGATGGATTTTTTTGAACGAGTTTTTATTTGATGAAAATAAGTTTGAGAAAAAATCCATTAATGCAGTGAACCAACTTGTAATATCTGTTCCGATTTTTATCTGTTTCACAAATAAATATCCGAATAATGCGCCACCTAAATGCGCAATATGACCACCAGTATTTTCTAATGGCAACTGAATTAAATCCAAAACTAAGTAAACAAAAGCAATATGCCAAATTTTTACGTTTCCAATGAACATTAATCTAATTTCCATTAATGGATTGTATGCTGCTACGGCAAAAAATACTGACATAATTGCGCCAGATGCGCCAACTAAAGTTACATTAAGATTAGCTAATGACGGAAATAAATAATAACATAAAATATAAATTATTCCAGAAAAAATTATACCACTAAAATAAACACTAAGTAATTGTTTTGGTGTGAAATAGGTCAAAAACAAACGACCTGAGAAATTGAAAATTAACATATTAAACAAAATATGAAAAAATCCAGAATGAAAAAAAGCATACGAAATCAAACTCCAAGGTTTCCATAATAATTCTGCTGGATTTGAAGCAAGACTTATAAAATTAAAAGCGTCTAATTGAATATTTGATAATGAAAATATTCCGTTTAATAAATAAGGAACAGCAAACAAGCCAACGTTCCAATAAATAATTTTATTTGGAACACCGCCAATTCGATATTGTAATTTTAAATCGTCAATTATTTTACTCATTTTTTGATATTAAATAGTAGATTTAAGATATTAAATATTTGAAATTTAACAGCTATTTTTTTTAATTAGTTCCAACGATTTTTGTTAAATTGGTCTTTTTTCCAGAAATACATTATAATTAATCCAAAAAAAGCGCCACCAACGTGAGCAAAGTGTGCTATTCCAGAACCAAAAATAGAAAATCCAGTAACTCCAGAAAACAAATCAACTCCAACGATTATTGGTATGAAATATTTTGCTTTGATAGGAACTGGAATAAACATTAAACCTAAAGTTGCATCAGGAAACATAAATCCGAAAGCGACCAATAATCCATAAATTGCACCAGATGCTCCAACTGCTGGTATAGCAAATGAGTTGGCTAAATTATCGATACCTGATTGACCAATAATATCTGTCCAACGTGTATCAATTTTTCCTTGATTTAATAAATTCAGAATATCAGTTTTTAAAAATCCTTCACTAATTAAAGTGTTCAATTCGTTATAAAAAAAATAATAATTTGATAATGTATGAATAATAGCTGCTCCTAATCCGCAAGAAATATAAAAGAAAATAAATTTATTTTTGCCCCAGAATTGTTCTAATGTTGATCCAAAGGAATACAATGCAAACATATTAAATGCAATGTGAGAAACGCCACCGTGCATAAACATATGTGTTAAAACTTGGTACCATTTAAAATTATTGTTTTCGAAATAATATAAAGGAAAAGTTTCGAATATTGGAGAAATATTTGCCATACTAAGCCCAAAAAACAAAACATTTATAATTATCAAATGTTTAACGGTGTCGGTAATTTGCATCATAAAGCGAATTTTTTATCTAAATCTTCCACACGCAACGTGATGAAAGTTGGTTTTTGAAAAGGAGAAACATTAGGTTCTTTGCAAGCAAAAAGATTATTTATTAAACTTTCTTGTGCCATTTCTGTCAAATAATTTCCTGTTTTTATGGCTAAACTTTTTGCCATAGATTTGGCTATAGTATCATTTTGCGAAAAACTTGTTTCGGGAATTCCGTCTTGCAAATCGCTCAATAATTGTTCCAAAAGTGCAGCAATTTCACTTTCGGTCACATTGACTGGAATTCCAGAAATTACAACATTATCAACGTTGGTTTCTTCGAATACAAATCCTGTGTTTTTTAATGAAAGCTGCAATTCGGCAATCAATTTCATTTCTGCAGTCGAAAAATATAAATTTAAAGGAAACAATAATTGTTGACTTGAAGCTTGTTTGACAGTCATATTGGTTAAAAATTCTTCATACAAAACCCTTTGATGCGCACGATTTTGGTCTATAATTACCAATCCTGATTTTAGAGGCGAAACAATATATTTTTTATGAATTTGATAAGTTTTCGATTTTGATTGTTCAATTTCGTCATCATTAAATAAAGACGAAGTTACAACATCATTCTCGAAATTCAATGTTTCGACTTCGAGTGTATCTTGTTTTAAATTAGCGTATAAACTTTGCCAATTGGCTGTAAATTCGGGTTTTTTATAATTCGAATAAGTATCAGAATTATTTATTAGTTTTTTTTGATTTTCACTATTCGAAAACGGATTGTAATTATCATCAACTTCGATTGTTGGATAATTTCCTTCAAGATTTTTAAAATTATAAGGTGTATCGAGATTCGAATCTCTATTAAAATCTAATATCGGAGTTACATTAAATTGACCCAAACTGTGCTTAATCGTTGAGCGAAGAATGGCATAAAGCGCCGATTCATCATCGAATTTTATTTCGGTTTTGGTCGGATGAATGTTAATATCAATTGTGTTTGGTGGCACATCTAAGTAAATAAAATAACTTGGTTGCACGCCATTTGGCAATAAACCGTCATAGGCCGACATAACTGCGTGGTGCAAATAACCGCTTTTTATATATCGGTCATTAACGAAGAAGAATTGTTCGCCACGACTTTTTTTGGCAAATTCGGGTTTAGAAACAAATCCTTGAATTTTTACTATTTCGGTATCTTCGTTAATTGGAACCAATTTTTCGTTGGTTTTTCCAGCAAATATATTTACAATTCGTTGGCGAAAATTCGATTGAGGCAAGTTATAATTCTCGCTTCCATTATGATAAAATGTAAAATGAATGTTTGGATGCGCCATCGAAACTCTATGAAATTCATCGAGAATATGTCGGTATTCTATAGTTTCGGATTTCAAGAAATTGCGTCGTGCTGGAATATTAAAAAATAAATTCTTGACAGAAAACGAAGTTCCTTTTGGCAAAACTGCAACATCTTGCGAGACAAACTTGCTGCCTTCGATAACAATATGAGTTCCTAATTCTTCTTGATCTTGCTTGGTTTTCATTTCAACATGTGCAATCGCAGCAATTGATGCCAGTGCTTCGCCTCGAAAACCTTTAGTATGTAACGAAAATAAGTCTTCTGCCAACCTGATTTTGGAAGTTGCGTGTCGCTCGAAACACAATCTGGCATCGGTCACGCTCATTCCAGTGCCGTTGTCAATGACTTGAATCAACGATTTTCCTGCGTCTTTAATTATGAGTTTAATATCGGTTGCTTTGGCATCGACGGCATTTTCGAGTAATTCTTTTACTACCGATGCTGGTCTTTGTACAACTTCTCCAGCCGCAATTTGGTTGGCAACGTGATCAGGAAGTAATTGAATTATGCTGGACATTATTAAATATTAGATTTAAGATATTAGATTTAAGATATCTTTGAAATATCAAATAATATCGCATTTACAAATTTAATGAAATTTGATTGTGAAATACTATTTTGGAATTCATAATTAAATGTAAAAAGTATATTTTTAAGATTTTTCGCTAAGATTAAATTCAATTCTGTCTTGTTCGATTAATTGTTTTAATTCTTCTTCTTTTGGGAGATATAACAAATATTGACTCGCAAATAGATTGTTTTTGTCATTTAAAACAGAATATTTTACTATGGTTTCATCTTTTTCTGAACAAAGTAAAATTCCAATAGTTGGATTATCCGTTTCAGATTTTTTTAAATCATCGTACATTCTTACATACATATCGATTTGCCCAATATCTTGATGATTTAATTTTCCAGTTTTTAAATCGATAATCACAAAACATTTTAGAATGTAATTATAGAAAACTAAATCTATGAAAAAATCCGAACCATCAGTTACGATGTGTTGCTGTCTTGCGACAAATGCGAAACCACGACCAAATTCTAATAAAAATTGTTGAATGTGTGTAATTATTTTAGTTTCTATTTCAAATTCTGTAATTTTAGAATCGAATGCAAATCCAAAAAAATCAAGTATATATGGGTCTTTAATTAAATTTTTAATTGTATCAGGTTGTGAAATATCACTTTTATGTTCTAAAACTCGTTCAAAAGCCAAGGTGTTTATTTGTCTTTGTAAAGTTGTATTGTTCCAATTTCCTAGAATACTTTCGTTAATATAATAGTTTCTTTTCTCAACAGAATCTAGTCTTGACAACAATCTGTAATGTGTCCAACTCAATTCGTGACGCAATGCGTCACGAATTGGAAATGATTTAAAAAAAATACGCATATTGCGCAAATTACTTTCATCAAAACCCTTTCCAAATTCAAAAGTAAGTTGTATTGAAAGATTTTTTAAAACCGATTTTCCATAAGTGGCTCGATTATTTCCGTTTTGTTCATCTTCGACAATTAGTTTACCAATTTTCCAATAACTTTCAAGCAATGAAGAATTTGCAATCCTAAAAACCCTTTCACGGCTTTTTAAAATTACATCTTTTACCCAAATAAAAAGATTTTCGTTACTTATTTCCAAAATATTTTAAAAATATTAAATTAAGTAAATATAAAATATTAAACATTATTTCTTAATATTAAGTTTCTTATAATCATCCATAGAAAAAACTTTATATTCGATGCCTAAATTTTTTGCGTTTTCTTCGACTGATGTTTTAAATCCAACTTGTTTGTGCAATTCATTAACTTGCGTTACATCTTTTATAGGCCAAATAAAATTAATAAATTCTTCTTTTCCAGATGCGGTTATTATCAATCTTCCAGCTCCTTGAGTGCCATAAATTTGCTCTTTGCCTTCACTCATTAAAAATCTATCTTCCATCATTGCAACATTTATTTTTGGAATTTCTTTTGCAATTCCTGCGGCTTGAATTATCGGAAAATATTTTTTTATTTTATTAGAATGCTGAATAACGTACCAACATGCAATATTTGTTGGAGTTCCTACTAAAGATTTGCCAGGATAACCGTGTTTTTTTATTATTTTTTCAACTTTTTTTATATTTATAGAATCAGTTTCATTGACAATGTTCCATAAATTTTCGTCTAAATCTTTTTTTGAAAATCCTGTTAGTTTCAAAATTTCTGATTTTCGATTTTCATCGGTTTCAGAATCGGCATATTCTCGAAATATTTGATCATATTTTAAAATTTCATCTAGCTCTTTTTTTAATTCAAAATTAACCTTCGGAGCAATTTGTCCAAAACTAAAACTTATTAAAAAGAAAAAAAATAGATTTAATTTCATAATTATGCAATTTATAAAAACAACTATAATTTAATTATTTATGTTTATGCTATATAATTTATTAACCTATATAAAGTCTTTACGGGACAAATATAAAATCTCAACAATTTATCTTGCTTTAAACCCAAACTTGATTTATAAAATATTAATAAAAAATAGGAAATATAAATTAATCTAAGTCAGTAAAATAATTCTGTTATTTATCAATTTTCAGGTTTCCGTCTATTTGCAATTGTTTAGATTCTAATAAATTATCAGATTGATAATGATAATTTTTACTGGCTTCTTGTCTTAAAAAAGCCATTTTTATTGCAGCAATTGCAGCTTCGGTTCCTTTATTGCCGTGAATTCCGCCAGATCTATCAATAGATTGTTGTTCATTATTATCGGTCAAAACACAAAAGATTACAGGAATATCGCTCAAAACATTCAAATCTTTAACGCCTTGAGTAACGCCATCGCAAACAAAATCGAAATGTTGGGTTTCTCCTTTTATAACGCTTCCAATTGTAATAACAACATCGGGTTTTTGGGTTTCAATCATTTTTTTTGCACCATAAATCAGCTCAAAACTTCCAGGAACGTTCCAGCGAATGATGTTTTTATGCAAAGCGCCACAATCGGTTAAGGCTTCGATTGCGCCTTTATACAAACCTTCGGTTATTTGCTCGTTCCATTCTGAAACAAGAATCCCAAACCGAAAATCTTTCGCGTTTGGGATTGTTTTTTTATTGTAATTTGATAAATTTTTGTTAGCTGTAGCCATTTGATTTTAGATTTTAGATTTCAGATTTCAGATTTCAGAATCTCAAAAACTGCAATCTGCAATCTGCAATCCTAATTATTGTGCCATTCCGATATATCCGTCAATGCCTTGAGCATCTGGAGACGATTCGTATTTTTCTTTTATTTCTGTAAAATATT
This sequence comes from Bacteroidota bacterium, assembly GCA_043778105.1. Taxonomy (GTDB): domain Bacteria; phylum Bacteroidota; class Bacteroidia; order Flavobacteriales; family Flavobacteriaceae; genus Flavobacterium. The sequence goes on from JAYWGV010000094.1 coordinate 60,868, forward strand.
TCAAAGCATCGGCTTTATTGCCTAAAGTCATTGCAGTTTGTCCAGCTTTCATTAAAAAACGTGGTGTTGTCAATTCATTTTTATTAGTTTCTGATGCTTTAACGTAAAATTCCAAAGCTTCTTTTGGCTTGTTTAATTCAGCATTTGCATCGCCAATTGCACCAATTGCAAGTGGTTTCAACATTTGATCGCTTGAGTTAAAATCTTCAAGATATTTTATTGCTTCCGCAAATTTGCCAGTATTCAATAATGACATTCCTGCGTAGTAATTAGCAAGATTTCCTGCATCAGTTCCTGAAAAATCGTTTGCTAATTTTATGAAACCTAGTTTTTTATCTTTTCCGTTTAACGCTAATTTGTATAAAGAATCTGTCGCTTCTGGTGTTGTTGCTTCGGTTGCTTGTTTAAAAAATTGTTGCGCATCGAACATTTCGTTGGCTGCAGTATCTTGTTTTGGTTCGGCTATATATTTATTGTACAACAAATATCCTACAGTTATTAGTGCAACTGCCGCTAATATTCCGAAAATATATTTTTGGTTTTTCTCAGCCCAAGCTTCAGTTTTCGATGCTCCTTCGTCTAATTTAGAAAAAACACCAGCAGTTGTACTATCAGCTTCATTAACATCTACTGTTTCTTCTACTAAATTAGTATTATCAACTTTTTCTTCTTTTTCTTTTGGTGTTTTATAACCTCTTTTATTATACGTTGCCATTTCAATTAAATTTGTGAGGTGCAAAAATAAAATTTTTATTGAAATTATTGCAAAAAAAATGATTTAATATTTAAAATTATTTGCATCAATATTTCTATTTGGTAAATTTAGTTCATTATTGTAATTTACGGTGATTTTATTTTTATATAATTCTGTTCAAATTTGGTTTTTTACGGTTTAATTTTAATAATTTGCATTCGATTAAAAAACCTTATATATATTGATTAACTTCAATATTATCAATAGTTTAGATGAATTTAAAAAAACTTTCTTTATTTAATTATAAAAATTTTTCGGAAATCAATTTCGATTTCGATGATAAAATTAATTGTTTTGTCGGAAAAAATGGCATAGGAAAAACCAACGTGCTAGATGCGATTTATCATTTGGCGATTGGAAAAAGTTATTTTAATCCGTTGGCTGTTCAAAATATCAAGCACAACGAAGAATTTTTTGTAATCGATGGTGAATTTGAAAAACAACAACGCTTAGAGCAAATTGTCTGCAGCTTAAAAAAAGGAAATAAAAAAATCTTAAAGCGCAATGGCAAAATTTACGATAAATTCTCGGATCATATAGGATTTATTCCATTAGTAATTATTTCGCCAGCTGATAATGATTTGATTGTTGAAGGAAGCGAAACCCGTCGAAAATTTATCGATTCGGTTATTTCACAATTAGATGCTAATTATTTAACGCAACTCATTCAATATCATAAAATTATATCGCAACGAAATGCATTATTAAAATATTTCGCTTTGAATCAAGTTTTCGAAACCGATACCTTATATATATATAATGAACAATTAAACGTTTTAGGACAAAATATTTTCGAGAAAAGAAAAACTTTTTTAGAAGAATTTGTTCCGATTTTTAATAAACACCATCAAAGTATTACCAATTCTGAAGAAATAGTTCAGATTAAATATGAAAGTCAACTGTGTGATAAAAATCTGAAAACATTATTGCAAGAAAATATAAATAAAGATAGAATGTTGCAATACACATCGGTCGGAATTCATAAAGACGATTTATTTTTTGAGATTGATAATTATCCGATAAAAAAATTTGGTTCACAAGGTCAACAAAAATCGTTTTTAATTGCTTTGAAGTTGGCACAATTCGAATTTGTTAAGAAACAATCGGGCGAAAAACCAATTTTGTTATTTGATGATATTTTTGATAAATTAGATGAATTTCGGGTCCAAAAAATAGTTTCTATGGTCAATAATCAAGATTTTGGGCAAATTTTTATATCAGATACGCATTTTGAAAGAACTGAAAATATTGTAAAATCTACACATCAGAGTTATAAAATTTTTAATTTGTAAATAATACCAAATATACATATAATCTAGCCCATTAAATTTTTTCTTTTTCGCCAATCCTTCTTCAAAAAAATCTTCCGTATCAATGGATATGCAATATTTTTTATCTTTGTCTTGACAAAAAATAATTAAATTTCTTTAGACTTTTTATATGTATATTTGGTTTAATATTACAAAATTAATCCAAAATATATGAATTTATTGTGTGTTCAAGGATTTTCTGCAAGAAATTTGAAGTACATGCGAAATTTATATGAACAATATTATTTATGGACTTTAATTCTGCCAATATTGGTTGCAGAAATTCCTTGGACACACAATATATTTATTTTAGAAAAATGTAACGACTAGGACGCTTGGATTTAAAAAATCAAAATAAAAAAAATATTATTACTATTTTTAACTTGTTTAATTATAATAACTTGCAATTCGAAAACTAAACAAAATTATCAATATTTATTTCAACATTTTTTCAAGATAAGATAAAAAAAGAAAAAATTTTCAAATATTAGACGTGCGTTCGTCCTAAGAATTTGCAAATAATCATATCGAAATAGCGATAAAAATAAACTGGAATATCGAAAATTTTAATGATAAAATAAAACTGTATGACAAAACAAAACCTATTTTTGTAAACTGCCATATTGGTGGTCGAAGCAAAAAAGCTACCGAAATATTATTTTTATTAGATTTTATAAAAATTTATGAATTTAATGATGAGATTTCTAATTGGCAATTAAATAATTTGCCTTTAAAAAATTAAGTATGATTACACAAGAAGCTTTGCAGTTTATTGACGATTTAAAAGCCAATAACAACACCGAATGGATGCACGCCAACAAGAAAAGATATGAAAATTTCAAGAAAGATTATCATGCAATGATTGCCAATTTGCTTTTAGAAATGAAACCTTTAGACAAAAATATTGAACTTCTTGAAATCAAAAATTGCACTTTTAGAATTAATCGTGATATTAGATTTTCTAAAGATAAATCGCCTTATAAAACCAACATCGGAATGTGGTTGAGTACTAACAAAAACCGAAAAAATAGCCCTGGATATTACATTCATTACGAAAAAGGAGCAAGTTTTATTGCTGGTGGCGTATGGTGTCCAGAAGTCGAAGAATTAAAAAAAATCCGAAAAGAAATCGAGTTTTTTCACGAAGATTTACTAGCAATTGTTGAAAATAAAAATTTCAAATCTGGTTTTGAAGCTTTGAGTCGTGAAGAAAATAATGTTTTGAAAAAAGCACCCAAAGGTTATGATCCAAATCACGAAGCTATTGAATTTTTGAAATTGAAAAGTTTTACAGCAAGTCAAAAAATTGATGATAAATTATTTACAGACAAAGATTTAAGTAAAAAATTAGCCGAAAAATTGATTGTTTTAAAACCTTTAAATGAGTTTTTAAATCGAGCTTTAGATACTGATGAATAAATTATGAATAAACGAAAAATACTGTTTTTAGGAGAAACTAATCGAGCCGACGCTATTACTTGGATGAACGGTTTGAAAGAATTTGGCGATTTCGAAATCGTAACTTGGGAATTGAAAAGCAGTAATAATTCGTTTTTTAAAATAAAAAGAATTTTCGAATTTTTCTTATCCATTTCAGCATTAAAAAAATTAATAAAAAAAGAAAAACCCGATATGATAATTGCTGAAAGAACCACAAGTTACGGTTTTTTAGCTGCAATTTCGGGCGTAAAACCTATTGCGATTGCACAGCAAGGCATTACCGATCTTTGGCCAATTGGTTCAATATTAATTCCGTTTAAACGAATTTTGCAAAATTATGCTATCAAAAAAGCCAATATAATTCACGCTTGGGGTGAAGTAATTGCCGATACGATGTTAAAAAGTAATTTTGACATGAACAAAGTTTTAATTTTACCAAAAGGAATAAATCTCGAAAAATTTGAATTTCAAAATTTTTCAAACGAAAATAAAATTCAAGCAATTATAACTCGCTCATTAACAAATGATTATAGACATGAAATTATTCTAAAAGCATTCTTTGAATTGCAAGTTAAAGAAATTGATTTTGAATTAACAATTGTTGGAGATGGTATTCGTTTAGAAATATTAAAAAAATTGGCAAAAGAGTTAAAAATTGATTCGAAAGTAAATTTTTTAGGCAGAATTAATAACGATGATTTGCCAAATTTGTTAAAAACATCTAATTTTTACATTAGTATGCCAATAACCGAAGGAGTTTCAGCATCTTTGTTCGAAGCAATGGCAAGTGGTTGTTACCCAATTGTGACCAATATTATTGGAAATCAATACTGGATAAAACATCGAGAAAACGGGCAATTAATTGATGTTGATGATTATAAAACGTTGGCAAACGAAATTATTTGGGCTTTTGCAAACAAAGAATATCGAAATTGTGCAATTTCTGAAAACAGAATTTTTATTGAAAAAAATATTGATTACAAAAAAAATATGCAAATTATTGCAAACAAATACCACGAATTAATAAATAACAACCAAATTAATAATTTATGTGCGGAATAAATGGAATGTTGCACCTACAATCATCTAAAAAAATTGATGAACGTGTTTTAGTAAAAATGCGTGACATTCTCGAACATCGTGGTCCAGATGATAGCGGTTTATTTTTAGAAAATAATATTGGACTTGGTCACAGGCGTTTGTCAATTATCGATGTTTCGTCAGCAGGTCATCAGCCGTTTTTTTCTGATGACAATCGTTATGCAATGGTTTTTAATGGCGAAATTTACAATTACAAAGATTTTTATCCTGAATTAAAATCCAAAGGTTTTGATATAAAAACAGGTTCAGATTCTGAAGTTTTAATAAAACTTTTTGAACTTTATGGAACCAAAATGCTAAACCGATTAAACGGAATGTTTGCCATTGCAATTTGGGATAAATTACAAAAAAAACTTACTTTAATCCGTGATAGAATGGGAGTGAAGCCATTATATTACTCACTTTTTAATGAAACTTTATATTTTGCTTCCGAGCAAAAAGCATTGTTTGCAGCTGGAGTACCATTAAAAATTGATGACAATGGAATGCAAGAATTTATCTTCAACCGATTTGTTGCAGGCGAAAAAACAATGTATCAAAATATTTTTAAATTGTTGCCAGGAAATTTTATGTGCATTCACGAAAGTGGCAAAATTGAAAATCAAAAATGGTGGAATTTGAAAAACGAAATCCAAAACCAAGAAAAAATAAAAAATCCAATTGATTGGTTTCAACAAACTTTTGACGAATCGGTAAAACTAAGAATGGTTAGCGATGTTCCTGTTGGCGTTTTGGCCAGTGGTGGATTGGATTCTTCATCAATTTTAGCCTCGCTAAAACATCAAAATTTCGAGAATATTAATACTTTTAACATTGGTTTTAAAGAAAAAGAGCACAATGAATCGGAACTTGCTAAAATGTATTCTAAAAAATTAGATTACAACTTTCATACAATGCAACTCGAAAATAAAAATTTGTTCGACAGGCTTTTACAATCGACATATTTACATGACGAACCATTGACACATTTAAGCGATCCACACATTTTGGCAGTTTCTCAGTTAGCTAAAAGCAAAGTCAAAGTTTTGCTTTCTGGCGAAGGCGCAGACGAATTAATGGGCGGTTATGTTAGATACAAAGCATTAAAAAATCCAAGTTTATTAAATCTAATTTCAAAAATTGGAAATTTTGGAAATTTTAGTAAAAACCCAAGATATGAAAAATTGATTCGTTATTCAAATTTAAAATCTAATAATGAATTAGTTATATTTAATGGTTCGAATATTTATCCGAATGATATTTCACAAAAATTTGGTTTGAACGAAAATCCGAATAACGAATATCGGAATCAAATTCTTGAAGATGCCAAAATTCTTTATCCAAAGAATTTGCGCCGACAAGCACTTTATTTTGACCAACATACTTATTTATGTTCACTTTTAGACAGAAATGATCGTTGCACAATGGGCGCATCTATAGAATGTCGTGAACCTTTTTTGGATCCAAAACTAATTATTGGTCTGGGTTCACTTGATGACAAATGGTTATTTTCTGGCAAAAAAGGAAAATATGTTTTAAAAACGGCAATGCAAGAAAGATTGCCAGACGAGATTTTAAATTTTAAAAAAATTGGTCTTAGTGTTCCTTGGGGAGATTATTTAATGCAAAATGAAAATTTCAAAGACGAAATGAACACATTTGCAAATAGCGAAATTTTCGAATTGCCATATCTACAAAATATTAAAATAGAAAATCTTTTAGATAATTTTATGAAAGGTGAAAAAAAATTGACACCTTTTATTTTACCTTTGTTTATGATGCATATTTGGAAAAAAAATTATGTTGATAAATTTACACAATAAAAAAATCTGATGAATATAATTTCGAATTTCTCATTAAAAAATTATAATACATTTGGAATTGAAGCTAAAGCAAATGAGTTTGTAGCTATTCATTCAATCGAAGATTTAAAAACGGTTTTGATAGAAAATAAATACAAGAAAAAATTTATTTTGGGCGGTGGAAGCAATATGTTATTGACCAAGGACATTGATGCTTTAGTTATTCATATTGATTTGAAAGGTAAAAAAATCATTAATCAAGACGAAGATTTTGTTTTTATTGATTGTCAAGCCGGCGAAAATTGGCATGAATTGGTGCTTTGGACTATTAATCAAGATTTTGGTGGGTTAGAAAATATGTCGTTAATTCCAGGAAATGTTGGTACAACACCAGTTCAAAATATTGGTGCTTATGGAACTGAAATCAAAGATACATTCGTTTCTTGCAATGCTATGAATATTGAAAATCAAGAAACTAAGATCTTTACAAATGCAGAATGTAATTTTGGATATAGAGAAAGTGTTTTCAAAAACGAATTAAAAAACCAATACATTATTACATCTGTTGTTTTTAAATTAAGTAAGAAAAACCATAAAATAAATATTTCTTATGGAGATATAAAACTTGAATTATCGAATAAAAACATAAAAATTCCAACTTTAATCGATGTCTCGAATGCAGTAATAGCAATTCGCCAAAGCAAATTACCAGATCCAAAAATTCTAGGAAACAGCGGCAGTTTTTTTAAAAACCCCATTTTATTAAAAACTGAATTTGAACCAATTCACAAAAAATTTCCAGAAATGAAATTCTTCGAAATCTCCGAAACCGAAGTCAAAGTTCCAGCAGGTTGGCTCATTGAACAAGCCGGTTTCAAAGGAAAACGTTTTGGCGATGCAGGAATTCATAAAAATCAGGCTTTGGTTTTGGTCAATTATGGCAATGCAACTGGTCAAGAAATTTTCAATGTTTCTAAAGATGTTCAGAAAACAGTTTTCGAAATGTTTGGAATTCAAATAGAAGCCGAAGTTAATGTGATTTAGTAATTATTTAATAGATTGTATAAAAAAACCAATTTCGAAAGAAATTGGTTTTTTTTTGTGAACCTGAAACCTGAAACCTGAAACCTGAAACCTGAAACCTGAAACCTGAAACCTGAAACCTGAAACCTGAAACCTGAAACCTGAAACCTGAAA
>JAYWGV010000095.1:0-21915 GCA_043778105.1 Bacteroidota bacterium
ATAATGATTTGAAATCGTCACGCTATAAAACTAAACGTAAAATACAGATTTACAATAATTTCAATGAACTTTTATTTTTTTTAACGGGACACTAGTGAATTAATTTATTGTTTTTGAACATTTTGTAACATTTGGCGTGAGATTTGTACTAATGATTATCATCTAATCGAAATAACTACAAATCGTTATGTTAAAACAATTTTTTATTCTGTGTTCTGGAGCCGATAGAAATTTGCTCGAAAATTGTTCCGAAGGCGAACAAACCAAGTTTGCAGGAATTGGTGCTACTGTTTTTTTTACGGCTGTAATGGCTTTTATTGCTGCTAGTTATGCGCTTTTTACAGTTTTTGACAATGAGTTTATCGCTATGGGTTTTGGATTGGTTTGGGGATTATTAATTTTTAATCTCGACCGATTTATAGTTTCGACAATTCGGAAAACCAATGGATTTTGGTCAGAATTTGGTCAAGCAACGCCACGAATAGTTCTGGCGATAATTATTGCAATTGTAATTTCGAAACCTTTAGAAATTAAAATTTTCGAAAAAGAAATCAATACTGTTCTTTTAAAAGAGAAAAATGCAATGGCAATGGTTAATAAAAAAGAAATTGGCAATTATTTTAAATCAGATTTAGATAAAAATAAAGCCGAAATCGATAGTTTAAAATCAGAAATTTCTAAGAAAGAAAAAGAAGTAAATGCTTATTACGAAACTTATATTAAAGAAGCCGAAGGTACAGCTGGAACCAAAAAACTAGGAAAAGGACCAGTTTTTAAAGAAAAAATTGCAAAACATGATTTGGCAAAAAAAGAATTAGATACTTTAATGAAAGCTAATTTAGCAAAAATCGCAATTAAAGAAGCCAAAACCAAAACTTTACAAGCCGATCTTGACAAAAAAGTAACTGAAACGCAACCAATTATCGATGGTTTCGATGGTTTAATGGCTCGAATAAATGCTTTGAATAAATTGCCTTGGTTGCCATCATTTTTTATAATGTTGTTGTTTCTGGCAATAGAGACATCGCCAATTATTGCCAAATTATTATCGCCAAAAGGCGAATATGATTTTAAACTCGAAGACACCGAAGCAGCATTAAAATCGGTTCTTGAACAAGATAGATACCAACGAAGTTTGCTTATAAAAATAAATGCAAGTATGCACGATAAGGTTTATGAAGACATTTCTGATGATAAAAAAATGTACGATTTGCAACGACGAAATGCAACCGAATTGTTAGAATTGCAATCGAATAATTTTGTTTTGAAACAAAAAAATAGTTTATAGATTTACTTTAAATCAAATAATAAAAAACCTTTCAAAATTCTATTGATTTGAAAGGTTTTTTATTTGACATGCAATTATTTATTCATAAAATAATTGACTTGAACCGCCACCAATATTTCTGATTTCAATAGGAAAATTATTTTCATTATAACTATATTCATATATATCGTAATATCTGGTTATAGGTGTTGTAACGCCATTCTCTATAAGATATGATATATTTCCATTTTTTAAAATATTATTTTTATTGTACTCATATATTTTATCAAAACCAATAACGTTTTTTAGAAAATTATTTTTATTATCATATTCATAAATTTTAGTTTCAGGAAAACTTCCATCTGCATTATTACTACTAACATCTTTCACTAAATTTCCATTTTCAAAATAAAGTTTTCCTGTTTTACCTTGAAATTCTTGAAGTGTATTTTTAACTATATTTTTATTAGAATAACTAACTGTTCCATCATTGTTACTTGTGTAAAAGGTTTTAGTAAAACCGTCATTTCGCTGCGTATTATTTATAAATATTTTTAATTTACCATTTTCATAAGTGTATTCTTTAGTTATATAAATATTTCCAGAATCATATTGAACTTCTTTAGTTATAAAATCTCCATCATAAGTATAAACAATCTTAAAATTCGGTTCATTAACTTCTAAAATTTTCTTTCCATTGTATGTAATATTTAATGTATTTGTTTGTGGATTATCATTTATGTCTTTTGCATTTTGAACCATTCTCTTTAATAAAATAGAGTTTTGATCAACCGAATCATCATTCGAACAAGAAATTAATCCTAAAAACAACATACTTAATAAAATAATCTTTTTCATAATTTTTAAATTTTTGCAAAAGTAAAATAAATAATTGGCAAACAAACTATTACAAATGAAATTTTTAAAGTCAGTTTTATAATTCATTTAACATTCCATAATAAATTACAATTTCTAATTCCGTACTTTTGCAAATCATTAAAAGACTGCATGAAAATATTATATTTCTATCTCAAAAAACACAAACTTTTATTGTTTTTCGCCTTAATTATGGCAACTATCAATATTTGTTTTAGTCTTTCAGACTCAATAATTACAGGAAAATTAATGCAAGATTGCGGTGTTGGAATTGCTAAATACAAAGGCAACGAAACAGGTTTTATAAAATCGGTTGCGTTTTGGTTGGGACTTTCGCTATCTGCTGCAATGATTTCTAGATTGAGTAAAAATTTTCAGGATTATTTTACAAATATTGTTATTCAAAGAACTGGTGCCGAAATGTATACCGATGGCATAAAAAAATCACTCGATTTGCCTTACGAAGATTTCGAAGACCAACGCAGTGGAGAAACTTTGAGTCGCTTGCAAAAAGTTAGAACCGATTCAGAAAAATTAATAACGCTTTCGATTTCATTAATTTTCCAAACAATCGTGGGTTTTGTTTTTGTCATTATATATATCGCAAGAATCGATTACCGAATTTCGCTAATTTTTTTCGTGGCTGCACCAATTATTGCTGTTTTAAGTTCGGTTTTGGGCAAGAAAATAAAAACAATTTCTCGCAGAATAGTTACTCAAACCAACGCTTTGGCTGGTTCTACAACCGAAAGTTTACGAAATATCGAATTGGTTAAAAGTCTCGGGTTAACTAAACAAGAAGAAGAAAGATTAAACATAAATACAATAAAAATTCTTGGACTTGAACTTCAAAAAATCAGGTTTATTCGCAGTTTGAGTTTTATTCAAGGCACAACCGTTCATTTTTTACGAACTTGTGTCGTTTTTGCTTTATATTATTTCTTATTTGGAGAAAGAATTTTGGTTGGCGATTTATTGACGATGGTATTTTTTACATTTTTTATTTTTGGTCCATTACAAGAATTGAGTTCGTTTATAATAGTCAGAAATGAAACCAAAATATCTTTAGAAAATTTCGAAAATTTGTTGAATGCAAAATCCGAATATAAACCCGAGAATCCGAAATCGATAAACAAAATTGAATCTTTGCAATTTGATAATGTCTCTTTTCAACATCAATCGGCAAAAAATCCTGCGGTCGAAAATATTAATTTTAATATTAAAAAAGGCGAAACAGTAGCATTTGTTGGTCCTTCGGGCGCAGGAAAAACAACTTTAGTTAAATTATTAGTTGGATTGTATCATCCAAAATTGGGTAAAGTTCTGTACAATTCAATCAATTCCAATGAAGTAAATCTGCTGGAATTACGCCAACAATTGGGCTTTGTAACACAAGATGCGCAACTTTTTTCAGGAACTATTCGTGAGAATTTATTATTCGTAAAACCCGAAGCAACCGACGATGAATTACTTGATGTTTTGGATCGTGCAAGTTGTACCAATTTGTTAAAACGTGCCGAAGACGGATTAAATTCGACCATTGGCGAAGGCGGAATTAAAGTTTCGGGCGGCGAAAAACAACGATTATCGATTGCAAGAGCTATTTTAAGAAACCCAAATTTATTAATTTTCGATGAAGCGACATCAGCACTAGATTCGATTACCGAAGAAGAAATCAATTCGACAATCAGAAAAATATCCGATTCAAATAGAATTACAGTTCTTATTGCACACCGATTATCTACTATTATGCACGCCGATAAAATTTTTGTTCTTGAACAAGGCAAAATAATCGAGCAAGGCAAACATGACGATTTACTGCTGGAAAAAGGATTGTATTATGCAATGTGGCGACAGCAAATTGGGGAAAGGAAGTAAAAATTTAAGATTTAGTTTGCAGATTTAAGTTTGCAGATTAATCGTCCAATCCAGAAATACTAATTTCAGTCAAAAAACTTTTAACTTCGTCTTCGCTTGGTGGATTTGGAATGAGAAAAACAACTTCTTCATCGTGATTTATGCCTTTGAAATAGCCGAGTTGCGCTATGAATTGTTTTTCAATAAATTCATCTTTGAAAATTTCCTTGGCTTTTATTGCAACTACTTTAAATGAATAATGAAATTTCAAAATAAAATATAAATCTAAATAATCTTTCCATTTCGATCTTCTACCCAATGCAAATGCTTTCATTGCGCCAAGTGTCAATAAATCCGGCATTTTGAGAAAATCTATTAATTTAGAATTTACAGGAACTTTATATGGAAATGAAAAAAAAGTAATTTTCACTCCATTTGACAACATATTTATTTGATTATAATCGGCAAATGAAACTTTATAATCAAGGTTTTTTAGTTTAGAATAAACATCTTTTTTACGAATGTCTTTTTGTTTAAACAAGTCAAAATCTATTGATTCTCGATGACCAATGTGCAATGCAATTGCTGTTCCGCCGACCAAATAATATTCTCTTTTAAACTGAGATAATATTGGAAGCAAATCTATTTGTGCCGAGTTTAGAATTTCAAGATGCATATTTTAATGTTATTCGTTCCATTAAATCTAACATTTCTGGCATGTAATTTCCAATTTTTCTATCGGTAATATCATCGTAAACACGTTTTAATTCTGGATGACCAATTATTTTAATCAAATCTTTTACATCTTGCCAAGTGCCATAATTAAAAATAAATTCTACCAAAACTTCATTCCCAATATTCGGAATGGCTTCTTTCTTGATGTACCAAAAAAGATGGGCGTTTTTTTCTATGAATTCGGCTCTTGTCATGTTGCAGGTTTATCGAAACATTTTATAATACAGTCAAATTTAATCAATTTATATCAAAATAACTAGAAATAAACGATTTTTAAATAGTATTTTAATCAGCAAACTCAATAACTGGAAACGCAAAATCATTTCCAGAAAAATCAATAATTTCAGACTTTAATGCATATTTAGTTATGTCATTTATGCCTTTTTCGAGCATTAATATTGTAGAATATTTTCGGCTGACCGCAAATTGTTTTTCATTGAGAATTAATCTGAAGAAAAACTTGCCGCTCGATGATTTTGATTTTAAAAACAATGCCGAATCAAGATTTTTTTTCAGATATTCAATTTCATTTTCGCATTCGAATTGCAATTCGAAACTGTTGCTTGTAAAAATTGTTTTTCCTTTTCTTGACGTATATTCGAACTTATATTCTTCGTTAAATCTTTTCGTAATTACAAAAGTGCTCATTTTTAAATATTAGAATTCGACCTTAATTTTCGATCCCCAAAGAAAGGAATTTTAAATCTTTTAATGAAATATTTTATAGACAGAAATTGAAACTTATAAAAATAAACCATTGAAATGAAACTTATTATTCCATCAAAATTGACTACATTTGCACAAATTTATTAGAATATTATGAATAACAAGGAAGGCAATAAAAGCGGTTCTGGAGCAAGAAAAAGTGCTCGTCCAAGTTCCAACAAGCCACAACCTGCAATGGCAAAACGGGCTCAAGGTCCAAAAAAAGATAAGCCAAAAGCCAAAATCGAAGCGGTTGACCCAAATAAAATTGAGAAAAAACCTAATCAAGCGCCAAAACGTCCAAAAGTTAAAGACGAAATTCGTTTGAACAAATACATCTCTAATTCTGGAGCATGTTCTCGTCGTGATGCCGATATTTACATTCAATCTGGCAACGTAAAAGTCAATGGAATTGCAGTTACCCAAATGGGATATATGGTTAAACCAGGCGACATCATCAATTTTGATGGTGCAGTTTTAACACCAGAAAAGAAAGAATACATATTGCTAAACAAACCAAAAAACTTTACAACATCGCTTGACGAAGGTCAAGAACACAAGAATGTTCTAGAATTGGTTCGTGGTTCAACCAATGCTAAAATCGCTGCTGTTGGTCGAATGGATAAAAATACAACAGGACTTTTGTTATTTACAAATGATACTGACATGATTAGAAAATTTGGACTACCAAACCAAAAATCATCTAAAATTTATCAGGTTTCTTTAGACAAAAACTTAAAATTCGAAGATTTAGAAAAAATTTCTGGTGGCGTTACACTAGATGGTCATAGATTGGCGATCGAGGAAGTTAGTTACATTGAAAAAGAACCAAAAACCGAAATCGGGCTGAAACTAAAAACATCTAATGTAAAAGTTGTTCGTGCAATTTTCGAAAATTTCGATTATGATGTTTTGCGAATTGACCGAGTTTCATTCGCTGGATTGACCAAAAAGAATTTGCCAAGAGGAAATTGGAGATTTCTAACCGAACAAGAAATTATCAATTTGAAAAATAATTAGATAAAACAAAAAATCAATTTTACAAAAATTCCTGCCAAAATCAGGAATTTTTTATTTTTCTAAAAATAATTTGATGCAAATAAACAAAAATCTATCTATCGCTCACAAATGGTTCGAGGCTTTTAACAACCATAATCTTGAGCAACTTTTATCGCTATATGATGACGATGCTGAACATTATTCGCCAAAATTAAAAATCAAAAAACCAGAAACCAACGGTTTAATAAAAGGTAAATTAGCAATGAATAATTGGTGGAAAAATGCTTTTCAAGAAATTCCGAGTTTGCAATACCAAGTTACATCGCTCACGGCAAATGAGAATCGGGTTTTTATGGAGTACATTCGTTCTGCCGAAAATGAAATCGATATTTTAGTTGCCGAAGTTTTAGAAATAAATGACAATAAAATTGTCTTTTCTAGAGTTTATCACGGTTGAAAATTAATAAAACATTATCTTTAGATTCTAATTAAAAACCAATGAAAAAAATAATTTTAATTGCAGTAGTTTCGCTTTTAATATTCAGTTGCAAAACCAATAATGATTTTGAGGCACTTACAAAAACATATTTTGATGATAAAAATGCTCTCGATCCTTTGGGTGCAACCCAAAATGGTCAATCGCAATTCGACGATAAATTGGTTTTCGAAATGACTAATTCTTATCGAAAACAACAAGCAGTTTTTTTTGATAAATACGAAAAATTATTATCAAAAATTGATGTTGCTAATCTTTCGGAAGAAGAAATTAACAGTTTCGAAATTATGAAATGGGAAATCGAAGTAGGAAAACAAATGTTGGCGCAACCGTCCAATTTAATTCCGATTCACCAGTTTTGGGGAACACATTTAACAATGGCACAATATGCTGGTGGCTCAAGTGCGCAACCTTTTAAAACCGAAAAAGATTATAATAATTTCTTGAAAAGAATAGAAAATTATTCAACTTGGATTGATTCTGCAATGGTTTATATGAAAAAAGGAATTGTGCAAAAAGTTGTTTTGCCAAAAGCATTGACCGAAAAAGTTATTCCGCAATTTGCCGAATTCGAAACTTCAAAAGTCGAAGACAACCAGTTTTATGCCGCTATAAAATTAATGCCAACAACTTTTTCTGATGCTGTAAAAAAAGATTTATCTGACAAATATGCCAATATTATTAATCAAAAATTAATTCCGCAATATAAAAAAATGGCAGTTTTTTTAAAGTCAGAATATTTGCCAGCCAGCAGATTATCTAGCGGAATTGGTGATTTGTCGTTCGGAAAAAATTATTATCAAGCTTTAGTAAAACAATGGACAACCACCGAATTGCAACCTGACGAAATTCATAATCTTGGTTTAAAAGAAGTAGCAAGATTAAGTTCCGAAATGGAAAAGGTAAAAAACCAAGTTGGTTTTAAAGGGACAATAAAACAATTTTTTGATGAAGTTAGAAACAAAAAAGAATTAAAACCTTTCAAAAATCCCGAAGAAGTCATTGCTAATTTCAATAAAATATACACGGTTGTAAAACCAAATGTTGATAAATTATTTGCATTGCAACCCAAAACCAAATTCGAAATTCGTCGTACAGAAAAGTTCAGAGAAAATACTGCAAGTGCAGAATATTCGCAAGGTGCAGCAGATGGTTCACGACCAGGAATTTTTTATGTTCCGATTCCTGATGTTGCCAATTATAACTTTTATGGCGATGAAGATTTATTTTTGCACGAAGCAATTCCAGGTCATCATTTTCAGATTTCTTTGCAACAAGAAAGTACAACTTTACCTGATTTCAGAAAATTTAATTGGTTTGGCGCTTACGGCGAAGGCTGGGCGTTGTACACCGAAAGTTTAGGAAAAGAGTTAGGACTTTATAAAGATCCTTATCAATATTTTGGAATGTTAGGCAACGAAATGCATCGTTCAATCAGGCTAGTTGTTGACACTGGTTTGCACAGCCAAGGTTGGACGCGTGAGCAAGCAATTCAATATTCGCTTGACAATGAAGCCGAAAGTTTAGAAGGAATTACAGCAGAAATCGAAAGGTATATGGCAATTCCCGGACAAGCACTATCTTATAAAATTGGACAATTAAAGATTATTGAATTAAGAAAAAAAGCCGAATTAAAATTGGGTAAAAAATTTGACATCAAAGTTTTTCATCAAAAAGTTTTAGAATCGGGCGTTTTACCATTGGCACTTTTAGAAAAGAAAATTAATGCTTGGATTGGCGAATAAATCCTTGAAAAAATTATCGAATTTTTAAATCAAATTTAAATTCCGACTTTACATATATACCTTGTTTTATTGCAGGATTTGCTCTTGGAAAATTAGCTAATTTAACTTTAAGAATACTATCTAAAACAGAGTTTTTATTACAATCAAAAAACTGAAAAGTACCATTTTTATCCAATAAAACCTGAATTTGTAAAGAATCTGATTTAAAAACTGATTGGTCTTTGGTTAATTTTTCTAATATTTTTTGTTGTAAAAATTCAAAAAAACAGGTTTTTTTATCAGTTTTATTTTTTAAAAAATCGCATTCGGAAAAACTTGGCAAGACATCAACTTTTGTCCAGTCGATTTCTTTTAATCTTTTTTCTAAAATTTGATTTTCGGTTAATTGTTTTTCAACAAATAACTGGCACGAATTTAGAATTAGAAGTAATATTATAAAAAAAATTTTCAAGTTACATTCAATTTTAGTAAAATTCAAATTTAGTAATTTTTTATTTATGGATACAATTTTATTGATTTTAGGTTTTGTTTGTGTAATTGTCGGCGTTTTTGGCAGTTTTATGCCAGTTTTGCCTGGACCAACAATTAGTTGGATTGGCATTTTGCTGTTGTATTTGACAAAATCAGTAGAAAATAATTACTGGATTTTGGGTTGCACGCTATTGCTAACAATCTTTATATCGATATTAGATTACATAATTCCCGCCAAAGGAACTAAAAAATTTGGTGGAAGCAAATACGGAATTTGGGGCACCAACATAGGCATGATTTTAGGGTTTTTCTTTATTCCAATTCCGCTTGGCTTCATGATTGGTGCATTTATTGGTGCTTTTTTAGGCGAATTATATTTCAATTCGACAGATAAACAACGCGCATTGAAAGCTGCAACAGGCTCGATTTTAGGATTTTTAGCTTCGAGTTTTATGAAATTTGTGGTTTGTATGATTTTTCTAGGCTTGTATTTGATTTTGATATGGAATAATAAATCACTACTATTTTAAATTTTGGTTCTAACAGAAATTGACTGGGCTTAATAATTAGTAAAATTAAATTTTTAAAATCACTAATTTGTGCAAATTTGTGTAATTTGTGGTGAAGAAAATTTACCCGCACAATTTTTGGTAGAACCAAGATTTTTTATTTTTATTTACATTATATAATAGGTATAAATCTAAAATTATTACTTTTGCCCTAGATTTAATTTTCAAATTAAAAACTTGAAACTTGAAACTTTTTTAAACTTGAAACCAAAAAGTTAATGAAAAAAATACAAATGGTTGACCTAAAAAGTCAATACGATAAAATAAAAGATGTTGTAAACGCATCGATTCAAGAAGTTTTGGACACAACTTCATTTATAAATGGTCCAGAAGTTCAAAAATTCCAAAAAAATCTCGAAAAATATCTAGATGTAAAACACGTTATTCCTTGCGCCAACGGAACCGATGCTTTGCAAATTGCAATGATGGCTTTGGGTTTAAAACCTGGCGATGAGGTCATAACTGCCGATTTTACATTTGCTGCGACAGTCGAAACCATCGCAATATTAAATCTTACACCAGTATTAGTCGATGTCGATATTGTCAATATGAACATTAATATCGAAGCTGTTAGAAAAGCAATAACGCCAAAAACCAAAGCAATTATTCCAGTACATTTGTTCGGTCGAGTTGCTAACATGGAAGCAATTATGCGCATTGCCAATGAACATAATTTGTTTGTAATCGAGGACAATGCTCAGGCAATTGGTGCCAATTGCAAATTTTCCGATGGAACAAAACGCAAAGCAGGAACGATTGGTCATATTGGAGCAACTTCATTTTTTCCGAGCAAAAATCTAGGTTGCTATGGCGATGGCGGTGCGATTTTTACCAACGACGATGCGCTTGCTCACATTATGCGAGGAATTGTAAACCACGGAATGTATGTACGTTATCATCATGATGTTGTAGGCATAAATTCTCGTTTGGACAGTATTCAAGCAGCAGTTTTGAATGCAAAATTGCCACTTCTGGACGAATACGGTAAAGCACGTCAAAATGCAGCAAGAAAATATTCAATAGCATTCGAAAATCATAAAAATATTGTTGCGCCAAGCATTTGCGACATTTGCGATTGCCATGTTTTTCATCAATATACTTTGCGAATTATCAATGCTGATCGAAATGGTTTGATGCAACATTTGTTGGACAAAGGAATTCCTTGTGCGATTTATTATCCAATTCCGTTGCATTTGCAAAAGGCTTATGTTGACGTTCGTTACAAAGAACAAGATTTTCCAGTAACCAATCAATTGGTTCAAGAAGTTTTGTCGTTGCCAATGCACACTGAACTTGACGACGAACAAATTAAATTTATAACAGATTCGGTTTTAGAATTTCTAGCCCCCTAACCCCCAAAGGGGGAATTAGCAATTTAATAATTAAAATTAATAATATGAACAATTTTGGAGTTCCCCCTTCGGGGGCTAGGGGGCTTATTTTAGTTACAGGTGGTTTAGGATTCATAGGTTCGCACACTGTTGTAGAATTACAAAACGAAGGTTTTGAAGTTGTTGCAATCGATAATTTATCGAATTCTACAATTTCGGTTTTGGACGGAATTGAGAAAATTTCCAGTAAAAAACCAATTTTTGAACAAATGGATTTGCGTGATAAAAAATCGGTTCAGGATTTTTTTAAAAAACATTCAGATGTTGTTGGCGTGATACATTTTGCAGCTTCAAAAGCAGTTGGCGAAAGTGTAGAAAATCCGTTGTTGTATTATGAAAACAACATTAATTCATTGGTTTATATTTTGCAAGAATTACAACAAAAACCCGAAGCGAATTTTATTTTCAGTTCATCTTGCACAGTTTATGGTCAAGCCGAAACTATGCCAATTACCGAAAACGCATCAATACAACCAGCAATTTCGCCTTATGGAAATACCAAACAAATTGGCGAAGAAATCATAACCGAAGTTTGTAAAATCAGTAAAATTAATTCGATATTGTTAAGATATTTCAATCCGATTGGAGCGCATCCAAGTGCCGAAATTGGAGAATTGCCAATTGGTGTTCCTCAAAACCTTATTCCTTATATTACTCAAACGGGCATTGGTTTGCGCAAAGAATTATCGGTTTATGGCAATGATTATCCAACAGTTGATGGTACTTGCATTCGTGATTACATTCACGTTGTCGATTTGGCAAAAGCCCATGTTATAGCATTGCAAAGATTACTAAATAAAAAAAATCTAGAAAAAGTCGAAACCTTTAATCTTGGAACTGGCACAGGAAGTTCGGTTTTAGAAGTTATAAATGCTTTCGAAAAAGTTTCGAATACAAAATTGCCATTTAAAATTGTCGATAGGCGAGAAGGCGATGTTGTTTCCGCTTACGCAAATACTAATAAAGCCAATGAAATTCTTGGGTGGAAAGCACAATCTACTTTAGAAGAAGCGTTGGCAAGTGCTTGGAAATGGGAAATGAGGATTAGTGGTCAGTAAGCAGTTTTCAGTTTTCAGATGGCAGTAATCAGTTTTCAGTAATCAGTTTTCAGTTGGCAGTTTTCAGATTTCAAGTTGCAGATTTACGTTATCAAAATTTTAACTAACAACTAACAACCCACAACTAACAACCCAAAACTCACAACTAAAAACCCACAACTCACAAAAAAATGAAAGATTACAAATTACTTTTCAGTCTTGTGGCAGTTGGTTTAATTTGGGGAACAACTTTTTTGAGCATCAGAATTGCAATTGAAACTATTCCGCCTTGGTATTCGACGGCTATTCGAAATTTTATTGCAGCTTTTATTGTTTTGTTAATACTTCTTTTCAGAAAAGAATTGCGATGGATTGGCTGGAAATCTTTTTATCAACAAGCCATTTTAGCCATCTTGATGTTGGTTTTTTCTAATGGATTTACAACAATTGCTGAGCAAACTTTGCCATCTGGATTGACTTCGATAATATGCGCCATAAATCCAGTAATGGTTTTTGTTTTGAGTATATTTTTTAGAATTCAAAAACCAACTTTTCAAGGATTTATTGGAGTTTTGATTGGTTTTTGTGGAATTTTATTTATTTTCAAAGATGGTTTGGGCGATATTCTTAATCCAGATTATAAAATTGGAGTAGTTTTTTTATTAATTGCAATTTTAAGTTGGGCTTTAGGAACGATATATGTCAAAAAATTTGGGCAAAATTCTAATAGCATTTCGTTGAATATTTACTATCAGTTTATGATTGCAGGTTGCATCCAAATTGTTTTGGCAAATATTTTTTATCCAAATTCGAATTATCAAAACTGGAGTAATGATAGTGTTTTTGCAATGATTTATTTAGCAATTTTCGGTTCTGTAATTGCATTATTCGCTTATCAATACGCACTTAAAAAAGTAGCGCCAATTCAAGTTTCAATATTAACTTATGTCAATACAATTATTGCGGTTTTTTTGGGTTGGATGATAAAAGATGAAGTTATCAAACAAGAATTTATTATCGCAACTTTATTGATAATTTTAGGTGTTTTTATTATAAATTACAAGAAAAAAGTAAAACCAATTTCTTAAATATCTAATAATTTTTTTATAAATAGTCTTTTAATTTTAAACTTTGTGACTTTGAGTCTTTGTGGCAAAAAAATGTACTGCCTTAAAAGTATGTGATTAAATTAAAATCCATCTTTAAACTTGAGAAACCATCTCAAAAATCCATCTCAATTGTGTATTTTTGTTGTAATTTATATTTATAAAAATTGATATCAAAAACCACAATAGACAACGTTTACGAATCGGCAAGAGTCGAAGAAGTTATTGGCGATTTCGTGATGCTAAAACGTGCTGGAAGTAATTTTAAAGGCTTGTCGCCATTTTCCGACGAACGTTCGCCATCGTTTATGGTTTCCCCAGCCAAAGGAATTTGGAAAGATTTTAGCTCAGGAAAAGGTGGCAACGCAATTGCATTTATTATGGAACACGAAAAATTTTCGTATCCAGAAGCCATTAGATACTTAGCTAAAAAATACAACATCGAAATCGAAGAAACCGAGCAAACAGCCGAAGAAAAAGCCAATACCGATGTTCGAGAAAGTTTGTTTTTAGTTTCTGAATTTGCCAATAAATATTTTCATGACACTTTATTAAACACTGAAGAAGGCAAAGCAATTGGACTTTCATATTTCAAGGAACGTGGTTTTACTAACGAAACAATCAAGAAATTTCAGCTTGGATATTCGCCCGAAACATGGGATGCTTTTACAAAAGAAGCGCTAGGGAAAGGTTATAAACAAGAATTTCTTGAAGCCGTTGGATTGACAATTCCAAAAGAAGGCGGCAACCCATTCGACAGATTTAAAGGTCGAGTAATGTTTCCGATATTGTCAATGTCGGGTCGAACTTTAGGTTTTGGAGGTCGAATTTTAACAAATGACAAAAAAGCAGCCAAATACTTGAATTCGCCAGCAAGTGAATTATATGATAAAAGTAAGGTTCTTTATGGAATTTTTCATGCAAAACAAGCCATTGCTAAACAAAATAATTGCTATTTGGTCGAAGGATATACCGATGTTATTCAATTTCAACAATCTGGAATAGAGAATGTTGTGTCTTCTTCTGGAACAGCATTAACGCCAGATCAAGTGCGATTAATAAACAGATTGACCAAAAATATAACCGTGCTTTTTGATGGCGATGCAGCTGGAATGCGAGCGGCTATTAGAGGAATTGACATTATTCTCGAGCAAGGAATGAACGTTAAAGTTTGCACTTTTCCCGATGGAGAAGATCCAGATAGTTTTGCCAAGAAAAATTCATTCGAACAGATTACCGAATATTTAGAAAGCAATGCCAAAGATTTTATTCAGTTTAAAGCATCGTTGTTGATGAACGAAGCAAAAAATGATCCAATCAAGAAAGCCGAATTAATTCGTGATATGGTCGAAAGCATTTCTAAAATTCCTGATAGAATAAAACGTGAAATTTATGTTCAAGAATGTTCCAGAATCATGGACATTTCCGAGCAAGTTTTGGTTAGCACGCTGGCGCAAATAGTTCAAAAAAACGTTACCGAAACCAATAAAGCTGCCAAAAAAGAACAACAAGCTTTTGAGGTTATCAAGGAAGAAAATCCCGAAGAATTTTATACGCCAAACAAAATAGATGTTGTAAATGGGCTTGAAAAATCGATTCTAGAAATATTGCTTTTGTACGGCAATCAAGAAATTGAGTTTACAAATGTTTTCATAAAATTCGATGAAAATGATAAAGAAATAGAAGTTTCTGAGAAAATAAAATCCAAAATTTTTCAAAGAATTTATTTGAATCTTCAAGAAGACGAAATTGAATTTGCCAACCCGTTATTCAAACAAATTTATGATGATTTGGTTGCAGAATTTTTAGTAAATGATAGTTTCGATAATAAAAATTTCATAAACACTATAAAACCCGAATTTTCGCAAGTCGTTACCGATATTTTTATGGACGATGAGAAGCACCAACTTCATGGTTGGCTCGAAAAAAAGCAGGTATTCGTCAAAGATAAAAACAACGACGAGGTTTTAACCAGATTGGTTACCGAAACAATAATTGCTTATCGTGAATATTTAATTAACAAACTCAACGAAGATTTAATGAAAAACATCATGCTGCCAGAATTTGAAGACAAAACCGAAATATTATCTAACATTAACGAATACAACAAGTTAAAAGTTACAATAACAAGAAGCATTGGTAGAATGAGGTCTAGTTATAGTTGAGGTTATGCTTAAATAAAAAAAACCGAAATATATTTTTTATTAATTTGAGTCGAAAATTATAGTAAATATTTAATTACCTAATTCTAATTGGTTTTTAACTAAATTGAAATAATCGGCTTTTTTTTGCACTAATTGTTGATGATTACCTATTTCTACAATTTCTCCGTTTTTGAGTACAATAATTTGGTCGGCATTTTTGACAGTGCTTAAACGATGCGCAATAATTAAAACGGTTTTCCCTTTAAAAAATTGTTGTAAATTGTCATGTATTATTTTTTCGTTTTCGGCATCAAGTGCCGATGTTGCTTCGTCAAAAAAGATGTAATGTGGATTTTTATAAACTGCTCTTGCAATTAGTATTCTTTGTTTTTGTCCACCGCTTAACTCAATACCCGAATTTCCGATTTTGGTATTGAAACCCATTGGTAAAGATTGTATAAAATCTAGAATGCATGCTATTCTAGATGCATTGAGTAATTTTTCTTCATCAATAATTTCCTCAGCTAATGCAATATTTTCTGCTACTGTTCCGCTAAAGATATTACCGTCTTGTAAAACTATTCCACATTTTTTACGCCATTCGTTTGTGTAAACATCATTAATATTTTGTTCGTCTAGTAATATTTTACCATCTGTTACAGGATAATATGATAACAATAATTTCAGTAACGTTGTTTTTCCACTACCACTTGAACCAACAATAGCGGTAATTGAATTATTTGGGATTTGAAATGAAATATTGTTTAAAACAAATGCATTAAAATTTCCAGGATATTTAAAAGAAACGTTATTAAGATTTATACTTTCAAATTTTTTGTTTTCAATATGTTGTTTAAAAATATTGTCTTCATCTTCATTATTATATATTTCGCCAATTCTTTGATTTGCTATATTTGCATCTTGTGTATCTCTAATAAAACTAACTAAACTTTGAACTGGATTGATTAATTGTCCAATAACATAAGTAATACTTAACAATGTGCCAAGTGTCATTTTGTTATCAATGATCAAAAAGGCACATATTGCAATCGCAATAATTTCTTTTAGTTTTGTTAAAAAATCAACTCCCACATTTTGATACATATTTAGAAATAGTGAGCGTAATTCTAAACTATTTAATTTTTTTTGTATTTGAAGTATTTTATTTATAATATTATTTTGTGCGTCATTAATTTTTATTTCAGGCATATTCATAATGAATTCATAAACAATATTATTGTTTTCAGATTGTCCTAAAAACATTGCGTATTCAAGTATTTCTCTTTTCTTTAAAAACACTAGCACCCAAATAATTGAAATTGAAGAAAGCATTAAATATATGAAAAAGACAATGTAATTAAAATAACATAATATTGCACCAAACACAATTATATTTAAAATGTTTATTACAAAGTCAATCCCTTTCCAAGTGATATAGTTTTGTATCTTGTTTTGGTCATTTAATCTTTGTAATGTTTCAGTGTTTAAACGAGTATCAAAGAAACTTATTTTTAATTTCATTAATTTTTGAAGTAGCTCTTTTTTTAAATTAATACTTAATTTAAAATTAATTTTTGTTAGAATTAAATGGCTTATAAATTCTGAAATAAATTTTGATACAAATAATACTATTTGTGCAAATAAAAAATAATAAACAATTTCGATAGCTTTAGGAGTAATACCTTTATCTATTATTTTTTGAAATGTAAACGGAATGAAAAAATTTGCAATTAGACTAAAAAATATTAGTAAAATTGAACCAATATATTTTAATTTATTATTTCTTAAAAATGTAATTGCAGAAATGAAAAAAGGAGAAGTGAAAATTGATTTTTTTTCTTCTTTTGGAATTATTGATGATATAAAATTTTCGGAAATTTCTAAAACAATTCCAACACCTTTTTCATTATTTCCTTGCCATTCTTGTTTAAATATTTCAATATCCAACGTAATTCTTCCATAACTAGGGTCTGAAAGACAGTATATTACTTCCTTTTTTTTAGTAACTATTTTTTCAAGAACAATAAAATGATCTTGTTTCCAAAATAAAATTACAGGAAGAGGAATCTCTTCTAATTGTGTTAGTGTTAGTTTTAATGCAGTTGCTTTTAGTCCAACTTTTTCAGAAACTTGAACAATATCCTCAACAGAAACGCCAATTCTTGTGATTTTAAATAGTTGTTTGATTTGATTTAATGCTACTTGCTTGCCATGATAACTTAATATCATGCACAAGCAAGCAGCACCACAATCTGTACTTTCTAATTGATAAAAAAATTTACTTTTATGCTTCTTGTAAATTCCCATCAACGATTTCTTTTATTTTGGTTTTTACAACTTTGTCTTTTTCTCCTTCATCGCCATGATAAACGCAATAATCTGTTCCGGCTTCTATGTTTTCCATTGCATGCTGAGTACAACCACCATTACATAAAGGCATAATTCTGCAAGTCAAACAAGGTTTGTTGTTAAATTTAGCTTTCATACGTCGTTCTAAATAGTCGTTTTCCCATATTAAAATGCCATTATCATCTATATAACCTGCTCTATTTTTTGTTTCAAAATCTCTGGCAGTACATTTAAAAATATCGCCATTATAGTTAATTACAACACTATTCCTCTTATCAGCGTAACATGAATCTTGAACGTTATTTGGAGAAAAATTTCCAGTTGCATCAAAACCATTTTCCCTAATTTCTTCCATGTTTTTTTCGAGCACTAAGTTTAGATCATCTATCTGGTCATTTTGCCAAACTCTGTGAAAATCAAATCTCAAATACTTATCTTTTATTTCTTGTTTAATTTCCGAAAAATCTGATGGAATTTTATTTGTATTTGGAAGATTTTCATTAGTATAATTGACACGAAGTGTTACAAAAAAGTGATTATTTATTAACAATTTGACATTATTTATAATTTCAAAATATGACCCTTTGTTTTTACTTACATATCGAACTTTATCGTGTTCTTCTCTGTATCCATCTAGTGTTATTTGTAAATTGCATTTAAAATTATTTTCTGCAAAATAGTCAATAAAGTTTTTATTAATAAGGTAACCATTAGTTGTAAAATTAATATTGTAAACTATATTTTTGTTAACACAAGTAGAAACAAAATGGTCTATTAATGGTGTTACGTTTCTTTCGAAGTAAAGTAGTGGCTCTCCACCAAAGAAAGAAAGGGTAAATTGTTCTAATTTATTATTATTTGCTGTTATATCTACAAATTTATTGATTTTTTCGATTTCCTCAGACTCAAGCCTTGATTTTTTTATGTGTGTTTCATAACAATACCAACATTTAAAGTTACAATTCATTGTTGGATTTATTGTGAGCATATAGCTGGTTGGATCTTCATCTGTTTTTTTAGATAGAATTTTTACTTTTTCGACTTCATCAGTATTATTAGCAATTATAAAACTGTTATGAGACAAATATTCATAAAATGATGGGTGTATTTCTTTTAAATTATCTATTCCTTCTTTAATACCCGCTTCAAGCAACTCTTTTAATTCAGGGTCTAAAAAAATCACTTTCTGCTCAAAAGAATTATATAATGAGAACTTATCTTCATAAGGTAATATGCTATTGAATTGACTATATTTCATATCTTGATTTTTTTAATATTAATAATAAAAGCCAAGATGTTTTTTATGACACCTTGGCTTTAAGGTAATTTACAGAATATTTTTCAGTTAA
Organism: Bacteroidota bacterium; assembly: GCA_043778105.1. Lineage (GTDB taxonomy): Bacteria > Bacteroidota > Bacteroidia > Flavobacteriales > Flavobacteriaceae > Flavobacterium. Next base: position 19,097 of record JAYWGV010000095.1, read on the forward strand.
TTTGGAGCTAAATTAATTTCCACCTCCACAGCCAGCCACACAGTTTCCTGAATTGGTAGTTGGACAATAACCATTCAATGTGTTTTTTCCTCCCAACAAAGTAGTACTTATAGCTGGTGTAAACCCACCTTTTAAAACTTCCCCTTTTGTTTGAAGTACTTCAAATTTTGTAACATCAAACTTTTTTACTTGATTTTTCATAATAAATAATTTAAGTTTTTAAAAATTAATTGCTACTTATTATTTCTCCGAGTAGTCGGATTACTTGCAAGTGTTATTTAAAATTTCTTTCTTTTGCATTGTACACTACAAAATACTAGAAATGACAAATCTTTTATTTAACCCTATTTTTCTCGTCTTCGTTGCTAATTTTTCGTTGATTAACATTTACCTTGTTACTACCAAACTTGAACATTAAATTTAATCTTAAATCTTGTGTATCATAATAACCATTGTAAGTAGCTTCGATATAATTTCTGGTGCTTATGTTATTGAAATCAAAGGCTTTAAATAAATTATTACCAGCTACTGAAATTTGTAATTTCTTTTCTAAAAGCAACATTTTGAAATTCAAGTTTAATTGAGTTATAGCATAATTATAAACTAAATCACCAGATTGATTAGGAAAATTATGTTGAAATTCTAAACCTGAAAAAATCGTTTTTTGTTTATTTATTGTAATTGTATTTGAACAGCTAAACGATGCACCAAATCCTTGATTTGATTTAGGAGTTAATGGAAAAATTTTAGAATCTGAGTGTTGAAAAAACAAAGCAAATGAATTTTGACTTTCTAGCCATGAATATTTTTTAAAAACATATACCTGTTGAAGACCAATACTATAACTATCAAAAAAATTTAAACGTGTTATTCGTTGAATAAAATCAGCTTGATCAAGTATTGGAACTTGTCCAGACCCATCTTTATTTTTTGTGTAAGAAAGATTTGTAAAAAGAAAATCTTTATATGAGAAATTTAATTCCAAATTATGTGAATAGGTTGGTCGCAAATTTGGGTTTCCTTCTACATAAGTATATGGATCCGAAAACCATTTAAACGGATTTAATGAATTAAAATTCGGTCTTGTTATTCTTCGACCATAGTTAATATAAAATGATTTATTTTCGTTTAAAGTATATCCAAGGTAAATAGTTGGAAAAAATTCCAAAAATTTATTGGGTGTTACTTTATTTAAAGAAATTGACACACCTTCGGTTTGCGTATTTTCAGCTCGTAATCCAACTTCTACTTCATATTTATTATTTACAAATTTTTTATTTCCTGAAAAATATAATGCTTGAATATTTTCTTTATACTCAAATAAATTGCTTTGCATTTTATCTAAAATGGGTGTTCCACTTGTAGTATTAAAAAATTCAACAAGATTTTTAGTTTTGGAGTACGATATTTTAGAGCCATAACTCAATTTCACTAACTTTAAAGGATGTTCAATGTTAATTTGTGCTGCATAATTTTCAATTTTTTGGTTTGTTGAATTGTTTGCAGAAAAATAACCATTTTGGATTTCAGCTTGATTTGAACTTGTTGTTAAAGAATTGAAAGTTCTATTGTTATTTGAATTATAATTTAAATAGTCAATATCAAAACTGATACTTCTACCTAAAGTATCCAAATCAATATTCGAATGGTAGTTTATAGAATTTAAAACACGTTTTCTAGTACTCTCACCAGATGTTTTTATTGAGCCTTTACTTACGTTTACTTTATTTGATAAATCGATGTTATTTGAGTCATTAATGTTTGGTTTATTGTTACTTCCTATATATTGTATTCCCATGCTCCAAGATTTAGTAATTTGATAATCAAAACCCAGACGATTACTCAACATATTTGTAAGATATTTTCCAATATTTGTACTTGCCCATAATAAAGATGGATATATTATTTTACTATTTTCAATTCCCTGTATTGCTCCATTAGAATAATTAGTATTTACGACTAATGAGATTTTATTTTTCTGAAAACTATAAGTTCCACCAATATTTCCAGTTGAATAAGTATTTCTTTTATATCCAGAATTTATTGTTGAGTTCCAACTGTCAGCTTTAATTTTTTTTAGTTTTATGTTAATTAATCCGCTATTTCCTTCAGCATCATATTTTGCTGGTGGATTAGTTATTACTTCAATACTTTTTATATTGTCAGACGCTATTGTTCTTAAAAAGTTAATTAAATCATCACCCGAAAGATTTATAATTTTATCATTAATCATTACAGCCATGTTACTCTTTCCAATCATGGAAACTTGTTCAGTTGTAACTCTAATATTTGGGGTTATTTTCAATGCATCAATCGCATCGCCAATATTTGCTGAAATACTATTCTCAAAATTAAAAACAATTCTATCTACTTTTCTTTCAATTAGTTTTTTATTCGCTACTACGGTAACTTCGTTCAATTTCTGCTGGTTTTCTGCGACTTGAATAATTCCTAAATCAGAATCTTGCATTACAATAATTTTTTGCGTTTTTAGAATTTTGCCTAGTTGTCTAATCAATAAACTATAATCTCCTTTCTCAACTGTAACTTTGAAATCTCCATAAATATTTGTTAAAGTGCTTTTAAAAATTATTGAATCTTTATTTTGTAATTGCACTTCTAAAAATTCAACTGGTTTATTATTTAAATCTGTTATTATACCATTAATATTAATTTGGCATAACAAATTATTTGGAAACATTAAAAATGTTAAGATTAATAATCACTAGTGTCCACTTAAAATAAGTTGAAAACCAGTTGATTAGTAATTTGTTCTTTGATATTATTGTAATCCGATTTCATAAGTAATTCATTTACAG
>JAYWGV010000096.1:0-4601 GCA_043778105.1 Bacteroidota bacterium
GGTGCGTTTTTAATCTGTTCCGCAGTCGCACCACCAACCATTCCTGCGAAATAACCTTCTTGCCCTTTGATTTTGAAGTGTCTAACATCTCCAATTGTACCCATGTACTTTAAGGCTCCTCTTTGTCTTGCCATTTTTTTAAGTTTTAAAATGTTAATAATTGAATTAAATCATCAAGACAAATTTCAATTATTATCTTTGAATAACAATAACTTAAAACATTGAAATACAATGCAATACAAAGCAAAAGCACCCTATTTAGTGGAATCCTATTGGCAAATCGATGAAGTACTCGACGGCGACAGCATAATTGTAAAAAATTTGTTTAAAAATGAGAGAAAAGAAATTCGATTGTATGGCATAGATGCGCCAGAAACCAAGATAAATCGAAAGATGAAAGAAGATGAAGAGAAAAGCCATTTGCCAGCAGAATTATTGCTGAAATTAGGTTTTGAAGCTTTGAAGTATGTTTTGAAAGTTGCACCACCAAAAACGGTTGTAACAATTATCACAGAAGAAAGTAATTTTTATGATTATTACAATCGGCAACTTGGCTATATTATTTTACCAAATGGAAAATGTTTAAACGAACTTATTTTAAAGAATGGACACGCCAAAGCAACTCATAATTATTATTGTGGGAACTTGGCGGAGTATCAAGCGATAAACCGTAAAGCACAAATAAAAAAGCTTGGTATGTACCGTAAAATAAGGGTTTTCTAATTTGTTGTACTTATGTCGTACTACTTTGTAAATATGATTTAATAAAGTCAATAAATATAAGGGTTCACAGATGTAATACGGCTAAACCGCTGTTAGCAGTAGTACCTTTTTTTATTTTAGATAAATTTCATTTTTCACATAAGTATTGTTAAGCCAAAAACAATGTTTTGTGTATTCATTTTGTTTAGTTAACTTGTCTTTTTTCGGCAATTCATATGCATCCAATGCATTTGTTGCGTGAGGACGAACGTGAGAAATCGAACTAAATTTCTTGCTAGGAAAATTCGTGAAACGAATTTCCTTGCCATTTTTATTAGTTTTTATTTCTTTTACTATTTCGCCTTTTGCAACAATTTGTTTTGTTTTTGTCCAAACTTTTTCGACTTTAATTAAGTCTAAATATGGCATATTCCAAAATTTAACTTTTCTTAAAATTAGTTTTTCGTTCTCAAATTGAAAGAATACAAATAGAAATTTATGTTCTAAAATATCTTTAAAATCGGAATCTTCCCATTCTTGGTTTACGATTTCTTGATATTTAAAATTTGGAAATGAAATGTCTTCTTTTGGCAAATCATTTTCTTTTAAACGAACTGTTTTTACAATTATTTCTGCTTTTTCAAATTCCTCAATTTCTTTATCAAGTTCAATTCCAAGAATTGCTTTTGTCAAATTTGCGTAGAAACTTTTTGCTTTTGTATTGATTTCAATTTTTAGAATTTTTACAATTTCTTCTTCGGTTTTTCCGTAAAATGGTTTAAATTTAGAAATTACAATTTCTTCAATTGTTTGTTTTTTAGCAACTTGTGCGTTTGGAATTAATTTTCCGTAAATTCCTTTGCTTTCGTTTGCAATTGATGCAATAATATGATTTACATAACCTTGTTTGAAAGAATACGCTCTTTGTTTTGCTGGAATTTCTGAAAATGGTTGTTTTCTAAATTATTTGGGCGTTACCTAAAGGTCGGGCTTTCCGTTCCAATCTTTTTTGGCTGAAAAAGCCAAAAAAGGATTTCCTCTGCAATCCCTAACGCAAAACCAATTAACCAAGAAATTCATCTTTTCAATGATACATATTGTCTGTTGATCAAAACATACAATATGTATAGTTTTGCTTTTATGATAAATGAATTTCTTTTAAAAGAGTTTGGAGATAGAATTAAGCAATTACGACTTCAAAAAAACATAAGCCAAGAAAAATTATCCTTTTTGACAGGTTTTCATAGAACTTATATCGGAATGATAGAAAGAGGAGAAAGAAACATTTCTCTTTCAAATATGGCTGTATTTGCTAAAGTATTTGAAATAAATATTTCTGAACTTTTAGATTTTAAAATTATAAATCCAAAACATAGTTTTAAAAATTATGAAATAAAATCTGAAAAATAATGTCAAGAAAACACTCATTTGTATTGACATTATCGAATAATGTTACAGAAAAAGAAGGAGTAAATTATTTAATAGAAAATTCAACTGGATTTTTTAAAATTGATTTATCTACTAAAAAAGAATTGTTAGATTTATTAAATATTGAACATAGGTTTCTTCAAGCATTTGATTTAATTTATGTTCCTGAAATGGTTGGTAAAATTGTTGATACTGAATTTGTTCAAACCTATTTAGAAGATATAATTTTAGTAGAATTAAAAACTACAAAAAAATATTTACCTGAAAATCCAAAAGGTTTCTTTTTTGGTGCAACAGAAAATGAATTTAATTTCGGAAAAATTCTTGGTTCAAGATTTAGATTTTGTTTTGTAAGTTTAAATGAAAAAGGTTCTTCATTTGCATTTCTAACTTTAGATGAATTAGAAGAAAGAATAAAAAATAGAAGAATTCAATATCAAATTAATTTATAAATTCCTCAATATTAAATTTACCACAACTAAATTCTTTAATTAACTCTATTTCAGTATAACAATATTGTTCAATAAATTCAATTTTTTGATTTATATCAAAGTAATAATATTTATCTTTCTTCAAGTAAATTAACCAAGTTGATGTTAAAATACCATTTTGTTTTTGGATTTGGAAACCTTCTGAATTACTTTTTTTTAGATTTTCAATTAATTCTTGAATGTTCATATTTATTGCGGTTTTGCGTTAGGGATTGCAGAGGAAATCCTTTTTTGGCTTTTTCAGCCAAAAGAGATTGGAACGGAAAGCCCGACCCTTGGGGAACGCCCAAATTATATTTATTTAAGTCAAATTTTGTGTGATTATCAGGAAACATATTTAGTCGTTCCAATTCAACTGGCGACAACCTTCTATATCCTTTTTCAACTTTTATAACGTGCTTAAATCTCGATGCAGATTTTCCGCCTTCGCCTGTTATGATGGTTCTCGATGGTTTGTCTAAAGAATCAGGAAAAATCATTCCGCCTTCGCTATAATTATATTCAAATCCTTGAGCGTTTTTACGCATTTCTTTTTTTGCACCTTTTAAGTAAAACCATTTATCCAAATCTTCTTCGTTTATGTAAAATTCTTCGGTTACTTCACCGTTTTGAATTATGTCTTTTAAGATTGTAAATTTATCCTCGTAACTTGGTTTTGTTTTGATTGTTGAAACAATTCCATCAATCATAATTCCTGTGTTTTCAAACATTCCTGTTTTGCCGTTTATGTTGAAATTTTCTGAAATTTCAACAATATCGCCTTTGAGTTCAAACTCTTTTGGAAATAAAATATTATCTGATTGAACTGGAAAAGCGTTTGCTAAAGTTCCATCTTTTAGAATCCAATCCGTTGGATTAGTTTCTTTTATATCGTTATAAATTGTCGAATCTTGCAAATATGCCAAAATGAAAATTCTTTTTCTTCGCTGTGGCATTCCGTATTCTGATGCGTTTACAACTCGCCATTCAACTGCGTAACCCAAGTCGTTTAGACTTTTTAGAATTATTGCAAAATCTCGACCACGTTGTCCTGATGGCGATATCAAAAGCCTGTCAACGTTTTCAAGAAACAAATATTTGGTTTTGTTTTCTTTTTCGCTCAAAATTTTGTGAATACTCCACCACAAAACGCCTTTTTTCCCGATTAATCCTTTGGAATTTTTTAGCGTTGTTGCAACCGAGTAATCTTGGCAAGGAAATCCACCAACTAACAAATCGTGATTAGGAATGACATCCACTTCTACGGTTGAAATATCTTGATTACAATGACTTTTTTTATCCCAGCGAGTTTCATAAACCATCGATGCGTGTTGTACTTTGGTCGATGGTTCCCACTGATTACTCCAAACAATTTCGTATGGACTTTCAAAATTTTCTTTGTAATTTGATGATGCAGATTTGTTGTTCCAACCTTCTAAACCAAGGCGAAATCCACCAACTCCAGCGAATAATTCTACAACTTTTATTTTATCTTCCATCGTGAATAGTTTTTAAGTAAATTGCTTTCTCTTCTGCTACTTTTAGAACTTCTCCGATATTTTCTTCGTAAAAAATTGTATTTGCGATTTTATCGCTCAACCAACTTGTAACTAAATTGTTTTTGTCTAAATTATAATATTCAGCAAATTTTTCAACTTGTTCTTTTGTTGGTTTTCTTTCTCCACGTTCAAATTTACTAACAATGGCTTGATCAATTTCAAGTGCTGAAGCAACTTGCCTTAATAAAAGTCCTTTGTTTTCTCTTTCGTTTTTTATAATATCTCCAAATGTTTCCATAAGACAAAATTTGTTTTGACAAAAATAGTCAAATTATTTTCAGAAACAATTTTTTAGGGATTTATTTTTCAAATTTCTCTTTTTCTGCGGATTTTTGGTGGTATTACTGCTAACGTCTTGTGGCTTCATGAAGTTTGGGTAAAAGTACAAAAAAATCTTTCCGAAATCACTAAACTTTCGGATGAAAAACTAACTTTCCGAAAG
>JAYWGV010000097.1:0-21771 GCA_043778105.1 Bacteroidota bacterium
CTTCCAATTCGAGGATCGTATCCTCTATCAGCATATGCAATGAAGTTCCCTTCCCCTTTTAGCTCATCATCTTTTTCTTGCCCTTGGAAGCCGTAACGATATGAAGATGAGCTACCGTGGCGATTTGGAACTAAAGCACCAAAAGGATAGTAATCATTGTATGCAACAATATCTGGGTTAAAGGTATAATTTATTCCTGATAATGCAAAACCTAATTTTCTATCGGTAATCACCGAAAGTACGTTACCTAAATGATTAGACAATTCATAACGCTTGTCTCCAACTTTTCTGTAGAAAGATTTGGTGTCAAAAACATTGGTTATTGTTGTGTTGCCTTGGTCAAAGCCTTCGCACAAATCGCCAATTCCATTTTTATTAATGTCTATTTGATTGCCCACTCCTGCAATACTTGCTTGAGCTAAACCATTGGCTATTGTAGGGCAATTGTCGCAAGCATCGCCATAACCATCGCCATCAATATCGACTTGTAGGTACTCTTTGGCTACGTCATCATAGGCTGCTCCGTTTAATTTTTCTTTGCAATTGTCGCAAGCATCTCCAACACCGTCATTATCTTTATCTAATTGATCTTGATTGTTTTTGTTTTTGCAATTATCGCAAGCGTCTCCAATACCGTCTGCCATTGGTCCACCACCTTCGCTTAAATCATTTTGATTTGGATTATAGGTATATGGACAATTGTCTGCTGGAATTCCTGGTCCTGGCGAAATGTCAAAAAAACCATCACCATCGGTGTCTAGGTTGCCTGCACCGCAATGGGTTTTTTCGTAGGTAACTCCATTTAAAGCCATATTGATTGATGAAAGAACTGCTGATGGAGCATTCACATCTGTAGTAACTGATTTAGTGTTAATATTTACATCAGGTAATGTTATGTTTTTATCAAAACTAAAATAATTTTTTGTATTATTTATCGTATATGAAAAATCACACATTTTGCTTGGAACTCCATTACTGCCACCTAGTGTATTTCTGACGTAATCATCACAAATGTTGTAAGCTGTATTTTTTTCAATTTGTGTAAAATCTTTCTCACTAGACCAATTAGAAGTCTTAACTATTCCTTTATTTGAAATTGTGTAAATATTTCCATTTAAAATAATTGTTGGTTTATAACCACCCTCTTCAAGTTTTAATGTACATTTTAAATCCCACTCTTTTTCTGGAATTCCAAGCGCATTAGAATAGATAGGCTGTAATTCAAAAGATGCTTCATCAATATAATCATTTCTATTTTCATAATAATAACAAGTAGATTGCCCTAAAAACCCACAATTTTCACTCCCCTTATTAACTATCTTTTTATTAGCATACAATTTGATAATTGGCACAAAGGTATTATTAGCTCTTTTTTTAATTTTTAGATCAAAGTAACTTGTATAAAATTGACTGTAAAAATCTACATTCTCTAAAAATTGATTGGTACATGATCTGTTGCCAAGGTGCACTAAAACTTTTTCCCAACTTTCACTGGGATCATTAACATCATTAACATTGATTTTAAATTTAGATTCAATTTCAATTTTTTCTGTGTAAGGTGCTATTTCGGACGTAAAATTAATAAATGAGTTTGGATCATCCCACCTTGTTTGATTATTTCCTGTAAAATTCAACCCGGCAATATCATTTGGATTTATTGTTGGAGGTCTGGCTGCAATAGTTTCTGCAACAGCAGATACTGGCGAAGCATTTCTACTTTCAGCTGGGCCCACTTCAATTTCTGCAGGTGGTGGCAATAGACTTTCGTTTCGTTGCTCGATTCCTAATCGGCTGCTGCCATAAATGGTGTTTTCGGCAAGTTCATATCTTGTTAAAATATTGTTGCTTTTTATTAAATCATAAACACTCAGGTTGTTGCCTTGTGCATCATGCTCATAATAAGTTATTTTTTCATTAATTCCAGTTTTTTCAGTTTTAGAAATTCTGTTGCCTAAACCGTTGTATCCAAAGGTTATTATAGACACATTCGTTCCAATAGTTTTGATAACTTTTGCAACTTTGCCATCTACTCGCCACTCAATGTCTAATACCTCTGTTGGTACTGCTGTTGAAACATTGCTACTAGTTGTTTTGTCTTGGATTAATTGACCAATAGCATCATAGGTATAAAAGTGATAACCTTTTAAATCTATTGGGTTATCGTCTTGCGGTGTTGCTGGCAAATTGTCGTCAGTAGGATCAAATACCCAATTGAGTTTGTTGTTTATTTTTCTGCCTGGATTTATTTTATTGCCACCAACTTTTGTGTAAGAATAACTTATGTTATCGCTTGTTACATTGCGTTCATTGGTTCTTCGCAGTTTCTCTAAATTTCCGTTTTTATCATAATCATATCTACTAACATATGCATTTGCAATTGCAGTACCATTAACTGTTTTACTGTCATATCTTTTAATTCTGTTTAGTTGGTCATATTCATATTTGTTAAATAAAGCCGCAAGTGGTGTTTGCGTTAAATCGCTTATCGACGTAACCATTTCTTTAATGTTACCATTATATAGGTTTTTATTGCCTTCAAGAAGTTGAGTTTTAGAAAGACTCAAAAAAGTGTTATCATTAAATCTAGATTTAAAATCTGTGTGGTATACACCGTTTGTTGTTCCGCCATAATAATTCAATGCAAAACTAAAAGCATCTCGGGCAACGTTTCCGTTTCCGTTTATATTGCCTTTTAGTCCATCGCGACCAACATCTAAAGTGTTATCTAATTTTTCTGAGTTAACTGCTTTTAGCCAACCTTGTAGTGTGTACACATAATCCAAACCTTGTACTTGCTTGTCGCCAATAACTGTTCTGGCTAATGGCCCATGGTCATAATAACTGTAATTGGCATCTTTTTCCCAAATAACGTTGTCTTTACTGGTTTGAACATTGGTTATGCGGTTATCGGCATCGTATTGGTATTTATGAATAAATTGGTCTTTTTCATTAGGCTGAAATGTTACTCGGTTGACATTTCCGCTTATTAAATCATAGTCATAAATTACTCTTTTAATGTTATTTGCAGTAGTCAATCCGGTTCCTTTTCGTTGGTGGACTAATTCTTTAACATTACCATGAACGTCATAATCATAAAATATACCATCGTCGAAATTTTGGTTATCTGGTGGTGGATTGTTGCCTATTTTATCAGCAAAATTGATTGTATTGTTATAATACAATACCGATGTTACTCTTTTAAAACTATTGTCACTGCCGTAATTGGTATAAAGCAATGCTGAATCTGTAAAAGGATTATCGTATTTTGTTTTAGTAACTTCAGAAACTTTAACTGAATCGCCGTTTGCAAAAAAATAATCGACTATAGTTCCATTTAGTTTCAACTTACCTTCGTCTCCAGCAATTTCATAATTCAAACTTGCATTGTCAATTTTAATTTCTCCTGCTTCAAAAATTCGACCTAATCCGTCGTAACGTGTGTAACTGAATATTGTTTTACCGTTAATTGAATTAAACAATTGTTTGGCATTTTGCGAAGCAATAATTCTGCCTAATTTGTCGTACGCAAACTTAGTAATGCCTCCATCTGGTGTTTCTTGCCAAACCAGTTGGTTCAATGAGTTGTACTTGTACTTGGTTTGCATCAAGTGTTTTGGCTCATAATTTACATTAATTTGCAACGTTGGAGTGGTTTTTGAAGCATCGATTCTTTGAGCATCAATTGCATTGTTCATGTTGACAATGTCACTATCAAGACGTGAAACGCCCTCTGGTGGAACAGTCTGAATTAAATTGCCCGCTTGGTCATAATAATATAGTGTATACTGGAATTCTTTATCGTCGACCTTTCTAGTATAAGTTTCTGTTATATTATTTAGCGCAGCTTCAAGGTATTTTTCTTTAAATTCTTGTCTTTTTTGGCTAATTAAGTTATTTGCAGCTATGTTTTGATAAGTAGATGTAAGGTTACTTGACAAAATATCGCAAGGTGTCTGAATTATTGTTACAGTTTCTGGGATATTAGCAACCAAAGGAGGCACTGGGCAAACACTGTTTTCGACTGTATAAATACTTTCTATATAAGCTACCCATGATAATCGACCATCATAAAGATCTCTATAAGCAAAGAAAGCCTCAATTGCTTGTCTCATTTTTGGATAGCCATAATTTAATTTGGAAGCGCCAAATTCTGAAATTGTTAAGAATAATGGGTCAAGTTTGCTATGAATATTTAATTTTTCTAAATAATATAGATATTGGTCACTAATGTGTGCATAATTAACACCACAAAAATAACTAGGATTAAGCACTAAATTTTTAGGTAAAACATATGATTCTCCTTCGACAAAATTTGGACCTGGACTAAAGGCAATAACAGTATCAGATGAATTTAAAGGATTAGGTACCAATACTGGTGGGTTGCTGTAAGTAAGACCAAATTGAAGCCCCATTTTTTCGATGAATCTTGGCCATTTTTCTGAACAAGAAACTGGTTCTCTAGGAATAGGAATACAAGTCGGACAAGGAACAATAACTTCTGAAGAGCATTCTGGAATTGAAAGGCAGGATATTTTCCCTGTTGATTTAAAACATCTGATAGGGTTAAAGGTACTTTGTAAAGAATTTTCAGTAGCGAAAATATCTTTTCTATCGTCATTAAAATTTTCAATATATCTTACACATAAATCATAAGTAAAAGTATTTAATGTTGAATTAAAAACAAGATTTGATATATTGGTAGTGTTTCGAATATTGTAGTATTTGGCTGGTAAAATAGGATATACAATTTCAACTTTGCAAGAGTTGTTACTATCAAATGAAAATTTCATTCCATTTTCGGTAAACATAGCATTGTAAATACCTGTTGGTTGTGCAGTTGATCCATTTATATTTGGCAAAGCAATATACTCTGCGATGCTTGAAAAACCTAGCACTGTTGAACCGTTTGCAACCGTTTGTGGTGGAATAGATTGGTTTTTTCTAATTAAATTAAGTAAGACTGTAGATAAGGCAGTTTGTGCAGATTGAATAGCTGGGCAAGAAACGTCAACACAAGAAATTTCACCAAAAGCAACTTCATCACCTTCTGGTACTATTGCAGATTTAATTTCGACAGGATTAGAGCCACTAATATAATCAAAGTAAGCAACATGATGATAGACAATAGAAAATTTACACAAACCATTGGCATCAATACTTATAATTTTGAAGTCTTTAAAATACTTTATCGCTTGATTTTTAGAAGAAACAATTGTTCCGTTTTGAGTTCTATCTCTTATGCTTATAAAAGGTAATTTGAATTTACAGCTGCCTTGCAAGAAATCAAAAAATATTCCACCATTAAAAGTCTCGTTAATTGTAATCGGATTATTATTGTCATAATTGAAGATTTTAGGGTCGTTTATTGATAAATATGGATCTATATCTGTTAATAATAAATCTACAACTTCTGTATTTGGTGGGATTTCATTCGGGTCTGCGTCAGGGTCAAGAGAATTATGACCGTTTTTCCATAGATGATTAATAAGGTTCAAGAACGCCGATTCAGCTTGGTCTTGTCTCGTTTGAATTTCCTTACATTGGCATCCAAAATCAATTGTGTTTATCGTTCCGTTTACTGTTTGTATTTTATTCGCATTATCCAAGTAAAAAAGCACAACAGAATTTGGATCGTTTTCAATTGTATCGTTTTCAAAGCTTAAACCTATTTTTATAGATGTTATTTTCTTGAAACCGATTATAGAGTAGTCTAAGTCAATTTGTAAAAGACTGTTGTTATTTAGATTTATGCTAAAAACACTTCCATTGCTTCCTGACCAAGTTGCTCCAAAAGTAGTATCTTTCAAAATATTTGGCAATATGGTTTGTGTATAAGCATAAGAATCTGCTGTAATTGCAAAAGCATTTCCCGTTAATCCGTTTGTAGATGCAAGAAGAACATTGTCTTGAAATAAGTTTGGTGTACTATGGTTTTTTAAATTATTCATCATTTTAACCAAACCCTTCTCGAAGCGCACTTTATTGGCGCAAGCCGAACCTGTTTCGGTTTCTGAATTGGTGCTAATTGGTGAATTTTCGGTCAAAAATTCACAATCTCCAATTGCAGCTTTAGTTTTTCCTTCAATAACGATTTCTTCTGGAAATAAATCACAATTAGTGCCTGGTCTCGTTATTTCGGCAATTATTCTAAAAGTATAAGTATCGTTTCCGTCAAAATTGACATAAAAAATATCTTTAAATTTTTTGATATTAAATATTCCTCCTTGTCTATAATTTATCCAATCAGGAGCAAGAGTGTTTGGACAAGTTGCTACAAAAGTTGTTGGCAATAAACTAGTTAGAACTATTGTGTTTTTTTCGCCAGTGTTCACATTATTGCCTATATATAAATTTAACACATTACGATTAGCGTCAAAATCCTCTGAAGTTATATATTGTTGTTTTTGTATAGGTGTTTGACCACCTAAAGCTTTATATAATCTGCTTGTTAAAAAAGGCATTTGGTTTAAGGTCATTGTAGTGCCAAGAACTATCAATGTATTTGAAGTAGGTCTAATGTCTTTATTTAGAAACCCATTTAACAGCGTTTCCATATCTGCTAACAAAGGACATTTTTTGGTTTCGTTAAAAACTGTTGTATCAGTATCGCTAGTAATATTTTGAATAGCTACTGCATCTGGCACACCTGAATTATAACCATAATCGGCAGAGATAAATCGTTTAGACTTATTTCTGTATAACCCAACTGTGGGAATATCACACAGGTTATTCGTAAAAGCTTGAGCGCTAATAACAATATTTGCAGGAATATTTAGATAATTCGCAAGCTTATCGTAATTATCTTGGTCAGTAGATGGGTCATTGTAATGGTTAAAAATAGTTTCAAAATTGTTATTGTCTTCTGTATTTCCAATGCAACCGTTATATCCTTTATTCATTTTACCATATAAATGAGAACAAACGGTTTGCGTTTTGGTTTTAAATGACAAATAATAATCTCTAAAAGTCTGCCAAATTCTATTTTTTTGATAATCATTTAAACTTCCGTCATTAATAATAGATGCAAGTAAGGCTTCATCGTTAGAGGCATTATTAAATATATCGTATGCACTATCAGGTACAAGCCCACTATTAAAAACAATTGTGTAGTAAGCCGCTTGAAGCATGTTTAAAGTAAAGCTTGTAAATGATGAAGTCGAATCATACTTCATGCCTTCGTATTGAATTTCTAAAGCTTGTTTTAGTAATTTTGTTCTAATTGATTTAATGTTGCTTGAATCTTCATTTTCATTTAAATATTCAATATTATAATAGGGGTCTTGGTTGGTATCATTTACACCAAAAAACATTTTATTAAAGGTACTAGTGCCACCAGCAAGCCCTAAAACTGCATCTGAAAACTTATTGATTGCTTTTAGAGACTCATCAAACTGCTCGGAACTCAACCCAGATTGGGTTGGCGATGGTGTTGGAAATTTTTGCTCGCACAAATCTCCAAAAAATTGATAATATTGATATTCAGGGTGATATGGCAATAATGATTCTGACCAAATTGGCAGCCAAGCTTCTTCAAAATCTTTAAAATTCAATAAATATTGCGGCAATATCTTTGCAGTATCGCCTTCTTGATACAAAATTATTCCGCCTGAAGGATTAGGAATAGTTGGTATTCTTTCGTTGCAAATGACTGCTGGTTCCCAAACATTATTTCCTTTCAAGGTAATAGTTACTTTTGCATCTTCGCCTAAATCATTTTTATAAGGTGTTTTTGGATTTCTCCAACTAAAATTGGAATATTTTATTGGGTCAACGTTCGGAGTTCCTGTTGCAGCAGGACAATAACTCAAATTCACTCCACCACCATAATTCAATTTATTTTGATCATTAAATACACTTATAACATAGTCATCTGTTGGAATTAATGTTGCACTAGGATTAGTTTCGCCAGTTATAGGATCAACGTTAGAATTAGTTTCGTTTTCATTCAATTTTTTTACATAACCATATTGACCTCCAGGAGAAACATCACTTAACATCTGGGCTTTGTTTGCATCGCAACTCACAGCTGGCGTGTTGCACATTTCACGGCAAAGGTTTAACATTTTATTAAACAAATCTTTATATGCAATTTCTTTAGCAATTATTAAGCTTTGAATATCATCGCAAGCTGCAACTGCGCATGTATATCCTAAAGTTGAGCCAGAGTAACCAAAAATGTAATTTGAACCATATTCATTACTCAATTCAGATAAAACATATTTTTGCTGAGCGTTTTGCGTAAGCGCTAAAAATGATCCGTAATCAGCAGGAGGTTGAAAATTTATAGGATCATTTTTTACTTTTGGAAGTTCTGGATCAGGAATTAAAATAACAGGTAATTGAATTTTAAACGCTCCATAATCCAAATCGCTTAAATATCTTTTCATTATAGAATCTTCACAACTGCGACAGCTTACAATACAATCTGTAGAGACTTGTGTCGAAACTGTTACAGGAGCGTTGCAAGGGTTATTTGTAGCTGTAATTGTTTTGATATAATCATTCGCATAATTCTCTAAAGTAACTTCATCAACAACTACCTCTTTTGACAACATATAGTTTAGATCTTTGCTTAAAACTACAGAAGGAAATGCTACAGTGCCTATTAAAGGGCTATCACTAATTTCAGGATTTATAGTGTTTTCAACCCCAAAGGTTCCCGTTAATGGATTCTTAAATACTTCGTTACCACACTCGTCTTTCAAACTTGTTTTCCAGTTGTAAACAAATGGATAAAATTTGTTAAAACAATTTGCTGGTGTTGCAGGATCAGTTGTTAAAGTAAAGGATTTGGTCGTTTTAATAAAATTATAATTAAATTCCTTTTCAATGTTTTTTAATGGTTTAAAAGAATTAGTAAATTTAATACCGTCTTTTAAAATTCCATTCTCACCCGAAGCATATTTATCGTTATTTTTTACTAAATCGACATCTATTTTACCATGAATTAGTAAATTGTAATCACTAAGAGTCGTTAAACTACTAGCGCTCTCAAGATCACCTGCTAGTGCAGTAGCAATTGTTCTGCCTTGTGGATCAAGATAACTTATACTAGTTTGTCCATTTGGATCAACAACAATGTTTTTTTTATATCGACTTGCATCTCCAACATTATAACCAAAAAGTCTATTTAATTCTGGTTGCAATGGAGACTCATAAAAATAACTCATTTCGTGTTTTGAACCAATTTGGTGATCTGGTCCAACGCCTCCTTTTCTACTAATTCGCCCAGTATTATCGGGCGTATATTCTATTTGAGAAAATGGAAAACCAGAAGCATTTGGAACAAAATCTTGATGATTGTTCTTTTTTTCTATAGGTAAAAAATTAGAAGAATAATATTTGCTGGCGCCAGAATTTGTACCCATTGCAGGTGCTCCAAAAACTGTACAATTTGGAACCGTAGTCTTAATTTCCCAATCGAATGTTTTATGGTTATATAAATTGTTATTAATATCTTTATTTAATCCTGCAAAATATTTTATTTGAGAACTTCCAATGGGTGCTGGCAATACTTCTATTGCTGGTCGTCCTTGCGAATCATATATAACTTCTCCAACTATGGTTTGATTATTAGTATTTGTTCTTGTTACTGTTTGTCGGTTTCGAAGACTTCCATCAAAATAACTAATTACATC
The DNA here is from genome assembly GCA_043778105.1 of Bacteroidota bacterium. Taxonomy (GTDB): domain Bacteria; phylum Bacteroidota; class Bacteroidia; order Flavobacteriales; family Flavobacteriaceae; genus Flavobacterium. The sequence goes on from JAYWGV010000097.1 coordinate 9,639, forward strand.
TTTCTTTTTTCCATCTTCGGCAAACGAAGTTTGAAATTGCCAGTTTTTATTTCCTTTTTCGTGTTCTTTATCAATAGTTAAAACTTTGTTCCAATCTGCCACGGTTTTATAATTTTCTGCAAAAACTGTAGACCAACTTCCATAATATGTTTTTGAAATATTCTCCATAAACCTACCTAAAGGGCGTACTCTATATACTAAATATCCTTTGGCATAAATTAAAGGTATTTTATAGAACAAATCTTTAGTTTGAATTCGAGTGCTGTTTAATTTAAAATCTTGTTCAGTTAATTTAATGGCTTCTTTTGCTAGTGGTATATTTGCACCAGAAGCACTGTAATTATCCAGCCAAGTCCATTCTAATTCATATTCCAAGGGATTTCCGCATTTTAATTCTGTACACGGATTCCATTCTATTTGCAATTCATCGGCTCCATCAGATAGTTTATCGCCAGTACTACTTAATGTTGTAAATACAGACGTTGATTGATTGTATTTAATTAATTTTTCTACAATGTTAAGTGATGTACTTGCTATATTATAATATCTTTCGCAATCAAAAGATAATTTCAAAAATAAGTTGGTATCACTAATTACTACATTTGTTCCTGTACCATCAATACCTTCTTTACAAGAAATTGCAATAATTTTTACATCAGCTCCATCATATCCAATCATTTTAAAAAGAGCTAAATCATTCAAATCTCTATTATCTAGTTTATTATCGTGATTGATTGTCAATTCAATAGTTTCGTCTGCAATTGGTGAAATTAATGTTGGATTAAGAATATTAAAAGCAGTACGTCTCTTGGATATTAACAAAGTAATTTTTGCTTGAAAAATTTTATTATATTTTGTTATGTTTAGCATATCAGCATCATTATTTACGCCAAAAACTAAATTCATTGCAGGATTTATTGTTACAAATCGAGAAACAGCATTAGGGCTTGGCATAGCAGTTGAACTTGCTAACAAATCGTTTTGAGTTAATGCTATCGCCGTTGGAGATACAGCAATTTGATTTGATGTTAAAATCGATTCTAAATGTTCTGCTTGACCAAAACTTAAAATTGATAACATTAATGTAAATACAATTACTAAATTTTTAAAATTTATCATAATCTTGAATATTTTTTAATTTTATTTTTTTCTTTGGTCAATTAGTTTATAATTTTTCATATTAGAAACTAATTTAGAATTTATTGTTTTAAAATATTTATTGGAACTTATTAATCCAGCTTCAATAGGCAATCGGTTATAATTTGAAAAATTTATTTCAAGAACCGGATAATTTAAATCTTGCTTGTTGTATTGTTTTGAAAAATTTATGCTTGTATTGTAATAGAATAATTCTCTTTTAATAAAATTATCTTTTCCTATTTCTACAATGATTCTAGAATAAGGCAAATTGGAATAAGCTAAAGTTTCAAGAACATATTCCCAATGAGTTTTTAAATCTTTAAAGGATTTAATTTTACAAAACTCTAAAAGTTGTTTTAAATCAAATTCTCCTAGATTAGATTTTATTGGTTCTGAAACTTCAATAATTTTTTCGACTTCGATTGTTTTTATACTTACTTTTTGCAAACTGACAATTTCATTAAGTCCAATCTTCATTATGTATTCATTATTTGCATTTTTTTTAAAAAACCCTTTATAACTTTCATAAGTGTTTTTAGTATTAACATTTTTGTATAGACTATATGAAGTTGTAAATTGCAATGGTTTGACGTCAGAATAGTTTCTATTTACCGTTTTTAAAACTTCTTCGGAAGTTTGAGCAGTTAAAAATGATGCAATAAATAATGAAATCGCTGTTAAAAAAATTTTCATTCTAAAATTAATTTTTATTGATAACATTTCCTGATCTGGTTTCTTTAATTGTTTTAACCCCTTTTTCTGTCTCTTTTTTAACTCTAATTAAACCACCTTCGTTGTCATATTCATAAAAGGTAGCATAATTATTTTCATCCATTTCTGACATTAATTTAAAAGTTTCTGGATTGTATACAAAAGATTTCATGCTGCCATCAGCTGGATGAATTCTTATATCATCAAAATACACAGGATTTGTAACACTCTCATTTATCAATTCGATTTCTAAAACTTTTGCTCCAACTGGGATAGTAAACTTTTTAAAAACTCTTTGCCATCCATCGATTATATCGCCTTTTGATATACAGTCTATTTTTGAACCCGTAGTATTTGTAATATCTGCTTTAAAAATTAATCTAATTATTGGTGCATTAAAATTAAGGACTTGAGCAGCTTGCTCTTCTTTAACCCAAGCGCTCAAAATATAATCTTTTTCTGGAATAGGTTGAAATCCTTCGCACTCATCACAAATTCTTTTTTTGACTTTCTCACCACAACTTATTGCTTTATTGGTTGGATCTACTTCACCACTTAGCGAAGCATCTTCAACAAGTCCATTAGAAATAAAATTTTTATCGAAAACATTGCTTAAAATTTCAAAATTATCTGTGGCAACATAGTCGTACTTATAAAAATTCACACTTTTTTTATACACATTTTCAGGTAATCTTTTTACTTCTGTTTGTGGCTCTGGTAAATTAGATAATTCGAAAAGAAATTTCAACGACTTCCCCAAAAACAAAGAAGTTCTATTTGCTGTTTGACTATTCGAATTGTTTTCTCCAGTAAATGTGTTCTTATTTGCTATTGTTTCTTTATCTGATGTTTTATTTTTATCAGTATCTAAAGAATCAGTAAGCTCTTTATTATCTGAAGTTGTTATCAATTCATCTTCTACATTTTCGTAATTAGGATCTGAATTAGTTCGTAATAATGGTCTTGATGAAGTGTTTTCGTCAACATAATAACCGTTCTCGACACCTATTACAAACAAACGGGGATTTGTTGCAACAACAGCTGGGTTATAATTACTAAAGTTTTTCATTACATGTTTTAAATCGCTACCATCTAAATCAGATGTTTGGCAACCGTCGGTTATTAAAACAACCATATCGGGGTTTGTTGGTCTAAGTGCAGGCTTATAACTTTGAGCAAATGCTAATCCACTTTTCCAATAATCAGAGCTTGGACTTACACCATACAAATTTTTCTTATATCTTTTTCTGTATAGATCAATCCAGCGTAAATAATCACTTGAATTACCTGATGTAATTTTATCAATACCTTTTATCATGTCACCTGTTCTATCATATGCTCCATCATTGTCAGATAACCCCATTAGAGTAATGTGCATGTTTGTACCTAAATTATAGTTATCGTCTACTTGCTTAAGAATGAATCTTTTTAAATGTTCTCTGATTTTCCCTGCCTCATATTCAATATCATTATCAGCTATAGAAGCCGACTCGTCAACAACTATTACAACATGTTTATCACAATATAATTTATCAGGACAAAAATTTATTTTTTTAATATTCGATATTAAAATACCATTTGTGAAATTTGCCTCACTAGAAAAACTTGTCTCTTGCGAAGTATAATAACTTAAATTCAAGTCGTTTAGCAAACCGTAACTTGATATATTGCCAAATGTATAGTCCATTTTAAAATCAGGATTGTCGATTTGGTCTGGCGAAAATGAAAATGAAACCTGACTATTATTAGAATAAAAATTATAAATTGTAGGATTCGCAACCGAAATATAAGGAGCTAAAACTTTTAATTCTTTACAAGTGTAATCGTCAGGAATTGCAGCTGACTGACTTTGAACAAACAAATGGTTTAACAAGTCAATGAACAAATTTTCTATGGTTTGAGTTTGAGGATTATTTGCAGTGCAAGAAGTAAAGTCGCAATTTGCATCAAACCTAAATCGAACATTCCTTGAACAATTAGGATAAGATGAATATGATGTTATTGTGCTAATAACTTCATAAGTGCCTTGCGAAGGAATAGCGAAGGAACTTAAAGGCGAAAAACCAGAATTATTACTAGGCAATAAGGTCGCTTGTCCAGTGTTTAAATTTATTACTGACCAAGAATAAGTTGCTTGAGAACCACCTCCATTAGCATAATCTATACCTAGATTTATTAATGAACCTGCACATAAAACATTTGAAACTCCAGATGGGTTTATCGTTATTGTTGCGTCTTCAAAACAGAAACTTGGACAAAAATTTATACTTTTAATATTCGCATTTAAAATGCCATTTGTGAAGGTAGATTCGCCATAAAAAATTGTTTCTGGCGAAGTATAATTGTCTAAATTTATATCTAGCAACGAACCGTGACTTAATATATTGCCAAGCGTGTAATTTAGTGTGAAATCGGGATAGTTAGTTTGGTTTGGAGAAAAAGAAAATGAAATTTCTCCAGTGCTGATAGTAGAAACCGAAAAATCGTAAATCGCTGGATTCGCAACCGAAATATATGGTGCCAACGCTGTTAATTGCTCACATGTATAAATAGGACCAATGCTATTTGGATCTAAAGAAAACAAATGATTTAACAGGTTGATAAATAGTTGTTTTACGTCTTGTGTTCCTGGATTTGTTTTAGTGCAATTTAAATTAACATTTATCGAAACTCCTTCTGACAAGAGGTCATTTGAGCATTTGCCACGAACCGTCACATTATATTTAAAACCTGAAGCTAAACCTGCTAAAGCAAAATTGGGTTGCGTACTGTTAAAAACAGTTGTTACTGGTGGCAAAGCATTAGAAACTGCAGTTATTTGCCATGAAGTCGCCAATGTACCTAATTGATTCCATGAAATTGTTGCCACACCGTTAGTGGAATAAGCAACCTGCAAATCTGTGGGCGCAGTACATAATGGCGATGTTACTATTAATGTTATTGGGTTGCGTTCCAAGATCCAATTTGGCATGTTTGGATTATTTGGGTGTAATGAATAGCAAATATAGACACCAGCATGTTCAACTGAATTAGCATTGGATATTGTCAATACTCTATTGTTAACACTAGCTGTTTGAGTTAACGGAAAACCATTTTTAAACCACCAGAATGTATCGTTTGGTGTGTAACGTAATTGACCTGGTACTAACTCATCATCTGACATTTTTAGTATAATTGTGCCTCCTGTTTGAACACTTAATGTCTCTATGTTATCAGTTTGTTTTTGATTTGCATATGCAAAATTTTTACCTGGGCTTTTGTATTGTAAAAAATTATTTTCAATATCATTAAACCTAAATTTATTCTCTTGTAAATGAAAATAATTTAAATTTGTCAAAGTATTTATATAGGCTGGTATTTGACCTTGTACATTATTATTTTGTATTGAAAATTTAATTAGACTTGGAGCATTAAGAATAGGAAATACATTTAAATTAGTATTAATTAGATTAAAACTTGTTAAATTAATTAAATTTTGAAACATTAAAGAATCAGAGATGTTTAAGTCTATTTGATTTATAAAAAAAACAAGCTTCAAGCCGACATTATTAGTAATCGATGAAACGTCAGTTAAAGAATTTGAACAAAAAGTATTTTGAATGTTAATAACTTTCAAGTTTGTAAGACTTGCAAACTGTGCTGGAAGTATACCACCATAACAGACTGGATCTAAACCTGGATAAATTGTAGCTATTGTTAAATTTTCTAAAAGTGGAAAAAAAGTACTGATAGAGACTAAATCTTCTGGATTGCTAAACCCAGTATTAAACATATCTAATTGCTTCATTAGAGTTAAATTTGAAAAATTTAATGGAAGAGAATTACTAGTTAATTGATTTCTAGAAAAACTAAGTGTACTTAAATTTATTAAAAAACCTAATGGATCTAAAGACCCTGAAACTTGTGCAGAATAAAAACTTAAATTTTCTAAATTAACTAATGATACCAACGAGTTTAAACTTCCTGTAATTAGAGTTTTGTCAATGTTTAATGTTCTTAAAGTAGTTAAACTTGAAATTGACTGAAGGTTACCAGCTAATAGAGAATTATAACCTAAATTTAATGATTCTAAAAAAGGAAACTCATTTAAACTTATTATGTGACCATTTAATTTATTAGAATTAAGAATTAAAGATTTGACATTCCCATTTACATCTAAATTAACTCCATACCAACCAGTTTGAGTTGCAGGGTTCCAAGATGTAACCACTGATCCTAGATTAATATCCCAACCTGTTTTATTAGTCCAACCTTGTGGGCCAACTATAGTACCACCTGTACTTATAAATAAATCAATTAATGCTTGTCGCTGTAAAGCAGGTGTTGCTGGTCTCACAAAATTGGGATTTTCAGCTTTTTTTTGCGCAATTTCATCATCAATTTTTTTGACTAATTTGGCATGTTCCTCTTCTTGTCGTTTAAACATTTCGACTTCCATTTCACGCTCACGAAGAATTTCTTGTTTAATTTGATCGTCAGTTAAGCCACGTTCTTTTAGCCTAGTGGTTATTCTTGAAGAATCAAACCCTATTTCCTTGTCAGTCAATTCTTGTGCAAAATTAGGAATTGCCACTAAAAAGCTTAAAATGCTAAAAAATATTTTAAATTTTAATTTCATCTTGATCATCAAATTAGGTTCACCCTAGCCCTCTATAAAAAAAGGCATCAAAACTAACAGGTGTTGGTATTGTTTGTTTAATTGCTTGTTTTTAACTTTTAAAAATTACACAGGTAATTTGTATATTTTTTACTTAGTTTTTTTTCTGCTTTTAGCATTTCGCTCAAATTCAGACTCTACTCCATTTTCGCAAGACACAATTTTTTTAGTTAACCGTTTGCTTGTTTGTCCTGGAGCTAGTCTTATGCTTTTGGTTCCTGAATGTGCTTGTTCACTAGAAACTGTTGTTTTATATTGTTCTAAAATGTCCATAAAATTAAAATGTGCAGCTGTCTTATCGGTCAACAAGTCGTAGTCTTCGAAACCGTCATAACCCATTTCTTTATATTGCGAATTGCTAGAAACCGCCAACGGAAACCTGTAATTGTAACCATATTGTGCCGATGAATATCTTTCGAGAGCATCTTTATTCTCGACTTCTTGACCAAATGGGTTGTACTTGGCTACTTCTGAGGCGAATTGCCATTTAGTAATATGATCAACTGTTATTCCCCATTTTTTATTTATTGAATCAAAAACATAAAATGGATGAAAATCTTTAAAATAACCAGTGTTTCTGTTGTCTGGATTACTACTAACGTCACCAGTTGGATTGGCAACCAAATTGGTTGTTCGACCTGTTAAATAGGCATAAGACTTGTCTGCACGCCAGTTTCCTAGAATATTATATAGATAAGGGTTGTAAGAACGGTCTCTTACTTGACTTGGATCTAGTGACGAATCAGTATTGTCATATTGAAAAACTAATCTTCCAGACTCATCATATCTCATTTTTGGTAAATTAGATTCGCACTGCGCTTGCCATTCGTCGTTATATTCAATTGCAGAGGCATTAATTATTTTGTATTTCTTAGAATCACTATTATCAAAAAGATTATCAGGCAATTGACCAAGCTCTACACCATTATTGATTAATGGATTTGTCATAGAGGTAATAGATGCCATGTTATCCATTTGATTGTTTTTGTAACCCGATTTTATAACTTTAAAAGAACCCGAAACTAATGATCCGTGATTTAATTTTAAACCACGAGCATTAATTAAATTAAATGTGTTTCCGGCAACATTGATCACCCATGATTTTTGAGCAGTTATCTCGTTGTTTTCACTATCAAACAATTCAACATTTTTATCGGGAGTTATCCAAACTTCATCTCCATCGGTTAAAAACTGTTCAGCAATATTGTTTCCTGAGATTTTATAATTCCCATTACCTTTTTTGTTTGAATCATTAAATTGTGTAGTTTCAATTCTGCCTTCTATATCTAAATTTTTAACAGATTGCCCCATATTTTTATAACCAGCGTTCCAATAGGCTGGGTAATTAAAGCTGTAATAATTGTCGTTAAATTCATTTACAGTTTGCGTCAAAAGAATATTTCCTGTTTCGGCATCCCAAGCTAAGTTTTTGGTTGAAACTTTAGAACCAACATCTGTTGCGATTGTTTCTCGCAATATTCCACAGGAATGAATAACTTTGGTTGTTACAGCAGTTTTTAATCTATCATCGCTTTTACTAAACGTTGGTAATGGCACTGGAACAATTATAAAAACAAATAATAATGGCAAACCTGCAGTATTAAATTTTATTCCAACTGTTTTAGAATAAGATTGATCTTCTCTAAAATCGTTAATCACATCATAATCGACACCAACTAATCTTTTTTCAATTTTACCTGTTGCGTTAATTGTTGTAATATTATTATCTAAATAACCTTGTCCGTTAATGTTAGCTTGGTTATCATAAATATATTCTACGCCAGAAATCGGCGATGATAAACCTTCTGGATAAACAGACTGTTTTTTCATTTTTCCATCCATATCATTGGTATGAACCGCAAAACCTTGGGTCATTGTTAAATGTTGGGTAGAAACTATTTTAAGTAAACCTAACAATATTGGTGTTTTATCATAATCAGCAGAAATTGGGGTCATGCTGGCTATTGTTGGATAATCCTTAAACGTAAAAAATTCTGTAACAACCGATCCAGTTGCATGTTTTTTGACATGTTTAGTTGTTCCGTTTTCAATAACGCTTCTTGGTAAATTTTTAACCTCTACTCGACTATATGTAACTTTTGGAGCAGGGAAAAAAGACTCGCCTAATGGAGCCTCAATGTAATTTTGAGCCTCGCCAGCGAGTAACAAACCTGAACCTTTATTCTTGTCGTAAATTGGTTTTACCATAGGGTTTTCTTTACAACCTAACGGTTCGTAAGTAGCTACACCTGAAGATTTTCCTTCGAGTTCATAATTATAAACTTGACCATAAGACTGTTTTAAATTTTCATCTAGTATATTTTCGTTCATGACATTCCAGTCATCGCTTAATTTCAATTCTTTTACTCTACTACCACCACCAAGTTTTTTTGAATTTGGATTCATTAAACGAACCCAAGATTTATTAGGAATAAAATATCTAGCAACACCATTGTCACGTAAAATTCCGTTTGGACTTGAAAAAATTTCTAATAATCTTGGTACTGCATCAAGAATATCTAAAATTACAGCTTTTGCAGATTTATTGTCTTCATTACCCGTCAAACCATATGCAATTCTATTAAGATTTTCTCTTGCAAAATTCCAACCTGCTTTGGTTATCGCATTTGCTGGCTCGTTGTTGTCAATTCCATCTCCTAATTTTGCATTTTTAATCTTGATTGCAGCAAATCTATTTGAACCAACTGTTATTAAGTTATGACCAGATTGTTCCAACTCAGCGTATCCTGTTACATAATCGTATTTATTTACCCTTTCGGTTCCATCAAAGGCTGCTGCAAAATTTGAAAAAGAATCTAATTTATTCATATTTAGCAAAAACCTAAAATACAATAACCCATCAGGAACATTTCTTATACAATTGTCTATAAATTTTTGACCATCGGTCTCAGATGCTGGAATTTCGACATAAAGATATTCATTTGGAACGCCCCTAAAATCGCATAATGAATTGGAACCAATTGACGTCGCTGAAAGACCTGCACCAATAACTTTAAACATTTGCATGGCTTTTTGATCTTGCACGTATTGATAATCATCAGACTCATAACTTAATGTCATTTCACCACCTGATGGAAGTTTAATTGTATTCAAATGCCAAGCCGAAGCACAACCATCTGTTAATATTTTATCTTGGATTACAAATGGAAATTCAGCATTGGTCATATTACCATTAGTAACATCATTTCCTTGTTGAATGTTATCTTCTGGTTTTTTATAATTACCCCAAACATCATAAGATTTCATGTCATAATTAAAATTGGTATTGTAAGAAACATCTTTATACATAAAATCTTTACAATAGGTAAAGACATAAGGCGTATATTGTCCCATTTTAGAATTTTTGTAGGTAAAATAGACTTTCTTCAGCGTTAATTTACCTCCTTGATTTGCAATTACATTATTACTAGTTTCAGCAACAAGCGTACTGTTGTTATGAATTCCTTTGCAAAGGTCATAATCGTAAACAAAATGAGCAGTTTTAATTGGCGTAGCATCTTCTTTTAGTGCATCATACTCTGGCCAAGAATATAATTTCACATTATCAAGTTTGTACATTTTGCTTGCAGTATCTAAACCACCATTTTCGCCCTTTACACCATAACTGTCTTTTCTTTCAGAAGTTTGAAAAACAGCAACATGGGTTTTAGTAATTATTTTATCAATATATGTTATTTCTTTTTCTCCATATTGATAATTTCCTTTATTGTCTTTATAAAGCGATTTTAGTCCTTCATCAAAATTAGCATGGTTTTCAATAATTGGAATTCGCCATTTATACAAATTCCTGTTATTAGAATCTAGTCTTTTGTACTGAAAAAGAGTATAAGTACCTAGATCATCATTTGATGGACCGTTGTTTGTTAAATCTTGATAATCCGATGACAATACCGAAGTTAATAAATAAGTATGCGCATAAGCTGGTGTTTTAATACTATTAAAATATTGATCTCCATCAGCATTATTATTAGCAGTATTGTCCGAACCAGGACTATATTGAACTATACCATCTTTATTATTAAAACTATTTCCTGACGCATCAAAAGTCACTTCTTTTTTAACAACATTATACAAGGCTCTACCGTACACATATTTAACACCACCTTCCTTGATTATTTTTATTTCAGCAGTGTGGTGTGGTTTGGAATATTGACTTATAGAAGTTGGTCTACTGCCAAATTTTCCTACTTCTGTTGCAGTTAATTTTTGAATAGATTGGTTTCTATTTACTCGACTATTCCTTTTAAGAGGCGTCGTAACATTTGGTTTTGAAGCATACGAATTTGTTATTCCTCTTTCAAACATATCTCCATTAATATCAAACTTTATTGGGCTGTAATTGTCAACATTATCAAATAAAACATTGTCATTATCAACTTGCATACCTCCAATATTTTTGAAATAAACTTTTTCGTAGTCTAAATTTGCACCATTACTTTCTTGCAAACGAGATAATGCACCATTTCGATGAGACCACAATCCAGACGAACTGTAACCGTCAGTAACTGTTCCATCAAATCCCCAGTGTGCACCAGCACCAACAGCCGCTTCGATGCCTAATGCACCTCCATCGCTAAAATCCTTTACATGTTTATCAAAAACATAACCTATTTGACTTCTATATGGTCTAAACATTCCAGAAACGCCTTGACCTTGTATGTTATATAAGTCATAGGTATAATTAGTAACTGGTAACGTAATGGTGTTTCTATTAACTGTTCGGTCCTTTTCACGATTAAAATCGGTAATGTCATTTTGGGTTGCACTAAAGCTATTTTCGTAACCATATCCTTTTTCTTCTTTGTACCTTTCAGAAGGATTCATACCTTGTTTTGTATAATACCCATTTGTTTTTACAGAACCAGTCAATCCAAAAGCATGTCCACCAACATTCAAGTCAAACATGTAATTCGATGAAATCATTGACATTCTTTTTGAGGGAGTAAATGAGGCGTCTAGGAATGACATTGTTCCACCAATTGAAATATCATCACTTAATTTACCTTTAGAAATCTTACTTAAAAATTTAGATGCTTTACTTGCTGTAATAGTCACATTCTCAATTCCTTTTCTAGAATTGTAACTAACACCTAAACTACCTGTTAATGATATGTTTTTTGCATTTCCTTTTTTATCTTTTGCGTTTAATGATACAGAAGGTGAGACAGAAGCACCACCTTCAGCAGAGGACTCCATTTGCATTCCTACAGATAAGTTATCTGCTATTTGGTAATTCAAGCCAGCATTTAAAGAAGTGCTAAATCCATTATAGTTGTTGTATTTAAAACCTAAACCACCAGTTAAACCTCCACTAATTGCTCCAGCTGATTCTGCAAACTCACCAGCACCAAAAAGACTTACAGAAACTCCAAGACCTGCGCCAACTGTAACGTTGTCTTTTATGTTGTTTTCATAAATCATTGGATCACCATTAAAATCATCTGGCAAGCCACGCATTTGTCTCGAAATTTGTCCAACATTCATGTCCCAACCTAATCCAACCCATGAAGCTTCTTGATCCATAGTCACTCCCGAACTATAAGCTAAATTTAATGGATAACCACCAACATCCATAATAGGAATGTTGTAATTTAAATCGCCACT
>JAYWGV010000098.1:0-21767 GCA_043778105.1 Bacteroidota bacterium
AATCTCAGTAGTCTATTATTTAATCAGTTTTCTAAATTAAATGAAATTGCGATAAATTATAAAAATGAGTTTGAAATAAAACCTTTGGGTATATCTTATAAAAATATTCATGGTTTTGGTTATATAAAAAAGGAAAAAGAAAGTACATTTTACGCATTAAGTACTGGCGCCAGTGGTTATCAATCAGCGATACCGATTGTTCTAGGAGTTGATTATTATACAAATGTTTCGAACCGTAAAAACAGAATATTTATAGTTGAAGAACCTGAATTAAATTTGTTTCCAAAAGCACAAAAAAAATTAATGGAATTTTTTGTAGAGAATATAAATAAGAATGGACATTCGTTTTTATTGCCAACGCATTCGCCTTATTTTTTATCAGCTATTAATGATTTATTAATGGCTTATAAAAAAGGACAAAAAAATCAATCAGAAGTTGAAAAAATTATTCATAAAGAATCTTGGTTAAATCCAAATGATTTAAGTGTTTATCAATTGAAAGATGGATTTGCATATGATATATTTGATAAAGAATTAAATTTAATTGGTGAAAATATTATTGACGAAGCTTCTGATGAAATGAATGAAGAATTCGAAGAATTATTGGATATAAAATGATAAACGAATTAATCGAAACAGAATGTCATTATCCATTAAATAATGGAAATTATTATATTTATGATGATAACGTTAATAACAAGCTATTATTCCAAAATGAAAACGAAAAATGGAATTTGAATATTATAAATAATTCCGAAAAACAAGTTAATTTTTTTCAAAATGATGGTTGTTTAATGAAACAAAATGAATTAAAAAAATGCGATTGGCTTTGTGTTTTTGAAAATAATTTTTATTTCATTGAAGCAAAAGATGTCAAAATGAAAAAGAGAAATGCAGAAAGGAAAGATGCTTTTGAAAAATTTGAAGCGACAATTCCATATTTTATAAATTTATATCCGAATATTAAAACAATGAAAATATTTGTGATTGTTAATTTTAGAAGCCCAAAAATAACAAGTGCATCAGATAAAGCAAGGTCTTCTTTTTATAATGAAAATTATAACGCAAAATATGAAGAAACGAATAGATTAGAATTTAATTAAAGTTTTTTTAACCAAATTTAAAATATAAAACAACGCATAACATTACAAAATAATGAAACTAAACCTAAAAATATGGCGTCAAGAAAACGCTAAAGCAACCGGAAAAATGGTCGATTACCAAGTAGATCATATCGAACCAGATATGTCTTTCTTGGAAATGTTAGATATTCTAAACGACCAATTAATCGAAAAAGGAACCGACACAATCGCATTTGACCACGATTGTCGCGAAGGAATTTGTGGCATGTGTTCATTGTTTATTAATGGCGAAGCTCACGGGCCAGATAGATTGGTTACAACATGCCAGTTGCACATGCGAAAATTCAAAGATGGTGACACAATTACAATCGAACCGTTTAGAGCAAAAGCTTTTCCAGTTATAAAAGATTTGGTTGTTGACAGAAGTTCGTTTGACAGAATTCAACAATCTGGTGGATTTATTTCGGTAAATACTTCAGGAAATACGATCGATGCCAACACAATTCCGATTGATAAACACGATGCTGACCGCGCATTTGATGCTGCAACTTGCATTGGCTGTGGCGCTTGTGTAGCAACTTGTAAAAATGCATCGGCAATGTTGTTTGTTTCTGCAAAGGTTTCGCAATTTGCTCTTTTGCCACAAGGAAAAGTCGAAGCAACTGACAGAGTTTTAAATATGGTTGCCCAAATGGATGCAGAAGGTTTCGGGAATTGTACCAATACTGGCGCTTGCGAAGTCGAATGTCCAAAAGGAATTTCGCTTGATTATATTGCTCAAATGAATCGAGAATACTTGTCGGCTAGCTTGTAAATTCTACAAGATTAAAAGATTTTAAACAATCAGACATTAGAATTCTGAATATAAAAACATTATTAAAAAAAATAGAAAACGCAATCATTAAATGGTTGCGTTTTAACTTTATAAATTATTCAAAATGAAAAATTTAATAATTATTTTATTTTTATTGCCAGTAATAAATTTTGCTCAAATTCCTAAAGATTGCTCTAATTGTTCATCAATTCTAATTGAATCTAGCGATTTAGAAAATATCGAAATTTTTAATTTAAGGTTATTGAAAAACGAAATTTATGCAAGAAAAGGTTATATTTTTTCGAATGCAGAATTTAAAGATTATTTTAAAAAATTATCTTGGTATAAACCATTAAATAATAACAAATCAATAAAACTAACTGATACAGAATCTAGAAATGTTGCAACAATTAGCCAACGCATTTCTGAGATATCTGAATTTATATCAGTCGAAGAAAATAGCAAATACAAAACTTTATCAGAAGAAAAAATTAAAGAAATTTTTACCGAGAAAAAGCGACAAGAACTCAAGATTTTATCTAATATTTGGAAAGTTTATGATTACAAAGACAAGACAGGCAATTATTATTTGGTATTAACCGAAGACAAATATGAAGAAAATATTGGCAATCGTGACAATATTTCGATAAAAGCAATTAATTACAAAATCGAAAATAAAAATTGGAAAAAAACTTTCGAAACCAACGATTTTAAAGAAAAACACGAAACCGGAATTTGGTTTTGGACCAGATATGTTTATGTAGAAGATTTTGATAATGACGGAATTATTGAACCTATTTTATTTTATGGAACCAATGCTAGTAACGGTTATGACGATGGTCGAATTAAAATTTTGATATACCATAAAGGCAAAAAAATAGGAATTCGTATTCAAAATGGCATTCTTGATGATGAAAGAAATTTTACTGTCGATGCTACTTTTTTTGTGCTTCCAAAATCAATTCAAGCAAAAGTTTTACAACAAATGAATGCGATGGTCGAAAATAATCATTCGATTTTGCCTTATGGTTGGCAAGATGCTATGAAAAAGAAAAAATTGTTTATTCAGGAATAATTTAGGTTTAACTAATTTGTTAGATTTGAAAATAAAATAGTTACCACGAATTTCACAAATTTGCACTAAAAATTGAGTTTATAATTTCACAAATTTGATTTACTTTTGATAAGTTTTCGTGAAATTAAAAAATTAAAACATATTAATTTGTGAATATTTGTGAAATTCGGGGCGAAATATTACAAAGGCATTTGTGATTGTATTGTTAGAAATTAATATCATTTGTCTATATTTGACAAGATTTTAAATCAAAATATGGATTTAATAATAGCCAGACAAATTTTTAATTTCTTGATGATTGCCGGAATTATTCTTGGTATTTCATTTGTATTAACGACCAGTTTTTCAAAACGTGGACGACATAAATCCGTTATTTATTTGGTATTGGTAATTTTATTTTTGACTTTAAATAACATTCAAATAGTTTTGGTCGAAAGCAGACTTTTCGAAGTGAATTTTTATCTTAGAAAGTTATTAATCCCTTGGTATTTGCTTATTTTTCCTTCGTTTTATACTTTTTTGACCCATTATTTAAAAATTGAACAAAAAATTTATTCATTTGTACCAATTACTGTTGGATTATTTTTAGTAGAAATTGGTTTTAGAATAGGTTTTATTCCGTTTTATTTTAATGATAATAACAATTTTATAGTTGCCAAATATTCGCAAATCGAAGAAATTGTTAATGCTGTATTTGCTGTTTTTCTATATGCTAAAGCATTTTTATTGCTTTTTAGATATGCCAATTTATACCAATATGTTTTAAGTTACGACAATGTTAGATGGCTGAAAATTTTTATGGCTCTTGGGAGTTTAGTTATTTTGCTTTGGTTGACTGCAATTATTTCGAACATTAGCGAAGTGCTAAATCCGGTTGTTTATATTTATTATCCAATGCGTTTGAGTTGTTCGATAATTTTATATTGGATAGGTTATCAAGGTTTTTTTAATTATAATATTTTAACGCAAAGAATCCAGATTCGACAAGATATTGCTTTAGACGTCAAAATAGTGAATGAAGTACCAAAAAACGAAATTCAGATAGAAACAGAAACAAAAGAAAATCAGTTTTTACTCATCAAAAATCATATCGAAAATTACAATCGTTATTTAGATGCGGCTTTTAGTCTTGAAGTTTTGGCGTCAGAAATCAAAATGAGTGTTTCAAAAGTGTCCAGTATTATTAATAATTACTCTAATTTTAACTTTTCTGATTATGTAAATCAATTTCGAATCGATAAAGCAAAAACACTTTTGTTAGAACCAAAATACAACGATTATAACATCGAAGCAATCGGTTTTGAATGCGGATTCAATTCTAAATCAGCATTTTATATGGCTTTCAAGAAGTTTACTAATGCAACACCATCAGAATTCAAAAAGCAAAACAGCTAGATTTTATTTGTCCTAAATTATCCAAACTTGTCCTAATTTATGTAAACTGCATAAATTGGGACATTTTATTTTAATGATATGGCTAGTTTTGGATTGAACTTTTAACTATGAGATTATGAAAACCACAAACATTAAAAAACCAAAAAAATCTAATTGCTTTTTACTAAAAGATTCAATAAAAACAATAAATAAACATTTCTCTGATTTGTCGATTTCGATTTCTGGAGAATTGACATTTAATGATTCGATTTTATATAAACGACAGTTTCATAAAATCGAATTCGAAATGTTTTAAAAATATTTTGCTACATTTATCAAATGAAAATCGCAATAATTCAAACCCAATTGTTCTGGGAAAACCCATTAGAAAATCGAAAACTTTTCGAACAAAAAATCAATTCTATATCCGAAAATGTAGATTTAATTGTTTTACCAGAAATGTTTACATCTGGTTTCACGATGAATCCAGAAATTGTTGCCGAAACAATGACTGGCGAAGCTATTTTATTGTTAAAAAATTTAGCAAAATCTAAAAATTGCGCCATTACTGGAAGTTTAGTAATCTCAGAAAACAATAATTTTTACAATAGAATGGTTTTTGTTTTTCCTGAAGGTAATATCGAATATTATGACAAAAAACATTTGTTCACGCTTGCTGGCGAAGACAAAGTTTATAAAGCTGGAAATCAAAAAAAGATAGTTGAATTTCGAAATTTCAAAATTTGTTTACAAATATGTTATGACTTACGTTTTCCAACATTTGCTAGAAATATTGAAGATTATGATGTGCTAATTTACGTTGCCAATTGGCCAAAAACCCGAATAAATGCTTGGGATATATTGCTAAAAGCCAGAGCAATCGAAAATATGTGTTACACAATTGGCGTGAATCGCATAGGAAAAGATAACAATAATCTTAAATATATTGGACATTCGCAAGTAATTGATTATTTAGGAAATAACTTAATAAATTCTAAAGAAAAAGATGGAATTTTTATTGCAAATTTAGACAAAACCGAAATGCTATTGACAAGAAATAAATTAGGTTTTTTAAAAGATAGAGATTGATTTTTCGGGAATTGGGAATTTTTCTAAAAAATCATTTGCTTGCAAATGATTTTTTACAAAACTGAAAACTGAAAACTGAAAACTGAAAACTGAAAACTGAAAACTATTTTTTACTCGACAAATAAACTCCAACCAAAATCACAAAAGCTCCAAAAAACTGAATAATTGTCAAAGATTCATTGTCTAACAATCCCCAGAAAAAAGCTACAACAGGAATCAAGTAAGTAACCGAAGTTGCGAAAACTGGAGATGAGATTTGAATTAATTTAAAGAAAATAATATTAGCAATTCCAGTGCCAATAACTCCTAAAACAGCAATAAAAAATATAGAATATTGTACTTTTTCAAGATAAATTAATTGCAAAAATCCTGTTGAAAATAATATTATTAATGCAGGAATTAACATTACTACAAAATTGCCTGTTGAAATGGTCAATGGTGATAAATCTGATAAATATTTTTTAACTAAATTTACATTGGTTGCATAACAAATAGATGCAATAATTATTAAAATAGCGTAATAATAATTTTGTTCTGGATGGTTTGCAGCACCGTTTAAAATTAAAATCGAACTTCCGATTAAACCAATGATTACGCCAAAAATTTGTTTTCTTTCGAAGGTTAATCCAAACAATAAAATACCCAAAACCAAAGTGTTTAATGGTGTTAGTGAGTTTAAAATCGAACTAACTGTACTGCTAATTTGGGTTTGTGCTATCGAAAATAAAAATGCTGGAATAAAAGTGCCAAAAAGTGCGGTTATTGCTACATATTTCCACTTGTGTTGTGGAATTTTCGGCAAGGTTTTAAAACCAATTATCAATAAAAACAATCCTGCAAAAACAATTCGCAATGAGCCAACCTGATAAGGATTCAAACCTATTAAACCTTGTTTTATCAATATGAAAGAACTTCCCCAAATTAGGGCTAGAACTGTTAATAAAATCCATTTTGCATTCTTATTTTCCATACTTTATCGTTTACTTAACAAAACTCCGACTTATTTATAGATTTCGAATCATTATATTGCATAAATTTGTAGAAATTATTAGAAAATTAAAAAAACATTTATATGAAAATTTTAAAATTAATAGTAGCAATAGCAATAACTAGTTTGATGCTTACAAGTTGCAAAAAAGGAAATACTAAATTTGTAGCTCAAGAAAATGAAACCAAAACCATTTCGGCAGATGCAAAATTGGCTACAACAAGTTTAAAAATCGAAGGAATGACTTGCGAAGTTGGTTGCGCAAAAACAATTGAAAAAGAATTGAATAAAACATCGGGTGTGAAAATGGCCACTGTAAATTTTGACAAAAAAACTGCAAAAATAGAATACGATTCTAATGAACAATCGCCCGAAAAACTTTCTAAATTAGTCGAAAAAACTGGCGATGGAAAAACATATAAAGTTACGATGTAAGTAATTTTTAAATAATTATTTCCATTTTAGTGTTTCCATCATTTTTCTCATATCGTTTTTAATAAAATTGGTTGCTGGATAGATTGAATCGAAATTGGGTTTGGCATAAAAATAAACCGAACAATTTAGGAAGTGTTTGGTAGAATCAGTTACATAAAATTGTGCGTTGGTAGCAGCGTTTCCGTTGACTGCATAGAACATTCCATAGACTTTTTTATCAGGATTTAAGTAAGGTTGCTCGATAATATCATCGGCTTTTATGGTGTGTTCGTAGGTCAATTTTTGCGCATCACGAAGCAATAATTTAATGTTATTGTTGACTGGTTTATAGCTTAAATATAAAGTTGCTTTCATTTTTGGGTAATTAATTTCGAAATTGCAATTGGATTTTTCGGTTACAATTGCAGCATTATTTACATCAAATGAATAAGCGCAGTTTTTATCAAAACTGATATATTTTGGCTCAGGATATTCAAGACTCAAATATCCTGCTGGTTTAGGAATTGCGTCTTTTTTGCAAGAAATAAAGTTGAATATTATTAAAAAACAAACTATTTTTTTAAACATTTTTAAAAGCATTTTATAATTTTTAAAACGGCAAATCGTTTATTGGTCGATTTGGAATTTCGCTTTCTGGATTATTGTTTTTCGAACCTAATTCCGAATTTTCTTTATTAGCTTCAACATTTTTTTTGGTTGTCAAAAAGGAGAATTCAACAACTTGAATTTCGGTTGTGAATTTGGTCGAACCATCATCAGAAGTCCATTGTCTTGATTTTATTTTGCCTTCTACATAAATTTTATCGCCTTTCGACAAATATTTTTCGCAAATTTCGGCAGCTTTATTGCGCACAACCAAATTATGCCATTCGGTTGATGTGATTTTTTCGTTGGTTGTTTTATTGATATAAACTTCATTCGTTGCAAGTGAAAATCGCCCAATGCAATTGCCACCTTCGAAATAATGCATTTTTACATCGTCGCCCAAGTGCCCAATAAGCATAACTTTATTTAGTGATCCTTGCATTTTTAAATTTTCATCAAAATTAAGGAAATTTTTAAAATGATGTTAAGTTTTTTCAAACCATTAAGAAATTAAGTTGCATTATGTTTTTTTTGGTACTTAATGCAACTTAATTTTTTATTGATTCTGATTTTTTTATTTGATAAAAATCTAATTCAATTCTTTATCAATAAAATTGGCAATCACAATCGGAAAAGGATAGGTTTTTATCTCATCAAATGTTAATCCATTTTCTAAAATTTCATCAATTTCTATTTTCCAAAAATTAATATGCAGTTTTTGATGCGATAATTTGTGAATAATTTCTTGATTATTTATTTGATAAATTGATTTTACGGTAAATTTTGCGTCAATATTTTTACTTATAAATTCTAAATCGACCGAATTTTCGTTTTCTAATAATGGGAATTCAAAAAGGTTTTGCCAAATTCCTTTTTCGGTTCGTTTTTGAATCAAAGTTTGATTTTTTTTGTCAATATATATAATGTAATTCAAAAATCGATTCGTAACCTTAACTTTCTTGGTTTTTATAGGCAATTTATCAACTTTATTTTTTTGTAAAGCGGCACAACTTTCGTTGAATGGACAAATGCTGCAATTTGGAGATTTAGGAACACATTGCAAAGCTCCAAACTCCATAATTGCCTGATTAAATTGAGCTGGATTATCTTTAGGCATTAATTCAAAAGCCAATTCTGCAAAGACTTTTTTGGTAGAATTAATTGAAATATCGTTTTCAACATCGAAATATCGAGACAAAACCCTAAAAACATTGCCATCAACAACTGGTACGGCTTCTTTATAGGCAAATGATGCAATTGCGGCAGCTGTATAATCGCCAATTCCTTTAAGATTTAGTAAATCTTTATAATTATCAGGAAAAATTCCATTTAATTCAAATGCTACAATCTGAGCCGTTTTATGTAAATTTCTAGCACGAGAATAATATCCCAAGCCTTGCCAAAGTTTCAAAACTTTTTCCTCATTTGCATTAGCAAGATCAAAAACTGTCGGAAAATTGGTTGTAAAACTCAAAAAATAAGGCATTCCTTGCGCAACTCTTGTTTGTTGTAACATAATTTCTGATAACCAAATTGGGTACGGATTTTGTGTTTCTCGCCAGGGTAGACTTCGTTTATTATGTAAATACCAGTTAATTAATGTGTTACTAAAATCCATATTAAATTATTAATTTGCAAAAGTAAAGTTTATGTAATTAAATTTTAATCAATTAGCTTGATTTTATATTTTATTTATTACTATATTTGCAACCTCAAAAAAAATCTATACATAATTAATACGCACTAAAATGACAAAGGCAGACATCGTAGCAAAAATCTCAGACAAAAAAGGACTTGAAAAATTAGACGTTCAAGCAGTTGTAGAAGCTTTTATGGAAGAAGTGAAAATTTCGCTTGAAACTGGAGATAATGTTTACTTAAGAGGTTTTGGAAGTTTCATCATTAAAACCAGAGCAGAAAAAACTGGTAGAAACATTTCTAAAAACACAACTATTAAAATTCCAGCGCACAATATTCCAGCTTTTAAACCAGCAAAAGTATTTGTTGAAGGAGTGAAAACTAACAACGAACCAAAGTAAAAAAATATTTATTAATCACAAAATTAAAATACTATGCCAAGCGGTAAGAAAAGAAAAAGACATAAAGTAGCAACGCACAAACGCAAGAAAAGAGCGAGAGCAAACCGTCACAAGAAGAAAAAGTAGTCTAACTACTTTTTTCTTTTTTAAAGTTCATTGATATTGAGAAAGATGATTAGACTCGAGACTACAAGACTTGAGACAAATAGATGTTAGAATATAAGACCTGAGACTTTTAGACTTAAGACTTTAAAAATATTTATATCATTTATAAATTATCTTTTTTACCGACAAATTATTTAATAACTTCTGAATTTTTTCATTAGATTTTTAAAAACACTTAAACTTTAGTTTCTAAATGTCTCAAAGTCTAATGTCTTAAAGTCTAATGTCTTAAATAAAGATAAAAATCACAGCATGAATAAAGAATTAATCATTAGATCTAGTTCAGAAGCCGTTGATTTTGCCTTATTAAAAGATGGAAAACTAGTTGAACTGCACAAAGAACAAGAAACAAGCAATTTTCAGGTTGGTGATATATTTATTGCCAAAATCAGAAAACCAGTTGCTGGACTAAATGCCGCATTCGTAAATGTTGGCTTCGAGAAAGATGCATTTTTGCATTATCACGACTTAGGACCAAATCTTGCTTCGCAACTGAAATTTATTAAGCTTGTAACAACAGGCAAAATAAAAGATTTTATGTTAAAATCGTTTCAGTTCGAAAAAGAAATAAATAAAGATGGAGGAATTGCCGAAGTAATAAACTCCAATCAATCTATTCTTGTTCAAGTAGTTAAAGAACCAATATCGACCAAAGGACCAAGAATAAGTTCAGAACTTTCTCTGGCTGGTCGTTTTATTGTTTTAGTTCCATTTTCTGACCGAGTTTCTGTTTCGCAAAAAATAGAAGACAAAGGCGAAAAAGACCGACTAAAAAAACTAGTTATTGCCATTAAACCAAAAGGTTTCGGAGTCATTATTAGAACCGTAGCCGAAGGCAAAAAAACAGCTGAAATTGAAAAAGATTTGCAGAATCTTGTAGAAAGATGGACTGCAATGTGTAAAAAATTACCAACTGCTCATCATCCGTCAAAAGTTTTAGGAGAACTAAACAGAGCATCTTCTATACTTCGAGACGTTTTTAACGATACTTTCAGCGGTATCCAAATTGATGACGAAGAGTTGTATAACCAAACCAAAGATTATTTGCAAGAAATTGCACCATCAAAAACATCGATTGTCAAGTTTTATCAATCTAAAGACACACCAATTTTTGAAAAATACAATATCGAGAGACAAATAAAAACCTCTTTCGGCAAAACAGTCTCAATGTCCAAAGGCGCATACCTAATCATTGAGCACACCGAAGCGTTACACGTTATAGATGTAAATAGCGGCAACCGAGCCAATAAAGCTACCAATCAAGAAGATACCGCAATGGAAGTCAACATGATAGCAGCTGGCGAAATCGCAAGACAATTGCGTTTGCGAGATATGGGCGGCATAATTGTTATTGATTTTATTGACATGCAAGATCAAAAAAATAGAGCAGATTTGTTCGAATTCTTGAAGTCAGAAATGAGTGACGATAAAGCAAAACACAAAATATTGCCTCCAAGTAAATTTGGATTAGTTCAAATAACACGTCAAAGAGTGCGACCAGAAGTCAATATTAAAACTCGTGAAGAAGACCCGAATAACGAAAACGGAGAAATTGAAGCTCCGATTCTTATCATCGATAAAATATCTTCGGATCTTGAAAGACTGTTAAAAACACACAATAAAGTTGTCTTGAATGTACACCCATTCGTTGCAGCATACTTGAATCAAGGTTTTATATCCTTGCGTTCACGTTGGTTTTTTGAACATAAAAAATGGATTAAAATCATTCCAAGAGATGCTTACACGTATCTTGATTATCATTTTTTTGATAAAAACGGAGTTGAAATTACAGAATAAAATAAAAAACCGCCTTTTATCACTGATTGGCGGTTTTTTTTGTAATAAAATAATAACATTTACAATTGTAATATTTTTTTTAAAGCCAATCCAGCATTCATTCCAAAAAAAATGGTTTGAAAATCGGTTTTTGTAATTTTTGAAAGGAACTTCCGCTGGTCGTTCTTTCAAAAAACAAAACCAATGATTTTCAAACCATTTTGTTTTTCCTTTCATTCTGGGCTAGAAAACCCTACTCCTTCACAACCTCAATCTTCCGTTTAATTTCATTTCCAAACTCATCGACAACTGTTACATAATGAAAACCTGTGTTAGGCGAAATCGGCATTTCGTGAAAAGTTTTCGTAGTTCCTTTATACACATTATCAACATACCAAAACAAACTGGCTTCACGATTAGAATGTGCTACTTTCAAAATCACAGGCTGAATTTCGGAATTAAAATTTTTGGTCAAATAAATTTTAGAATTCGTTTTCGGATAAATAAAATCCATTGATTTGGTTTGTGTTCCTGCGCAATCCGATCGAAATGGCGGCAATGATTTGTAGTCAACGTGTTGGTTTTTATAATACCATTCCATAACTGGCGGCAAAACAAACCACGATTTAGTAACCATATTTTCGATATTTTCGCAACTGCTATTTACTTGGAATTGCTCTAATTTGTCAAGATGCACCGTTTTATGATATTTACAAATTGCCGTAGATTTTCCTTTCAAAGGTATTAATTGTTTAATTTTCGGGCAATCGGCTTGCGCCAAATAACCGCTTAAATTGCAAACTTCGACTTCAATTAAATCCTTATTTGGTGTTGCAAACCATTTTTGTCTTGGCATTAAATTAAAAATATCGAACAAAACTGGTGCTGCGCTAGAAACGCCAGTTAATGTTGGTCGTCCTTCGCCAGTTGCATTGCCAACCCAAACACCAACTACATATCGAGAATTGGTTCCTATTGCCCAAGCATCGCGGTTGCCAAAACTTGTGCCAGTTTTCCAAGCGATTTTTAGTGAAGAATCATAAAATTGCCAAGCTTCATCGCCTTCAGGACGATTTACTTGTTGCATTGCATTGTATGTCAACCAAATAGAACCTGCGCCAAAAATATTTTTTTGATTAGATTCTGACCCAAAATCTACTTCAATATTATTTACAAAATTCAATTCTGTGAATTCTTTGTTTCGGTATTTTCCATTATTAGTATTAAAATAATTCACAGTCGATGACAGTCCAGCATAAGTTCTACATAAATCCCAAAGATTACTTTCGGCACCACCAAGAATTAATGACAATCCATAATGATCTGGATTTTTATTTATATCTCGCAATTGGAATTGTTTTAAAGTTTCATAAAACTTGTTTACACCAAATTCTTGCAACATCAAAACCGATGGAATATTCAACGAACGAGCCAACGCACGATGCGCAGGAACAGCGCCATCGAACGTTAAATTGAAATTTTGCGGTGTGTACCCAGAAATTTGTGTCGGAATATCGGCAATCAAGGTGTTGGGCAATAATTCACCATCGTCTAACATTCCAGCATATAACAAAGGCTTTAAAATACTGCCTGTACTTCTTGGCGCAATAATAATATCGACATCTTTTTGATGGTTCAAATCGGTTGGAGAATTGCCTACATAACTCATCACGTTTCGGGTTTTTACATCAATTACCAAGATAGCTAAGTTGTTCACATCGTTTTGCTTGTATTGGCTGTAATAATATTTAGCAATTTGATTAACACGATTTTGCAATTCGAATTCTACAGTTGTTTTCACTCGATTTCCTTCTTCATTTTTTGCAACTCGTTGTAATAAATGTGGAGCAATTTCAGGTAAATTATAAGGTTTTTGTGGCAAAGGTTCATCGATTGCTAATTCATAAGTTTCATTATCAATTTCATTGTTATTTTTTAATTTTAATAAAAGATTATTGCGTTTTTTCCTTAACTTTTCTTGATTTTTTCCTGGATAAATTAAACTTGGTGCATTAGGCAAAACCGCCAAAGTTGCACTTTCTGCCCAAGACAATTGACTGGATTGCACACCAAAATACCGCCAAGAAGCCATTTCTAAACCAACAACATTGCCGCCAAATGGTGCGTGAGCAGCATATAATTCTAGAATTGAATTTTTAGAATGTCTTAGTTCAAGCCTTGTCGATAATATCAATTCGATTAGTTTTTCGAAATAAGTACGTTTTTGATTTTTTCTCGATAATCTAATGACTTGTTGCGTTATTGTACTTCCACCACGAACTGTTTTTCCAGCTTTTTGATTTTGTTTTACAGCATTGACCATTGCGACAGGATTAAATCCAGGATGATAGTTGAAATATTCATCTTCAAAATAAACAATACATTTCTTGAATTTATTTGGCACCGAATCTTGTGCAGGAAAACGCCATTGTCCGTCACGAGCGATTTTTGCGCCCAATAATTCGCCTTCTTTGCTTTCTATAACTGTCGAATAAGGTTCTTGAAATAAAGTTCTTTGTAAGGAAAAGTAATAAACTATCAAAAGCACAAATACAATTGATGATTTGATTTTGTTTAGTTTTATATAAGAAATGATTCGATTTAGAAACACTTTTAGTTTAATAATCATAATTTATTTATGTATTATCCTAACAGGTTTTTTTCAACCTGTTAGGTATATATTAAATATTATTTTCTAAAAAAAAAATACCTAACAGGTTGAAAAAAACCTGTTAGGATATGTAAAACCAGTTAGGATATATCAATCGTTATCCAAATCATCAATTTCCTTTAAAATGCCATCATACCTTAAACTTTTTTCTTGATGGTAAAATTTAAAATTTTCTAAGCTTCCAAACATTTCTAGAATAAAATCTCTGTCAATACTAGTTTCTTTACTTGACAAATAAGTTTGATAGGAGGAATGTTTGTAGTTTTCAAATGTTTTGGAAAATTAGTGTTTTATTGGATTCAAATGAACATAAACTATTAATTGTTTCAAATAATCTTCATCTAGAATTCGGTTTCTTTATAAATATTCTTGAAATAAACTACCAGTTCTTTCATAACTTTTATTGATACTTTTAGAATAGGAATTAAAAAAATTAGAAAACGGTAAATGAATTTTCTCTTGAAATTTTTCAGAAATTTGGTCTTTGTCTTTTATTTTTAAAAATTATATGAAAATGATTTTTCAATAGGCAATAAGCATAAATATCCGCAATCGGAACAAAATATTTTTTCATTTTTAAAAGAAAATAATTATAATTTTTTTCCTCAATAAAAATATTTTCTTTATTATTTCCTCGATTATAAATATGATAGTATTGACCAATTTCAAAAACTTCTTTTTCCATATTTCTGTTTTTTTCTAATTTTTTATCCTAACAGGTCTTCAAAACCTGCTAGGTATGTTTTAGTTTATACTATTCGATAATACCTAACAGGTTTTGAAAACCTGTTAGGATAATCTAAAATCTATTAATATGACTTAAAATCTACTTCACAACTTCAACCCAAAACCCTTTGGTTCTCGCCAAGAAAGTATTGTCGTACATTGCTTCGCATTGCAATCCTGGCAAATAATAATTTCCAAGAAAACTAGCATTAAGCAAAATTCTAAAGGTTTTGGTTTCGCCTGCTTTCATACCAAAATAAAAATTAGTTCTGTCATCACGAATATCGATATAATCGGCTTCGTTGTTGGTTGCGTCGCCAAAATCAGTGAATCGAGTATTGACAATTTCGAATCCAGATGGTAGAATTTGCGAAAGCGCAATGTTTTCCATTCGTTCATTTTTCAAACTTTTTATAGTTACTTCGGCAATAAATTCTGTTCCTTGTGCAATTTTTGCGACATTAATAACAGCACCTTTTCGGTTTTTGAAAACAATATTCGCCGAAACATTGGTTTGAATAACTTGTTCTTGTCCAATTGGTAAAATTCCGGTATTTATTATTCGAACATAAATTGTATTGTTTTTATTATTCTTGATTGTTACACCATTTGCTCCAGATTTTATGACCAAACTTCTATCTGCAAAAGTTTTCATTGTATTTACGGCTTGCGATTTTCCATCTTTACTAAATGAAATATTTATGCCTTTTGTGCCATTACTTTTTGCAAATTTCGACATAGAATACAAGCAATATGCCGTTGTTTGCGTACTCATATAATCATTACTTGACATTTGTTTTGCCAATTTTGTTGCTGTTGCAAATGCTTTTTGTTTTTGCCCTAATAAAATTAAAGTTTCTAAAGCCATTGCACGATTTCTGTCCGATGAACCATAGTAATAATAGTTGTAACCATTATATGTTTCATCTTCATCGATTTTAGATTTCATCAATAACGATAATCCTGCTTGTTGTTGACCAGCAAGTACATAACTTGCTGCTAATCGCAATTGCGTTTCGTTCGAAATTCCTGTTGTTTCTCGCAATCTGTTCATTGATGATAAATCGGCTAAACCAGCCAATGCTAATGTATAAAGTCTATATGCTTGAGCAAAATCGTTTCCTGAACGTTGTTCAAATCGCCATTTTTTGGCTTCTTTTTGTTGGTAGGAAATCCATTTTTGTTTAAAACTAACTGGCAAAACATAACCTTTTTTCTCGGCTTCAATCAAGAAATGTCCAGCGTAAGAACTTCCCCAATCATCGGCAGTTGTGTAGCCTGGCCAATAAACAAATCCACCATTTGATAATTGAAAACCGCTCAAACGCTGAATTCCTGCACCAATATTTTTTTGAATTTGTGCCAAACGAATTGCATCTAAATCGGCAACATCACTCAAAAATAACTGAGGAAAAACCGATGATGTTGTTTGCTCAACGCAACCGTGCGGATATTGAATCAAATATTGCAAACGGCTATTGAAATTGATGGTCGGAATACTCGAAACTTCTAATTTAGCCGAATTGCTTCCTGAAACTCCAAATGGTGTAAACGACATAGTTTTGGTAGAATTAGGTTCCAAAATAATATCGGTAAACGTATTCGTAATTGGGTTTGGATTGGTCATATCAATCTCGACATCATAAACCGATTTTTCTTTTCCAGAAGTTGCAATAATCGATACTTTCCCGATTCCTGTTGCGCTGCCAACTTCTAAATTAAAATAAACCATTTTTTCATCTGGTTGCGTGAACGTTAAATTTTGAGTTATAGCACCAACTACTCGAACGCCATTATTGGTTTTTATTTGAACCTGAACATTTTTAATTTGCTTTTCGGTTGCAAATATTTCCACTGGAATAGTCACTTTTTCTGATGGCGAAATTTTTCTAGGTAACGTTGCCAAAGCCATTAAAGGACTTCGAACTGGAGTTGCTTTTTCGACTGCGCCATAAGCTGATGTTTTGGCATTGGCTGCAACCACCATCGTTCGCACAGAACCGATGTATTTTGGTAATTTTATTTGATGCACTTTCGATGAACCACCATCTAATGTAAATGGTCCAAGATATACCACAACTGGCTTGAAACGATTGGCTTTTTTGGCTTTGCCACCGCCTAAATCTTGATCGCCACCAATACTAAAAATCTGATTGACTTTTCCGCCATAAGCACCAATTACATCATCATAAATATCCCAAGTTTTTACGCCCAATGCTTCACGAACATAGAAATTATCCCAAGCATTTGGGGTTTTGAATCGGGTTAAATCCAACAAACCTTCATCGACAACGGCAATGGTGTAAGTCATAGGTTTTCCTGACTTTTCTGATACATTCAAGTTGAAAGTTTGCTCTGGTTTCAAAACGTCTGGCATTGAAATTTTTGGTTCAAGAACCGTGTTTTTATCGATAACTTCGATTGGAACGATGCCATACATTCTAATTGGAGAATCGTTTTTGGTCGATGCGTGAGGTTGCAAAAGTGTAATGTTAAAATACACATTTGGAGCCATTTCTGGCGTAATTGGTACTTCGACTTTAGTTTCGCCTTTGTTGGTTTTTGCCCAAATTGTTTGTACTACTTTCGAACCGTTTTCGATAGAAATTAAAGCACGACCGCCTTCGCTTGACGGAAACGAAATTTTCGCTTTTTCACCCACGGCATAATTCTTTTTATCGGTAGAAAAAACCAACATATTTGCTGTTGCTGCATCAGTATTTCGGGTTTTTCCTGACCAATAAGGATAATCTATGTTTACGGTTTGTGATGTTGCGTGACCATCATTTGGATCGGAAACTCGAACTAAATATCTTCCCCATTGTTCGTCTTCGAGTTTAAATGCAATTGCGCCACGACCACTAGAATCAGTGTTTACAGTAAATGTTTTGAAAGATGTTGTAGATTCTGATGAGTTATAATTAGATAAATTATCGTTCGATGAATCCCACCACCAACGCCATTCGACTTTATAAACATTGACATCCAAGTTTTTAACCGATTTTGGACGACCATTTTCATCTAATGTCAAAATGTCAAAACGGTTGTTGATGCGTGTTTCAAGCATTCCATATTTAGTCAATTCTGGCAATTTCAAACCAACATAAGTTTTGTAAGGCGAATAGGTTGCCGACATTACATCCATACTAAATTCGCCGCCTTCTTCGAAAACTTTGGTCATAAATGCAGCACGCAACATTCCTGGTGCTTGTCCTTGCAATTTGGGTTGAATATTTACTGCTGCTCGACCATTGGCATCTAATTTTCCTGAGAAAATATTGGCTTCTTCGGTGCTGAATTTTCTTGTTTCATCATCAAAAATATATTTTTCAAATCCTTTAAATGTTGTAGATTGTTGCGAGAATTTGGCTTGAATTTCGACTTTTAAATCTTTGGCAATTGAACCTGTTAACCAAGTAACTTGCAGATTATTTGTATTTTGATTAGTTGATGATAAAATCTCCGAATTAAAACTATTCTTGATTTTTAAACGGTTGGGTTTGATGGTTTCAATCTTAATGGATTTATAGAATTTCGCTCCGCCAACGCTCACAACGGCTTCCCAACTTCCGGTTGGTGCTTCAGAATCGGTTGGAACAATGAAAGAATAATGATTCATTTCGTTCGATTTTTGAACCGTTTCATAAGTTACTTTTCCGTTTGGATCTGATAATCTGAATTTTATAGGATGATTTAGTGGTAATTTATTCGATGCATCATTAAAAATAAAAGATAAATATAAATTATCGCCAGGACGCCAAACGCCACGTTCGCCATAAATCATTCCTTTTAAACCTTTTTGAAGTTCTTCGCCAGCAACATCAAAATTACTGATTGACAATGAATTACCATCATCTAATTTGACGTAAGTAGATTGATTTCCTTTGGTAATTATTGCAAAATAGGCAAATTTATCAATTTTGAAATTGGCTAATCCATCAGAATCGGTATTGGCAATTCCTAAACTTTGTTGTTGAAAACTAAAAATTTCGACTTTGGCACCGCTTTCTGGTTCGGTTGTAGCAATGTTATTTACTGCAAATAAATACGACTTGTTGTTGCCACGTTTGGCAATTACACCCAAATCTGTCGCAAGAATATTTGTACCGATTTTAGCATTATAAAAGTATGAATTCGAGCAAGGATCTTCTCTTTCTGACCAATCATAATCGTCGTAATAGTAATCATCGTAAGAGTTTCCAGAATAATTTACATCGTTCTCATCGACCTCATCGTCATCGTTTTTATTAGAATTTTCTTCGCCTGTTTCGATGCATTTGTATAACGAATATTTCTTTTTAAATTCGAATTCAACTCTATAAATTGCTCCAGGTTCGGGCGTAATAATTTTAGATAAATCGAGTGCAAATAAATTCCATTTTCCTAAATTTAGTAAAGAATTTTCTTTTAGATTTAGGGTTGTTTTCGCAATTGGTTGGGCAACTTTTTTAAGATTTTGAGTTCCGTTTAACTCATTGTCTTGAAGAAATTGTAGAATATTATTTTTATAAATTTTATAAACTTTTACATCAACATTACTCAAATTGGCAGCTTCGAAATTTAGTTTTAAGTTATTGGAACTTGGCAAAATTGTGCCGTTTTTTACAAATCGAACACCAGGTTTTTCTTGGTCAAAAGAAATTTTAGATTGGTAATTTTCTTTCATTTTTTGACCATATATACTTTCTATTCCTTCGAAAACTTCTAGCAATAATTCTCCAGATAGCACTTTTTCTGGTTCGGTTGGTTCGACGATTTCGACTGTTGCTGTTGTATCAACTGCTGCTTCAACTGCTTTGGTTGCTGCAACTGCACTTGTGCTATCGACTGCAACTGCTGCGCTGTCTACAACTTCAGTTGCGGTTTCTACTTCATCAATATCTGTAGTTGTAGTTGTACTTGTCGTATCTATTGTTGTTGGCGTGGCTTCGGTTGGTGCTGGTTCATTATTAAAATAGACTTTTAATAAATTGCCTTGTGTAGAAAATCTTAAATCTTTGGTATTTTGAATATTGACTAATCCAGCAAAATTTTGATTTTTTTCTAGCGGTTCAGAAAAGTTAATTAATAACGATTGAATATTACCTTCTGGAACTTCGACATTCATTATTTTAAAATCGTTTTTTGCTGCAATTTTATATTCGATTTTATCTTTTCTATCAATATCGCAATCGCCACCATCATAATTTATTTCGACAATACTTTCGGTATCAAAACGTTGAATGCTGTCGATTACAAACTTGAATTCGGTTTTGGAAGTTTGTGATTTATCGAATTTTATTTTTAAATCATCGCCATTTTGTTCGGCTTCGATGAGTTTTTTTGCATCTTCAAAATCGATATTATCGGCAAATTTCACAACACAATTCAGATATTGATATTCTTTGCTATGAGATTGAATATCGGATGTTGTGACCAAGAAATCTTGCTTGATGGTTTTGACTGTAAACTTGAAATCTTCGAGTTCTTGTTTGACTTCTAGAACTTTCGAAAGTTTGAAAGTTACTTGATATTCGGTATCTGATTTTAGTTTTTTTTCTGGAATAAATGCAACTGTATTTTCTGACAATGCCACAACTTTACCCGAAACTGATGGCGAGATTTCGAATAAATCATCATCTAATACTTGATTGACTTTCCAATCTTTTTTGTTAACAGCAAGAACAACCCGAATGTCCGATTGTGCAGTAACAATTCCAGAAGTAAAACTGGAAATTTGTTCTTTGAAAATTGAAAAATTTGAATTAAAATCGGCGACCGACTTTTTTTTACACGCTTGAAACATAAAAAACACTAAAAACAAGTAAACAAGATTTTTCGTTTTCATTTAATAAACAATATTAAAAAGGTTAAGGAACTATTTTGGATATCACAAAAATTGTGCAAATTTTGTAGTAAATGTAATTTATTTTTTAATAAAATTTTAAGAAAAGGTTAAAAATTTTATTATCAGTAATTTTGGCGGTAAAAAATTGATTTTGACGATTATTTACAAATTATTTTACGTAATGATATCGCAAACAAATTCATTAATTTTTAAAAATTCTAAAGTTTTTGGTAATACAAATTCTAAATTTTTAAATGCTTTTTGGCTATCGTGAAAAACGACAATACTCCCTGATTTTATATTTTTCAAAACGTTATCTAAGCATTTTTCTGGTGATATTGAGTAGTCAAAATCGGCACTTAAAATATCCCACATAATTATTTTATATCCTAGTTTTCTAAGTTTTTGCGATTGCGATGGTTTAATTTTTCCATAAGGAGGTCGAAAAAGTTTAGACTGAAAATTGAAGATTGAAGATTGAAGATTATTCGTTAGTAGAACATTTTCGAGGTAATCTTTTGTGTAAGTTTTCCAACCATTCAAATGATTATAGGTGTGATTTCCAACCAAGTGTCCATTGCTTAAAATATTTAGATAAATTTCAGGATTTTGTTCTATGTTTTTTCCGATGCAAAAAAAAGTGGCTTTAACATTGTGCTTTTTTAATTCATCAAGTACCCAATTGGTTATTATTGGCGTTGGACCATCGTCAAAAGTCAAAAATACTTTTTTTTCGTTGTTTGGTAAATCCCAAATATATTTTGGAAATATTTTTTTTATTACAGAATGGGTTTTTATCCAATACTTTTTCATTATTTACAATTTAATGCAGAAAATTCTAAACCCATCTAAAGAAAATATTTAACAATTGATTAGATTATCTTTAATAAATAAATGTATGAATTAATTCTTAAAAATCAGAATAAATATTATTAAGAATTTTAAATATCTGCATATTGATTATAATTGTTTTTTAATTTAGAAGTATTTGAGTTAAATCTAAAATAAAAACCTTTGTAAATCAAATATTTACAAAGGTTTTTGTGGAGAATATCGGATTCGAACCGACCACCTCTTGCCTGCCAGGCAAGCGCTCTAGCCAAATGAGCTAATCCCCCAAT
>JAYWGV010000099.1:0-21740 GCA_043778105.1 Bacteroidota bacterium
AAAGTCTAACATCTAAAAGTCTAACATCTAAAAGTCTAACATCTAAAAGTCTAACATCTAAAAGTCTAACATCTAAAAGTCTAACATCTAAAAGCCAATCATCTAAAAGTCTAACATCTAAATGTCCAACATATAAAAGTCTAATATCTAAAAGTCCAATATATAAAAAGTCTAAAATCTAAAAGTCTAGCGTCTTTAAGTCTAAAAAGTTATGAGTGTAAAAATAATATCGGTTGCCAAGCAATTACCCAAATATTTTCGTACAACCGAAGAAATTATAACATTTCTAGATGCTTGGTTAATTAATCAAGACGAGCGATTTATCCGAAAAGTAAAAAAAATTTTCGAAGGAGCTGCTGTTGACAAACGCTATTCAATAATGGATCCAATCGAAGTTTTTACAAAAACATCATTTGCAGAAAGAAACGATATTTATGTTCGTGAAGTCATTAATTTAGGCGAGAAAGTACTCGATAAAACCCTCAAAAAAGCCAATTGGAAACCGGAGAGTTTAGATTACATAATAACTGTAAGTTGTACTGGAATAATGATTCCATCGCTTGATGCTTACTTAATAAATATATTAAAACTTCGTCAAGATATAGTTCGTTTACCAGTAACCGAAATGGGTTGCGCAGCTGGAATTTCAGGAATTATTTACGCTAAAAATTTCCTGAAAGCCAATCCAAACAAGCGTGCAGCGATTATTGCTATCGAAAGTCCAACGGCAACATTTCAGTTAGACGATTTTTCTATGGCAAACATTGTTTCTGCAGCGATTTTTGGCGATGGAGCAGCTTGTGTTTTATTATCATCGTATGAAAATGATATTGGTCCAGAAATTCTAGCCGAAGAAATGTATCATTTTTATGATAACATAGATATGATGGGTTTCAAATTAACCAATTCTGGCTTGCAAATGGTTCTTGATGTTGAAGTTCCGGAAACAATTGCGAGTCACTTTCCCGACATTATTCATCCGTTTTTAGAGAAAAAAAATTTGAAAATTAGTGATATTGACCATTTAATTTTTCATCCTGGTGGAAAAAAGATAATTACAACGGTAGAAAATTTATTTTCAGATTTAGGAAAAAATATTGATGTTACTAAAGAAATTCTTAGATTATATGGCAATATGTCAAGCGCAACCGTACTTTATGTATTAGAACAAATTATGGAAAACCAACCTAAAAAAGGCGAAAAAGGATTGATGTTGAGTTTTGGACCAGGATTTTCGGCGCAACGGGTTTTATTGCAATTCTAGTTTTTTTGCCACAGATTACACGAATTAACACGAATAGAAAAAATGAAAAATAATCTCACAAATTTG
Organism: Bacteroidota bacterium; assembly: GCA_043778105.1. Classification (GTDB taxonomy): domain Bacteria; phylum Bacteroidota; class Bacteroidia; order Flavobacteriales; family Flavobacteriaceae; genus Flavobacterium. Next base: position 1,331 of record JAYWGV010000099.1, read on the forward strand.
TATAATTTTATAAAGTTAATAATTTGTGTAAATTAGTGTAATTCGTTGCTACAAAAGTATGACAAGCAAAGAAATAATATTAAAATTACCTTATACTAAACCATTTTTATTTGTTGATGAAATTATCAATATTAATGAAAATGGAGTAGAAGGTTGTTTTACATTCAACGATGATTTAGATTTTTATAAAGGTCATTTCAAAAACAATCCGATTACGCCAGGGGTTATTCTCATTGAGACAATGGCACAAATAGGGTTGGTTTGTTTGGGAATTTATTTATTGAAAGATGAAAGTAAAGAACCTAAAATCGCATTAACATCATCGGAAATTGAATTTTTGAAACCTGTTTTTCCAAATGAAAAGGTAACAGTAATTTCAGAAAAAATCTATTTTCGTTTCGGTAAATTAAAATGTAAAGTCAAGATGATAAATATTAAAAATGAAGTAGTTTGTGAAGGATTTATATCAGGAATTATGACATCTGAAATCAAAAATCGTTAATCGACATTCTGAAATCTCATGAAAAGAGTCGTAATAACTGGTCTTGGCGTTGTTGCTCCAAATGGAGTAGGTCTTGATGCATTTACAAATGCCATAAAAAACGGAATTTCAGGAATAAAACACGATTCTGAACTTGAAAGATTGCAATTTTCATGTCAAATTGCGGGAAAACCAGATATTTCAACCGAATTATCATTGCAATATTTTACCGAATTAGAATTGCGAAACTTCAACTCAACTGGTATTTTATATGGAGTAATTGCAGGAATCGATGCTTGGAAAGATGCTGGATTATCTTTGGAAATTCAAGAAAATCCAGATTGGGATTCAGGCACGATTTTTGGAACTGGAACTTCTGGAATAGATAAATTTCGAGAAAGTATTTACAAAATAGACGATTTTCAAACCCGACGATTGGGCAGCACAGCCGTTGCGCAAACAATGAATTCGGGCGTGAGTGCTTACCTTGGTGGCAAATTAGGATTAGGAAACCAAGTAACGACCAATTCATCGGCTTGTACAACTGGCACCGAAAGTATTTTGATGGCTTATGAAAGAATTAAATCGGGACAAGCCAAACGAATTTTGGCAGGAAGCACATCCGATTCTGGACCATATATTTGGGCCGGATTCGACGCTATGAAAGTTTGTACTTTCAAGCACAATCACGAACCCGAAAGAGGCTCGAGACCAATGTCGGCAACCGCTTCGGGATTTGTGCCAGGAAGTGGAGCAGGAGCATTTATTGTCGAAGATTTAGAAACTGCTTTGGCTCGTGGTGCCAAAATTTATTGCGAAATTTTGGGTGGAAATGTCAATTCTGGCGGGCAACGTGGTTTGGGAACAATGACAGCACCAAACCCAATATCGGTTCAAAAATGTATCAAAAATGCTATTGCAAATGCAGGAATTTCTGCGAATAATATTGATGTTATAAACGGTCATTTAACAGCAACTTCCAAAGATTGTTTAGAAATCGAAAATTGGACTAAAGCATTGAATAGGAGTGGAGTAGATTTTCCATATATAAATTCTTTAAAATCGATGGTTGGACATTGTTTATCGGCTGCTGGAAGTATAGAAATTGTTGCATCAATATTGCAAATTTACCAAAATTTTATTTTTCCAAACATAAATTGCGAAGATTTGAATCCCGAAATCACTAATTTAATTAATGCATCAAAAATCCCTCAAAAACTAATTGAAAAAAATGTTAATATTCTTGCAAAAGCTAGTTTTGGTTTTGGTGATGTAAACGGTTGTGTGATTTTTAAAAAATTTGTATATTAGCAAAATGCCAAAAAGAAATTCACCAAACGACATAAAAGAATTAGACGATTTAAATTATTTACATAATTTAGTATTCGATAAACGAAATTCAAAACGAGCAACCGAAAAAAAAACACGACGAGACAGACATTATCAAAAACAATTTATTAAAAATACTATCACAACAGTAAAACCAAATATAAAAATGACTAAAATTGAAATTCAAGAAAAATTAAAGACAATAGTTAAACCTTATGTTAAAAATCAAGAAGCTTTTGAAAATTTATCAGAAAGTACAGATTTCATTAACGATTTGCAAATAAACTCGGCCAGTTTGGTTGATGTTATTCTTGATATAGAAGAAATTTTTAATATTGTGATTGATAACAAATCAATGGAAAACATGCTTGATATTAAAACTGCGATAAAAATCATTAATATTAAACTGCTAGAAAATAATGATCGGGAATGATGTGATAGATTTAAATCTTGCCAAAACCGAAAGCAATTGGCAACGAAAAGGATTTTTAAATAAAATCTTTACCAAAAACGAACAAATATTAATTAGAAAATCTAAAAATCAAGAAATTACAGTTTGGAATCTTTGGAGTAGGAAAGAAGCAGCATATAAAATATGGAATAGAGAAACTGGAATTCGAAAATTAAATTCTACACAATTTGAATGTTTTGATTTGGATCTTGAAATTGGAAAAGTACAAATTGAATCTAAAACATATTACACAAAAACTGTAATTAATTCTGATTTTATTCATAGTGTTGCCGTTACAATTTTATCTGATTTTAACAAAATTAGAACTATAGAAAATGAAATCGTAATAGACAAACATCTTAGATTAACTTTTCAAATTATTGAAAAAGGGATAGTTATACCAATTTCGAAAAGTCATCATGGACGATTTGAATTTACATTAAGTTTATAAAATTCCCAATCTACTTTTCAGTTTTAAAAACAATAAAGCAATTGAAAAAGCATCTTCTGAAGTGGAATATCTCTCACTTTTTTCTACTTTAAAATTTTTGAGTAAATCGTCTAACGAAAATTGTTTGTCGGTAATATCTTCCAATTTTTTATACATTACTTCGACATCAAGCGCTTCGTTTTTTAATCTTCCGCATTTAAGTTGGTCAAGATATTCATTCAAAATATCAACATCAAATGCAATTCGATGTCCAACCAAAATTGCATTTTCAATATATTCTAAAAATAATTGAATGGCATTTGGAATTACCGATTCTGAAAGTTTTTTCTCACATTCTACTTCATTTGAATTTTCGTGATTAATTTTTACATTTTCTATAAACGAAATTTCAAAACTATCATCAACAACAATTTTATTATCTAAAACTGCAATTGCTCCAATAGATAAAATTTGATCTGTATCTTTATTTAAACCAGAAGTTTCAATACTTAATACAACAAATCGATTTGATTTCTTATCAAATTTAGAAACATAATTTTTATAAAAATCAGGATAATTTCCACCGATATTTTTAATCCAATCTAGCATAAATTATGAAAAATGAGTTAATTGAAATTTACTTTTTATCAAATCTTCGAGATCTTTCATTGGTTCAAATGCATTTTTAAGTTTTTCTTTATCTGCCTTTGACATTTCATCAACATTAATAAATTGTCCTGAATTGTCGTTTTTTAAACCAGATAATGTTCTAAATTTTGACAATTCTAGAAAAGCTTCAGCGCATTCTTTATAAAGTTCAGCATTTTTTGTATCATCTATTGCTAATTGTTTGAACCTTAAATAAGTATTATTAATTCCAATAATATTTTGACTTATCGATAAAAGTCTAGCAGCATCAATTAGTGGCATTAATGCTCGGTTTTTAATATCAAAAAAATCTTTATTTTCGCCTTCCTCTTCAACATTAAATTTCTTGAAAAAATTTACTGGTACAGGTTTTTTTAATGCATCATTTCCTAAATAATCAAACAGCAATGCATTGTTTTTTCTTACTTTAAAAACAATGTCGTTTAAAGCGTTTTCGAATTGAATTTCTCCATAAACCAGATCATAATCAAAGAAAATACTACTAATTTCGTCGGTATTTTCACCTGGAGTATTAGTCCAACTTGTGTACTGTTTTGTCCAGTCAGTCAATGATTTACACCATAGCATATTACTTGCTAAATGTCCGTTTGGACACAAATCAAAACCAACCTTTTCTAGTGTAGTTGTAGTTTTTTTTGCCAATTTTAAAAAATAATCACGAACATCACGATATTTACTCGCTTCGACATCTTCAAAAATTAAAAAACTGTCTTGATCTGTCAACAAAACCTGTTCTTTACGACCTTGACTGCCAATGCTTAACCAAGCAAACTTAGTAGGAGGAGAGCCTAATTCTAAAATAGCTAATTCGATTGCTCGTTTAGTAATTGCAAAAATTACTTCACCAAAAATCATGCTTATGTGTGTCAAAGGAATGTTTTTGGTCACTGAACTTTGAACCAATTCTGATAATCTTTCACGAACAATTTTTAAATCTTTCGATGATTCAGAACGTTTAATTTCTTTAATTAAAACTCCTGGACTATTGGCTTGAGCCAAAATTAGATCATGTTTGGTAATAATTCCTTTTACAATCGATTTGTCTGATCCGTCGGAAGTTACACACAAGTGACTAACGTTATATTTCAACATCAAAAGTTGTGCTTCGGCAAGCGATAAATGCTCAGAAACTGTTATAACTGGCGATGACATGATTTTGTCTATAGTAGATAAAATTGGAAAACGACCAGTTGCAATTTTCGATCGAAAATCTTGATCTGTAACAATTCCAATCGGAAATCTATCTTCAAGAACTACAACATAATCTGCAAGATTATCACTCATTAACTGTGCAATTTCTTTCACAGAAACTTCTGATTTAATTGTTAATGGATTTTTGGAATAATCTAATGTTTGAAAATACTGATTTTCTTGTTGATTGTCTGTAAATTGAACGTTTTCTATAAATTTACTTTTACCTTTGTCTTTAAAAGATGGTGCAGTCGATGCAAAACTTTCTAATAAAAAATCCAAAACTGCTGTGTTTTTTACTAATAATGGTTTAAAAGTTGCAATGGGAATTGCGTAAACAATGCTTTCTTCACGAGCTTTGGCAGTCATCATATAATTGTTTTTGGCAAAAAATGGGCGCAAACCAAAAACATCTCCAGCATTACATTTGTTCAATAAAGTTTCTTCGGCGTCAGAAACTACTGTTAAACTAATTGTTCCTGAGGCAACTACATAAAAACTATCGTGTAATATATCATTGGTTTGAAACAAAGATATATTTTTTTCAATATTTACAACTTTTATATTTTTTGCAATTTCAATCAATTCATCGTGAGATAATGTATCAAAAGGTTGAAATTCTTTCAAAAAATCTGCAATTCGATTCGCAATTGGATTCATAAATTAATAAGTATGATTACTTTTGTAAAAATAGTTTATAAAATTGAATAGTAAATATTTTAACCAAGATAATATCAACAAATCAAGTGCAGTGGAATTAAATATAATTTCTATTTTACATAATATAAATTATAGTGCATAAAAATTACATTTACAAATAACAATAACTTCAATAAATTTTTATCTTTTCAATTTTTTTACGATAACTTCTTTCTTTGCGAGAATTTCATTTTTATTTTGCAATAAATGATTTGCCAATAATTTTTCAATCAACTCATCTTTGGTCAAATGATGAAAAACTGTTTTTATTTTATCTTTGAATACTTTATCAATTTCGTGGTTTGGCTTGGTTTTAAAAATTTGTTTTGCCCACAAAAATGTATTATTTTCTTCAATACTTTCTGATGTTGGTTTTTGAAATTTCTTGAATTTAATGCCTAATTCTTTTTCAAATAATGGAATTTCATGAACTTCTTCGGGTTGCAAAACTGTCAATGACAAACCATTGGCTCCGGCTCTTGCGGTTCGACCGCTTCGGTGCACATAAGTTTCATAAACATCTGGCAAATGATAATTTACTACAAATGATATTGCAGCAACATCGATTCCTCGAGAAGCTAAGTCTGTGGCAATTAATATGTTAATGTGTCCTTCACGAAATTGATCCATTATTCGATCTCGAATTCCTTGTGACAAACTGCCGTGAATCGCACCTGATGAATACTTGTTAATTGCAAGATTCTTGGCTAATTTGTTTACTGCTGCTTTAGTTTTACAAAAAATAATGCCTCGCTGTCCATCTTTTGAAGTTAAAAAATGCATTAAAACATCTAGTTTTTCTTCTGGATTTACAACTATATATTCGTGGTCAATCGCATTATTTCCAACAGTTTCCATATTGGCTTCAACTTGAATTACATTTTTGTGTAAGTAATTCTGAATCAATTGTTTGATTGTTGCTGGCAATGTTGCCGAAAACAAAAAGGTTCGATGTAATTTTGGAATTTCGGCAACAATTTCGTCTAAACTTTCTTTCAAAATTGCAACCATTTCGTCGGCTTCGTCCAGAACTAAGTATTTTATCGATTTTATATTTATTGCATTTCGTTTTATTAAATCTATCAATCTTCCTGGCGTTGCAACCACAATATGAGTTGGACTTGTTAATTGTTCAATTTGCGGTTTTATTGGTATTCCACCACAAATAGTTGCTATTGAAATTTCTGGTAAATATTTTGCGAAACTTTCAAGATTTTTAGAAATTTGTTGTCCTAATTCTCTTGTTGGAACCAAAATTACAACCTGAATATCATTAGAATTCACGTCAATTAATTGCAATAATGGCAAACCAAAGGCTGCTGTTTTTCCTGTTCCTGTTTTGGCAATTCCAACAATATCGAATTTGTTTTCTAATAATAAAGGAATGACTTTTTCTTGAATCTCTGTTGGAAGATTGATTTTTAATTCAGAAATTGCTTTTAGAATTGGTTCTTGAAGTCCAAGTTTTAAGAATTGATTTTGCATATTTTTTCTACACTAATTAAGCGAATTATTTTGGACACAGATTTCACAGATTTAATACTAATCTTTTTTAGTGTTAGATGTTTTTGAAATAAAATAAATTTCTTATAAAACCTAAAACTCTAGCCCCGATAGAAGGGAAAATCCTTTTTAATTTTCAAATCTCACGGGTTTAAACCCGTGGGAATTGAAAATTAAAAAGATTTGGAATGATAGCGGGATTAAGCTTCAAAAAATCTGTAATCTGAAACCTAAATTCTAAAATCCTAATCCGCTTCGTTCATTATTTTTTCTCGGTATTTTTTACCAATTAATAAAGTTAGTTTTTGATTGTAATCGTCCATTAACCATTCGCGATAATTTTTGCTGCATTGGCTTAGGCAATTCGAAAATCTTTTCACACGACTTTCAATATCTGCTTGTAATTCTTTGGCTAAACCTTTGGCTTCTTGCAAAGTTTCGGTATTGTCAACGCACATTGCTGCGTGTTGTTCCATCGATTTTTCAAGAACAATTTTGGAACGTTCGTTAAGTTTTATTGCCAATTTGTGTTCTTCATCGACATCGAATGTTACGATTTCGGTTTTCGCAAATTTTTGACGCAATTCCTCTGGCATTACATACTTGAAATGGGTTTCGATTTCGGCATCGTCACGCAAGTTCTCTAGATAAAATTCTGGCGATTTAAAAATGTGTTGCCAATTTATAGCTTCGTTCCAAAGTCCAAATCTTGCTGCATTGTTACCCAAATCAATAACCGTAAAATTATCTTTATTGTCAAGTTTTCGTGAGCCTCGACCAATCATTTGAAAGTACAAAGTCAATGATTTCGTCGCACGATTCAAGATAATTGTATCGACTGTTGGTTCATCAAATCCTGTTGTTAAAATTCCAACCGAAGTTAAAATTGCATCTGGAGTTTTCTTGAACCACGTCAGAATATCTTTACGTTCATCGGCATTATTGGTGTTGTCTAAATGACGAATTGGGAAACCAGCTTCACGAAAAGTTTCATAGACATATAAAGATGTATTAATTCCATTATTGAAAATTAATGTCTTTTTTCCTAAAGATTTTTCGGTATATGCGTGCAATAATTTCTCTTGCATTGCCATATTGGTATACAAATCATCGGAAGATTTAACAGTATAATCGCCATTAATTCCGACTTTTAACGATGTTAAACCAACATCATAACTATATGTTGTTGCTTTGGCAAGAAATCCTTTGTCAATAAGTGATTGAATCGTGTCTCCAACGATTAATTCTGAATAATTTTCGTGCATTGGCAACGTTATATTCGAACTTAAAGGCGTTGCAGTAACACCAAGTATAAATGCGTTTTTAAACGAACTTAATAATTTTCTGAATGAATTGTAATGCGCTTCATCGATAATTACTAAACCAACGTTTTCGATTTCGAGCAATTCGTCATTTAAACGGTTTTTTAACGTTTCGACCATTGCAACAAAACAAGAATAATCGTCTTGATCGGGTAATTCTTTGATTTTGCTGTTTATGATTTTGTTTTTTACGCCAAATCCTTTAAGCATTTTGGAAGTTTGCTTGCAAAGCTCAATTCTATGTGTTAAAACGACTACTTTCTTTTTATGTTGCGACAAATATCGGCGGACAATTTCAGAGAAAATTACAGTTTTTCCGCCACCAGTTGGCAGTTGGTACAATAAATGATGGTTTTGCGAGGCATTATCAATTCGTTCGAAAATCGCATCAATATCTACTTGTTGGTAAGCATAAAGTTGTTTTTTTTCGTCGATTTCGAGTTCTAATTCTTGTGTAAACATTGAGGCTTTTTATAATTTGCAAAACTACAATTAAAAAACAGTTAATTACAATGTATTTTTATTAATAATTGTAACTGTTTTTCAATAAAAATGTTGTAAATGCGAACAGGATTTCAAATAAAAAATTAATAATCCAAACGCTCAATTATTGCATTAAAACTATCAGCGTTGCTCCAATTTTGATTGATTGTTTCATTATTGACTGCCTCTACCCTATTTTTAAATTCATATAAAATAGATTTTTCTATTGCAAAACTCACAATTTGTTGAAATGACGATAACATACTTTTATAAAACGTTTCGCTTGTAATATTTTTTTCTGACGATAATGTTTGGGCAATTTCTAAGTTATAAAGCATTAAATCTGCGACCAAGAACGAATCCATTCCTAAGGAAATAAAATGTTTTATGAATTTTTGTGCAACCAATCGCCTCATTTTTGGACGTTTACCACGAATTGGGAAATATTCATTAGAGATTTTTAATTTGGCATCTTTCAATAAATTATTTTCATTGGGATTAAATACAAAATCATAATAAACTTTCACATCTCTAAACTTTTCATACATTTCGATGAATTGCTCTTCAAGCTGGGTTTTATTTAATTCTAATAAATATTTTTTCAAATCTCGTTTACTCATAATTAAATATTGCAATTAGTAACAAAAGTAAGTTAGTTTTTATTAAATTTTTCATTTGAAATGCATAAATTTGCAAAATCATACCTATATATTATACAATGTTAAAATTATTCAAGATTGTTGCTGTTTTAGAAGGCATTTCGTCTGTTTTATTATTTTTCTTTGCTATGCCAATGAAATATATTATGAATAATAAACAATTTATGCCACCAATCGGAATGGGTCATGGCGTTTTATTTGTTTTATTTATTGCGATTACTATTTTATTTGCTTTCAATAAAAAATGGACTTCGCAAAAAGTACTTATTTTTTTCTTTTTTTCTATAATTCCGTGTGGCACATTTTATTTGGACAAAAAATATCTTAAAAATGCATAAATACGCAGAAATAATTTTTGGTTGGTGTTATCCAATTTTTAAAAAATGGGGAGTTAACAGCACAATTGCATCTTATGCAAGTTTGTTAGTAAACATTATTTTGCTTTGCATTTTATCCTATATATTGTATCTATTTTTTCGATTCGTTTTGGTAACAATTATGGCAATTGTTGCAAAAAAAACCAAAACTAAATTCGATGATTTGCTAATTTCGAACAATACTGCCAAATTTATCGCTTACTTAATACCATTATTATTCATCTATTTATCTGTACCAATAATTCTAGAAAATTATGAATCTTGGGAAACTATTTTTAGTAAATTAGTTGGAGTATATATAATAGGTCTGTCACTTTGGATAATTAGAACCGTTTTTAATGCGCTTCGAGATTATTTAAAAAGCATTCCAGAATACAGCGACAAGCCAATAGACAGTTACATTCAAGTCATCATGATTGTGCTGTGGATGATTGGTTTAACAGCAATAATTTCTAAACTTTTTAATATTAAAATTAGCGATTTACTTGCTACTTTAGGAGCGATTTCTGCAATAATTCTTTTAATTTTTAGAGATACTATTCTTGGTTTTGTAGCTAGTATTCAAGTTTCTGTAAATGATATGGTTCGCATTGGCGATTGGATTACAATGGAAAAATTTGGTGCCGATGGCGATGTTATCGAGATTAATCTTGCAACTGTCAAAGTCCGTAATTTCGATTTTACAACAACAACAATTCCGACTTACAGCCTTATATCTGATTCGTTCAAAAACTGGCGAGGCATGCAAAATTCTGAAGGTCGAAGAATAAAAAGACACATTTTAATAAAATCCAATAGTATTCGATTTATTAATGATAATGAATTGAATGATTTCAAAAAAATTCAGATTTTAGCCGAATATATTGATAAAAAAACATTAGAGTTAAAAAAATTCAATAATGACAATAAAATCGATAAAGGATTATCAATCAACGGTAGAAACTTAACAAATATTGGATTATTTAGAAAATACATAACAAAATATCTAGAAAATCATCCAGCATTAAATAAAGATATGCTTTTGGTTTGCAGACAATTACAGCCAACATCGCAAGGAATTCCGATTGAAGTTTATGTTTTCTCAAAAGATAAAAAATGGGAAAATTATGAATTTATTATGTCGGACATTTTTGATCATGTAATTGCATCAGTAGAGTTTTTTGACTTAGAAATTTTCGAATTACCATCAGAAGGAAATAATGTTTTTTCGCAATAAATCATCATCTAAAAAAATTAAAATTATTAGCTGTTTTAGCGAAATTTTCAAATCAGCTAAAAATGATAATTATCTAAACAACATATAAATATTTAAACCTGAAAAATTAACAATTCAAACTATTCAAGAAGCACATTAGAAATTATTATTTTGATTGAACTATCGTACTTGTTAGAAAGGTTATTTTATAGTCGAATAAATTTAACAATTAAATATTATTGAAAGTATCTGAAATTTAGAGGTCTTTTTTGTATCTTTAAAAAAAAAAAATGAATAATCGAAACGAATTAATCTTGCAGTTAAGAGGAGAAACAATTGGAAACGTTTCTGATTCTTCTTCGTCAGAAGAGCGATTTCAAAATCAAACATTAAGACCAATTCTTAAAGCTCAAAACGACTTATTAATTGCAGTATTTGTAGGATATTGTCTTAAACAAAAAAATGTTTTTTCTAGTCTTTCGATTAATAAAAAATTAGAATATATCGAACATTCAGTTCAAAGAGACATGAAATTTCGGGATTTATTAAAAGGCATTATCTTAGGATTTTTCACATTAGATGAATTTAATATTTATGCTCAAAATTCATCAAATCTTAATAAAAGATTGATAACTATGCTTATTGAAAGACTTAAAAATCAAATACAACTTATAGAAAACTCAACTGCGTTATAATTTTGCCATAAATAGTTACTTTATCGATAAATAAATAGGTCTTGTCGATTATTCAAAAATAGTTTTTATTGCGAATAATAACGTAAATGATTTTAAATTTCACATAAATTATATTTTATTCAAACTAATATCCTTTTTATTGATTAAATGCTAAAAATTAAACTATTTGAATAAAAAATTAGGCATATTTTAATAATTTCATTAAACTTGTTCAAAATTAATTAAATGAGAGAAGAACACTTCAAATGGCATTCCCCAAACCTAAATCGCAATGTCGAAATGTTAGTTTTTGGACATTCTGGTTATCCAGTAATTCTGTTTCCAACATCAATGGGCAGCTATCACGAAAATAAAGATCAAGGATTAATCGAATCTGCAAGATGGTATATTGATCAAGGTTTAATTCAAATTTTTTGTCCGTCAAGCATCGATTCCGAAAGTTTTTATAATAAAAAAATACATCCTGTTCATCGCATTCAGAACCACACTTGGTACGACAAAATGCTGTGTCACGAAATTGTAGAAAAAATAAAAAACAACACACATTCTGGCAAAGTTGCCGTTGCAGGATGCAGTTTTGGAGGCTATCACGCAGCCAATTTTGCGTTCAGACATCCAGGTTATGTCAGCCACGTTTTCTCAATGGGAGGCGCATTCAACATAAAAAGTTTTATGGACGGTTTCCATAACGACGACGTTTTCTATAACTCGCCCGAAGACTATTTATATGGTCTAGATGACCGTGAACTTTGGAATATGGATATTTGTCTAGGCACATCTAACTGGGATATTTGTCTTGATGCAAATCTAAAATTAAGCAAGGTTCTTGCACATCGAGATATTAATCATTGGTTAGACATTCGACAAGATCGAGAACACGATTGGCCAGTTTGGAAAGAAATGTTCCCACATTATTTATCAAGAATTAAATTCTAATATAATAATAATTTGCTTCGCCAGTTCGCTCTTTCAGGCTCGGGTGGGCGTTACGGCAGAAAAAGCCGTCGGGCTGTTCGTTCCCAATTTTTTTCTTTCAATTGCCACGGGTTTAAACCCGTGGCAATTGAAAGAAAAAAGATTTCCACTTCCATCCCTAACGCAAAAAAACACAACTAATACGCATAAATAACTTTGACAAGATTAACTAAATCAAAAAATTAAAATGAAGAAAATTGGAATTTTATTTGGAATGGAAGACACTTTTCCAAAAGCATTTATCGACAGAGTAAACTCTAAAAACGAAAAAGGAATCATTGCCGAAGCAGTTTGCATAGACAAAGTTGTTCAAAATAAAGACGGCGAATATGCAGTAATTATTGACAGAATTTCACAAGATGTTCCCTTTTATCGTGCTTATTTAAAAAATGCTGCACTAACTGGAACCAACGTAATTAATAACCCATTTTGGTGGTCAGCCGACGATAAATTTTTCAACAATTCTTTAGCTGATACTTTGGGTGTGCCATTACCTAACACAGTAATTCTTCCATCGGCGCAACATCCTGACGATACAACCGGAAAATCATTCAGAAATCTAAAATATCCAATGGATTGGGAAGGAATTTTTGACTACATCGGTTTTCCAGCCTATATGAAACCCTATGCAGGCGGCGGATGGAAAAATGTTTACAGATTAGAAAACAAAGAAGAATTCTGGGAAAAACATCAAGAAACTGGACAACTTGTAATGATGTTGCAAGAAGAAATTGTTTTTACCGAATATTTCAGAGTATATTGTCTGGGCGGAAAAGACGTTCACATTATGCAATACGAACCAAGAAATCCGCACCATTTACGATATGTAATTGATGGTCCACCAGTTTCTAAAAAATTGTTGGCAACCGTAAAAGATTATACATTAAGACTTTGCAAAGGACTAGGCTATGATTTTAATACAGTAGAATTCGCCGTTCGTGACGGTATTCCCTATGCAATCGATTTTGGAAATCCAGCACCAGATGCCGAATTAACATCAGTAGGAGCAGAAAATTTCGAATGGGTTGTCGAAGCAGCAGCCAATATGGCAATTGCAGCAGCCAAAAAACAAAAACCAGGAAAAATGAATCTTACTTGGGGAACTTTTATTAAAGATGCTTGTAAATAGTGTGCAGTTGGCATTGTTCAGTTGGCAGTATTCAGTTGGCAGTGTTGCTAACTGAATCCTGCCAACTTAACACTAATAACTATAAACTGAACACTTAACACTAAAAATATATGTCAAAAAAATTACCTATTTTCACACTAGGAGTCGAAGAAGAATATCAAATTATTGATCCAGTAACTCGAGATTTGCGTTCTCATTTGTCCAAAATTGTCGATGGAGCAAAAATTATTTTAAATGAGCAAGTCAAAGCAGAAATGCACCAATCGGTTGTTGAAGTTGGTACTAATATTTGTCAAAATGTAGCCGAAGCTGAAAAAGAAATTAAGTTCTTGCGATCTAAAATTGTTGAATTGGCAGATAAGCAAGATTTGGTTGTTGGTGGAGCAGGCACGCATCCGTTTTCGCGTTGGCAAGACCAACCAATAACCGATGATCCTCGTTATCACAACATTGTCAATGAGTTGCAAGATGCAGCACGTTCGAATTTAATATTCGGAATGCATTGTCACGTCGGAATCGAAAATCGGGAACAAGGCTTGCAATTAATGAATCAAGCTTGTTATTTCTTGCCACATATTTTTGCATTATCTACCAATTCTCCTTTTTGGGAAGGACGTAACACCGGATATAAATCATTCAGAACCAAAGTTTTCGATAAATTCCCAAGAACAGGATTGCCAGAATATTTCGATTCAGTTGCTGCCTATGATAATTATCTTGAAACTTTGGTTAAAACAAATTGTATAGACAATCCAAAGAAAATATGGTGGGATTTACGTCTGCATCCGTTCTATGATACTATTGAATTTCGTATTTGCGATATGAGTTTAACAGTCGATGAAGCAATGTGTATTGTAGCAATTATTCAAGCAATTGTTGCCAAATTATATAAACTCAATATTCAAAACACAAGTTTCAATGTATATAAAACAGCACTTATTAAAGAAAATAAATTTCGAGCGGCTCGGTATGGAATCGAAGGAAATATGATTGATTTTGGTCTTCAAAAAGAAATTGAAACTAAATTATTAATTGGAGAATTACTCGATTTTGTTGATGATGTAGTTGATGAATTAGGTAGTCGTGAGCAAATAAATTATGTTCACACTTTAATGAGAGAAGGCACTGGCGCCGATAAACAATTGGCAGTTTTCGAAAAAACAGGCGATTTAGCCAAAGTTGTAGATTTTATTACTGGAGAATTTACAAAAGGACTTTAAATTAGTTTTCAGTCGCAGTTTTCAGTTCTTAGTCACAATTTTCAGTTTAAACAATCGGATTTGTAATTTAAATTGACATTGATATTGACATTGAAATTGCCATTGAAATTAATATTATAATTGAAATTAATTGTTGTATTTCAACGGTTTTTTAGTGTATATTAACTATTTTTGCAAATAAATATTATTATTTAAGTATTATAAAATGAGCGAACAAACAATAAAAATTGCAATTCTAGATATGTATGACGGCGAACCTAATCAAGGAATGCGTTGCATTATTGATATTATTAATCGTTTCAATCAAATCGTGACATTCAAAATATTTGATATACGTGGAAAATCTGAATTTCCCGACATCGACAAATTCGACATTTACATTTCGACAGGTGGACCTGGAAATCCTTTAGTTGGCGACGGAAATTGGGATTTGAAATATTACGATTTTATTGACCAATTAACGGAATGGAATAAAGAAAAAGCCGTAAAAAAACACGTTTTATTTATATGCCATTCTTTCCAAATGGCTTGCAAACATTTTGGTTTGGCAGAAATTACTAAAAGAAAAGACACATCTTTCGGTGTTATGAAAATTCATAAAACAGCCGAAAGCGAAAACGATCCAATTTATGAAGGTTTATCAGATCCATTTTATGCAATCGATTCTCGTGACTATCAAGTAGTTCAGCCAAAATTGATTATGTTCAAGAAAAAAGGTGCGAATATAATTTCTCTTGAAAAAATTCGTGACCACGTGCAATATGAACGAGCAATTATGGCAGTTCGTTTCTCGGATTATATGTTTGGAACACAATTTCACCCAGAAGCTGATGCCTTAAGTTTTATAGCTAATTTAAAGAAAAAAGAAACTCGAGAGAAAATTATTGCAATGAAAGGCAAAACTAAGTTTCGTGACATGCTTGAAGATTTACTAGACGAAGAAAAAATTTATAAAACCAACGAAACATTAATCCCTAATTTTTTAAGAATTGCTATCAATGATTTGATGAATACCAGAAAAATACTTTCGAATTAATTGTAATTTCTATATTGTATTATTGTATTTTATTATACATTATACAATGATACAATATACAGTATACAACTTAAAAAAAAATGATTGATAAATACAGAAAACAATTCAACGAGCAATTTTCATTGCAGAAATACCAAGAATTTCAAGATGATATTGCGTCCGATTTTGACTATTTGCCAACTTTTAGAATGGCAGAAACGCCTTTTTTTATATCAAATGAATTAAAATCGCAATTGATTGAAGGTTGTAATGATGTTATAAAATTGATTCAACAAGACAGCTTTAACGAGTTAACAGACAAAGCATTAGAACTTAATACAAAAGTTCCAAATCAAGATAAACATACTACCTTTTTGGCTATCGATTTTGGAATTTGTGAAGAAAATGGCGAAATTGTTCCAAAACTAATTGAAGTTCAAGGTTTTCCTTCATTATATAATTATCAATACATATTATACGATAAATTCAAAAAACATTTTCCGTTTATAGAAGAATTAACACCATTTATAAACGGCATTTCATCGGAAGAATATATGGAAATTATTGAAGAAGCAATTTGCAACAAGCATCCAAAAGAAAATGTTGTTTTATTAGAAATCGAACCCGAAAAACAAAATACAAAGATTGATTTTTATTATTGCAAACGAGATCTTGGAATACCAATTGTTTGTGTAACCGAAATCATTAAAAAAGAAAAACAACTTTTTTATAAAAATGAATTTGGAAACGAAATTTTAATAAAGAGAATTTACAACCGAGTAATTTTTGATGAATTAGAATTGCGAAAAGATTTAGAACTAAATTTCAGTTTTTCAGATGATTTAGATGTAGAATGGGCAGGACATCCAAATTGGTTTTTTAGAATTTCAAAATACATACTTCCTTTTTTAAAAGGAAAATATTTCATCGAAACCACATTACTGTCAGATTTGAAAGAAATACCCGAAGATTTAGAAAATTATGTACTCAAACCACTTTTCTCGTTTTCTGGAACTGGCGTAATTTTTCACGTTAAAAAAGAAGATATCGAAGCAGTTGTTGAAAAAGAATTATACATTTTACAGAAAAAAGTCAACTACATTCCTATAGTTCAAGCACCAGATGCCAAAGTAAAAGCCGAAGTTCGAGTGCTTTGCGTTTGGAAAAAAAACGATGTCGCTCCTACTCTACTTTGCAATCTTGTTCGATTAAGCCGTGGCGAAATGATTGGAGTAAAATTTAATAAAGATAAAGATTGGGTTGGTGGAACATTAGGATTATTTGAAAGATAACATAATACATTTAACAAGAAATTAAATCAAAATTCAAAGATTAAATTTTTGGGCGTGACCCCGAAGAAAAATCGGGGTCGGGCTATCATTCCAATCTTTTTTTAATTGCAAAAAAAGCAATTAAAAAAAGGATTTTCCCTTCTATCCCTCACGCATAAGCCCTAAAATTTTAAAAAGTTTTTAATTTTTCAAAACTTACATTAAATGAAATCACTTATCTGCATAAATGGTATAATATAAAAGTTTAAAATTAATTTATTTGGTACTACTCCAAATTGAATGGGTTTTCTAAATTGTAATAAAAATTTAGCCACGACCCGAGCCTGTAAGTGCGAATAGGCGAAGCAATTGCACCAATTTTCACTAAAATAGCTGTAAATTAATTTCACAAATTTCAACATCAAACCTTAGATTTGTGTAATTAAATTTTTAAATTTAATAATTTGTGCCAATTTGTGTAATTGCTTCGCCTATTCGCACTTACAGGCTCGGGTCGTGGCAAAAAATTTATACCCATACAATTCGTGGTAGAACCATTTATTTGAAATGCCACAAAATCTCAATATTTTAAAATTGGGATTTTTTTTACTTTTTTTTAATTATTTTTGTTACAAATCAATCAAATATGAAATATTTATCAATCTTTATCATTATTTTAATATTTGCTTGCAAAAGTAAACCTTTAAATGATGACCGTTCAAAAAATCCAAATTCAAAAACCGAAAGCGAAAAAACCGATTCAGATTCGGAAGTTAAAATAACTGAAGACGAAAAGTACGAACGTTTTGTAATCTTGAAACCAATAGACCTGAAAACCAATCAATTAAATATCGCCAAAAATTTAGGTTCACGTTTACTTGGAATGTGCAACAACGGAAAATTTAAAAAATTTAATACCAACGAAGCAACCGAAAAGGTTATTGGCAACATCGATTTAGATAAAATGACCAAAACTTGCCAAAAAATATTTTTTAGAAATGGTAAATTCATCGATTTGGAACTTATAGAAATCCGACAAGACAACGAGACCAATGAACTAGGTTTTAGGTTTAATATTGTCTATGAAAAAAACTTTTTTAAACGAGAATTAAAATTAATCTTAAATTCTGAGAACAAACTTTCGTACATAGCTACGAAACAAATTTCACAGATAATAAAGTAAATGTCTCAAATGCAATTATTTAAATATTAAAAATCCTAATTGACAATATTAGGATTTTTTTTATGTAAAAAATTTAAATATTTATGTTAATAAGTTCTATAATTATATTTAATAATTGCAAATTTTTTTGTTAATTTGGTGCAATGAATTTTTGTTAATTTCATTTTTTAGCAAAACATTTTTAACAACAATGGACGAACTAAAATGGCTGGTAATCAAAACAAATCCAAGAGCAGAGAAGTTAGTTTCGCAACGACTTTCGGAAATTGGAATCGAGAATTATTTGCCTGTTCGTCGAGAATTAAAAAAATGGAAGGATAGAAAAAAGTGGGTTGATGAGGTTTTAATTAAAAGTCACGTTTTTGTAAAAATAAACGAACGAAAAAAAAATAAAGTTTTTGATGTTTTTGGAATTTTAAGGTATTTATATTTTGATAAAAAATTGGCAGTTGTGACAGATAAGGAAATAGAGGTTTTGCAGCTGTTTTGCAAAATAAATGAATTAAAAATTACAACCAAAGGTTTCGAAAATGGTGATAAAGTAGAAGTAATTGAAGGCGTTTTAATTGGTATGCAAGGCATTTTGAAAGAATCGCAGAAAGGAAATAAAATTAGTATTTATATAGAAGCACTAGGATTATTTGCAAGTATTAGCATTAAAATATCGGAAGTTAGAAAATTGTAAAACTCTGATTTATAATAAAATATAAATTCGTTGTAATTGACGATTGCGAAGCTGTGAGAAATTGCAATTGCTTAGACTAAGATAAAATTGTCAAGAAATTTTAAACCCTAGCCCTGATGAAAGGGAAAATCCTTTTTGAGAAAACTTTTCACATTGAGCGAAGTCGAGGTGAGAAAAGTTTTCTTAAAAAGATTGGAATGACAGCAGGAAATAGCTTCAAAAAAAATGTAAAATATGGGAGTTTTAGTAGAATATAAATTAGGTTTACATCGTGAAAAATCGGTAATTTTTATTCGATTTAGCTATGACGCTGCTGTTGTTTCGGAAATTAAACAGTTGGTGGGTTGCCGTTGGAGTGCGACCAACAAGTGTTGGTATGTGCCTGATGTTGTGGAATATAGAAAACGTTTCGGGTTAGAATTAAAGACTTTTGGCAAAATATCGATGTCGAAAATTGGTGCTGTAAATATTTTAGAGTTTAATAGATATATCGAAACATTACAATTAAAGGGTTATAGTCCGAACACTTTGCGTACTTATGGCAATGAATTTGCACAATTTTTATACATTCTGAAAGAAAAATCAGTTGCCAATTGCGATGAAAATTTAATTCGTAGATATGTTTTATATTGTATAAATAGCTTGAAACTTTCAGAAAACAGCATGCACAGTAGGTTAAACTCATTGAAGTTTTATTACCAAGAAGTGCTGCATAAAAAGTCATTTTTTATTGAAATTCCAAGACAAAAAAAGCAGTCTATTCTTCCAAAAGTAATTCATAGTATTGATATAAGAAAATTATTCGAAGTAACCGAAAACCTAAAACACAACACAATGTTGAAGTTAAGTTATGGCATGGGTTTGCGAGTTTCGGAAATTATAAATTTAAAAGTTTCGGATATTGACAGTCGCTCAATGCAAGTTTTTATTGAAAGAGCCAAAGGGAAGAAAGATAGATATGCCAATTTGCCAGAAACGATTTTAGAACAATTACGTAGGTATTATGTTGAATATCAACCAAAAAACTATTTATTTGAAGGGCAATATGGAGGTCAATACAGTTCAAGAAGTGTACAACAAGTTTTTCAGACTTCGTTGAATAAAGCTGGTATAAATAAAAAAGTCGGTATTCACAGTTTGCGACACAGTTTCGCTACTCACTTACTGGAGAAAGGTACCGATGTTCGACTGATTCAAGATTTATTAGGACACAAGGACATAAAAACGACTTTGTTGTACACACACATTTCGGATAAATCACTAAAAAAAATAAAAAGTCCATTAGATGATATGTTTTAAGAAAAAAATACTATTTTTGAATTTCAATAGAAATCGTTTAAATCTATTCGAAAAAGCGCAATACGTTTTAAGAAATAGATTTTGTTTTAATATGTTGATTATTAAATTAATATATTCGAAATACGAAAAACGGTTCGTATAAATAGAGT
>JAYWGV010000100.1:0-21465 GCA_043778105.1 Bacteroidota bacterium
GTTGGTACAACGGTATCGCCTGTCGTGTCATTGGCTAGTACATTTATTGTTGCTGATGTGCCTGGTGTGTAGGTAACTGGGTCATTTGTTGCTATTGGAAGTAAACATGCAATTGAAATTGAATTTGTTATAACATTTGTATAATTTCCAATGTAAGTTGCCGATGTCACTGCACCATTCGGATTTGAAGGTGCAACTGCACCACCAGTTTGTCCAAATTGTTGTCCTGTCGCAGCTGATGTATTATTGTTATAATACTCATTTGAATCTGAACAACCATCGTTATCTGAATCTAACTCAAGATTATTTGGAATATTATCTCCATCTGTATCTGTTGGTTGCGCAATTGGAGCGCCTTCTGTTATTTCTGCTGATAGTGGAACTCCATTTGTTCCAGATGGACTTTCGGTATT
Organism: Bacteroidota bacterium; assembly: GCA_043778105.1. GTDB lineage: Bacteria > Bacteroidota > Bacteroidia > Flavobacteriales > Flavobacteriaceae > Flavobacterium. The sequence continues at coordinate 414 of JAYWGV010000100.1, forward strand.
ACTAATTGTTCCGTCATTATTTGTATCCGAAGCGATTGCTGAGCCATTTCCGCTTTCTGTTAAATCGTATATACCATCATTATCAGAATCTAAATCCAAGTAGTCAGCGATACCGTCACTATCAGTATTTACTGGCGTTATTGGTGTTCCACCCAAAGCAGTTGGTAAACCATTTGGTTGAACTGTACCGTCAATGATACCATTATTGTCTAAATCTAGGTTTGGATTGCTTCCAGATTCTGTCAGGTCAAATAATCCATCATTGTCAGAATCTATATCAAAAGCATTTACGATTCCATCTCCATCAGTATCTAAACAACCAGCAGGAGAAGAGAACGTAATTTTTATATCATCAATTAAATTTCCTTCTGCATTGTTTCCAATACCACCATTTGATGAAATTGCTTGAAAAGCAAAAAGAGTTGATGTTGAACCTGTTGGCGCTGTGTATGATCCTGAGTATAAACCCCAAGGAGCTGGAGATGCCCCATCGGTCATTGTTGCTTGAACTGAAGCACTCGCTAAATCATTTCCGATTTTAACTACAGCAACATCAACACCAACACGACCATGATGTCTTACTGACCAATTCACAATTGTACCCGCTTTGATACATAAACTTTGAGATAGAGTTCCTGCTGAATTTGCATTCAATTCAGCAATTTGATTTCCATCAAATGAAGGCACACCTAAAAATCCGTTTGTCCATAATTCTATTTGACCCAACGAATCATCTGTGTCCCAACCTGGAACTAAAGATGCAGCAGGCAAATAATAATTTGGAGGCGTTACCGGATTTGTTGGCAATTCAAAACTTCCGTTAATGAAAGGTTGAGGACATGTTGTAAATCCACATTCAACAGAATCTGGTATTCCATCATTATCATCATCAATATCTGTGATGTCTGGAATACCGTCATTATCATTATCGCCGACATTAGCTGGAGTTAGTACGGGTGTACTTGTGCTACTATTATTTCCAGGTGTTGCATCTGGTTGTGCTCCGGATATTGTAGCGGTATTTGCATAATTTCCAGTAGCTTTTACTGTAGCTGTAACTGTCAAAGTTTGAATTGTGCCATCGGCTAAGTTGCCTATTGCCCAAACACCTGTTACATTATCGTAGGTTCCTGCAGTTACTGTAGAACTTACAAATGTATAGCCCGTTTGTAATAAATCGTTTACATTTACACCTGTTGCAGTACTCGGACCTTGATTGTTGGCTACAATTGTAAATACCACATTGCTACCCGCAGCAGGTGTTGGGTTATCAACAGATTTTGTAACACCCAAATTTGACGATGCTGTTGGCGTTGGTGTACTTGTACTACTATTGTTGACTGGTGTTGGATCGGCTTCGGTTGCAGATATTGTAGCTGTATTTGCAAAATTTCCAGTAGCATTTACCGTAGCAGTAATTGATAGAATTTGACTTTCGCCATTTACTAATGTGCCAATATTCCAAACGCCTGTCGCAACGGTATAAGTCCCTACGGAAGGCGTAGAATTTACATAGGTGTAACCTGTTGGCAATAGATCGTTGACCGCAACATTTGTTGCACTGCTTGGACCGTCATTCTTTGCAACTATGCTAAAGATTACATTATTTCCAAAGTTTGGATTTGCATTATTTACTGATTTAACAACTCCCACATTAGATTGAGGCGTAACAATTAAATCTGCCGATGTTGAAAAAATGCTTCCGCAAACGTAATCGCTTTTTGTTATTACTACTCTGTAATCATAACCATTTTGAGTTGATGTGACTCCTGTAAGAGTTAATGAAGCGGTTGTTGCACCCGAATAAATACCCGTGTTGGGAATATTTATAAAGGTTACACCGCCGTTTGTGCTTTCTTGCCATTGGTAAATAACAGTGCCTGAAACAGGTATTGTTACCGAAAAAACTGTATTTCCACCAAAAACAGTTACCTGATTGGCAGGTTGGGTTGTTACTACATTACCCACGGTAATTGCATTAATATATGTTCCTGCGTAGGAAGCCGCTATTACTGTACCATTTGCATTTGTTGGAGCTACTGCACCACCTGTTTGACCAAATTGCTGACCAATTGCAGCAGATGTGTTGTTATTATAATATTCATTTGAATCTGAACAACCATCATTATCTGAATCTAAATCTAAATGATTTGGTAAAGAGTCAGAATCTGAGCTTGACTCATATACATCGGGTACGCCATCTGCATCAGCATCGGTGTAATTGGTTGTTGAACCATCTGCTCTAGCTACATAAAATGTTGTAGCACCTGAATTATTAACAGTGTCTAAATAATTAGGTAAACCATCGCCATCTTGATCACCATTTGGGTTGTTGCCCCCTGTTTCTACAGAATCTAAAATACCGTCGTTGTCATCATCTAAATCAACAGCATCGTTTTTCCCATCACCATCAGTATCTTGCAAACAAACAAAATATCGTGGATTTGCGATTGCAAAATTATTTTGATTCATGTCGAAAGTTTTACTAAATGAACCATTTGCAAAACTGTCAAATTCAATAATCGACACATCATTAAATTCGTACATTACTCTACTCCTAATACCCCCAGCAACAAAATCAACCGCACTTACTGCATTAAGATCGGGTGGAGTTTGATCTACTGATATATCAGTTGGCTCAGCAACACCTGCAAAGCGCACCATTGTTCCACAATCTGTTGCTAACGCTTCATTATTAGGTCCATCTAAATCATCAATAACAAACCTAAAGTCGTTTACAGCTATGAGGGTTATACCATCTGCTTGTAAAAATGTAAAACGTATTCTTGATTTATTGGCCGGAATACCTGTTAACGTACCGGAATTGATATATCTAATATTGTCGCCACTTAATATAAACGTTCCACTATTTCCTATCACATTAATCCTCTGCGCTCTAATAAATTTAAGTGAAGGTATAGTTGGAGAAGTAGCTACAAATAAAGCATTTGCAGTACCACTGCCCGTTGATACAGCAGTAACAGCAACATTTTGAAAATTCTGAGATTTAGCACTATTTAAAAATAAAATAAATACTAAAAAAAATAAAACTCTGGTAGTTTGAGAAATGTAATTGTTTTTCATTAATGTAGGTTTTTATATTTGGGAAAATATCTGCTTAAAATTTGGTAATATTGTTTACAAATGTAATAATAATTAAATTAAAATATCGATAAAATGTTTAATAATACCGATGATTAGCATTAAATATGTGATTTTATATTAAAATTGACTTGTAAATTTTACAAATAAAAAAGATTTTTGATGTTTTTTAAAATTATCAAATATAGATTTACATTATAAAATGTATTTATTGGTAATAAATTATTATTTTAATATTGCTATTTCTTGCAAAAGATTTTTTACTACTTGCAAAGTAAATATATCAACTACGATTAAAAAAAACATTTACACAAATAGTAATTTTTAGATATTAAAAAATAAAAATCTATCATGTGTTATTAATGTAAATATTTAAAAATAAACTCATAGTAATAATACATCATCTTACAAATATTGTAATAATATTTATAGTAATCAAACACTAAGAAGTATTTTTTCAAAAATATCGACACATTACCTATTTTATCGACTAAGTGTCATAATTTTATGTGTTTTAACATTAAATGTTTAAGAAAACCTAATTAATAGACTTTAAATAATTTTGAAAAATAATTAATTAAAAAAATATTTCTAACATTACTTTAACTATTGTAAACAATAGGATTATACGTAAATATCTACAATAGAATTAATGATATCTTTACACTTAAAAAATTTTAAAATTAATATTAAATATGATATATAAAATTATTAAAATTTTGTTAAAACAAAAGTAATGATATATAAATAATTCATTTAATAATAGTTTTATTTAAAAAATCAATATTCCTTATTAACCCATCAAATTTAGTTCGCATTAATGGCGAATCTTTAAAAACAGATTTAAAAACTTCTTCAGAAATTTCTATCCAATCTTTTTTTGACATTTCAAGTATTTCTTGTTTGGCAGCAAATAATGGTTCTTGATGTGGTTTAGAGAATTTATTCCAAGGACAAACATCTTGACAAATGTCGCAACCAAATGCCCAATCGTCGAATTTGCCTTTCATTTCATGTGGAATATTTTCTTTTAATTCGATCGTGAAATAAGAAATGCATTTGCTGCCATTTACAATATATGGAGTTTCGATTGCTTGGGTTGGACAAGCGTCAATGCAAGCGGTACAACTTCCGCAATGGTCGGTTGTTGGATTGTCATAATCGAGTTCTAAATCGATAATTAACTCGGCAATAAAATAAAAAGAACCGATTTGTTTAGTGATTAAATTTGAGTTTTTGCCAATCCAACCCAAACCTGATTTAGCTGCCCAAGCTTTGTCTAACACTGGCGCTGAATCTACAAATGCTCGACCTGATACTTGTCCAATATTGTCTTGAATTGATGCTAATAATTCTTTAAGTTTGTTTTTTATAACATAGTGATAATCTTGCCCATAAGCATATTTAGAGATTTTAAATGAATCATCAACTTGTTGCTTATCAGGATAATAATTCAATAATAATGAAACAACCGATTTGGAATCTTCAACTAATTTGGTTGGATCTAATCGTTTGTCAAAATTATTTTCCATGTATTTCATTTGTCCGTGTTGGTTGGTTTTCAACCAATTGTCTAATCTCGGTGCTTCATGTTGTAGAAATTCAGCTTTGCTAATGCCACAAGACATAAAACCCAATCGTTTGGCTTCTTGCTTTATGAAATTAGTGTTTTGAGTTTGAGAAGGCATTTTTAATGATTTCAAATAAATTTCAATAAACCACAAAGATAAAATCGAAAAATCGATTTAAAAAAATACCTAACAGGTTTTGAAAACCTGTTAGGATAATATAATGCCAAACACTGATAAAATCTATTCATAAAAGAACTAAAAAAGCCCCGTCTGAATATTAGTTTTAATTTTACCTAAATGTTTATAGGCTTTCTCAGTAACTTCTCGACCACGTGGCGTTCTCATAAGAAAACCTTGTTGAATTAAAAAAGGTTCATAAACTTCTTCGATAGTTTCGCTGCTTTCAGAAACGGCTGTTGCCAATGTTGACAATCCGACTGGTCCACCTTTAAATTTATCGATAATTGTGTTTAAGATTTTATTATCCATTTCATCAAGTCCAAATGCATCAACGTGTAATGCTTTTAGTGAATATTGGGCAATTTCAATGTCAATATTTCCATTTCCTTTTATTTGGGCAAAATCACGAACACGACGCAAAAGTGCGTTGGCTATTCTAGGTGTGCCTCTGCTCCTACCTGCAATTTCTATTGCTGCTTCCATTGTAATTGGCATTTTCAAAATCATTGAACTGCGTTGTACAATTGTGGTTAACAATTCAGTGTCATAATATTGCAAACGGCTTTGTATTCCGAATCTGGCTCGCATTGGAGCTGTCAATAACCCTGACCGTGTGGTTGCTCCGACTAAAGTAAATGGACTCAAATTAATTTGAACTGATCTGGCATTTGGACCCGATTCAATCATTATATCAATCTTGAAATCTTCCATTGCAGAATATAAATACTCTTCAACAATTGGACTTAATCGATGGATTTCATCAATAAACAAAACATCTCGTTCATCCAAACCAGTTAGTAATCCCGCTAAATCACCTGGTTTATCCAAAACTGGCCCAGAAGTGATTTTGATTCCTACTCCGAGTTCATTCGCAAGAATATTAGCTAAAGTTGTTTTTCCTAATCCTGGTGGACCATGAAATAGTGTATGGTCTAATGCTTCGCCGCGTTGATTGGCTGCTTCAACAAATACTTTCAGATTATCTAAAACCTGTTCTTGTCCAGTAAAATCATCAAACGAAAGTGGACGCAATTTCTTTTCGAGATCAAGTTCTTCGGGATTGAAGTTTTCGTTGGTTGGATTTAGGTTTTCATTCATGTTTTAGTGATCCGTTTTCAGTTTTCAGTCGCAGTATTCGATTTCAGTTGCGGTTTAAAATTGTTAAAATAGTTTTGAAATGATATTTTATAAAAATTTCGACTACAAAATGCTGTAAAATAAATATTAAACAAATACAAATTTAGATAGAATTTATTATAAAACAACAAAATCTGATAAGCAATTACTTATCAGATTTGTTTTATGAATTTAAACAATTATTAATGATGTAATTCTTCTTCGCCAGCCATCATTGGGACGTTTTGTGGAACAAAATCTTCAGCATGACCAGGTTTACTGTAATCATAAGGCCACCTGTGCACTTCAGGAATTTCGCCTGGCCAGTTTCCATGAATGTGTTCTACTGGTGCAGTCCATTCTAAAGTGTTTGATCTCCAAGGATTCATCTCGGCTCTTTTGCCATAAAACATACTATGGAAAAAGTTGTATATAAATACTAATTGAAAAACCCCACCAAATATTGCGAAAGCAGTAATAATAACATTTACGTTTTGTAAATCGTCGAATAATGGAAAATTGGTATTGGTATAATATCTTCTTGGTAAACCCGCCATTCCAATAAAGTGCATTGGGAAAAATACACCATAAGCACAAACTGCTGTTACCCAAAAGTGAATATAACCAAGGTTCTTGTTCATCATTCTGCCATATAATTTTGGATACCAATGATAAACACCAGCAAACAAACCATAAAGTGCAGAAATTCCCATAACTAAGTGAAAGTGAGCAATAACGAAATAGGTATCGTGAACATTAATATCTAGAGTTGAATCTCCAAGAATAATTCCTGTCAAACCACCTGTTATAAATGTAGAAACCAATCCGATAGAAAACAACATTGCGGGATTTAGTTGCAAATTACCTTTCCACAAAGTTGTTATATAATTAAATGCCTTTACTGCTGATGGAATAGCAATTAATAAAGTTGTAAATGTAAATACCGATCCTAAAAAAGGATTCATTCCTGACAAGAACATGTGATGGCCCCAAACAATAGTACTTAAAAAAGCAATAGCTAGTATTGATGCAATCATTGCGCGATATCCAAAAATTGGTTTACGAGCATTAGTGGCAATAATTTCGGAAGTAATTCCTAATGCTGGTAACAATACAATATAAACTTCTGGGTGACCTAAAAACCAAAACAAATGCTCAAATAAAACTGGCGAACCACCTTGATAATGTAAAACTTCTCCAGCAATATAAATGTCTGATAAGAAAAATGAAGTTCCAAAACTTCTATCAAAAATCAATAATAAAGCTGCCGAAAATAAAACTGGGAATGATATAACTCCGATAATTGCAGTTACGAAAAACGCCCAAATTGTTAATGGTAATCTTGTCATTGACATTCCTTTGGTACGTAAATTAATTACTGTTACCACATAATTCAATGAACCCATTAATGAAGCTGCGATAAATATTGCCATAGAAACCAACCAAAGTGTCATTCCCATTCCAGAACCAGGAATTGCTTGAGGCAATGCGGAAAGTGGTGGATAAATTGTCCAACCGGCAGATGCTGGTCCAGATTCAACAAACAATGATGAAATCATTATTACAGATGATAAAAAGAACAACCAGTAAGAAATCATATTTAAAAAACCAGATGCCATGTCTCGTGCACCAATTTGAAGCGGAATTAATAAGTTACTAAAAGTGCCACTAAGACCCGCTGTTAATACGAAGAAAACCATTATTGTTCCATGAATGGTAACAAGTGCGAGATAAATATCATTTCGCATTACACCATCAGGTGCAAATTTATCTCCTAATAAAAAACTGAAAATTTTAAATGGTTGCTCAGGATATGCCAATTGCAATCTAAAAAGCATAGACAACAATATACCAATAATACCCATAATTAAACCAGTCAATAAATATTGTTTGGCAATCATTTTATGGTCAATACTAAAAATATATTTAGTTATAAATGTGTCTTTGTGGTGGTGCTCGTGCCCGTGGTCAACTGCGTGGTCGTCTGTGTGAGCGTGACTATTATCTGACATAATGTTTTATTTATATATAGTACAAAAATAAATTATTTTAATGCAATTTTTTGTTCAACAACCGTTAAAGATTTTGCAACAGCAGTAGAATCTTTTTCGGATTTTTCAGCAGCGATTTCTTTACCAAATGTTTTTTGGGCTTTGACCCACGTTTTAAAATCTGATGGTGTATCGACAACGATTTTCATTTGCATGTTATAATGAGATGCACCACAAACTTTATTACACAATAACAAATAATCGAAAATATAAGGATCAAGTGCAGTTTTTCCATCAGCAACAAGTAATTTACTTTTCTCGTCACGAATTTTATTGATGTTCATTACTTTGGCAGCAATTTTTTCATCTTCACGCATTTCATCAGTAGTGTAAATAGGCTTGTAGGCAAACTGTGTAACCATTCCAGGAACACAATTCATTTGCGCTCTAAAATGTGGCATATATGCTGAATGCAGTACATCTTGTGAACGCATTTTAAAAAGGATTTTCTTTCCTTTCGGAATATGTAATTCTGTGACAACAATATCATCTTGGGAATATTTGTCAGATGGATCTGTTCCAGTTGAATTAATTCCTTCGATATAACGAACATTAGCTTTACCAAGAACATTATCAGTACCCGACAGCCTTGCTTTCCAGTTGAATTGTTGACCATAAAGTTCAATTACCATTACATCTTCGGTCTTTTCATCGACAAACATAATGTCTGTCCAAGCAAATAAACCATAACCGATTAACGCTGCAAGAACAACTGCTGGAATTGTACTCCAAACAATTTCTAGTTTGTTGCTGTCGGCAAAGTACAAAGCTTTCTGATCTTTTCTACCTCTATATTTGAATGAAAAGTAATACAACAAAAATTGTGTAACAGTTTGTACAAAAAATATAAGTAGCAAAGAAACATTAAATAGATTATCGATTACCGAACCATGTTCAGAAGCCGGTGTGCCTAATGTTAATGGTCCCCATTTTAATAATCCGTAAATTGTAAAAATATAAATGAAAGCTAAAAAGCCAAACATAATATAACCTTGGACGTTATTGTCTTTGTCGTTTGCAACTTGCGAATCATCTTGGGCAACTTGCTTTTTACCTGCTTGGGTTAGATCAAATATTTTAGTTAACTGCCAAATTGCAATGGCTAATAATGCTAAAACTATAATTATCAACAAACTTGTCATCTGTTTATTTGTTTAAAATATTAATAATGAAAATGTTTACTTTCTTCGATGAAAGGATTTCGTTTAGGCAACAATGGAACTTTAGTTAAAGCAGTAAATACAACTAATAAGAACAATCCGACGAAAAAAGACAATGAACCAATTTCTGATGCTCCAATATGCCATTGGGTTCCAACAGTTGATGGCATAATCATATTGAAAAAATCAACATAATGACCTAACAAAATAACGGTTCCAGCCATAACTAAAATCCAGGTTAATCGTTTGAAATCGGTATTTATAAGTATCAAAATTGGAAACACAAAATTCATAACAACTGCTCCAAAAAACGGTAGATTAAAATCGTTTATTCTTGTTACGAAATAAGTAACTTCTTCAGGAATATTTGAATACCAAATCAACATAAATTGAGAAAACCATAAATAAGTCCAAAAGACACTAATTCCAAACATAAATTTAGCTAAATCATGAATATGACTTGTGTTAACGTGTGGCAAATGACCATTCTCTTTTAGGTAAAGAGTAACCATACAAATAGTTGTAATGCCTGAAACAAAGAAACTTGCGAAAACATACCAACCAAATAAAGTACTAAACCAATGTGGGTCAACAGACATAATCCAATCCCATGACATTATAGATTCGGTCACTATAAAGAAAACCAAAAACATTGCTGATATATTAAAATTCTTTTTATAAAAACTGTTGTCATTCGATTCATCTTGTGCTAAACAATTTTTTCTTGAAAAATATCTGTACAAATTCCAACCTAATAAAAACACGGCTGCTCTAATAATCCAAAAAGGAAAATTTAAATATCCAGATTTCCCAGCAATAATTGCGTCATAATTTTCAGAATTTATATCTGTAATGCCTTCATTTAACCATAAAAAAATGTGATTTCCTGGTAATGCATGTAAACCAGTTAATACTAGGAAAATGAATAATATTATTGAACCAACTGGCAAATAGGCAGTAATTCCTTGCATAACTCTAAACAAAACTGGCGACCAACCTGCTTGTGCCACTTGTTGGATAGCGTAAAATGCCAAAACGCCAAGAGAAATTAACATTATAAAGATACAAGCTACATAAAAAGCTGCATAAGGTTTGTTTTGCATTTGATGAAAAACATGTTCAACATGCTCTTCGTGTTCTGCTTTGATTTCGGCGGCTGACAACCTTTTACCACCTTCTTCGTGCGCTAAGCCATCATGTGCATTTCCGTGACCGTGCTCATCTGCTTTTAAAAGTGCTTCTACCGCTTCAATATCTTTGGGAACAGATAAAAAACCATATCCAATACCAAGTGCTCCTGCGAGCATCAGAATAATAGAAAGTGTTTTTATTTTATTTGATAATGTGTACATATCTATATAGATCAGTTTATTCTACGATTTATTTTAAAGATTCAGCTCTTAATTTCATTACATATTCAGAAACCAACCAACGATCATGCTGATTCATTTGGTTTTGGTAATTCCCCATTGTGTTAATTCCATATTTTAATACATGATAAACACTTCCAGTAGTAATTTCTCTGTCCTTATAATGAGGCACACCAAGAATTTTACCTTGATTGACCAACCAACCTTTACCATCGCCTTTGTTTCCGTGACAAATTCCACAATAAATTTCAAACATTTCTTTAGTATGCTCAGCTTCTTTATTGATTGAAACAGAATCTAATGGTGATTTAGAATTTAATTTTGCTGCATCATATCCAGCAGTATTATTTTCATAATCATAAATTTCGAAACCTCTTTTTAAAGTGTTTTTTGCAGGAAGCTGACCTTCTACTCCGCCTTTAAAAACTTTTGCTTCTTGATAAGTTTCGTAACTAACTGCTTCATACATGTTTGGCATGTATTCGTAGTTAGGTTTAGATTTATCACGGCATGAAATAACTGAAACAGTTATAACGACCAATAATGCTATTTTATATAAGCTTTTCATATTTATTCGTGCTTATCTATTAGTTTAACTTCAACTGCTCCAGTGTTTTGAAAAAATTTAATCATTTCATTTTCGTCACCATTAACAGCAACTTCCATCAGAAAATGATCATCGGTAGTTCTAACGTCTGGGTTTTCGGCTTTTTTAAATGGCCATAATCTGCTTCTCATATAAAAAGTAATAACCATTAAGTGGGCTGCAAAAAATACTGTCATTTCGAACATAATTGGCACGAATGCAGGCATGTTTTGAATGTAACTCATACTTGGTTTTCCACCAATGTCTTGTGGCCAATCTATAATCATAATGTAATCCATCATCCAGGTTGCGAATGATAAACCGCAAACTCCATAAATGAATGCACAAATTGCTAGTCTTGTCGGTGCAATACCCATTGCTTTGTCTAATCCGTGAACAGGAAAAGGGCAAAAAACTTCTTCTATATGATGATGCGCTGCTCGAGTTTGCTTTACAGCATCCATCAAAACATCATCATCATTATAAATTGCATATATAACTTTATTACTCATGATGTGTATCTGTATTTGCTTCTCTGCGTTTTTTATAATATTCTCCTGAAGATTTCAATATAGTTTTTACTTCTGCTTGTGCAATAACTGGGAAAGAACGAGAATAAAGTAAAAATAATACAAAGAAAAAACCTATTGTTCCAATAAAAATTCCAATATCAACAAATGTTGGCGAGAACATTGTCCACGATGATGGCAAATAATCTCTGTGTAAAGATGTTACGATAATTACAAAACGTTCGAACCACATTCCTATATTTACAACAATCGATATTATAAAAGAAAACATGATGCTGGTTCTCAATTTCTTAAACCACATGAACTGCGGAGAAAAAACGTTGCAAGTCATCATTGACCAATAGGCCCACCAATATGGTCCAGTCGCACGATTTAAAAAAGCATATTGTTCATATTCTACTCCAGAATACCAAGCAACAAAAAGTTCAGTAATATATGCAACACCAACAATAGAACCTGTAATCATGATTACAATATTCATTAATTCGATGTGTTGAATTGTAATGTAAGCCTCTAATTTAGAAACTTTTCTCATTATGATAAGTAAAGTATTTACCATTGCAAATCCAGAGAAAACAGCTCCTGCCACGAAATATGGTGGAAAAATTGTAGTATGCCAACCAGGAATTACTGACGTAGCAAAGTCAAAAGATACAATTGTGTGAACTGATAATACCAGTGGTGTTGCTAAACCAGCTAGAACCAAAGAGACTTCTTCAAAACGTTGCCAATCTTTGGCGCGACCCGACCAACCGAAACTTAAAATTGAATAAATATGTTTATTGAACGGTGTTACTGCTCTATCTCGAATCATTGCGAAATCTGGAAGCAAACCTGTCCACCAAAATACAAGTGAAACCGAAAGATAAGTAGATATTGCAAAAACATCCCAAAGTAATGGAGAATTAAAGTTGGTCCAAAGTGACCCAAATTGATTTGGTATAGGTAAAACCCAGTATGCCAACCAAGGGCGTCCCATGTGTATAATTGGAAATAAGCCTGCTTGAATAACCGAGAATATTGTCATCGCTTCGGCTGAACGGTTAATTGCCATTCTCCATTTTTGACGGAAGAGCAACAATACAGCCGAGATTAATGTTCCAGCGTGACCTATACCAACCCACCAAACAAAGTTAGTGATGTCCCAAGCCCAGCCAACTGTTTTATTTAATCCCCAAGTTCCAATTCCAGTTGAAATGGTGTAAATAATACAACTTAATCCCCAAAGGAAAGCTGTAAGTGCGATTGAAAATACAATCCACCAATGTCTATTGGCTCTACCTTCGACAGGAAAAGCAACATCTACAGTTATATCATGATAAGATTTATCACCAATAACTAATGGTTTTCTAATGGGTGCTTCGTAATGGGACGACATATTATGATTTTAGATTTATGATTATAGATTTTAGATTTCGGATTTATATTAATCTTAGCTAAATTCTATGCTCTCAATTTATTAATTTTATTATTATTTTAAAGATGTATTACAATTTACAGAAATACATTTTACAATATACAAACTCTATGTATTCCTAACTTTAACGTGATAAATCACATTTGGTTTTGTTCCTACGCTTTCCAGCAAATGGTACATTCTATCATCGTTGACTAATGATGTGATTTTATTTTCTTTTTCGTTGATGTCTCCAAAAACTAATGCTCCAGTAGAACAAGCGTTTGAACATGCTGTTGCAAATTCATTTACTTTGGCAACTCTACCTTCACGTTTTGCTGTCAAAATAGTAGCTTGTGTCATTTGAATACACATAGAACATTTTTCCATAACTCCACGAGAACGAACGTTAACATCTGGATTTAATACCATTCGACCCATATCATCATTCATGTGATAATCGAATTCTGAATTTTTATTATATAAAAACCAGTTAAAACGACGCACTTTATATGGACAGTTATTAGCACAATATCTAGTACCAACACAACGGTTATAAGCCATTTGGTTTTGACCTTGACGACCGTGAGATGTTGCTGCAACAGGGCAAACTGTTTCGCAAGGAGCGTGGTTACAATGTTGACACATAACAGGTTGAAAAACAACCTGAGGATTAATTCCTGGAGATTCCATTTCGCCAAAACCACTTAAAGAACCCTTATCGCCTGTTAAACCGTCAAAATTGTCTTTTCTTTCATCATCTTCGTGAAATGTTTCTGCTGATGAATAATATCTATCAATACGCAACCAGTGCATATCACGGCTTCTTCGAACTTCTGCTTTACCAACGACTGGAACGTTATTTTCAGCATGGCAAGCAATTACGCAAGCGCCACAACCTGTACAAGCATTCAAATCGATAGATAAATTAAAATGATGACCAATTGAACGGTCAAATGATTCCCATAAATCTACTGATGTTGCTAAAACTTCTTTATGATCAAGAGAAACCATTGGTTGTTCATTCCATTCTTTGGCTTCTTTAGTAGCAAATATTTTTAAAGTTGTTTCTTTAACAATATCGTTTCTACCCATTAATGTTTTTTGCGATTGAACACAAGCAAACTCATGGTCTCCATCGGCTTTAGTCATTTTCACAGACTGAACATTATTGAAATTTTTATATAATGAATAGGCATTCAAACCTACTTGCATTTCTTCTTTTAAAGCTGCCTTTTTACCGTAACCTAATGCTAATCCGATGGTTCCAACGGCTTGACCAGGCTGAATTATTACTGGAACATTATCTAATTTAATTCCATTGACATCTAGGTTTACATAACTACCGTTAAGTCCGCCATTTGCAACAATTTCATTAGTTAAATCTAATGATTTTGCATCAGCTTCGGCAACAGTTACATAATTATCCCAAGAAACCCTTGTAATTGGATCTGGCAATTCTTGCAACCAAGGATTATTGGCTTGTTGACCATCACCTAAACCAGTTTTGGTATATAAATTTAATTCGAAATCAGCTAATTTTTTTGACTGCGAAACCGCATTTGCAGCAGCAGAAGCATCTCCTCCAATACTTGTCAAACTTGATGTTATTGGAATAATTAAACCATCGTGCAAAACTTTATTCCATGATAAACCATTAGTGTAACCAGCAGAATTGGCTTTTAAATAATCATAATATGAAACTGAACTTCCATTCCAAGTCAATAGACAATCTTGCAATTGTTTGGTATTGAACAACGGACGAATTGTTGGTTGAGTTAAGGCATAAGAACCTTTTGTTAACGCAAGGTCATTCCAAGATTCAAGATAATGAGGCACTGGAGCTGCGATTGTTGTAATCGAAGCAGTTTCATCTTCTTTTAATGACAAAGATGCAGAAAGAGTGACTTTCTTTAATCCATCAACAAAATCTTTTGAGTTTGGTAGTGAATAAACTGGATTTACGCCAGACATAATTAATGTATGAACGCTTCCTGCTTTCATATCATTAACTAATTGATTCATTTTTTCGTTTGAACCTTTACGAATTTGACGTGTTCCTGACAAATTGAAAGCTTCACTTGATAATTGAGCATTAATTGCAAGAACCAATAATTGAGCATTTTTATCATCAATTCCAGAAACCAAAAGACCTTTGGAACCAGCTAATTTTAATTGTTGTGCAATTTTAGTAACTTCGGTTTTTAATTTTTCGTCTAAAGTAACTGATGAAGATCCGCCAACTATTACATTATAAAAATGAACTAAAATTTGTTTTTGAACCGCAGTTGACATTGGGATTCTTTTGTCTGCGGCTGCGCCAGATAGGGTCATGTTAGCTTCCATCTGGAAATGCTTAGACATGAACTTATTTTTTGGAATTCTGCCCTGTGCATAACCTTTATCAAAACCACCACCTTGCCAATCTCCTAGAAAATCTGCATCAAGTGAAACAATTATATTGGCTTTAGAAAAATCATAATCAACTAACGCTCTTTCTCCATATTTCATTTCAAATGCGTCAAGTGCGGCAGAAGATGAAACTGCATCGTAAATAACGTGTTTGGCAGTTGGATTTAAAGCTATGAATTCAGAAATTAATTTTTCGGTAGATGGGCTAGCAAGTGTATTTGTTAAAAGTACAACTTGTTTTTCTGCTGTTTTTGCAGCAATTAAACTTGATTTTATTTTAGAATCAACTTCTGACCAAGTTGCAGATTTCTGTGCAATTTTTGGATTTTTGATTCTCATACTATCGTATAATGATAATATAGAAGCGTGAATTCTTGCGTTTGCGGAGAATTTTGCGCCTTCGGTAGTATTGTTGTCAATTTTAACTGGACGACCCTCGCGATTTTTAACTAATAAATTAGCAAAATCGTACCCATCAAAAACAGAAGTTGCATAATAATCGGCAACACCAGGAATAATTTCTTCGGGTTGATTTACATAAGGTATTGATTTGTGAACAGCACCTTCGCAGGCAACCAATGAAGCTGCAGCAGTGCTAAAACCGACGTACTTTAAGAAATCACGACGTGTCGTCGATGAAGAAGATAAAGAATCTTTGTCTCCTAAAAACTCATCTGTTGGAATTGCTTCTACAAATTCGTTATTTCTAAGTGCCTCAACAATAGAACTATTTTCGTTTAGTTCTTCAACACTTTTCCAGTATTTTTTGTTTGATGACATATTTTGTTATTCGTTTTATTCGTTTATTCGGTAATTTGTTAATTCATAAAATTTAAAATTTGACAGTTCGTTATTATTAAACAAATAAACGAATGACCAAATAATCAATTTTAGTAATGGCATTTTCCACATTCTAAACCGCCCATTTGTGCTGCAGTCAATTTGTCTACACCATATTTTTTAGAAAGTTCTTCGTGAATTTTTGTATAGTAACCGTTTCCTTCAATTTTGACATTGGTCTCACGGTGACAATTGATACACCAACCCATAGTTAATGGTGAATGTTGGCGCATAATTTCCATAGTTTCAACAGGTCCATGACAAGTTTGACATTCAATACCCGCAACTGAAACGTGTTGTGCGTGATTGAAATACACAAAATCAGGAAGATTATGAATTCTAACCCATTTCACTGGTTTTGTTTTGCCTGTGTATTTTTGATTGGTTTTGTCCCAACCTACAGCCTCGTATAATTTTTGGATTTCGGCAGTGTAGAATTCTTTTGTATATTCTACATAAGTGGAATCTTTGCTACCAACAAATTCAGCAATATTTTTATGACAATTCATACAAACATTCAATGAAGGAATTGCGGAATGCTTGCTTACTCTGGCAGATGAGTGACAATATTTACATTCAATCTGGTTTTCGCCAGCGTGAATTTTGTGTGAATAATGTATTGGTTGAATTGGTGCATAACCAATGTCTACACCTATTTGAGACATATAACCATAAACAACATAGGCGCTGGATAGTAACAATAAAATTACGGTTACCAAAATCAAAAATTGATTTTTAGCAAATGCTTTCCATATTGGTAACGATTTTTCTTTCTGAACAATTTCAATACCATTGTTTTTGGCTATTTTACTCAGAACGTTATTTACCATGAATAACATTGCAATTAAAACTAGCAAAACAGTACCCAATAAACCTAAAACAAGATTGTTTGACATTCCACCTTCTGAAGGTTGACCAGAACCGCCAGCTACTGCGGTTGGTGGTGGCGCAACCGTTTCTTTCGGCGTATCGGTGTAGGCAATAATATTATCAACATCAGCCACTGAAAGCTGTGGAAATTGATTCATTACGGCTTTGTTGTACTCATTGTATATTTTAAGTGCTTCGGGATCTCCAGCCGCAATAAGTCCTTTGCTATTTGGAATCCACTTTTGAAGCCATTCACGACTGTGTTTTTGAGAGACACCCCGCAATGCTGGTCCAGTCATTTTTGCATCAAGCTTATGACAAGCAGCACAATTTGCATTGAAAAGGGCTTTCCCAAGAACTGCATCGCCAGTTGTTGCAACAGCAGCGGCGGGAGTAGCAGCTACTGGAGGAGCCACAGCTGTTTGTGAATAAGAACTTAATGAAAAGGATATTATGAACGCTAAACTCAGCGCTATGATCCTAAAATTCGATTTATGGTTTCCCACTTTTTTCATATCCTAAATGATTATCATCTAATATTAGCTTCATTTCAGCATTATTTTTGCATTAAAAACAATACTAATTAAAAACTTGCACAAAAATACGACTTATGTATTGTTCTCAAAAACCAAATTAAATCTAAATTATAATTTATAATTATTCTAAATAATAATATTTGATTTGTATAATAACTTAAAATGTACTTTTGTATAAAAATATATTCATTATGAGAATTTTAGGTTTTTTAAGCATTGAGCTCAAATTAATTGTACTGGTTTTTTTGGGCACAAATTGTTTTGCACAATCTGGGAAAACAGCTATAACGCAAGACCAAAGGTTTGAGCAACTTTTAAATGAAAAAAGAAAGATGTATTCTTCAATTTCCGTAAGTGATCGATTTAAAATTCAGATATATACTGGCGATAATGAAACCAGCAAAGAGGCTTTGCAAGATTTCAGAAGAAAAAACAAAGATATTGAAGCTACTATAGTTTTTAACACGCCCATTTATAAAGTTTGGGTTGGCAATTTTAAAACACGTATTGAAGCCGAAAAGAAACTACAGGATTTTAAGAAAAAATATCCAAATGCTTTTTTGATTAAACCAAACAAATAATTTTTTTGGTAATGAATTTAAAACAGATAAAACCGCAAATATCTTGTTTTAATTGTTGTTTGTGGATTCTCTTTCAATGACTGCAGTTTCTAGCTCTATAATTTTTGGTACGAATGGCTTTGATTCTTTTTTACAAATCATTTCTTCCAATAATAAATCGAAAGATTGGGCTCCCATTTCATAACCTGGTTGATTCACCGTACTCAATTTTGGAGTTAAAACTTCACCCATAAACCAATTGCTAAACCCTATTATTTTAATTTGTTTTGGTACTTTAATTTTGTTTTCATTAAAATAATTTATAGCACCAATAGCAACCAAATCGGTTACCGTAAAAATACCATCAATATCAGGATGATCTGCCAAAATTTGTTTCGCATAATTATAACCTTCATCAAAACCAGCACCTTTACAAGTATAAACTAAATTTTTATTAAAAAGAATATTATTTTTTTCTAGCGTTTTTTTGTAACCCAAAAATCGGTCGATCGAGTTTTGAGGATTTAATGGGCCTCGAATATGGGCAATTTTTTTGCAACCTTTATCAATTAAATGCTGGACTGCTTCCATGGCAGCTTTTTGATCATTAATGACAACTTTTGAACTTTTTATAAGTTTGGAAATTTTATCAAATTGAACCAATGGAATCTCTCGTCGTATAATTTCTTTTAAATGGGCATCATTATTCGACTCGTTGGAAAGCGAAATAATAATTCCGTCGACTCTTTTATTAATGAGAAGATTTACTTGTTTTTTTTCTAATTCTAATGATTCGTTCGATTGAAGAATAATGACCAAATAACCATTTTTCTCCGCCTGATGGATAATGCCATTGATGACACTCGAAAAAAAATGATGTACAACCTCTGGAATAATCAGTCCAATAGTTTTGGATTCGTTGGTTCGCAAATAAATAGCATAGTTATTTGGTGTGAAGTTTAACTTTTCTGCCAATTCAACTACAGCTTTTTTTGTTTTCGGACTTACATCCGTATAATTTTTTAAAGCTTTTGAAACTGTTGTTATAGAAATTCCTAGTTTTTTTGCTATTTCTTTTAAAGTAATATCTTTCATTAAACGAATTTAAATTGTTTTTGAAGTACAAATTTTCTATCCTAAAATTTATATTTTTAAATAATTATTTTACTAATATATTCATTTTTATTGTGATAGTGAATTTTTTAATCAATAATAAAAGAATTCTGTTGTCATTAATTTTGTGTAAAATTTGTCAATTGTAAAATACATTGTAGGAATCTGTAAACTCCCGAAAACGTTTTCGATTCGGATAAAAACAAGTAAATCATTAAAACCAACCTTTTGATGAATAAAATAGATAAGTTTGATATTCACAAAAACAATTGAAAATGATACCTTTTAATATTAAAACAATTTTTTTCGTTTTTTGTTTTACAAATCTTATTCTTGCACAAACAAAATCAGACGAATGGAATTTATATGCAAATTCCAGAGAAAATTATTTTGGTGTCGCCATGGCAAATGGACAAATAGGAATTGTTACTGGTGACACGCCGCTGAAGACGAAAGAAATAATTTTAAACGGAGTTTATGATGGAAGTCCAGAAAATGGAATAAGCAGAGTTGTAAGAGGTATTGAATTCTTGAATTTACGTTTAAAAATTAATAATCAGGAAATAAAAGGTGATAACATAACAAATTGGAGTCAAACAGTTTCAATGAAAGAAGGAACTAGTACGACATCATTTTCATTTAAAGATTTTGCAAATATCAATTATACTATTTTGGCGAATAGAGCAGTGCCTTATTCTGCTATGGCTATTGTAGAAATTATGCCAAGCAAAGATATCGAGATAAATGTCAACAATTATATGACTGTTCCTGAAGAGTTAAAGGATGCAAAAAGCCAATTTAGAGTTTTAAAGGATCTAGAATATTTGATGCCAGTTTTTGGAACAATCGCCAAAACATTGAACGGAAGATATACTGTATCTGCTTCAACCACATTTGTTTTTGATGGTAAAGGCGAAACCCTGAAACAAATTGGTACCGAAGTAGGATTTACCAAAAAATTAATCAAAGGTCAAAAATATAGATTTGCCATTGCTGGCGGAATATGTACTTCAAAAGACTTTAATGATCCATTAAATGAATCCGAAAGACAGCCAATTTATGCTTTGCAAGAAGGCATAGATAAATTATTAAATCGTCATAAACAAGCCTGGGCTGAACTTTGGAATACGGGCGATATTCAAATAGAAGGCGATCTTGAGGCACAACAACGCGTTCGTTTTGCCTTGTATAATTTATATTCTTTCATTCGTGCAGATACCAGAATGAGCATTGCGCCCATGGGATTATCATCGCAAGGTTATAATGGTCATATTTTTTGGGATGCTGAACTTTGGATGTATCCAACATTGCTAGCATTGCAACCAGAAATGGCAAAATCGTGTTTGGATTATCGATCAGACAAATTGCAAAAAGCAAAACAAAAAGCCTATATTTATGGGTACAAAGGCGCTATGTATCCATGGGAATCTGATGATACGGGAGAAGAAGCAACGCCTACTTGGGCACTCACAGGAATTTTTGAACAACACATCACGTCTGATGTCGCTATAGCCTTTTGGAATTATTATAGTTATACTCAGGACAAAACATGGTTAAAAAAAGAATGGCAAGTGCTCAAAGAAACTGCTGATTTCTGGGTGAGTAGAGTGGTTAAGAATCAAGATGGAAGCTACTCCATTCTGAATGTTGTTGGTGCCG
>JAYWGV010000101.1:0-4402 GCA_043778105.1 Bacteroidota bacterium
TTTTTAATAAATAGTTAAGATTACTAATAAAAACAATATAAATACCTACTTTTTATAAATTTATTGTATTGTTTTTTTAAGAATAATAAATACTTTAAACTAAATTTTATCAGAACAAAAAATAAACGATTTGCAAGCCGTTTTTAAAGATTACGAAGAAGAGTCGCTAAATGGATTAATGGAAATGTATCCCAATCAATTCACGTGGAACGAATTAAAAATGTTTCGTGCAAGTTCGAAAGTTGTTTAAATATTATATTCTACTTCAAAATTTAAATTTTGAATCTTTATTTATTGCAACCAATAAACAACCATCACTGCTGGAATAAAATAAATTGCAATATTTCTTGCACCATCATAATCACGAATTAATCGTTGTCCGAAAAGCATAAAAATCATGCAAGTACAAGCAAATACTCCACCATAGAATCCAAAAATTCTGTCACCATTAATTAATAATTGAGCAATACCAACACAACTAAAAATTCCCGCTAAAAGTTCAAGAATAACTAAAATTCCTGTACACAAAACCATATAATTTTTTAAGAAAGTTTTTTCGAACAGACCTTTTAGCCATTCAAGATTGTCTTTCCAATAAAATATCTTTTCATAAGCCGATTGAATAAAAGTTACAGCTAGAAAAATTAAAACCAAAATAGAAGCAACATTGTTCATAACTTATTTTTTATGGATTAATCTAGTTAGTTTTATGGATAAATCTGTAAGTATAATTTTTGCATTTCCGTTTCTTTCTATATGATACATTGCATCAGAAAGTTCTTTAAAAATATCATTAATATTATTTCCGTTAACAAATGGAGCAAAATTTTCGAGCTTAAATTTCTCGACTTTTGGTTCAATGTAGACCAAACTAGGCATTTTATAATTCAATAACAAAGCTTGTCGGAACATTTCTATGCAAAACTGCAAGAATTTTTTCTGAGTTTCGCGACCCAAAACCGCAATTTGTTCGCTCCAAGAAATCAAGTCTTGAATCGCTGCAGCGTTGCCCTTGGCTCGAAAAGCTGCACGAACCCAAACAACAAACCATTCTTCGAAAGGAGAATCCTCAGAATTATTATTATATATTTGTAACGCTTTATTAAAATCGCCTTGAGCTTGATGCGCAATTTTTATTGCTATTTTGTCTTCGATGTTGTATCTAGAAACCAGCGCATTGGCAATTGTGTTTTCTGACAATGCATGAAAATGCAATACTTGGCAACGAGAGCGAATGGTTTGCAGAATATCTTCTTCGTTTTCGGTAATTAATAAAAAAAGTGTTTTTTCTGGTGGTTCTTCTAGCAATTTTAATAATTTATTCGATGCAGCAATGTTCATTTTATCGGCCATCCAAACAATCATTATTTTATAGCCACCTTCATAAGATTTTAAGGCCAAAGATTTCAAAATTTCCTGTGCATCATCAACCCGAATTTCACCTTGTTTATTAGCAACTCCAAGAACATTATACCAATCAAACAAACTTCCATAAGTGTTTTCTGACAGGAAATCACGCCAATCCTTAATAAAATCTAAACTTTTTGGCTTAGTTTTAACATCTTCGGTACTTACAGTTGGGTATATAAAGTGCAAATCTGGATGAGAAAAGTTTTTAAACTTGATATTACATGAATCCAAACCGCCAGAATTTTCGTAATTTTGATTATTACACAATACATATTGAGAATAAGCCAAAGCCATCGCCAAAGTACCACTTCCAGATTGACCAACAAATAGTTGAGCGTGTGAAATTCTTCCTAGCGAAGCACTTTTTGTTAAATGATTTTTGAGATAATCTTGTCCTAAAATTTCAGAAAATTGCATTAACAAATGTAATAGTTAAGATTTATATAAACAATTAAATTTTCGATATGTTAAAACTTGATAAAAACACTTATTTATGTTATTAAACGATTATATTTGATTTTAGTAGATTATATTTAATTTAATTGTCTAATTTAGTATGTACGCATATAACATTGATTATATATTTGCATAGAAATTAAGTCACAAAAACTTTGGCACGGTTTTAGTAATAATGAAAAACGATTGTAGCTTGTTGTTACAATTTAATTTTATAATAAACAAGTAAATAAAAAAAAACTATAAAAAAGTTATTAAATGCTTGTATGTTAAAAAAATTATATTACATTTGTATAATATTTCCAATTTACCCCTACTTATGAACAAGAAAATTATTTTTTTAAGTATTTTTTTATTATCTATTGTTACATGTGTTGTAGCTCAACCTAAAAACAAACCAAAAAGTATTATTTCAACCGTTTCAGGTTTTAAGAAATATTACGATAAAAGTGAACTAGAATCGCTACAAAAAGGTGAGTTAATAAGCTTATATACTGAAAGACTTAGACTTTTAGTGAACACATTGCCTTACATTGCTATGGCTACAAAAGCTGGTGTAACAATGACAGATATTGGTATTCCAGACAATGCAGAAAATAGAAAATCTTTAGACGTAGAACAAGAATCTTCTGCTACTTTTTTAACATCTTCGGTTGACTTTCAAACAAGAATGTTACCATATTGCGATAAATCAATTATTATTACTTGTATTTTATTTTACGAAAGTACTATGAAATCATTGAATACAATGAATGAATAAACATTAACACCTTAAATCATCCCAAATGCAAAATCTAACTAAACTTTCGTTAATTGTAATTTTATCTTCTGTTGCAACATTTGCTCAGCAAGAAAAAGGTATTGTTGGTTCGTCTAATTGGCTTAATAATTGGACAGATTTTAAACCAACAAAAACTGAGTATAATGACACCAATCAAATCTTGTTTGGTAACATTACTACAAATACAATTCTTTACAAGAAAAATACCTATTTGTTACAAGGAAATGTTTATGTTATTAATAATGCAGTACTTACTATCGAGCCAGGAACTATAATTAAAGGCGATGCAGAATCTGCAGGAACTTTAGTAATTACCAAAGGAGCAATGATTGTCGCTGATGGTAAAGAAACCGATCCAATAGTATTTACTTCTAATAAAGTAGTAAGAAAACCAGGCGATTGGGGTGGAATAGTTCTTTTGGGAGATGCACCAATAAATAAATTTGGTGGTACAGCCTCATTACCTTTAGATCTAGATCCTGCAAGAACTTTATACGGTGGCACTAATAATACAGCTAATTCAGGAATTTTAAGATTTGTTAGAGTAGAATTCGCTGGAAAAAAAGTGAAAGGTTTCAAAGAATTTAACGGAATAACTTTTGCAGGTGTTGGAAACAAAACAGTACTTGACAATGTTATGTGTAGTTTTTCTGGAGACGATTCATTCGAGTTTTATGGTGGAGAAGTGAATATGTCAAAAATGGTATCTTATAAATCAACCGATGATGATTTTGACTTTTCTCAAGGTGCACAAGTTAATCTTGACAATTCTTTAACAATAAGAAACTCATTCTTTTCTGCAGCCAATGGTTCAAGATGTATCGAGATTGATTCGTATGAAAGAAAAGAAGACGCTGATTTTTCAAAAAAACTAACAACAGTTATTGCGTCTAATATGACTATGTTAAATGACAGCGATAATTTAGCTGCCGACATTGCGAGCGGTTTAGTTAAAGAAGCAATTAGAATCGGAGAAAACAGTTTCCTGACAATTAAGAAATGTGTTATCTCAGGATTTAATCCAGCGATAAACCTAGATTCTAAGATATCTATTAATGAACCAAATTTCAAAAAAATAGTGTTGCAGGATAATTATATTAACAACTGTAAAGGAAATATTTTTACTGAAAATAACACTAACAACGAAGATCTTGAAGATTATTACGGCAACACTGGTTTTGCAAATGTGTGGGCGTCTGGGGAAAACAAAGAAACTTTTATAGATTATAAAAACCCAAAGCAACCAGATTTCAGATTAAAGATTAGTAATATTACAGCTTCGAATTCTAAATAATATTTTTAATTTTATTTATAATCATATACAAACAAATCCATTAATAGCATTAATGGATTTGTTTTATTATCTAATTATTTATTTATAGATTTGTGTATTATTTTAAACCACCAATTTTCGTAAAAACCACAATAATAAATTTCATACATATCTCAACTCCCTCCCCTTTGGCGAGGGCTGGTGAGGGGAACAAATTAAAACTAATATACACAAATCTAAACTGTTTTCCTTGTGGCTAGAGCTAGCAAGAGAAAAAATTAAAATCAATGTTACACAATTCTCAACGCCTTCACCCTTTGGCGAGGGCTGGGGAGGGGAACAAATTAAAACTAATATACACAAATCTAAACTGTTTTCCTTGCAGCTAGAGCTAGCAAGAGAAAAAATTAAAATCAATATTACACAATTCTCAACTCCCTCCCCCTCGGGGAGGGCTGGGGAGGGGAACAAATTAAAACTAT
>JAYWGV010000102.1:0-20567 GCA_043778105.1 Bacteroidota bacterium
AATTTACTTACCAGTTTCAATAAATTTTAAAGCTCTATCCAAAACCTCGTCACGACCTTCTTGAATGCCTTTTATAGTTGGTTTGACTTCTATATCTGGTACAATGCCAATGCGTTGGGTTTCTCGACGGTCTGGATAATAAACGCCGATACCAGTAAAATGTGTATCAAATCCTTTGATATATTCAAAATCACTGTTATTGCCATCTGCACCAGCTGTTTGACTTCCAATTATTGTTATGTTGGGTGCTGTTTGAAAAGCCATTGCTGTTTCTTCTGATTGACTTATTGAATTTTCATCTAGCAAAACAATAACTTTACCTTTATAATTATTCTTATTTTCTTTTCCAATTTTATTTGGTTCAGTCCATTTAAACCTTCCAGGATAGGTCAAATCTGGCTTTGTGAATTTAATATAAGCTTTTTCACCTTCACAAATAAAATCTGCAATTTCGTATAAAGTTTCTTTTGGATAGTTTCGCAGATCGAAAATTATTGCTGCGGTGTTTTTTAAAGTTATAATCATATCTGGAATATTTTTAACTTCGATTTCACCCATATTAACATAACCGATATTTTTTGGTAATAATTTGTATTTTTCAGCTTTTAATTTTACAAAAGCATTTTTCAATGCTTCTTTAATTCCAAAAACATTTATTGTTTTTTTTGTTGTTATTCCGTTCCTTAAACATTCTAAACTTACAGTTTTTTCGTTTCCAAATATTATGGCATTACTAAATTGTTTCAAGTAAAAAGATTCGTTGGAAGCACTAATTACCTCCTTTTTTTCTTCAATCAAATCTTTGATAGACTTCTCATTCAATTTTGTAATTGCATCACCCACTCTAATATCATCCGCAACTGCAAGAGAATCATTTCCAATTTTTGTTACAACCAATTTATTATCAATTACTTTGCATTTAACAGGTAAACAATTTTTTTCATCTCTATTTTTAGCAGATGTAGAAATGTATGTATGACTATCATTAAGTCTTGCAAATAACTTCATCATATTCAATTGTAAATCTTTTTCTGAATCTAAATTAATAAAATTAGGTAGCGAATCTGCCAATGTCTTTTCCCATTTATTATCCATTAAATATTTATATGGATAAAAATACTCGATAATGTTCCAATATCTAAATAATAACAACAATCGATTTCTTTTTTCCGAAACTAATAAATCTGATTTATTTTCATTTTTTGCAAACACATTACCGCCTTCCAACTTTTGTATGTAAAATTGATCACCTTGAAACCTGTTATCTTCGATAATTTTTAATTTTAGAGTAAGTTTTTTTGAAAATAGTTTGCTATTAAACCAAGATAAATCAAAGTTTTTATCAAAATATTCAACATCTTTTGAGACAACAATTGGTACAATTTCTTTAATTTCGCCTAAAGTAGTTATCCAGTTTTCTAGAACTATTGAAAATTCATCATTGGTATTAGCTTTTTCAATTTTTGGAAGTATTTCAAATAGTTGATTATCCCAATTAAAATCCCCTTTAGCAACTTTCGGGTGATAATATTTCAAAAATCCCCAAACTTTGCAAGTAGCTGCAAGTTTTTGAATTTCTGTAAGGCCTTGACTAAATGCTATTTGTGTCAAGAGCATAAGAGCTAAAATTGTAATTTTTTTCATCATTCAAAAATAAATTTTTTGTTAAAAATACAATTTATATTACAATAAAAAAATCCCAACAAAATTAATTGTTAGGATATTTTTTAAATCTAAAATCTAAAAATCGTTAATCACTATTCTGAAATCTTTTACCCTTTCAAAGCCTCGGCTCCACCAACAATTTCTAAAATTTCGTTAGTAATTGCTGCTTGACGCGCTTTGTTGTAGGTTAATTTCAACTGGTTTCTTAATTCGGTTGCGTTGTCGGTTGCTTTGTGCATTGCCGTCATACGTGCGCCGTGCTCTGATGCGAATGAATCACGAATGCCTTTATATAATTGTGTTTTCAATGATTTTGGAATCAATGTCAAAACAATTTCTTCTTTTGATGGTTCAAAAATATAATCTCCAGTCATTGCAGGAACATCAGTTTTTATTGCAGCTAATGGCAAAAATTGTTCAGTTTGAACGATTTGTGTAGCAGCATTTTTAAACTGATTATAGATAACTTCGATTCTGTCGTATTCACCAGTTGTAAATTTTTCTGTTAAAGTTTGAGCAATTTTAGCAACATTGTCGAATGTCAAGGTATCAAAAACCGAACTTTCATTATTAACAACAGATAGAGTTTTACTCAAAACATCGTTTCCTTTTTTGCCAATTGCAAAAACATCAACTTGTTTTCCTGCATAAAACGTTGCACGGTTTTTTACTTCTTTTATTACATTGGTATTAAATGCGCCACACAAACCACGGTTAGAGGTTATTGCAACAACCAATACTTTCTTGATTTCACGTTGTGTTGTGAACTCGCCACCAATGTCGCCATCAAGTGTAGATGAAAGATTTTGCAATAATTCAGTCAATTTTTCGGCATAAGGGCGCATGGCTGTAATAGCATCTTGTGCTTTTTTCAGTTTTGCAGCCGAAACCATTTTCATAGCCGATGTAATTTGCATCGTCGATGAAACTGAAGTTATTCTGTTACGGATTTCTTTAAGGTTTGCCATTTTGTAATGTATATTGTAAAAATTGTATTTTGTATATTGTAATTTTGTTAATTTACAGAATTACAATATACAAAATACATTATACTTTTTTTAAATATATTTTGCTGATAATTCTTTTGCAACATTAGCAATAACATCAGTAATGTTATCGTCTAGTTTCCCAGCTTTCAAAGCATCAAGCGTATCTCTGTGTTTGTTGTTTAAGTATTCGATAAAATCTTTTTCGAATTCTTTTACTTTGTTTACAGGAACGTTTCTCAACAAGTTTTTAGAACCAGCGTAGATTATAGCTACCTGATCTTCAACTGTATAAGGAGAATTTAAACCTTGTTTTAAGATTTCAACATTACGTTTTCCTTTTTCAATTACATTTAAAGTAACAGCGTCAAGATCAGAACCAAATTTTGCAAATGCTTCCAATTCACGAAATTGTGCTTGGTCTAGTTTCAAGGTCCCAGCAACTTTTTTCATTGATTTAATTTGAGCATTTCCACCAACACGCGATACCGAAATACCTACGTTAATCGCAGGACGAACACCAGAATTAAACAAATCTCCGTCAAGGAAAATCTGTCCATCTGTAATCGAAATTACGTTAGTCGGAATATATGCTGATACGTCACCAGCTTGAGTTTCAATAATTGGCAATGCTGTCAATGAACCACCACCTTTAACGATTCCTTTTAAAGAATCTGGCAAATCGTTCATGTTTTTAGCAATTTCATCATTGGCAATTACTTTACAAGCTCTTTCTAATAAACGTGAATGCAGATAGAAAACGTCTCCAGGATAAGCCTCACGTCCTGGTGGTCTTCTTAATAGTAAAGAAACCTCACGGTAAGCAACAGCTTGTTTAGACAAATCGTCATAAACTATCAAAGCTGGAAGACCAGAATCTCTAAAAAATTCTCCAATTGCAGCTCCAGCGAATGGTGCATAAACTTGCATTGGTGCTGGATCAGAAGCATTAGCTGCAACAATAACCGTGTAAGCCATTGCGCCTTTTTCCTCTAACATTTTAGCAATTCCTGCTACTGTCGATGCTTTTTGTCCTATAGCAACATATATACAAAACACAGGTTTTCCTGCATCGTAAAATTCTTTTTGATTCAAAATTGTGTCAATACAAACGGTAGATTTACCAGTTTGACGGTCACCAATTACCAATTCACGTTGCCCACGACCAACAGGAATCATAGCATCTACTGCTTTTACTCCAGTTTGTAATGGTTCAGTAACTGGTTGACGGAAAATAACTCCTGGAGCTTTTCTTTCCAATGGCATTTCGAAAAGTTCGCCACCAATTGGACCTTTACCATCGATTGGAAAACCAAGTGTGTTTACAACACGACCAACCATTCCTTCGCCAGCTTTAAGTGATGCAATTCGTTGCGTTCTTTTGGCAGTTGATCCTTCTTTAATTCCTGTTGATGGCCCTAAAAGTACCACACCAACATTGTCTTCTTCAAGGTTCAAAACGATAGCTTCTAATCCGTTATCGAATTCTACTAATTCTCCGTATTGAACATTAGAAAGTCCGTAAATTCGAGCAATTCCATCTCCAACTTGAAGTACCGATCCAACTTCTTCCAAAGTTGCTCCAGATTCAAAACCTTCTACTTGTTTTCTTAATATTGCTGATATTTCAGCAGGTTTAATTTCCGCCATAACTATTATATTATAATCTTTAAATTCAAATTGTCCAATCTTCAATGTTTTTTAATGACATTCTTTGAAGATGTTTTGTATTGTTTGTAACTAATATTAATTCATTGGCAATTGCAGTTGCACCTATCAATAAATCAAAATCATCAATTCTATTTCCTGCTTTTTCTAATCTAACTTTTTCAAATGCATAACTATCTAATACTTCTATAATTGATATAATATCTATACTATCTGAAAATGTATTTAAAACTTTATTATGAAAATCGGGTTTATCACTTTTTGTAGCACAATATTTCAATTCTGCAATTGTTATTTCGGAAATTGAACATTTATTTAAACCAATTTCATTAATTTTATTAACTACATTTTTATTTCCTCTAAAATAAAAAGCTACTATATTCGTATCAAGTAAATACATTATAATTCAATAGATTTTCTATTAAAAACTCTAGCAGACCTTAAACTATCAGCAAATTCCTCAGGAGTTTCTTCTGAATCCCAAATACCTGCAAAATATTCTTCTCTACTTATTTTAGGTTCTTTATCTTTTTTAATTGATAATAAAATATCAGAAATAAAATC
The DNA here is from genome assembly GCA_043778105.1 of Bacteroidota bacterium. Classification (GTDB taxonomy): domain Bacteria; phylum Bacteroidota; class Bacteroidia; order Flavobacteriales; family Flavobacteriaceae; genus Flavobacterium. The sequence goes on from JAYWGV010000102.1 coordinate 4,884, forward strand.
AAGTTTAACTTCTGGACTTAAATTTTGAATAAATATTAAACAAGATTTAGCTATTTTATGTTCGTGTTGTAAAGTTGTCATAATCCATTAATTTAAAAATTAATTAGAAAGTTCTCTTTTTAAAACTTGTAATCTGTTGGCTACCGATGCATTGTATTGCTTGTCGCCTATTCTTAAAATAAATCCTCCGATTAATGTTGGATCTACCGTATTTTCTATTGTAATTTTCTTGTCTGAAAATGTTGCTATTTTCGCTAGAACTTTTGCTTCTAAATCAGCATCCATTGCAATTGCGGTTGTTACTTTTGCAACTTGAATACCATTTGATTCATCAAAAAGATTGTTATATTCCTGAGCTATTGCACCAAGAATTTCGAATCTTTTATTTTCAAATAACAAATGAAATAAACCTTTTGTAACTGAATTTGAATCAGCAAAAACTTCTAATAATGCTTTTTCTTTTACTTCAACACTAATCGTAGGGTTTTGGATAAAAGTACTCAATTCTAAATTAGATTCAATATTGGTTGCAATAACTTTCATATCATTCGCAACAGCGTCTTGACAATTTTTAGAAATAGCCAAATCTAAAATTGCTTTTGCGTAACGAATTGCTGCTCTTGAATTTGCCATAATTAGTTTAATTTAGCATCGACCAACATTTTTTCTACCAATTGCATTTGCGAATCTTTGTTGGATAATTCACTTTTAAGCAGTTTTTCTGCAATTTCTATAGATAAATTGGAAACATGCGATTTAATATCAGCCATAGCTGCATTTTTCTCGGCTTCGATTGCTGTTTTGGCTTGTTGAATCATTTGCAAACCACTAGCTTGAGCTTCGGTTTTAGCATCTGCAATCATTTTTTCTTTCATTTCACGAGCTTCTTTTAGCATGTTGTCACGCTCAAGTCTTGCTTCTTGCAAAATTCTTTGGTTGTCAGCTTGCAGGTTTTGCATTTCTTTTTTAGCATTTTCAGCAGAAAGCAATGCATTTTTTATACCTTCTTCACGCTCGTTAACAGCATCAAGAATTGGTTTCCAAGCGAATTTTTTCAATAAAAATATTAATCCAACAAATATAATAATTTGCCAGAAAAATAATCCGAATTCAAATTGATTTAATAACTTTTCCATTTTTGAAATTTGTTATATAATATGTATAAAAATAATTTATAATAATTAAAACAATAGTTGCAACCAACCGTTACAACTATTGTTTTTTAAAGAATGATTATGCAGCAAATAATGCAGCGAAACCAATACCTTCAATAAGTGCAGCTGCAATAAGCATAGCTGTTTGGATTTTTCCTGAAGCTTCTGGCTGACGAGCAATTGCGTCCATTGCTGAACCACCAATTCTACCAATACCTAAACCAGCTCCGATAACTATCAAACCCGCACCAACAAAATTTAAACCTTCCATAATATATGTATTAAAAATTAAACATTCTTTTAAATATTAAATTTTAAATTTTAGATTTTAAATATTTGATATTTAAAATCTAAAATTTAAAATTTATTTAATGCGCTTCTTCGTGGTGGTGCTCTTCGACAGCCGAACCAAAATAAAGTGCTGATAACATTGTGAAAATATAAGCTTGTAAAAAAGCAACTAAAATTTCTAAAATTGATAAACAAAAAGACAATCCAAAAGAAAGTGTGCTACCAATCCAACCTTTGAAAATAAAAATCAAACCAATAATACTCATTAAAACAATGTGTCCTGCGAAAATATTTGCATATAAACGAATCATTAATGAAAATGGTTTGATGAAAACTCCAAGCAATTCGATTGGTGCCAAAACGATTCTCATTAATTTAGGAACGCCTGGCATCCAAAAAATGTGTCCCCAATAGTTTTTATTTGCCGTAAGGTTTGTTATTAAAAATGTCAACAAAGCCAATGCAGCAGTAATTGTTAGATTTCCTGTAGCATTTATTCCAAGTGGTGTTAGTCCAAAAATATTTAGGATTAAGACAAAGAAAAATATAGTTAACAAATAACTCATATATCGTTTGTAATGTTTTTCGCCAATGTTTGGAATAGCAATATCATCACGAATGTATAAAACTACCGGTTCAAAAATTCTTCCAATTCCAGAAGCTATACCGCCATTTTTAACATAAGATTTTGCAAGACTTGTAAAAAGAAAAAACATTAACAATGCGGCAATTATAATTGAAAGAACGGTTTTTGTAATTGAAAAATCAAGTGGACGAATGTTTGACGGATGACCCGTTTCTTCGTTTTCGATAATTTTTCCTTCTGGTCCATCAACTTTATAAATTTTCCCGTCGTGATGATTTAAAGCATAAAATTTTCCATTAGATTCTGCGACGTGCTCACCATGATGAAATTTAGAAGATGAGAAAAACTCAACGCCATTGTCCCAAAGAATAATTGGAAGTGGAAAACCATAATTTTGTCCTGTTTTATGATTTGAAAAAAAAGTTACATCATGTGCATCAAGAACGTGGTGGCCAATAAACTCTTTTATTTCAGATTTTAAAATAGCTTTTTCGTCTTTAACTTCGGTAGTTTTTTCAGAATTTTCAACTGGATTAGCATTTGCAACAGATGAAAAACCAGCAAAAAATATTGCTATTATATATAGGAGTGATTTATTAGAAAAAACCATATTGTAAATTGTCTTAAAATTTGTTTTCTGAAATTTGGTGCAAAAGTACATTAAATCTTATTATCTAAAAAATATAACATTAGTTTTTTTTTTAATTATTATTTTTTAATGTAACAATTAGTTTTGAAATGTTCATTTATAAATTCTAAAATTTAAAGTAATCATGTTATTTGTTAATTAAAACTCTCGATTTGTTAATATTTTATATCTAAAAATAATCTAAAAAATAAAAACACATAACAAAATTTGGTAGTTAAACGTATTTTTTGTACTTTCGCCGAGGAAATCAGATATTAAATTATAGATTTTTAGAATAATAAGATTTATTTATAAAAAAATTTAAAATTTAAAATTTATTTATAAAATTTAACTACTTTTAACTTAAAATGTTGACAATGAACAAAATTACTTTTTCCCTGTACTTGTTTTTATTTTCACTTGTTTCGAATTCTCAATGTTGGAAATCGGTTTCTGCTGGAGGTGCCCATACAATAGGTATTACTGTTGATGGGGCATTATGGTCATGGGGCAGAAATCAGGTCGGACAATTAGGAATAAATACTGCAACAGGAACGAAAAAAATACCTACAAGAGTTGGAGACGAAACTAATTGGTCTAAAATTTCTGCTGGAAATGCTCATAATTTAGCCCTGAAAATCGACGGAACAATTTGGACATGGGGTAGAAATTTAAAAGGACAACTCGGAAATGGAAATTTAATTCAAAGTAATGTTCCGATTCAGGTTGGAAATGAAAATAGTTGGGCTCAGATTGCTGCTGGAGATGAATTTTGTGTTGCATTAAAATCTGATGGGACACTTTGGGCTTGGGGCGATAATCAATACGGGCAATGTGGCGATGGGTCGAATGTTGATAAATTAGTGCCTACTCAAATAGGCAGTTTGAACACATGGCAATCTATAGCAGCCGGAACTAATCATACGATGGTAATAAAAACCAATGGAACACTTTGGGGTTTTGGATATAACAATTCTGGGCAATTGGGCGATGGTTCGAATATTGCTAAAAACAACCCAACGCAAATAGGCACTGATACCAATTGGAAGATTGCCCTGTGCGGAATTTTCCATACTGTTGCATTAAAAACAACGGGAAAATTATTTACTTGGGGCGACAATACCGAAGGGCAATTAGGAATTGGCAATAATGTTCCTAAAAATACTCCACAAGCGGTTGAACCATCTTCGAATTTTTCTAAAATCGCAAAAGGACACAGACACAATGTGCTACTGCGCCCTGATAACTCGCTTTGGTCATGTGGTGCAAACGTTTCTGGACAACTTGGAGATGGAACTGTTTTGAATAGAAATATTTTAACAGCTGTATCAGGCGCACTGACCAATTGGGCAAGTGTTGATTCTAGAGTTTTTCATACTGCAGCATTAAACTCTTCTGGAAATTTGTTCATGTGGGGCAGTAATTTTAATAGTCAGTTTGGTAATAATAGTACAGTCTCAAGTTCTGAGCCAATTAGTATCGAATGTCCAGGAATATTCTTAGCAAATGAAACTTTTGACGCTGATTATAATTTTAGTATTTATCCGAATCCTGCATCATTGGTTTTGAAAATTAAACTTGTAGCTAACGAAATTATAAATTCAATAATTGTGACCGATTTTTCTGGTAAGAAAGTTTTGATTCAAAAAGGAAACTTTAATGAAATTAGCATAGAAAATCTTGCTGCTGGAATGTATTTTCTAGAAATTAATGCAACCATTAGAAACTACCAAACAAAATTTTTAAAGAATTAATCTTCTTTTCTATTTAGTAAATAAATAGTTATTACAGTTTCAAGAACTAAGAAAATAAGAAATGTTATTAAAAAATTCTTTTTTTCTAGTGAGTTCTTGAAACTGTTGTCATTTAGTAGCGTTTTTAATATGCCACAAACCAACATTTTTAAAACTGTTAATAACATAGAAACATTGCCGACTATATCAATATTTTTTTGTTTTATAATTGATAACAAAACAATCATAAATATTGAGTAAAGTCCAAAACAGAAATATAGTTTTTCCAACGAACAATTAAAAACCAACAAATTTATTTTTAAATCAAAAATAAAAAAAATTATTTTATGAATTAAATAGGTACAAAAAATAGCCACTATTAAAAAAATTAGTGGCTTTTTTATATATTTAATATTTATTGATTTATTGATTTTTTCCAATTTCAGTAACTTGTTTGTAAACATTGTAGAGTGCTAGAAAAACACCGATTATTGTAAAAACTTTAAAATAATAAACTTTTGGATTGTTGAAGTTTGCATCTAACCAAAAACCAAATTTGTAAAAAACAAAAATAATTATACCCATTTGGATAGGAATATTTATTAAACTCAACCATTTGGTGTTATTTTTTTTATTTTGATTTGGCGTCATTTGTATTATTGTTTTTTGGCAAAATTGATTCCATGACGCAAGTCGCATTGAAAGTTGCGCCAGGTTCTACCGATAATTTTCCGCAAATAACTTGACCTTTAATAACCGAATTGGCTTTCAAATTCAAAAGTTCGTTTACTTTTAATTCCCCTTCAAACTTGCCTTCAATATCTACATTTTCGCAAGAAATATCGCCAATTACGCCGCCAGCTGGACCAATAACTAGTTTTCCTTTCGATTGGAAGTTGCCTATTAATTGACCATCGAGTCTAAAATCGGCTTGCGAATTTATATCGCCTTTTATGGTTGTTCCTTCAACGATTCTATTGGTTTTGCCCAATACATCGGTTAGATTTTTTTCTTTTTTTTCGAACATTGCTATTTCTTTTTTTGTTGTCTAAAATCTTGTAGATTAATTTCGGGGTTGTCTTCTTCGTTCGTAGGATCAAGTTGAGGCATTGAGTTTGGCGGCATCATTGATTTTTGAACTCTAACCTTTTGATCCATTTTACTGTTTTCTCTTGATTTTTCATAAACAGGATTTTCTTGTACAGCTTTTTTTACAACAGGAGTTGAAATTTTTTTCGGGTCACATAAATAATCTTCTAAATTCTTTTTTATTTGTACAATTTTATAATTGTCACTCGAAATAACAATGCCTTGATCTTCAATTTTATAATCTTTAAAATCTCGAAGAATTGACATAATTTCCATCGCTTGACTTTCTGATTTTATGTTATGAATTACTATAAAATCTTCGTCCATTAAATACAAATCGTTTGACAAAGTTATTTTGCTGTAAACGTTACTGTTAATGAATTTTGCTAATTTATCTTGTAATGGTTTCGCTGTTGTGTTGCTGTTGCAATCAAGCCTGAATAGAATTTTCCAGCTTAACGGTTTTTCTAAATTAAATTGTAATTCTTCCATTGCAACAATGTCATTTTTTACGAATGCATCAGCATCTTTTCCCTCTTGAACGTTTGGATATGTCAATGCTACATATTCCAATGACTTTTTAAATTCGGCTAATCCTTTTAATTTTCCGAGATTATTTGATTTTAATAATTCGAATTTTGGAAGAATTTCTTCGCCATTGTATTTTTCGATATATTTATCCAATTCAGTAGATATATTTCTATAATCACCTGCTAAATACCTTTGATACAAATCTTTGTAAACCAAAATTGGTGAATCTGGCGTGCTTTTATTTTGGTCTTCGTTGATTAATATTTGAGCATATCTTGAATTTGGATACATTTTCAAAATCAAGGCTTTCATTGCAATTGCCTTTTCAATATCTATAATTTCATAAATCTTGAATAAATTATACATCGTTGGCAAAACCAACTTTTCTTCGGGTTTGTTGTTTAATAAAGTTTCAAGTTTGAATTGCGCTAATTTATATTCTTTGAATTTTTCCTTATAAATCGAGCCCAATTGAAAATAGGCAAAATCTCTATCTTTGATTAAAACATCAATTTCTGATTGTTTTTTTGGTAGTTTTTTCAAATAAAAATCAGCGTCATATTTCGATTCCGATGTTATTAATTTAGAATCAATTTTGTCTTTAGAATTTTTAACTTCGGCTAAAGCTTCATCTTCATCTGTAATCTCTTCATTAGAAATATTCGCAATAGATGTACCATTTCGCCAATTATTTTTCAAAGTTCTATCGCCCCAGATTTTTCTAAATTCAACTTTCCCATAAGCAACCGTTACCTGATTGTAAAAATAAAAGTTACTACTTGAATTGACATTGGCTCCAAATTCATTTTTTGGAATGTTTGGTTTAGATTCGGCACCAGTTTTCGAATCTTTATCTTTATCAGATGATGATTTTGCTGCTAATTTGGCTTTGTCTTCAATTAATTTTTGTTTGGTCTCATCAGATTTTAGTTTTGTGATAAAATCTTCATAAAACTTAGTTTTATCATTATTTGACATTTTCAAAACCTTCAAAATACTGTCATTTGTATTTGCAATCGCCTCATATTTTATAACATCATCAAGATTTTCTCTTTTTTTCTTAATAAAATTATGTTCTTTCGTTCGAGGTGTAAGCTTGGTCATTGTGCTGTCATAATATTTTCCGGCCATTACATACTTGGCATCATAAAAATAAATATCGGCAATGTTTCGATAATTCGAAGCGTCTAAATATTGATCTTGCGATTTGGCTCGAAGTGATTTATTATAATATTTTTTGGCTTGTTTAGAGTTTTTAGATTTGTCATAAGTCAATGCTAATTGATGATTTAAAATATCTAAATAAGGACGATTTTCTCTATCAATCAACAATTCGTTATACTTTTTTAGAAAAAAAATTGAATCGCCTTTGGTAAAATCAAATTGCATTGCCTGTCGGGTTTCGGCATGCATCGAATAAACTTTTGGAGCAATTCGTTTCATGTTCAAAATATCTTGATAGGTCGAAAATGCACTTTCATTTTGATTTAATTGTTCGTAAAGTTGACCTTTTATGTATAAATATCTGGCTTTTTCTTCGTCTTTTTTAGTAAATTGAACTGCTTTCGAAAGGCTTGTTATTGCGCTGTCTTTTTGTTCTGTTTTAATATATGCTTGAGCCAAAATTGCATTTGCATCAGCATAAGTTTGATTTTTTAATTTAATTTCGCCAAGCAATTCGGTTAGATTTACCAATGCCAAATTGTCATTATCAAGACGCATGTTAGTTTTTTGAATCCAAATTCTTGCATCATAAATTTTATCAGATTTTGGATATTTGTATAAAATATAGTTAAATGCCTCAAGAGCAGGAATGTATCTTTGATCATGGTATCGCGATTGACCAAGCATTAAATAGGCTTCATCAATTTGGGAATTGCGCTCGGAACCATCAATATTCATCGATCGACGTTGAATTGCTTTGGTGGCTTTTAATTCGGCTCTTTCGAAATCGGCATTTTTGGTTGCCGCTTCTGCTTTTCCTTCAACAGCGGATTTTATTGCAACAATTGGTTGTTGGCGTTCAACTGGCAAAATTTCCCAAAAATTATCGATATATTGAGATTTTACGGTTTCTATTCCTTTATCAAATGCCAATCCGCCATTGTACAAAACATTGTATTTGGTATTTAATGCTTGGAAATTTCGGGTTGCAAAATTATCTTTTTTGGTAGAACATGCCAAAATCAAAATTAGAAAACCTAAAGAATATATAATTTTATTGTTGTAATTTTTCAATGTAAAACGTTTTATTATTTAACTCAAAAAAGTCAAATTTATTGTAATGACTGGTAAAAGTAAGCTAATTTTTAGATATTGAAAAATTTATAAGTTGTTTTTGGTGTTGTAGACGACAAAGTTTTGTTTTATAAAAATAAATTTTAAGATTTTTAAATAAAATTTATCAAACAATAAGTTACATATAAATTGAGTTTCTTACTTTTGTATAAAAATACTTATAAATGTCAGCATTCTACAAATTAAATATAAAAGAAGTAAAACGTGAAACTCAAAACGCAGTTTCGATTGTTTTTAATGTTCCAAATGAGTTAAACGCAAATTACAAATTTATTGCAGGACAATATTTAAACCTAAAATTAACCCTTGATAGTCAAGAGATTCGCCGTGCCTACTCAATTTGTTCATCGCCAGAAAGCAATGAATTGCGCATTTCGGTAAAAGCTGTTGCAAATGGTGTTTTTTCGCAATTTGCCAATAAACAATTAAAAGTTGGCGACACAATAGAAGTCGGAACACCCGAAGGCAATTTTAAATTCGAACCTAGTCTTGATAAACAAAAAAATTATGCAGGATTCGTTGCTGGTAGCGGAATTACACCCGTTTTATCAATCATAAAATCGATGTTAATTAGTGAACCAAAAAGTACATTTGTATTGGTTTATGGAAACAAATCTCCAGAAGAAACAATTTTTTATAACGATTTACATGAATTAATGTTGAACAATGTTGGTCGATTTTTTGTTCATTATATTTACAGCCAATCTAAACTTGATGGAGATAATTTTGGTCGTATTGACAAATCGATTGTCAATATGGTTTTAAATAATAAACACAAAGAAAAAGAATTTGATAAATTTTATTTATGTGGCCCAGAATTAATGATCAATTCGGTTTCGGCTGTATTAAAAGAGCATAATATTGCTGATAAAAATATAAAATTCGAATTATTTACAGCATCAATTTCCGAAAAAGTAGTTTTAGTTGATGGAAATGGGCATACAAAAGTTAAAATGTTGGTCGATGGCGATTCATTCGAATTCGAAATGTCGCAAAAACAAACAATTCTGGAAGCAGCTTTGAAACAAGGAATAGATGCACCATATTCTTGCCAAGGCGGAATTTGCAGCAGTTGCCTGTGCCGAATTACCGAAGGAACTGCCGAAATGAAAAAAAATTCTATACTTACCGATTCAGAAATTGCCGAAGGTTTAGTGTTGAGTTGTCAAGCAATTCCGACTTCTAGCACAATTTTTGTAGATTATGATGACGTTTAATTAGTAAGCAGTGTTCAGTTTTTAGTGTTCAGCGATTTTATTGAATGAGAAAACTGAACACTAAAAACTGAACACTGACCACTTTTTTGATATATGAAAAACATTCATCAACTTTTCAAAAATAAAGAATATTTGCTCGACGAACCCGAAGTCGAAAAGTTAGTTGCGTATTGCGAAGAAATGCAAGACGAAATCGTAGAATTCAAATTCGAGAAAACCAATAACAAAGAATTGGCAATGCTCGACATGCTAAAAGAAGTAATAAAAGGTTGCGATGCCATTCAAAAAGAACAATACGAACACGAACGTTTTGGCTATGATGCGCCTGATTATCAAGATACAATCAAAAATTTAAGATCATATATAACAAGTCGTTGCAAAGATTTGAAAATTTATTTGTAAATAAATCCTGACTTATTTTAAAAACTGATAAGCTAAAAACGCAACCAAATAGGCAAATCCTGACATAAAAATTAATTGTCCAACTGGCCATTTCCAAGAATTGGTTTCTCGCTTAGTGACTGCCAATGTACTTGCGCATTGCATTGCAAAAGCATAAAATAAAAGTAAAGAAACACCTGATGCAAAATTAAAGATTTTATTTCCAGTTTTTATATCGGTTTCTTGTTTCATTTTGTTAGAAATAGTTTCCTCATTATCTGTTCCGCCAACGCTATAAATTGTTGCCAAAGTTCCTACAAAAACTTCACGTGCTGCAAATGATGTTATTACCGCAATGCCAATTTTCCAGTCGTAACCTAATGGTTTTATTGCTGGTTCAATGAATTTTCCTAATTTTCCTATATAAGAATTTTCCAATTTATAGGCTGCAACTTTATTGTCTAATTCTTGATTTGATAATTTAATTTCATTGGCATATAAAACTTCATTTACGGCGTTATCAAAATTTTTATTTGGTCCAAACGATGCCAAAAACCATAAAACTACAGATATTGCAAGAATTATCTTTCCTGCACCAATTACAAAATCCTTGGTTTTTTCAATAACATTAATAAAAACATTTTTAAAAATTGGTAATTTGTAGTTTGGCATTTCGACTACAAAATAGGTTTTGCCTTTAATTTTTAAAATCTTATTTAAAATATATGCCGAAAAAATTGCCATTCCAAAACCCAATAAATACAATAACATTAATGTCAAACCTTGCATATTTAAAATTCCAAAAATGCGTTCGTCAGGAATGACAAGCCCAATAATTATTGCATAAACTGGTAATCTTGCAGAACATGTAGTGAATGGTGTTACAAGAATTGTGATTAATCTTTCTTTCCAGTTTTCGATGTTTCGAGTTGCCATAATCGCCGGAATTGCGCATGCTGTTCCAGAAATTAGTGGCACAACGCTTTTGCCTGAAAGTCCAAATTTGCGCATAATTTTATCCATTAAAAAAACAACTCGGCTCATGTAACCACTTTCTTCAAGAATTGAAATAAACATAAATAGAAATGCTATTTGTGGTATAAAAATCAAAATGCCACCAATTCCAGGAATAATGCCTTGCGAAATTAGGTTGGTTAAAATTCCTTGAGGTAAATTAGTATTTACTAGTGAACTAAGTCGTGCAAAACTTTCGTCTATAAAATCCATTGGAATTTTAGACCATTCGAAAATTGACTGAAAAATTATAAATAAAATTAAGAAAAATATAGCATAACCCCAAATTCTGTGAGTTAAAACTCGATCTAATTTTGCTCGAAAATCTTTGGCTTTCGATGTATCAATATTTTGTCCTACTTTAAGAACTTCGTTAATAAACTGATAACGTTTTATGGTTTCTTTTTGCTGCAATCGCTTTAAATCAGAATGCGATTTGGTAAATGAACTACGAATTTCGTTACGGTCTAAATTCAAAAAGTTGACATCTTGAGTAATTACCAACCACAATTTATACAACAATTGATTCGGAAAAGTTTTTCGCAATTTGTCAAAATATTCTGTATCGATTGTAGATGCATTTAGGCAAGGCTCAATTGATAAATTTTTGTAATCAACAATCAAATTTTTAAGTTCGTTGATTCCAAAACCTTTCCTAGAACTAACTAATGCGATTTTGGTTTTCAATACTTCTTCAAGATGCGGAATATCGAGCGAAATGCCCTTATATTCCATTCTATCGGCCATATTTATAACCAAAATTGTCGGAATTTCGAGATCTTTTATTTGAGTAAAAAGCAATAAATTACGTTTCAGATTTTCAACATCTGTAATTAATAATGCAACATCTGGATAAAGTTTGTCGTTTTTATTGAGTAACAATTCAATAACAACATTTTCGTCAATAGAGCTAGCGTTAAGGCTATAAGTTCCTGGCAAATCAAGAATATTGGCTTTTATATTATTGGATAATTTACAAAAGCCAATCTTTTTTTCAACCGTAATTCCTGGATAATTTCCAACTTGTTGATTCAAACCGGTAAGTTGATTAAAAACCGAAGTTTTTCCAACATTTGGATTACCAATTAAAGCAACGTTTATATTTTGATGGCTGTTCATGAGATAATATCAACATCAATTTTGCAAGCGGTTTCTAGTCGAATTGCTAAATGCGAACCATTAATATCCAAAAAAAGCGGATCGCCAAACGGTGCAATTTGCAATAATTCGACAATATTTCCTGGCAAACAACCCATTTCTAGTAATTTTAAAGGCACAACATCAATATCAAAATCTTTGATAATGGCTTTTTGACCTTTCTTAAGGGATTTAATTGTAGTTTGCAAAATTTATTTAGAATGAATTAATATTGCAAAAGTAAGGAATTTTAGTTGTAAATGGATATTTATATTGGTTAATGTTTTGCTTAAACCATCTCTAAAAACCCTAAACATTTATTAATGCTTTTAGCGTTTTCAAAAGTTAATGATAAAGCTTTTTTAGATTTAGTTAATAATCATGTAAATATCTTTGTGACTCCTATATAAAATGTTATTATTTTTTGTTATATTTTAGCCCTAAATAATTTTCAACTAAAATTAATGAAAGATTTAGCCCAAGTTATTGGTTTTCAAGCAAAAGAAAACGCAGATAATATTTTTATTAAAAAATATAACAATGGTTATTGCATTGAAATTGATTTTGAAAAAAACACTTTTAATTTTGGCGGAAAAATTAAAATTTCAGGAAAAGACTTTCAAAACATTACAAAACCAGAAGATTGGGTGGTTATTGAATGTGTAAACCGTTTATTAGAAACTGGTTATAAACCCGAAAATATTATTTTAGAAAAAGTTTATCCAGCAGGTCATGGTTTTTCCGGCCGATTAGACATTTGTGTAAATAATGATGATGGCTCGGAATATTTATTAATTGAATGCAAAACCTTCGGCAAAGAATTCGATAAAGAATTTACAAGATTAAAAAAAGATGGCGGTCAATTGTTTACTTATTTTAAATTTAGTAATAAAGCAGATGTTGTTATGCTTTACGCATCACATTTAGTTGATGGAAAAATTGTTTACAAAAATGAAATAATTAAAATTGAAGAAACTTATAGAAAAGGCGATGTAAAAGATTTTCACCATTCTTGGAATAAAAAAACCTATCAAAATATTGTTTGGGAAAATTTACCTTATAATTCAGAAATTAAAAAATCGTTTACAAAAAATGATTTAAAACCATTATCCAAAGACCAAAGCGATAAAATATTTCACGGTTTTGCCTCTATACTTCGTAAACATTCGGTATCGGACAAGCCAAATGCTTTTAATAAAATTTTTAATCTTTTCTTGGCTAAACTTTATGATGAAGACAAAGGCGACGATATGGAACTCGAATTTCATTGGCGAGAAAACGACAATCCAATTGATTTTCAAGTTCGATTAATCAATTTACATAAAAAAGGATTAGAAGCATTTTTAGCAAAAGAAATTGCAGGAATAGAAGATTCAGATTTTGAAGGAGTTAAAAATGCACAAGAACTTTTAGAAAGAAAGAAAAAAATCTTGATGTTTAATAATGTTTTTGCAATTAAAGAAGTTGATGATGCAGAAACTTTTGAAAATAACCAACGTGTTTTAAAAGAAGTTGTTCAATTGCTTGAAAAATACCAAATTCGTTATCCAAGAAAACAACAACATTTGTCAGATTTTTTTGAACTGCTTTTAACAACTGGATTAAAACAAGAAGTAGGACAATATTTTACGCCGCCACCCGTAACAAAATTTATCGTCAGGTCGTTGCCGATAAAAAAAATGATGCTGCAAGAAATAAACAGCGAAACTCCAAAATTACCAGCAGTAATTGACTACGCAGCGGGTAGCGGACATTTTATTACCGAAGCCCTAGAAGAATATCAAGACATAATTAATAATATTGATATTGACAAAGAACTGACTTTTCCAAAAGCAAAATCAGTGGTACAAAGTTGGGTTGCCGACCCATATAATTGGGCTGCAAAATATGTTTACGGCATTGAAAAAGATTACAGATTAGTCAAAGTTGCCAAAGTTGGTTGCTATTTCTATGGCGATGGCGTTGCCCAAATTATTCACGGCGATGGTTTGGATAGTTTTGCAAAATCTAAAACCTACAAAGGTTTATTGAGCGAAAACATTAATATTGAAGATTCTAGCAAAGCCAAATTTTCGGTAGTAATTTCAAATCCGCCTTATGCTGTCAATGATTGCAAAGACGATTTAGAATATATTGGTGCCGAGAAAGAATATACACTTTACAACAGCCTTTCGGATAAAAGCAAAGACATTGAATGTTTATTTGTAGAACGAACCAAACACTTACTAAAAGATGGCGGCGTAGCGAGTTTAATTTTGCCAAGTTCCATTTTAAACAATACAGGAATACAAACCAAAACCCGCGAAATTATTCTGCAATATTTTGATATTGTTGCCATTGCCGAATTGGGTAGCAATACTTTTATGGCAACAGGCACCAACACTGTAACACTTTTTTTACGCCGAAGAGCCAATAAATTAAGTATAGAATGGAGAAAATCATTGCAACTATTTTTTGAAAACTTTCAAGATATAACCATTAACGGCATTGAAAAACCAGTTGCCAAATATGTAAACCATGTTTTTGAAAATGTTTCATTTAACGATTATATTTCTTTATTAGAAAAAACACCAAACGAAACAATACAAAACCATGAAATCTATAAAGAATACCGCAAGAAACTAAAAGCCAAAACTGAAAAAGAATTTTGGAATTTAGTTATTGAACGTGAAGCCGATAAATTATTTTATTTTATAATTGCTTTAAACCAAAAAGTAGTTTTAGTTAAAAGTGGCGAAAAAGAAATAGAAAAAAGATTTTTGGGTTATGAGTTTAGTAGCCGTAGAAATAGCGAAGGTATGCACGCCATGCAACGAGACAAAACTGTCGATGAATGCACACAAATGTATGACGCCAAACTATTTGACAACCCTGAAAAAGCAAGTACTTATATTCTAAAAGCATATAACAATGTAAATTTTAACATTGACCCAAAAATGCAAAACCACATTTCGCAACACGATCTGGTTGACATGATGACATTTGACAGAGTAGAATTTGAGAAAACAATTTCGCTCGCGGTTAAAAAAAAAGTGGAAATTGAGAGTAAGTGGAAGATTGTAAAATTAAGTGAAGTTTCTCAAATTGATTGGGGAAATACAAACCTTACAAAATCAATTTTTAAAGATAATGGTCAATACGATGTATATAGTGCAGCTGGTTTAGATGGAAAAACTGATTTTTTTGAACATGAAGGAGATGCAATAATTTTATCTGCAATCGGTGCAAGATGTGGTAAATGTTTTTATGCAAGGGATAAATGGACTTCAATTAAAAATACAATTATAATAAAAAATAAAAGCAATATATTATTAAAGTATTTATTTGAATATATAAATAATGAAAGTTATTGGATTAAATCAGGAGCTGCACAACCTTTTATTACTATGGGAAATGCATATGAACAAAAAATCCCACTACCACCTCTTGACATTCAGCAAAAAATAGTTTTAGAAATTGAGGTTTTAGAAGCAAAAGAAATAAAGGCGAAAGAGGAAGTTGAGGGATTGAAAAATGATATTTATTATATCACTAGTGTCCCGTTAAAAAAAATAAAAGTTCATTGAAATTATTGTAAATCTGTATTTTACGTTTAGTTTTATAGCGTGACGATTTCAAATCATTA
>JAYWGV010000103.1:0-20565 GCA_043778105.1 Bacteroidota bacterium
TTATATCCAGATTTACAAATGGAATTGATAGATTATTATAGAAAATTGGCGCCAGAATCGCAGTTAATTGTTGCAACACATTCACCATTTATAGCTGCATCATTCGAACCAGAAGAACGATTTATTTTATCGTTTGACGAAAAAGGAAAAGTGGTTGTAAATAGAGGAATCTCACCTATTGGCGACGATCCAAATGATATGTTATACAACGATTTTGGAATAAATTACATCAATAAGTATGGTCAAGAAAAACAGGCAGAATATATAGATTTAAAACAAAAAATATATTTCGAGAAAGACGAAACAGTTAAAAAAGAATATGCCGAAAAATTAGAAAAAATTGGTGATACTTATAATTTGTAATTTATGAAACGAATTATTAAAAACTCCAATTCGGTTATTTTTCAAAAAAACATCAAATACAAAAAAGGTAATAATAAAGAATTAAGTTTGATTTTATTGAAAGAACAAAAAAACTTTTGCGCATATACCGAAGAATTTGTTGGAATTAACGATGCCGTTGATATTGAGCATTTTAATCCGAATATAAAATTTACTGATGAAGACAGTTATCATAATTGGTTTATGGTTAAGCATAAACCCAATAATTTAAAACGGACTAATTATATTGAACCGATCTTGCATCCTACTAACGAAGATTTTGAAAGAAGACTTATTTATTTTGAAGGAATTTTTCTGCATCGCCCAGAAGATATAGAAACCAAAAACCTAATTGAATTGTTGAATCTTAATGAAACAAAATTTGTAGAAAATCGCATAAGATATATTAAAAGAAGAAAAGAAAGAATCGATGAAAGAAAAATTTCTATTAATGAATATTTCCAAGAAAAAATCGATAATGATGTAGAATCAATAAAATACCTTCGCACCATTCAAGAAGAATTCAAAATTGATATTTGGCAATTAATGCCCGAAATAAAATAAAAAATAATCAAAGTCACGTTATAGATTTATTAAATTGTAAAAAAGAAACCTAATTATTAACTATTTTTGTATGATGGATTCTGAAGCTAAAACCATAGAAAGCTTAATTGCTGGCGGAGTTATTGGCGCAACTTTAGGTGCATTGATAACCAACGATCGTGGCGAAGGTGCCACAACAGGCGCAATTGCTGGTGCTGTATTGTTTGCAACGCTACAAGCCAACGACGATGCAAAAAAAACTCAGGTACCGTTTTACATACAAGAAAATAATGCATTGTATCTTGTAGATGCTCAAGGGCAAAAAGTTTTTGTAAAAGAAATTGCAACACCAAAAAAAGTTTTGAAAGAACATTTTATATTAAAATAAAATGAGTACCAAACGAATGCGCGTTTTTGCAGGTCCAAATGGTTCGGGAAAAACCACAATAATAAAAAAATTACAAGCAGAAATTCCACTAGGAGTTTATGTAAATGCCGATGATATTGAAGTTTTGTTAAAACAAACGAGTGTGCTTTTATTTAACACTTATCAATTATTAGTAAATACTGATATGGTTCAGGATTTTTTCCGAAAAAGTACTTTTGCACCATTCAAAAGAAATGAACCCAACTTATTTACAAAACTAGAAGTTATTAATAATGTTTTGCATGTCAATACAACAATAGATTCTTATTTATCTGCTGACATTGCCGAATTTATTAGACAATTATTGTTAGAAAACGGAATATCATTTACCTACGAAACCGTTATGAGCCATGAAAGCAAAATAAATTTCATGAAATTAGCGCAAAACAAAGGTTTCAAAGTTTATTTTTATTTTGTTTGCACTAGCGATCCACTAATAAATATTGGCAGAGTTAACATTCGAGTTGCGCAAAAAGGTCATGCTGTCGAACCACAAAAAATTGAAAACAGATATTATAAAAGCTTAAAGCAACTTCGAGCTGCTGTGAAATATTCTAATAGTGCCTATTTATTTGACACTTCTGAATATGCAGGATTACTAATTGCAGAAATTAAAAACGGAGAAGAAGTTGAAATAAAAGATGTAAATAAAGTGCCAAATTGGGCTAATGAATATTTATTTATTGATTCATAAAAAACCAAAAAAAATCCGTCTTGTTCAAAAACAAAACGGATTTTTTTTATTTAAAATATTTTTTTCTATAAAAATAAATGAATGTTTTTTGAATTTTATACCATTTATACATATAAAATAGTCTAAAGAAATTTAATTATTTTTTGACAAGTCAAGGTTAAAAAATATTGCATAGCCTTTGTTACGGAAGATTTTTTTGAAGAAGGATTGGCGAAAAAGAAAAAATTTATTGGGCTATTTTATATGCATAAATGGTATTATATCACCTAAAACTACATTTCAACGGTAGTATTAGCCTCAAGCTCGCCTGCTAATTTCTGAAAATTCATTGTTGGAAGCGTTACACTTTTATTGCCTGAAAGATTTGTCAAAGTAGATATGTAGGCTCTAATGTAAGGAAATAAAATCGCAGCCGAGTTAGTGTAAAAATAGGCACTAATATCTTCTTTTTTTTCAACATTTGAGAACGTAAATATTCCAGCTGTATCTACTTGAATATTTAAATCTTTTTCTTCATTAGTTATAAATACTGAAAGATTTAAAGTAAATAATTTATCTTTTTCGTTTATAATTCCTGAAACTTTGAATTTAATTTTAACCTTTTCAAAATTAGATTTTTGTTTTAATTCTATAACTGATTTAGAAATATAATATTCCTTAAATTGAAACTTTGATAATTCACTCATAATTTTAAGCTGCTAATGCAAAATTGTTTTCTCCTGCGCTTTGAAATTCATATTCGTTTTCAAAATCATAAATGAAATCAAGAAAAATTTCTTGTTCAATAAAATCAGTACTTATTCGACCTATCTTTTGAGCTAATATTTCGAAAAATGGATTTGAAATTTTTGTTAATGACATTTCAGAAACAAAAATCAACTCTTCTTTAGGAAATTGCTTAGCAAATAATGCTTCAATTGCTAATTCATTATTCATATACAATTCACTATTATATAAATCAAAAGGAGTTATTTCAATAATATGAATATTTGTTAGATTACAAAATTCATATCTAATGCTAGAACTAAGAAATTTATTGTGCAAATTCTTTAATTCACTTTTAATAAAATCTATTGAATTTTTCATACGTAATTTTTAATTGTTTTAATAATTTCTTCACTAAATTCTAAACTCTTTTTGGCTTCTTCATTTATTATTTGAGAATTATGATAATCCGATTTAATTCTAAAAGCTTTTAGATCTTTAATTTTTCTTGATAGATTTTGAAATTCAAATTTTGCAGTAATTTTTGAACTTAATTCTTGTAAAATATTGTTAATAATAAAAACGTGGGTTGAAAATTCACTATTCCTGCAATCTGTTTCTATTTGATCATATGATATTTTCCTAAATACTTGCAATGAATATTTCATAAATTGAAAACTTGCATAATAAGAACAGTGAACACTTGGTGCATAATAAGTTAATTCTATTAATTCTTTTGCGGATTGGATATTAAATTCAGATTTTTGTTTTAAAAAACTCATTATGAGAAAAAAAAGTTAGAAGTAAATTTTTAAAAAATAAAAATTTCTAAATTTTATAGAAATTGAATTATTTTTAATTTTGACAAATAACCCAATTGGGAATTTATTACAAATGTAAATTATATTTTTTGAAAAAGAATACTTTTTTTAAAATTTTACCAAATAATTATTTTAGTTAATATTTAAATGATTATAAAATAAACTCTTTCTAAAATATTTAATACAAAAATCTAAAACCAAAAAAAATCCGTCTTGTCCAAAAACAAAACGGATTTTTTTTTAACTTCCAGCTTCAAACTTTTTACTTCACAATAGTCATTTCGTCAACAATGTGTTTTGCATTCGATAAATTTTCTATAACCCAAAGCACATATCGAATATCAACATTGATTGTGCGTTGCAATTTTTTATCAAAAATTACGTCGCCAGCCATCGCTTCTATATTTCCGTCGAATGCCAAACCAATTAATTCTCCTTTTCCGTTCATTACAGGCGAACCCGAATTTCCACCTGTGATGTCATTGTCCGATAAGAAATTCACGTGAAGCGAACCATCTTTATCGGCATAACGACCAAAATCTTTTTTGGCATTCATTTCTAGAACCTTGGTTGGCAAATCGAATTCTAAATCGCCTTTTTTATACTTTTTAACTTGACCCGCAAGCGTCGTGAAATTATTTATTTTGGCATCGTTGCGCTTGTCGGCTGGCAATGCACGCACTTTTCCGTATGTCAATCTCATTGTCGAATTGGCATCTGGATATTTAATAGTTCCAATTTTAGACTCGCGTAAACCTTCAACCAGCAATCTGTACGAAGCTCCAAAATCATTTTGTGCTTTTTTAACATCATCAGAAACATTGCTAATGTGGGAAATTAAATCATTAGAAAATTTATAAAGCTCATCATTTTTTAAAGCATCTTCACTTGGATTTTCTAAAAATAATTTAATCTTATCTGGCGAACTTAAAATACTATTATCAATAGTTTCATTGGCATATTTTGCAAAATCATTATTATTGGTTGCAGAAAGTGTTGCAACCATTGGCGCAATTTTATAACCAACCGATTTTGTAGCATATAATTTTAACTGCGCAGCCAAAATATCTTTCTCGGCAGGAATGTGTAATTCTTTTGCCATTTCGATTGCCGACTCATTTATTCCAGCTTTCATTTGCATTCTTTTTGCAGCATCAGCTTTTAAATAATTCTCTAATTGCTTGCCAATTGTTCGTCCAGAAGTTGCAAATGCACTTGTTCTAAATAATTGTTGCAATAAATTGTCGTGACGTGATTTTTCATTGGTCAAACCATAAAAATTATTTATAGTTGCAACAACATTGCCATATTTAGCTTTGTTTGCAGGTAAATTCGCCCATTTATTAAATTTGGTTTCTTGAGTAGCTTTCGATTTTGCAGTTCCAAATTTGGTTAAAGCATCAATCATTCCTTGACGATTTTTCCAGTAATTGGCAACTCCGGCATATTTCGACGCATAAATAAGGTTCAAAGCATCAGATTGGTTCATGTATTTTTTCATGTTGTCCATTCCTGTTTTGGCACCTTCTACCCAAGCCGGAAAAGCAAATTTCACGTTTTGAGCAATTCCGCCAGCCGGCATCCAACGATTGGTTCGACCAGGATAACCCAAAATCATGGCAAAATCGTTTTCTTTAACGCCACCTAAATTCACAGGCAAATGATGTTTTGGTTTTAACGGAACATTTGTAGTAGCATATTCAGCAGGATTTCCACTTGCATCAGCATAAATTCTAAACATAGAAAAATCGGCAGTGTGACGTGGCCATTCCCAATTATCGGTATCGCCACCAAATTTTCCTAAGCTTTCGGGCGGAGTTCCAACCAATCGAACGTCTTTATAATCTTGGTATACAAAGTAATAATATTCATTTCCTTGAAAAAATGGACGAACTGAAACCGTGTATTTTCCGCCATCATTGTTCTCTTTTTCGATTAATGCAATTTCTTTATTAATGGCAGCTTCGCGTTCTAATTCGGTCATTTTAGCATTGGTTACAGCCAAAATTCTTTTAGAACAATCGTCCATTCTTACAAAAAATCTTACATATAAACTCGATGGTTTTATTTCGGCAGCCTTGTTTTCTGCCCAAAAACCGTTTTTTAAGTAATTTTTATCAGCAGTCGAAAGTTCAGCAATTGCGCCATAACCGCAATGATGATTGGTTAGAACCAATCCTTCTTTCGAGATTAATTCGGCAGTACAACCGCCATTAAACTGCACAACTGCATCTTTTAAAGAATGATTATTTATGCTGTAAATTTCTTCTGCAGTTAGTTGCAAACCCATTTTTTGCATGTCACGATGGTTTAATCTTTCAATAAACATCAAGAACCACATGCCTTCATCGGCTTTTGCGCTTGCAGGAATTAGCAAAACAGAAGCAATGATCATTAAAAATAATTTTTTCATATTAGTTGATTTTTTTGCGAATTTAATTCTTTTTTATTAGAAGCACAACATTATCTGTTAAAACGACACTTGTCCTGCTGTCATTCCAATCTTTTTAAAAAATTGAAAAAAATCAATTTTTTAAAAAGGATTTTCCCTTCCATCAGGGCTAATTGACAAGTTTTTATATTCTAAAAACATTTTTTAAAAAGGCGGATACAACACTTTATCATAAAATGTCCACTAAAATTTTTTGTGTCTTTGAGTCTTTGTGGCAAATATTAAAATAGTATGTGTCGTTATACCACGAATTGTTTGGGTAAAAATTTTCTACCACAAATTACACAAATTTGCACAAATTTTTAATTTATAAATTTAATCACACAAATTCTAAGGTATGATACTAGAATTTGTGAATTAAAAAGGACTTTCCTTAGTAAAAATTAGTGTAATCTGCCTGTCGGCGGACAGGTTTGTAGCTTTATTTTTATTGTAAATTAATAAACCCATTCAATTCGTGGTAAAACTTTATGTATGAATAATTATAAATAAAATTAGGATTTAAAAAAAATAAAACTTTATTTTACTTATCAATTATTAACATTAAAAAACTAAAAAATGGGATTATTATCATTTATTAAAAATGCAGGAGCAAAACTTTTCGGAAAAGAAGAAGAAGAAGCACCAGAAGCAGAAAAAGCACAATTGAAAGCAAGCGCACTTTTGGCTCACGTTCAAGCACACAAATTGCCGTTTAATACACTAACTGTTAAATTAAATAGCGATAATTCGGTTGATATTTCGGGCGAAGTCGACCAACAAGCCGATGCCGAAAAAATTGCACTAACAGTCGGAAATGTTGAAGGAGTTGAGTCCGTTGACAATAATATGACCGTTGCAACGCCAGCACCAGATTCACGTTATCATACAGTAGTTTCAGGCGATTGGTTGTCAAAAATTGCACAAACTTATTATGGTGATGCCAATAAATACAACCTTATTTTCGAAGCAAACAAGCCAATGCTTTCTGATCCTGATAAAATTTATCCTGGACAATTATTAAGAATTCCAAATTTATAAGAAATTCCGTTTTAAAAACTCAATCCTATAAGGTTTTAAAAACCTTATAGGATTTTTTTAATAGTACAATTTTTAACTATGACTGAAATGCCAAATAAAACATATATTATTTTATTATTAATTACAGTTTTTACAAGTTTTGCACAAGTTGGTCCTGGCAAAATAGCAAAGTGCGACCGAACATTATGGCCTTATGAAATTAATTCTAATAAAAGTTTTGATGTTGCATCGAAATGCGAAATGCTTGTTTTTGCAAAGGTTTTCAATGAGTTTAACGAAATTCCAGATGCTGAATTGGAATTATTAATCGGAATAAAAAAACTAAATTCTAATTCTGTAAAAATTTGGAAAGAGGCAACCAAAAAAATCATCATCGATAATTTTAATAATTTGTCCGACGATGCGTTATTAGAAATAATCGCTATTCCTAAAAAAAATACTTGGGAAACCATTTCTAAAATTGCCAAAGAAGATAATTTTCCAAAGAATCTTAACCGATGGTTTTTACCTTCCAAAAAGTTTTATGAAGTTTATTTATCCGAACAATTTCGGCTTGCGGCTTATCATCCAAGATTGACAAGTGAAATTTTAGAATTGTCAAAAGCAGAAATTCTAGGTTCAGAATTTGTACAAAAACAATTTTTACTAACGTTCGATGATGGACCAACGCCACAATCTGGAAATACCGATAAATTAATTAAAGTTTTAAATGATTACAAACTTAATGGAATGTTTTTTGTTTTAGGAAACGCATTAAATGACAGATTAAAAACTTCTAAAAATTTAGCCGATTTGTATGGCGAAAACCTAGTTTATTCGCACGGGAAAGAACACAAATCGCATCAAAAATACGAAAACTGGAAAGAATCGTTAGATTTTACAAACCAATTAATAGATAAAACTTTTCCGAAACAAAACGGCAAAGTTTATTTTCGTCCGCCTTATGGGCAACGCAACCAAACGATTTTTGACTATTTAGATAAATCGGGTTCCAAAATTATTCTCTGGAACATGGATTCGCAAGATTGGAGTGCCAACATCAATGCGCAAGAAGTAGCCGACCGACAAATAAAATTGATGTTATTGTGGCGCAAAGGAATTTTGTTATTTCACGATGTGCACCCAAAAGCGCAAATTGCAGTTCCGATAATTTATGATTTTTTTAAAAACTGCGGTATTGTTTGGATAAATCCTAAAATTTTATAAATTGCTTCGAACAATCCTGTAAGGTTTTGAAAACCTTATAGGATTTTTTTTAAATGATTTTTTATAAATACTTTTATTCTTCAATCTTTGTTCTTTTTTAGTTAAATTTGGAGATAATGAAAACAAAAATACTTGAAAAACTAAAGCAAATTGAAACCGAAAAAATGTAAAAATTCTATTCTTTGTTCTTCGAAGTCTCCGACTTCGAAGCGGTGTTTGATGGTCTCAGACCATTATAGCAAAGTTAGGAGAACTTTAAACGCAACTTCAAAGTAGAGACTTCGAAGAACTTACACGATTTTAATAGATTTCATTAAATTTAAAAACAATGAAAAGAAAAATACTAGAAAAACTAAAGCAAATTGAAACCGAAAAAAATGTAAAAATTCTTTTTGCGGTCGAGTCAGGCAGTCGCGCGTGGGGATTTGCCTCGCCCGATAGCGATTATGATATACGGTTTATATACAAACACGAGCCCGATTATTACTTGTCACTTTGGGAAAAACCCGATGTGATAGAGTTCATGACCGCTGATGATCTCGATGGTTCAGGTTGGGATATTGCCAAAGCCTTGAAGCTTCTTGCCAAGTCCAATGCGCCATTAATTGAGTGGTTGTATTCGCCAGTAGTTTATTTTCAAGATGCTGCATTTGTAAACCAAATGAAATTATTAGCGAAAGATTGTTTCTCGCCAATTGCGACTTTGCACCATTATTTAGGTACAACCAAAAATTTTATGGACGTTTGCGACCAAGACCAAGTAAAACTTTAAAGTTATTTTTATGCATTACGAACCGCCTTGGCTGGTCGTTGGATTATAGAAAAAACAGTTTTCCGCCGGTAGATTTTTTAGAATTATTGCCTATTGCATCAAAAAATATACAAGAAAAAGTTTTAGAATTAATGGCAATAAAAGCTAACCAAGACGAAAAATACTTGCATCCAAAAGAGGTTTTAATTACTGATTATTTATGGGAAACCGTACTTTTTAATCAAGATAATGCGGGTACTTTGAAAAGTGGGAAGAAGATGAGTGAGGAGTTGGATTTGGTTTTTAGGAGAATAATAAAATAAATTAAAAAGAAATGAAAAATTTTAAATTTTTAAAAACTAAATTCTCTATTTTTGCTTGTTAATATTAAATTATGAGTTTACAAAAAGAAGATAATACAATATTCTATCAATCCTTGGGTAAGTTAGGGTTTGAAATAGAAGATGATGTTTTTTTTTTAACCTACGAAACTGAAAAAAAATTAATAGACCCTCAAATACAATTTCACATTAATACTGCTAAAGATGATTTTAAAGCAGATGCTATTTTTTTAAGAAAACAACTCAATGGAAGTTATAAACCTCAAGTGTATTTATATGATTTTATAAGAGTAGGTTTTAATGAAAATACTTTAACCGAAATCCAAAAAAAAATA
The DNA here is from genome assembly GCA_043778105.1 of Bacteroidota bacterium. Classification (GTDB taxonomy): domain Bacteria; phylum Bacteroidota; class Bacteroidia; order Flavobacteriales; family Flavobacteriaceae; genus Flavobacterium. Next base: position 9,677 of record JAYWGV010000103.1, read on the forward strand.
TGGAGTAGTGGTGAAGTACCTATAGTTTGTGCATTTTATGATACTGAAATTAAAATAATTGATTGTACAACACACATAAAAGATAACGGCAAACCTGAATATCTTTTTGAAAGTTTAAACCAAACCTCCAAAATTAAGCAAATTTACAATGAACAGTTTGCTATTAAAATTAAAAGTGGTGTTTTTTGGGAGGAAGAAGAAAATAAAAAGAAATTTGAATTTAAAAATTCATCTTACGACCAATTAATTGTTAATATTAGGTTTGTCATAAATAATTTCAAAGAAGCTAATAAAACTATCCCATTAGTTCTGATTAATAAAATAATTATTCAATCTATTCTAATAAAATATCTTGAGGAACGAATTGATGATGATGGTGGCAAGTTATTATCTGAAAAGTTTTTTAAAAAATACAACTCAAGCACATTTAACGATGTATTAAAGAAAAATAAATTCAGTCAACTACTTGAAGACCTTAATGACCCAATTAAAGGTTTCAATGGAAATATTTTTGAGTGGAACTCAAATGATAAAGAAATCTTACAAGGATTAAATTTATCAATTTTAGCAGATCTACTTGATACAAATAGACCTTTAAATTCTATACAAATTCCATTGTTTCCAGATTGGAGATACTTTGAATTTAAATATATTCCAGTTGAATTAATAAGTAGATTGTACGAAGAGTTTCTTGCTTCAACTGATGATCTAAATCTAACTCAAGATGAAAAAAAGAAACAAGAAGGAACATTCTATACTCCTTCTCATTTAGTAAAACTCTTAATTGATGAAGCATTACCTTTAAAAAAATATTATGATATTGATTTAAACAATTTTCAAGTTTTGGATCCAAGCTGCGGTTCTGGTATTTTTCTTGTAATTGCATTTAAAAGATTAGTCCAGATATGGAGATTACAGCATCAAATGGCATTACCCAGTTTAGATGTTTTAAAATCTTTGTTGAAAAATGTTTATGGTGTTGATAAAGAGGAACAAGCAGTTCAATTGGCGTCTTTTAGTTTGTGTTTGGCACTTTGTAATGAATTAAAGCCAATCGAAATTATAACAAAACTTAAATTTGATGATTTAAGAAAAGCTAATATTATACAATCAGATTTCTTTAATAAACATAATCTTTCCGATAAAAAATTTAATTTAATTATTGGGAATCCTCCATTTGTTAGAGGTGGATCAAAAGAATATGAAAACAGTAAAATCGAAAATCAAATAGTCGATATTCCAAATAATCAATTGGCTTTAAAATTTTTAGTAGATACTTATGGTTATTTGAAACCAAATGGACTTCAATGTTTGATTGTAAAATCTTCAAGTTTATTGTACAATAATAGCCCGTCAAATAGATTTAAAGAAATTTTATTCTCTAAATTTAATGTGTTACAAATATTAGATTTTACAGCTTTAGGCAGAAACAATTCACTTTGGGATGGTGCAGATGTTGCTGCGGCAGCAATGTTTATTCGTGAAGGAGAAATTGATTTTACAAAAAACATTCTTCATTTAACTTTTAGAAGAACTAGAGCAACAAAAGAGCGAATTGTTTTTGAAATAGATGATTATGATTTACATTTTATAAATAGACAAACTGCAATTGAAAATGATTTTATTTGGAAAAACAATTTATTAGGTGGAGGCAGAATAAAAACATTAATTAATAAGTTTTCTAGTGAAATTAAACTTCAAGAATTTTTAAAAAATAATGATTGTGAAGTTGGCGAAGGATATGTCGTTGGAACAAGAGGCAAGAAAAGTGAGGCTTTTTTATTTGGTATGCCAACAATTCCTACAGAAGCTATTAGAGAAAATGGAATTGATTATAGCAAACTTAATCCAATAAATTCAAATCTTAAATTTGAAAAAATTCCTGAAGAAATTATTTTTAATGCCCCAAACATCATATTATGGGAGAACATTGGCGAGCAAAAACTACCAGTATTTTATAATGATATTTCTTTCTCATTTAAAGATAAAATTATAGGTATAGGTTCTCTAAAAAAAGACATAAAATTGTTACAATCAATTAGCAAATCATTTCACGATTATTCGGATTTTTATCGTTTCCATATGTTTGTCACCAGTAGTCAAGTTTTAATTAATAAAAATACTGCTATTCTTAAGAAAGATTATATGGCACTTCCATATATTTCAAAAAAAAACAATCTTATTTCAGATATTGATCATAACATAATTAATGATGTTAATAATACAATGCAACTATTTTTAAGAAAAGGTGAAAATTCACAAGCAGCAAAGCCAATTTCTTATTCTGAAAATGTATTAAAGCCATTTTTACAAAATTATGGAAATGAGTTTTCAAAAATTCTTAATTTGATATATGAAGACAATAATAAAAAATTTCGTTTATCAGATGTTATCTTGCTTGAAAATTCTTTTATCGCTACCGTTTTTAGATATGATAGTAAAAATTTAGAAACTATATTTCATCAAGGACTTAAAAATATAGATACCAAAATTATTGAAGAGTTAAGTAATCACAGAATATCTGCTCATTTGTCAGCAAATAGAATAATAAAGATATATTCTGAAAAAGATACAATTGTTTTCATTAAACCAAATCAACAAAGATATTGGTTATCATTAATAGCATACCGCGATGCAGACAAATGCTTTGCAGACTATTCAAAAGCTGGATATTAATGATAGTAGATGAACAATTAAACAATCCAATTCCAATTTCGAGTATATCGAAAACTTCAACTGTAAAAAAAATTATTAGTTCCATTAAAAAAACTACACCGTTTTTTAAAATTGCACTTGCTAATAAAAAGATACTTAAAATAAACGAAAATAAATACACCCAAATATTTGTTGAACAATTAAATGTTCAATTAATTAAAGCCCAATATACTTTTTCAGCTGGAGTTCAATATTCTGAATTATTTCATAAAGTTAATGGTATTCCAGATATTTATTTTTACAATTTAGAAGAAGGTGTTGCAAATTCTGCACTTTTTGTTATTGAAGCCAAAATATTACCATCTCCGCCTCCAATTAATCGTGAGAAAGAATATGTTATTGGTGAGAATTTCAAGACCTCAGGAAAAAAAACAATACAATGGTGGAATCGAAAGATTTAAAATTGAAAAACACGGATATGGTTTAAAAGAAAGTGGATTAATTGCATTTGTTCAAAAAAATGATTTTTCTTATTGGTTTAAGACAATAAATACTTGGATTGAAGAATTATCTACCAAAGAAACGAATTGGTCAATAGAAGAAAAACTAAGTAACATTATTATTGAAAAGGATTTCTCATACTCAAATTCAAGTGCAAAAATTGACAGTTCAAAAGGGTTATTACTCCATCATTTTTGGATTAGTGTGTCTTAAATTGATCAGAGATGTTTTCATATAAAACTTCTAAATTAACATAAATAATTTAAGAAACTTGATGAAATCTAGAAAAAATTATTCAACGATTTAGCGTGCTGATCTAGAAACCATCGAGACAATTTCTATTTATATTGCATGATAAAAGTTATCGATTAGCAAAGTTAAAAATGAAATAATTTAGAAAAAAAAGAGATTTAGAAGTCATTCAAAATCTAAAATCACAATATCTTTTTCTTTTCGTGATAAATAAATACGCCTGATAATTTGAAAAAAAAATCAGCTTGGCATAACAAAAAAAAATGCAACTAACCCTAATCTCAGACACACACGGACAACACGACAAACTCAACTTGCAAGGCGGCGATATGCTCATTCACGCTGGCGATGTTTGCAATCGTGGTCTTGAGTCCGAAGTTGTGGCGTTTTTAAATTGGTTTAAAAATCAAAATTATAAACATAAAATTTTTATTGCTGGCAACCACGATTGGTTTTTTGACCGTGCTACAATGGCGCAAATTCAAAAAATCATTCCAAAAGAAGTCATTTATTTAAACGATTCTGGAGTTTGTATTGACGGAATCAATATTTGGGGTTCGCCCATTCAACCCACATTTTTCGATTGGGCTTTTAACCGAGATCGTGGCGCAGCGATAGACAAACATTGGCAAATAATTCCTAATAATACTGATATTTTAATAACCCACGGACCAACATTTGGAATTTTAGACCAAACAATGCGTGGCGAAGCCGTTGGTTGCGAAATGTTACTAAAAAAAGTAAACGTAATCAAACCTAAACTGCATGTTTTTGGTCACATTCACGAAGGTTACGGCTTGATTGACAAAGAAAACACCACTTTTGTAAACGCTTCGGTTTTGGATATTCGGTACAATTTACGAAATGAGCCAATCACAATAGAATATTAATAATATACTAAAATGACAATCCAAGACCTAAAATCTCAAAAACTTATTTTATTCGAAGTTATTTCGGGTAGTAAATCGTTTGGACTGGACACGCCAAGTTCCGACACCGACATAAAAGGCGTTTATTATCTGCCGAAAGAACAATTTTTTGGATTGGATTATATTCCGCAAATCAGCAACGAAACCAACGACGAAGTCTATTATGAATTGGGTCGATTTGTAGAATTGTTACAAAAAAACAATCCTAATATTCTAGAAATTTTGGCGACGCCAGACGATTGTGTTTTGTATAAAAACCCAATAATGAACCAGTTAAAAATCGAATATTTTCTGTCTAAATTGTGCAAAGATTCTTTTGCGGGTTATGCTGTTACGCAAATAAAAAAAGCACGTGGATTGAAGAAAAAAATCTTGAATCCAATGGAAAAAGAGCGCAAAACAATTTTCGATTTTTGTTATATTCTAAAAGGTTACGACACGGTGTTGGTCAAAGATTGGTTGTTAGAAAACGATTTTATTCAAGAAAATTGCGGTTTGACCAACTTGCCTCATTCAAAAGGAATGTATGCTTTGTTTTATGATGCTAACAAGAATTTCAAATACAAAGGCATTCTTCAAAAAGAAAATTCTAACGAAATTTCGCTTTCGTCCATCCAAAAAGGCGAAACAGAAATTGCTTATTTATACTTTAATCAAGATAATTATTCGTCGTATTGCAAGGATTATCGTGAATATTGGGATTGGATCGAAAAACGAAATGACGAGCGATACAAAAATACAGTAAATACTTTGCATGCAACGTCGCAACCACAAAATTACGATTCTAAAAACATGATGCACACCATCAGATTGTTACAGTCTGCGGAGCAAATTTTAGCCAATGGAAAATTAAACATTCGGGTCAATAATCGAGAGGAATTATTAGAAATAAAATCTGGAAATCGAGAATATAACGATTTATTGCTTTTAGCAGATAACTTGATTGTATCAATCGAAAAAAACTACGAAACTTGCACTTTGCAAGATTTTCCAAACAAGCAAAAAACCGAAAATATTTTAGTACAAATGCGCACACAATTGTATCAGTAAAAAGTTATTGGTTTGTGTTTTTTCAATTTAATTATCATTATTGCCTTGTATTTTTTCAATACGATAACTATTATTGCCTTTCTTTTTTTAAAATAATTGTAGTTATTGGTTTGTATTTTTTAAATATTGTTTATTTTTGTAAAAAATAATAGATATGTATATTTCTAGAGATGTTGATAATCAGTTAATAGAATGGAAAAACAGCCAGAACCGCAAACCTTTGCTGGTGCGAGGTGCAAGGCAAATTGGAAAGACTTCGGCAATTCGAAATTTAGGAAAAAAATTTACTCATTATGCTGAAGTAAATTTTGATGATGATGATGAAATTCTAGAACTTTTTGAGAAGAATTTATCAATCGAAGAACGTTGTCAGCAATTGGCGATTTTGATAAATATTCCGATTATCGAAGGCGAAACATTGCTTTTTTTAGACGAAATTCAAGCATCGATTAAAGCAATAAGTACTTTGCGCTATTTTTATGAAAAAAAACCAAATTTGCACGTGATTGCTGCTGGTTCACTTTTAGAATTTGCGTTGACAGAAGTTCCTTCATTTGGCGTAGGCAGAATAAGTTCGGTTTTTATGTATCCGCTAAATTTCGAAGAATTTTTAACGGCTTTGGGCGAAAATAGTTTGCTAAAAGCAATAACTACATCCACAACTGCTAAACCTTTGCCAGATCTGATTCATCAAAAAGCGGTTGGTTTGTTGAAAAAGTTTCTAGTTATTGGCGGTTTACCCGAAGTTGTAAAAACTTTTCTCGAAACCAATAGTTATATTTTGGTTCAAAAAGTTTTAGACGATTTGATGGTTACCTATCAAACTGATTTTTCAAAATACAAACAACGAATTCCAAGTTTGCGAATTCAAGAAGTTTTTAGCAATGTGGTGCAACAAGTTGGCAATAAATTTTCTTATTCGCTGAACACAACTTTAAATAACGGACAAATAAAAGAATCTTTGGAGTTATTACAAATGGCTGGTATGATTTATTCTGTAACACATTCCTCAAGCAACGGAATTCCGATTGGGGCCGAAATTAATACCAAAAAACGTAAATATATTTTGTTCGATACAGGAATTTATCAACGATTATTAGGTTTGGACTTATCAATAATTTTTCTAGATGAAAATACTAATTTAGTAAATAAAGGGGCAATTGCAGAATTATTTGTAGGCATTGAAATAACGAAAAATAACCATCAAGTTTTTAATTCACTTCATTATTGGCATCGAGAATCCAAAAGTAGCCAAGCAGAAGTAGATTATGTTATTCAAAATGAAACACAAATTATTCCAGTCGAAGTAAAATCTGGAACAAAAGGTGCGATGCAAAGTTTGTATAAATTCATGGACGAAAAAAATTCGAAATATGGAATAAGAACTTCGCTTGAAAATTTTGGTATGATAGAAAACATAAAAATTATTCCAATATATGCTTTTGGATTAATGATTAAAAACAGATTAAAAAGTGTTGAATAATAAAAAAAACAAAATTATTTTAATTAAGCATTTCCCTTGCGCAACACTACATTTATATTTGCCAAAAGAAATTTATAATGATACCAAAAGAACAACTTTTAGAAATGATAGAATCGGGTTTTGTAATCAAAAACAAACATCCAACCGAAGATTTATATATTTATAATTACACCCAAAAAACCCAATTTGAACGCGTTTGGAATGCAGTTACTTTGGCTTGTCGCGGTTTGATTCTCGATGAAAATTATAATATTATCGCTCGACCATTTGCCAAATTTTTTAATCTTGGCGAATACGAAAATCATGAAATTCCAAATTTAAAATTCGATGTTTTTGAAAAAATAGATGGTTCTTTAGGAATTTTATATTTTCATAATAACCAAGCGTTTATTGCTAGTCGAGGTTCGTTTAACAGCGATCAATCTATAAAAGCCAACGAACTATTGAAATCTAAATATTCAGATTGTTTGGCGAATTTAGACCAATCAAAAACCTATTTATTTGAGATTATTTATCCAGAAAATCGAGTCGTTTTGGATTATGGCGATGAAGAATCTTTGGTTTTATTGGCAATTATTGACACGCAAACTGGCAACGAATTTCCATTAGAAGATTTGGGTTTTCCTGTCGTGAAAAAATACGACGGAATTGGTGATATTCAAAAACTAAAAGCATTAGAACTTACCGACAAGGAAGGTTTTGTGATTCAATATTCGAATAATTACCGTTTGAAAATCAAGTTTACGGAATATTTGCGTTTGCATAGAATCATCACCCAAGTCTCGAGCATTAATATTTGGGAATATCTAAAAACCGAACAATCTTTAGACGAAGTGCTTGAAAAAGTGCCAGATGAGTTTTTCGATTGGGTAAAAAACACTAAAAACAAACTCGTTTCTCAATTCGAAGAAATCAAAAACCAATGCAAAAAAGATTTTAAAATTTTAGAAACACAAAAAGAAACTGCACTTTATTATATGACTTGCAAATATCCAACAATTTTATTTTCGATGATGAATAACAGAAATTATAAACCAATTATCTGGAAAATGATTCGCCCAAATTTTGAGAAACCATTTAAAAATGTTGAGGAAAATTAAATCATACATAAAATAAATTAGAAAAATAAATTAAATTTGAATTAAAATAAAAAAATAAAAAATGGCTATTCAATCATTAAATCAAGAATCTGCTAATAAATGGTCGGCTTCTTATGATGGAAATTATGGAATTTACAAAATCAAAATAAGTTTTGACGATAATAATAATTTGAAAAACTACAGTTGTTCTTGCCCAAGCGATTATAATCCTTGCAAACACATTGATATGATTTTGAAAGCAATATCTAAAAAAATCACAATTAATAATACTAAACAACAAAAAGAGAATCATTCAGAATTAATTAAATCGCTTTTTAATGGGAAATCGAAAGATAAATTTATTCATTTTTTAATTGAATATGCCGATTATAATACAGACTTTGTCAATAAATTAAAAAAAGATTTTTTTACAGAAAAATCGGTAAAATCTTCTATCAAAATAAATCAAATCATAAGTGATGGAATGCCAAGTGGAAATTTAGAAAACGATTACGACGATTATGGTTATAACGGTCATTATGAAGAAGATATTGAAATCAAAATTTTTGATGAATGGAAAGAAAAAGCAGATTTAGAAATTAAAAATCAAAATTTAGAAGACGCCTTAGAAATTGCAAAAGCGATGTTCGAAGAGTATTACATTTGGTTAGATTACTGCGATTCGGACTATTTAGATTATGTTTCTGACCATTATGAAGATTATCCATTTGAAATTTTCAAATCTATATTTAATGCAAATGAAAACCTGAAAGAGCAAATTTTCGAGTATTTAAAAGAAAAATATCAAGTTGAAGATTTTAAAAAAGCACAAAACACTATTAGTCATTTCATCTACAATAATTCTGATAATGAAATCGATAATTTATTTTTTTTAGAAACTCAAAAACAACTCCTTTTAGAATGTAAAACTGATTCTGAACAAGAAAGTTTTTTAGCAACAATTATCGATTTTTATTTAATGAATGACAACAAAGATGAAGCTTGGAAACTAATTTTTGAAAACATAAAGTTTGATAAATTTAGAAATAAAGTTATAGAAAAAAACATTAATGAACAGAATTATAAAAATGCAAAAGAATTAATTTTTGAGAGATTACGACAAACCGATAATTACAGAACGAGCGATTGGAATAAATACTTATTACAAATTGCGAGATTAGAAAAAAATATTGAAGACATTCAAACATACTCTTTTATTTTTATAAAAGATACTTTTGAAAGTGAATACTACAAAATTTACAAAGCTACTTTTCAAGAAAAAGAATGGAAAATAGAATTAAAAAAAATTGAAAATAATTATAATAATAAGCATGGCTTTAGCAATTCGTTAGTACAGCTTTGGTTATTTGAAAACAAGAAAAAGGAAGCAATTGATTATTTTTTGTTTCAAAAAAATATTGAAGTTTTTGAAAATTATGTTTCTAATTTCATAACAGAATACCCAAAAGAAACATTAGAGATTTACAAACTAAGTCTTGATAGATATGCACTAAATTATTTAGGTAGAAATCATTACGAATATGTTGCAAAAGTTTTAGATAGAATTAAAAAAGTTTCTGGTGGAAAAGAACTTGTTGAAAAAATGGTTTTGTTGTATAAAATTGAATATAAAAAAAGACCTGCAATGATGGAAATTTTAAATAAAAACTTTAAATAATTTTATCTACGCATTTCTATTGCGCAACAACAAACATATATTTGTAAAAAATTAATACAAACACCAATAATGATACTAATTTTAAAATCATAAAACGAAAAATTCCTTGATATTCTTCATAAAAATCCATCGACCGATGAAGGTCTGTATTTGAAAGAATTAAAAAACGGAATTTTGGTCGGAAATGCAGTTTCTGCTACCGAATACCATTGTGTTTTTCAAGATACAAAATACAGTTATTTGCCTGACGAAAGTAATCAGATTGATTTTCAAAGTTTTTGCAGTCCGTTTTTGGCTTTGAATATTGGCACAGAATTTTTTGGACATTTATATAAAGAAAAACAAATTTTAAACGAAACTGTTATTTCTTGGCTTGGAAAAACTTTTCAAGAAATTGATAATCAACAAGCAACGATAGAAGTTTATACTTTTTTTATAGATTCTGGTTGGTATAAAAACGATAGGTTTTTACTTTCTCAATACATTGATGGCATTTCGGTAACGCATAAAATCGGCAACAATTATAACTTAAAAATCGAAGGAAATTCGGTTCGTGAAGCGATTCAAAAGTTTTCGATGGTGGCTTTGTTCACACATTTCTCGAATCGATATGCGGTTTATTCTTACATAGATGATGGATTTATTCAAAAATACATCACGATTTTTACGAATATTTCGGGAATTCCGTATTTTGTTTTTTACTTGTTTATCAAACGAATTATGCGTTCGCCAAAACAATTTGATACTTTTAAACCGCAATTAGAAGCCTATTTTAATAACGAAGTTCAGTTTGTTTTTACAGATACACATCAATCTAGAAAAGAATTTATTTGTAATAAAATTGACAAAAATCAAGATGTTTTGGATTTTGGTTGTGGCGAAATGCAATATTTCAAAAAAGTTATTAAAAAATGGATTTACGGCTACTTATTTTGGTTATGACGAAGTTGATTTCAAACCAAATGCTGTTAAAATTATTGAACAATATAAGGTAGAAAACTTAAATTGGATTGATAATCTTGAGGACTTAAAAGGTTTTGAAGGTCAAATAATTTTAAGCGAAGTAATAGAACACAATCCTCTGGAAGAGGCAAAATCGTTATTGATTTGGATTCGTGATAATACGAAATTCACCAAATTGTTTATAACAACACCAAATTGTGAATTTAACCCAAGTTGCAGGCAATATGTTAAAAAAAACATAAAATTAGGTCTTAAATATGTTTTTTAGAGAAAAACTCAATTAAAATAAGCTGTTAGCC
>JAYWGV010000104.1:0-65122 GCA_043778105.1 Bacteroidota bacterium
TTTTCAGTTTTCAGTTTTCAGTTTTCAGTTTTCAGTTTTCAGTTTTCAGTTTTCAGTTTTCAGTTTTCAGTTTTCAGTTTTCAGTTTTCAGTTTAAAAAAAAACAATTTCTTTCGAAATTGTTTTTTTTTTGCTCATTTAGATTGTGGTTATTTTTGAAATTTTAAAGCTTCATTAAAATCTTTTGGAGTTTCTAAATACATTTCATTTCCGAAATCAATTAAATCATTAGAATTACTAACCGATTCATAATTAATGTTTTGGGTTTTTAATTTTGGTCTATTCGTTCCTTGAATTGCGCCCAACGCTATGCTTAAATAGGTTTCATTTACATTGCCGAGTTCAGATAAATTGCCTAAATTTTCTTTAACAAAATAATCCGAATTTTTAATTCCAGCTTCATATTCGCCAAAACCAACTTTGTTAACTAATTTTAAAACTAAAGGTTGCATGGCGTATTTGTGAGCTGTGCTTCGACCAGATTTGCCAAAATCGGCAGAATCATATAAAGTAATTGATCCCGCAGTTTTGCCTGTGGTAATATCTCCAATTTGAATAACGTTAATGTATGGTTTCAGTGAGTTTATTACCAATTCGCTAGCCGAAGCAGTTGCAGTAGTTGTTAAAATATAAACTTTAGTGAGATTTAAACTGTTTATTGGTACTGCTGGTGCATCTTTAACTATAATGTTGTTTACAAATAAATTAAGTAAACTTTCTGGTCTACTATTTTCAAAAAAAGATTGAATATCAGAATTCCATTTTTCTTTTGCAAACAATTGTCCAGTAAATTGTCCAGTGATCATGCTTGCTAAATAGGCTGCAGTTTGAATTGATCCACCACCATTGTATCGCAGATCAAGAACCAAATCGGTTGCACCTTGTGCTTTTATTTGTCCAAAAGCATTGTTTAATTCAATATCAAAATTCGACGTAAAACCGTTGTAAACCAAATAAGCAACTTTTTTGGTTCCTACTTCATAAATTCTATTCAAAAAAACAGGATTTTCGGTAATTTCGGTTTTTGTTAAACTAATGCTATTTCCGTTTGGAGTAATTGCTCCATTATCGAAATTGGCAAGATTTAAAGTGTAAGTTTCGTTACCCAAAAGCGAACGAAAATTTTCGGTAGTCAATGATATTCCGTTTACGGCATAAAAAATATCGCCACGTTTTATGGTTTTGGTTGCTGCGTCAGAATTTGGAATTATGTAAGTTATATATCCATAAACAACATTCGATGGACTTGGTTGTTTTATCAAATTAAAATCTGCACCAGTTGATTTAGAAACGCCTTGTAATAAATTTTCTAAAAATGTGTAATCATTTACAATAACGCTAAAACGATCAATAGCAGTTTCTTTCGGAAATTTACTGATTGGTTTGTTTAACAATCCTTGAAAAAGAATTTCGGGCGAAGAATAACCATCTAAAAAAGAATTTAAGTCAGTTTGGTTTTTAAATCTATCATTATTTAATTCTGGCACATCATCTTTCCATAAATAATAGGTGTTAAGTCCTTTCCAAACAAAATTTCGTATTTGTGCTGTTGTGTTTTGACCAATATTATCATCATTATCGGTACAACCAATGACAATAAAAAACATTAAAAATAAAAATTTGCTAATAAATTTTATGTAATTCATGTGATAGAAATAAATTTAGAACCGTAAAAATACATTATTTTTAATTATTTTTTATTTATTTGTAACAAAAACATTTCTAATTCGTCTTGAATATAATAACGCATCTAAAATGAATCAAGTTGAGTTTATTAAAACTATTAATCCTTTTAAAGATAAATTATTCCGGCTTGCAAAAAGATTATTAATAAGTAATGATGAAGCGCAAGATGCAACCCAAGAAATATTAATTAAACTTTGGAATAAAAAGAAAGATTTAAAAAGTTACAAAAATTTAGAATCATTTGCAATGACAATAACCAAAAATTATTGTTTGGATGAGTTAAAATCTAAAAAATCGTCAAATTTAAAAATCGAAAACTTTGAATTTGAAAATAAGAATAACAATCTAATCAAAGATTTAGAAATTTCAGATAGTTTAAATTGGATTAAAAAGGCAATAAACAATTTACCAGAACAACAAAAAATAATTATTCAATTGCGTGAAATAGAACAATATGAATTTGATGAAATTGCGAAAATTGTTGGTATGAACGAAACTGCTATTAGAGTTGCACTTTCTAGAGCTAGAAAAAGCGTTAAAGAATTTATGATAAAAACCGATAATTATGGATTATAGCGAAATAAAAAATCTGTTAGAAAAATATTTTGATGGTTTGACTAGTTTGAATGAAGAGATAGCATTAAAAAAATATTTTTCTAATAATAATATTCATAACGATTTCAAAAAATTCGAATCGGTTTTTAATTTTTATGAGACTGAAAGTAAATTAATAAATAATAAAGATTTTATTTTTAAAATTAAATCGAAAAATAAAATTTGGTTGCAATTAGCAGCTTCGTTACTATTAATCGCAGGATTGTCAACATTTATTTATTTTAATAATTTTAAAACCGAAAACGAAGGATTAGGTACCTATCAAAATCCAGAAATTGCATTCAAGGAAACACAAAAAGCCTTAAAAATGCTTTCAGAAAATGTTAATCTAGGCGTTGCAAGTGTAGCATATATCAATGAATATCAAAAAACAAAAAACAAAATATTTATAGAATATTAAAATATTATAAAATGAAAAGAATTTTAACAATAGCAATAATACTAATTTCAAATGTTTTTTTTGCACAAAATTTATTCGAAAAATTTGATAATCAAGACAATATTACAGGCATTAGCGTCAATAAAAAAATGTTCGAATTGATGAGCAAAGTCAAAATAGACACGAATGATAAGGAAACGCAACAATATTTGGCGTTAATAAATGATTTAGACAATCTGAAAGTTTATGTTACAACCAATGCCAAAGCGGCATCAGAAATGAAATCAACATCAGAAAAATTTCTAAAAACATCTAATCTTGACGAATTAATGCGAGTAACCGAAAACGGTCGAAACATTAAAATATTTGTAAAAACAGGATCAACTGAAACCAAAATCAAAGAACTTTTTATGTTTATTGAAGGTTCTGGCAAAGAAAATCAATCTGTAATTATGTCATTGACAGGCGATTTTAGTTTGAATCAGCTTTCGTCATTGACCAATAAAATGAATTTGCCAGGTGGCGATATTTTAAAAAGAGCATCTAAAAATTAATTTTTAGACAAAATATAAAAGCGAGGTTAATTTTGATTAAGGCGTTTGCAATGTTGTAAACGTCTTTTTCTTTGAATAAAAATCAAAATTTATAACTATTCAGACATCAAAATTTATTTGATTTATTTGCCACAAAGACTCAAAGTCACGAAGTTTTTTACATAGAATTTGGAATAATTATTGTACAATAAATTTCAAAGAAATTAACTATTTTTTCTTTGAGTCTTAGTGACTTTATAGCAAATTAAAGTCAATTTTATAGTTAAAAATTAAATGCTAAAAGTTAACTAACTTTTAATACTTATTCCAGCCAATTGCAATTCGGTTTTGCAATTTTCTAAAGTTTCTGAGCAAACTTTAGAGAAATTTTCATTTTTTGCCCAAGGTCGAATGGATAATTTCACAGCAATATCTGTCAAGGCAATAACTTCTACATTTGGTGATGGTTCCATCAAAACTTTTGAATTAGTTTTTAGAACATTTAATATAATTTCTTTGGTTTTTTTTAAATCTGCATCATGCGAAACTGAGATTGGTAAATCCGCTCGTCGCATACCAGCCAAAGAATGATTTATAATATTTCCATTAGATAAAGCACCGTTTGGAATGAATATTGTTTGGTTATTTGCTGTGATTAATTTGGTTACAAATATTTGGATTTCCGAAACTGTGCCTGCAACACCTTGTGCTTCAATCGAATCGCCAACTTCGAACGGTTTAAAAAGTATAATTAAAATTCCGCCTGCAAAATTTGATAAAGAACCTTGTAATGAAAGTCCGATTGCTAAACCTGCGGCACCAATTATTGCAACGAATGATGCGGTTTCGATCCCTAATTTTGAAATAAAAGTTACGAATAACAAAATTCTCAAGAACCAAACTAAAATATTGATTAAAAATTTATATAATGTAGGTTCAAAGTCGCGTCTTTGAACATTTCTATCAACAAGTTTTTTAAAAATTTTAATAGTATAATGTCCAATAATCAATATAAAAAAAGCTGCAATTAATTTTGGAGAATAATCTACAAAAAGATTTACATTTTCTACAATAAATTTATTTATGTCATTGAAATTTATCATTATTTCAATTTTCTCATTTCTCTGGCCAACAAAGTATTTTTGAGTAACATTGCAATTGTCATAGGACCAACGCCACCCGGAACTGGCGTTATGTGAGAAGCTTTTTTAGAAACATTTTCGAAATCGACATCGCCAACAATTGCATAACCTTTTTCGGAATCGTCGTTAACTCTTGTAATTCCGACATCGATTACAACTGCACCATCTTTAATCATTTCGGCTTTTAGGTAATTTGGAACTCCTAGAGCAGTAATAATTATGTCGGCTTGGGTTGTAATTTGCGAAATATTTTTGGTATAACTGTGTGTCAATGTTACAGTTGAGTTGCCTGGAAAACCTTTTCGACCCATTAAAATACTCATCGGTCGACCAACAATGTGGCTTCTGCCAATAACTACAGTATGTTTTCCTTTGGTTTCTACGCCATAACGTTCTAATAATTCTAGAATTCCAAATGGTGTTGCTGGAATAAAAGTGGTCATATCCAAAGCCATTTTACCGAAATTTTCTGGATGAAAACCATCAACATCTTTACTTGGATCGATTGCCATTAAAACTCTTTGCGTGTCAATTTGTTCTGGCAAAGGCAGTTGCACAATAAAACCGTCAATATTATCGTCTTCATTGAGTTTTTTAATTTTTCGCAACAATTCAGTTTCTGATGTTGTACTTGGCATTTTGATTAAAGTTGATTCGAAACCAACACGCTCGCAAGCAGTTACTTTATTGGCAACATAGGTCATACTTGCGCCATCGTTACCAACAATAATTGCTGCTAAATGTGGCACTTTTTCGTTATTGGCTTTCATTAAATCGACTTCGGTTTTGATTTCGAGTTTAATGTCGGCTGCAGTTTTTTTTCCGTCGAGAAGTATCATTTTTTTTAGAATTGTATAATGTAAAATGTATATTATATGATTGAAAAATTGTATGCAAATTAAAACTGATTACTTAAATTTAAAAACTGCGACTGAAAACTATTTAACTTAAATCTTCATTATCATTATATATGTAAAAACCTAAAACTTCTTTGTCTTCTTTTATTTTCAGTTTTTTAAATATTCTTTCGAAAGGTAAATCCACAACTAATGGGCTTAAAACATTAAATCTTTTATTGTTGTTTTCTAAATACGAAACCACAATATTCCAAATTTTTTATTTATTATCAAATTCGGCTTCTTCTAATCTAAAATCTGGATTTTTGTTTTCGATAATTTCTTCAAGTTCTGTTTTAGAAATTTGATACAATTCTTTTAAATTCATAATTGAAATTTTTTTATGTTTTGCTAATTTAGTCAAAAAACTGAGACTGAAACTGAAAACTGCTAACTGCTAACTGAATACTTTCTTAACGCATTCCCGGCATTGCACCTTTCATATTATTGCCCATCATTTTCATCATATTTTTTCCGCCTGGACCTTGCATCATTTTCATCATTTTGCTCATTTGGTCAAATTGTTTCATTAGTTGATTGACTTCTTCGACTTTTCGACCAGAACCTTTAGCGATTCTGGCTTTACGTTTTACATCAATTAATGTTGGTTTACTTCTTTCTTTTGGTGTCATCGAATGAATAATTGCTTCGATATGTTTGAAAGCATCGTCTTGAATTTCGACATCTTTCATTGCTTTCGATGCGCCAGGAATCATTCCAACCAAATCTTTCATGTTACCCATTTTCTTAACTTGCTGAATTTGAGTTAAGAAGTCGTCAAAACCAAATTCGTTTTTGGCAATTTTCTTTTGTAATTTTCTGGCTTCGGCTTCGTCAAATTGTTCTTGTGCGCGTTCAACCAGCGATACAACATCGCCCATACCAAGAATTCTTTCTGCCATTCTTTCTGGATAAAAAATGTCAATTGCATCCATTTTTTCTCCAGTTCCAACAAATTTTATTGGTTTATTAACAACCGATTTTATCGAAATTGCTGCTCCTCCACGAGTATCTCCATCGAGTTTTGTTAGAATTACGCCATCAAAATTTAGAATATCATTAAATGCTTTTGCAGTATTTACAGCATCTTGACCTGTCATTGCATCGACAACAAACAATGTTTCTTGTGGCGCAATGGCTTTGTGAACTCTAGAAATTTCGTCCATCATTTCGGTATCGACAGCCAAACGACCAGCCGTATCGACAATCACAACGTTGAATCCTTTTTCTTTAGCATATTTTACTGCGTTGGTAGCAATTTCTACTGGATTATTGTTGCCGATTTCCGAGTAAACTTCTACATCTATTTGTTTTCCAACAACATGCAACTGGTTTATTGCAGCTGGTCGATAAACATCACAAGCAACTAATAATGGTTTTTTATTTTTTTTATTTTTCAAGAAATTGGCAAGTTTTCCAGAAAAAGTAGTTTTCCCTGAACCTTGTAAACCAGACATTAAAATTATGGTTGGATTACCCGAAAGATTTATTCCTGCAACATCGCCACCCATTAATTCGGTTAATTCATCTTTAACGAGTTTAACCAACAATTGTCCTGGTTGAAGCGTAGTTAAAACGTCTTGACCAATGGCTTTTTCTTTAACTTTGGTTGTAAAATCTTTAGCGATTTTAAAGTTAACATCGGCATCTAGCAAGGCACGACGCACTTCTTTTAGGGTTTCGGCAACGTTAATTTCGGATATTTTTCCGTGACCTTTTAGTGTGTGTAATGCTTTATCTAACTTTTCGCTTAAACTACTGAACATATTTTTTTATTTAGAGTTGCAAATATAACGAATTGAGATAATTTGTGAATTAGAAAAATTGAAAATTATTTGCACTTTATTAAAAATTTAAAATTCTAACCCAAACCAATCTAATTCTCATTCATAATTCTGTTTTTCATCAAAAATTTATATATTTGATGCCTTAAAGCTATTTTATGACCAAAAAATTAAAAATATTTTTAGCAGCAATAATTATCCTGTCAGTTTTTGCATTTATAGCATACAAATATATAATGACTGGTGGCTCAAGAAATCTTAACTCCGAAAATGTGACATTTGTAGTAACTTCTAAAAAAATTCTTGGCGAGTTTGCATCAAATATAGAACTTTCAAATAAAAAATATTTAGATAAAGCCGTTGCAATTTCAGGAGTTGTAACTTCAGTCAAAAATCACGAAGTAATTATTGATAATGTGGTAATTTGTAATTTTGCTGCAATAGATATTTCTATAAAAGTTGACCAAAACGTTTCTGTAAAAGGTAGAATTGTTGGTTTAGATGATTTATTGGGCGAATTGCAAATGGATAAATGTGTTTTAAATAAAAATTAAATTAATTTTAAAAATTATTTTACTACCATATTAATAATCGAATTTTTCTCATTTGCAACAGCGCAAGAAGATTTATTGAATGAGTTAGACTCAATAAAATCTTACGATAAAGAAATCTAAATTTTTGCATTCAAAGCTTTGTAAATTTGCAACTTACAGTCAACCAAAATGCCAGCAAAAGGCGAATGGCACATATTGATTTCGCATAGATTAGGCAATTTAATTAACGATTTAAAAAACTTTTTTGGTTTAGAGGAAACAAAACCAAAATTGGAACCGTTTATGGCGCAAACCAATTGATTATCATTAGGTTTTTCTCGCCATACGTTCAATAAAACCTACGAATTGGCGGGAAAATACAAGTTGGCAAATCAAAGAACTAATGGATTATGGCAAAATTGCAGCCCAATTTTCTAACGAGGCATTGACCAAGGATATTTAAATTAAATTATTCAAAATGAAAAAAATATTAATTTTAGGGTTGTTTTTATTGTTATCAAATATTGTAATTTCTCAGAAATTAATGACACGAACAGGCGAAATAAAATTCGAAGCTTCGATGCCAGCATTTGAAGAAGTGGCTGCGAAAAACAATACAGTTTCTTGTATTCTTGACCAAACAACTGGAGAATTTGCTGCTTTAGCATTAGTAAAAGCATTTAAGTTTAAAGTACAATTGATGGAAGAGCATTTTAATGAAAATTACATTGAATCGACCAAATTTCCAAAAGCTACTTTCAAAGGAAAAATTCTAAATTTCGATGCTTCGAAATTATCAGCAACCAAAATATTTTATGATCTCGAAGGTGATTTGATGTTGCATGGCGTAACTAAAAAAATAAAAACTAAAATTTTATTGACATTAATTGGAGGAAAAGTAAATGCAATTTCTAGCTTTATAATTAAACCAAATGATTACGGAATTGAAATTCCGAGTTTAGTAAAAAGCAAAGTTTCTGAAAACGTGAAACTTGCAATTAATTTCAATTTGGAGGCAAAATAAAGATTGAAAACAGATTTAACTTTAATTTAATTCAATATTTTAAATGTATTTTTAATAATCATTATATTTGTAAAAAATAACAAATACATGAAAAACAGATACTTATTTATATTACTAGCACTATTTTCAATAATTTGTAAAGTAAATTCACAAACTTTCACATCGAGTAATTTGCCAATTGTTGTAATCAACACCGATTTGGATCCAGTAACTAACTTGCCAATCGAAATTCCAGACGAACCGAAGGTTTTGGCAACAATGAAAATTATTAAGCACGTTGACGGAACAAGAAATTTTTTAACAGACCAAAATACAACTAATTTTCTGGATTATAATGGTCGAATTGGCATTGAAATTCGAGGATCTACTTCGCAATCATTGCCAAAAAAACCCTATTCATTAACAACATTGGCTGCAAATAGTACAACTACAACTACGACTGCAAACGTAAGTTTATTAGGAATGCCATCAGAAAATGATTGGGTTTTAAATTCATTTGCATTCGATCCATCGTTAATGCGTGATTATTTGGCTTATAATTTATCGAGACAAATGGGGAATTATGCCGTTCGAACACAATATTGCGAAGTTGTTTTAAACGGGCAATATGCTGGGTTATACTTATTATCCGAAAAAATAAAAGCCGATTCCAACAGAGTAAATATTCTTAAAATTGCAACTACAGATAATAGTTTGCCCAGTATTTCTGGTGGCTACATTACCAAAGCTGATAAAACAACTGGTGGCGATCCAGTAGCTTGGACTAATGTTCCATATTCTGGAAATACAATCGATTATATACATGAATTGCCAAAACCTGTTAATGTTACTATTGCCCAAAACGATTATATAAAATCGCAATTTGATGATTTTCAAGTGGCTATTTCTAGCAATAATACAAGTTTGCAAAACGGATATACATCGGTTATTGATGTTCCGACTTTTGTAGATTTTATGATTTCTAACGAATATTTTGCCAATGCTGACGGTTATCAATTTAGTACTTTTTTTCATAAAGATCGAAATGGAAAACTACGTGCTGGTCCAATTTGGGATTTTAATTTGACCCTTGGCAATGATTTATTCCAATGGGGTTTCAATCGAAGTCTTGTCAATACTTGGCAATTTTCTAATGGCGATAACGTAGGATCAAAATTCTGGAAAGACTTGTTTGACAATCCAGAATTTAAATGTTATTTAGCAAAACGTTATAACGAATTGACACAAACCAATAAACCTTTAAATTTAACTTTGGTTAATGAATTGATTAACAACACAGTAACATTGATTTCGGAAGCAATTGTTCGTGAAAACCAAAAATGGAATACAATTCCAAATCATATATTAGAAATAGCAAATATGAAAACTTGGATTGGCAATCGAATATCTTGGATTAATTCTAATATAGGTGCATTTTCTGATTGTTCGAATGTAACAATTCCGAATTTGGTAATTTCAAAAATCAATTATAATCCGTCGGTTTCTGGAACAATTTCTAGTAATGACCAAGAATTTATTCAAATTATAAATACTGGAACATCAACAGTAGATTTATCTGGAATTTATTTTTCTCAATTAGGTTCGAGCTATCAATTTCCGTTTGGAACATCAATTAATGCTAATTCAGATATTTATTTGGCAGGTAATTCAACAGTTTTTCAAACTCAGAACGGATTTTTACCTTTTGGACAATATACTAGAAATTTATCTAACAAATCTCAAAAAATTGTTTTAAGCGATGCTTTTGGAAACGAAATTGACAAAGTAGAATATTTCGATACTGCGCCATGGCCAATAGCAGCTGATGGTAGTGGAAGTTATTTGCAGTTGTCAAATACTAATTTAGACAATAATTTAGCTTCGAGTTGGTTTGCTAGTTCGACTAATTTGTACAATGATTCATTTAATTTTGATAACATAAATGTGAGTATTTATCCAAATCCCGCAAAAAGTTTGTTTATTGTGTACAGTTCAAATAAAATTTATAAAATCGAAATTAATGATATTTCAGGAAAATTAATAAAATCCAAAATTTTTAATAATAATAATATCGAAATGAATATTTTAGATTTATCAAACGGAATTTATTTGATAAAAGTATTTAACGAAAGTGGCGTTAAAAATTTGAAAATAATTAAAAATTAAGATTTTATTATTAATAATATTATATTTATTCAACAATTAACAACATTAAAATTACAAACTAATAAAATTATTGTAATTGGCTAAAATTCTAATGTATTTGTAATTCCGACGAAGGAGGAATTACATAATGCGAGCAACTTATGAAATTCCTCCGTCGTAAGAATGACAACAAAAATAAAAAAATAAATCTTCAATAAATATTATAAACCCGCAGAATTATTTGTTATAGTTAACCAGAATTAATTTAAAAAATCGCATTTCTAAATTAGATGTGCGATTTTTTATTAATGAAATAATTTAAAGTGTATCTATTTTTTTATGAATTTAGAAACAAATTGTTTTTCGTCTTTATTCGTTAAAATCAAGAAATAAAAACCTGATTTTAGCTGTTTCACATCTATAAAATTTGAATTTAATGTTTGTTGTTTGGCAATTAATTTTCCAGTAACATCAACAATTTCTGCCAATTTTATATCATTTGCATCAGCATTAAACGAAAATTGCAAAACATCAACAACTGGATTCGGACTGATTTTAAAATTGGATAATTCGAAGTTTTTGCTAGCTAATGATGGACTTGAACCTTCGGCTATTACTAGAGTTTGATTAATTGCTGGATTCAAAATTTCATCGATTTTACCTGATGGCCAACGAATAATTATTTTATCGATTGCTGTTGCTGTACCAATTCCGAAATGTGTATTTAATGAACTCATGAATTCGAAACCTTCGCCACTGCGTACATCGCGAATTTGTTTTCCCCAAGCGCCATAAATTTCAATTCTTGAACCAATTCCGTTGCTATTGCTTTGAATTCCCTTATATGCAATTTTTAACCAATTATTTCCATTCGGGATTGCATATTTTATTTTATTATCGATTTGAATGTCTAGAAATCCATCATTATTCAAATCGCCAATTGCTCCAACACTCATTTCTGGGTAAAAAGTTGGTACAAATACATTGTTGCCTTGATTGAACATTATTTTATTTCCGCTACCTAAAATATCAACTTTTCCGTCATTGTCAAAATCATAAGAAACATAATCTCTATTGGCAGATGTGTATACATCAAACCCTGAACCAGCTGTGATTTCGGTAAATGGTTCTTCGGTATTATTGGTTTTATCTAGATTATTTTTAAAAAATCTGTTTGCTGCTGTTCCATTAGTTCCTATCATTATGTCCATATCGCCGTCATTATCAAAATCATCAATTGCCGATGACCACGATTGCATTGGTGTAACATTTATTGCTGCGATTGCCGAAATATCAGTAAAAACGCCATTTCCGTCATTTCGATGTAACTCACTTGGTGGACCAGAACATTTAGAAATAAACATGTCTTGGTCGCCATCGTTGTCATAATCTGTCCATAGTGAGGCATAATTTCCACCAGTTGACAATACGCCTAGAGAATAGGCACCTGGAGTAACACCCGATTGGTTGTAGGATAAATTTCCTAAGCCGTCATTTATATAATATACATTTGGTGCAATGTCGTGGCAAGAAAAAGCATCGAGATTTCCATCATTATTAATGTCTATAAAATTAGTTCTTTGACAAAAAATGTATTGACCTGGCCGATTAGCAGTGTATGTTGTTCTGGTAATATTGGTAGTTAAAAAATCGGCACCATTTCCGTTTCCAATGATTAAATCATTAAATCCATCTTTGTTCAAATCGCCAGCTGCAATGCTCCAATTTGGCAAATAAGTTCCCGAATTCGGAAAAGTATTTATAGCGAAAGTGCCATCAGCATTTTGTTCATGAATTTTTATATTGTTAGTATTTATTCCTACCAAATCGTCTTTATGGTCATTGTTCATATCGACCACACAATTGTTGAAACTGCTATTTAACGTTGCTAAAATCTGAGTATTATATCTAACTGGAAAAACTATTGGACTTTCAATTAATTGAAAATCAAATCCATCTGCACTCCATTTATTATCCCAAGAAATATAATAGGTTTCGCCAGCTGTTACCAAAAAGGTTTTTTTAGATAAAAGCGATGTGGTATTTCCTAAATCACATTCTAAAACTCCAGAATTATCATCGGTTTGAAAACAAGTAATCGCGCTTGGGCAAGTTCCTTTGTAAACTATTAAATTAGTATTTTTACAAATATTTATTGGTAAATCTGATGTTATTGTTAAATTTAAATCGGTTGATGGTGTATATGAAAACCATTTTGCAGCTGTACCTGTTGTACAAGTCGAAGGAACATTCGTGCCATCAATAGCAGAAATAGTTGTTGTTCCAGCAACAATTGGTGTTGCAATTTGGCAAGGAAATGCATTTTCGGTTAATTCAAATTCGAAACCATCAGTACTCCATTTATTATCCCAAACTATATAATAAGTATTTCCGCCAATTACAGAAAAAGTTCGTTTTGATAAAAATGAATCGATATTTCCAATATTACATGAAATTATTCCAGAGTTATCATCGGCTGCTGCGCAAACAAGTGCTGTATTACAATTTCCTGAATAAACGGCAAAATTGGTGTTTTTACAGATATTCACAGGCAAATCGGAAGAAAGCGTTACACGATAATTTTGAGAAGGAATATATTTGTACCATTTCGCTAACGAAGCTATTGTACAATTTGATATTACAT
The DNA here is from genome assembly GCA_043778105.1 of Bacteroidota bacterium. Taxonomy (GTDB): domain Bacteria; phylum Bacteroidota; class Bacteroidia; order Flavobacteriales; family Flavobacteriaceae; genus Flavobacterium. The sequence goes on from JAYWGV010000104.1 coordinate 13,360, forward strand.
TTGGATCATTTATGGTGGAAACTGTTGTTGTTCCTGCTGTAATTAAAGTTGCGGTGTTACATGGCGTTACTACAAATGGTTGCTCGATTAATTGAAAATCGAATCCTGTATTTTCCCATCGATTGCTCCAAGCAATATAATAGGTAGTGCCAGCAGTGGCATCAAAAGTTATTTTGGAAAGATAATTAAAATTGTTTGCTAAACAAGTTATTGTACCCGAATCGTCATCAACGTCAAAACAAGTTAATTGGTTGCAATTTCCTGTATAAATATTAAAATAAGTGTCTTTACAAATATTTTGAGGTAAGTCAGAAGTTACTGTAACTCTCTTGTTAACAGTTGGCGTGTACGAATACCATTCTGTACTAGTTCCTTGGGTGCAGCCAGTTGCAATTTGTGTTCCATCAAACCCAGTAACTGTGTAGGTTGCTGCGGTTATTATCTGGGCATTGCTACAAGAATTTTGTGCTTTGGAATTTGTCAAACTAAATAATACTAAAAGTAATATTAATAGCTTAGGAAAATTTTTAAAGTTAGTTTTCATTATATATTAATTTTAAAATTATCGACAAGTAGTTAATGAGTTAATCCATTGTTTCATTAACTCGACGCCTTCAGTGTGTATAATTGTTCGACCATGAAGTGGCATTCTATATGTTTCGTTGGTTGTGTTTATTCTGTAATATAACATTGATTGATTAATGTTTCTTGGAGAAATTATTTTTGGGTAGTTTGATAAAGGTGTTCCTTGAAAATCTCCAGGCGTTTGACAAATTCCTAAATTAACTTGATTAGCTGCATTGGTTGGGGCGGTATCGCTAAATGCAAATCGCATTATTCTATAATCACAAAACTTATTTACTTGATGACAATGCGCACAATTAATATCTACATAAGATCTAGCACGCACGGCTAATGATTTAGTAACATCTTTGTAATTTACAGTCGAATTTTCGATTGATGGTAAAACAAAATTATCTACTTTTCCAGATGAAATCCATTGTGATAATTGATTTTTTGTTTCTGTTCCAAATTTAAAATCTGTATTTAAATTTTGAGGTTTTATACCAATTGGAACATATTCGACACCGCCTGGCGTACTGTTTTTGTGACAAGCAATACATTGAACAGAATTAGGAAATCTATAATTAACGTTTTTTATAGTATTATTTTCGTCTTTCCAAGAAACTGCCGAAGTGCTTCCGCTTAAATCTAAAACTGCATCTGTTTGCGCAGCATTCCAAATGTATTCTGCGAAAATCCAACCCGTTGTTTTTCTAATCATTAATCGGGTTTCCATAATTCTAGTCGTATTATCAGGTTGCACATTGTCATAATAGAATGTTTTTATTAAAACAGCACCAACAGGCAACTCAAGAACTTTGTTATTATCATTGAATGTGGCTTTGGTGTTAGATGGCATCCAAACAAAGCGTTTCTTTTTTGCATAATCAGTAAAAAGAGAACTTGCAGGTTCATAAGGAATTACATTCAATGCTGGGTACTGATTTTTCATATCACCAACAAAAAATTTATATTCAGAAAGGTTATTAAAAATCGCTTGATCAATATTTAGATTTGTAATAGGTAAAACATTAATTACAACATTGGCTGGTTGCGATAAATTGTTTTGAGCGTCTCTTGCGGTATAAGAAATCATAATTGGATTTCCTAAAAAGTTCGATGCCGATGTAAAAGTAATATTTCCAGAAACTGGATTAACAGTCCAAATTCCTTGATTTTCTATTGATAATTTATCTAAAGTTCCGTTATTGTCTGTATCAATTCCATTAGTGATGCTTACCGAATTTGCCAAAATTAAATCGCCCGAAACATCATTTGCCAATATTGGAATTTCTATCGAATTTTCCAAAGTGCTATTAATTACATCATCAGTAACAACTGGCAAATTATCAACAACAGGAATATAAATTTGATCTTCATTTTTAGAACAAGATAGCACTAAAGTCATTGAAATTAATAAACCAAAAATAAATAGGTAGGATTTCTTCATAATTTAAATTTATTAAACAAAAATAATCAAATTAAATCAATTACAATAATTTTCATAACTATTTAGTAATGTTTATTATAACTTTTTATTTTTATGGAAAATATTCAAAAAAAAACGCTCATATTTTATTTAAAGCGTTTTTATTTATCTATTTTAAAATCTATTTAACTCAATTTATTACTAATCAAACTAATAAATTCTCGTCGAGTTACATCATTTTCGAATGCTCCTGTAAAAGATGATGTTGTAGTAAATGAATTTTGTTTTTGAACGCCACGCATTTGCATACACATGTGCTGTGCTTCTATAACTACTGCAACTCCAAGTGGTTGTAACGCTTCTTGAATGCAATCTTTAATTTGATCTGTCAATCGTTCTTGAACTTGCATTCTTCGTGCAAAAGCATCGATAACTCTGGGAATTTTACTTAACCCAACAATTTGACCATTTGGAATGTAGGCAACGTGTGCTTTTCCAAAAAACGGTAACATGTGATGCTCACACATTGAGTAAACTTCGATGTCTTTTACGACAATCATTTGTTTATGATCTTCGGTAAACATTGCCGATTTTAAAATTTCTAACGGATTTAAATCATATCCTTGTGTTAGAAATTGCATAGCTTTGGCTGCTCTTTCGGGCGTTTTTAAAATGCCTTCTCGTGAAGTATCTTCGCCAAGATTTTCAATAATTGTTTTGAAACCGTTAGAAATGTGTTCTAATTTTTCGGTATTGTAAATTTCAATTTTTTCGTAGTTCTTCATTAATAATTTTAAATGTTTTAAATAATTTTAACAAATTTAGGTAACGTTTTTGATAAAAGTTCTTGAACGAAAGTTAATGTTTTACTTTTCTAATAGTTGCTTAAAATTCCCCCTTCGGGGGTTAGGGGGCTTTTACATCTTGAAAGTTACCAATCCATAATCCATTTCGAAAATTTGTCCTGAAATTGATTTAGCATTTTCAGAAATCAAAAAATTCGCCATATTGGCAACTTCTTCGGGTTTCAAATAATTTTTCATTGGGTGGCGTTCGACCATATTTTCTTTCATTCGATCGTTGCGTAAAATGTTGGCTGCAAGCGTAGTTTCGGTAATTGTCGGCGCAATTGCATTTACCCGGACTACACTTGCCAGCTCTGCTCCTAGCGATTTCACTAAACCTTCGACGCCAGCCTTTGCAGTTGCTACACTTGCGTGGTATGGCATTCCGAGTTTTACGGCAACGGTGCTAAAAAGAACTATTGATGGATTGTTGCCTTTTTTCAGCGTTGGCAAATATTTTTGTATGGTTTTAACTGCTCCAATAACGTTGATTTCGAAATCATTGCGAAAATCGTCGATACTTAGACTGCCAATTGGTTTCAAGTTGATTGAACCTGGACAATATATTAAGGTATCTATATTTTCAATTTCTGGCAAAACATCTGTCAAAACATTCAATTCGAAATGTTTTAGATTTGGATTTGAAATTTCTGGAGCATTTCTCGAGATATTAAAAACCTGATTGTTGTTTGCTAATTGTTGTTTCAAAATTTCGAAACCAATTCCTTTACTTCCGCCTATTATTACTATGTTTTTCATGATGATGCCACCGATATATAATCCCTACGGGATTGGTTAGTTATGTTTTTTTTTACCAATATTAAATCCCTACTGGATAATTTCATTTAAACTTTAAAATTCCTTAACTGTTCTTTGGATGACAAGCTTTGTATTAAACAAATAATTTCTACTCAACAAAATACTAACTGAAAACTGCCACCTGAAAACTGCTAACTACCTTTTAGATATTTTATTATTATTAATTTGTCTTTGCATGGTGCATTTGAAACGTGAATCTTGAGGATCGTAACTTCTCAATGCTGCGTGTTTGGTTTTTCGACCTTGCACACGAGCACGCCACAACCTGAAACTCGATGCTTTCATTTCGGTTCTCATTAAGTTTATCACTTCTTGCTCTTTTAAACCGAATTGCATTAATATTGCATCGAACGTGGTTCTATCTTCCCAAGCCATTTCTATGATTCGGTCTTTTTCTAAATCGGTTAATTCTTTTTTTAATACGATCATTTCTCTTATTAATGTATTTATAAAATGTATTTAGTGAATATTTAAAATTTAATATTTAAAATTTAATATTAATCTGAATCTCCAACATTTGCCATTGTGTGCATACCTAAAATTCTTAATCCTTCGGCTTTTACTGTTGGATTTTTTTTCATAGCCCAAAGAAAATCACTGGCATATTTTCGAGTTTTTTCCATATTCACTATCGGATTTGGATAATCGACACCAACTTCAAAATTATTAAATTTTTGATCTAAAAATGTCATTTTGTAAGGTTCGTGAATGAATTGAACTGGAACATTTACCAATTCTGGAATCCATTTTTTTATGAATTCGCCATTAGGATCATGCTCAATGCTGTTTTTTATTGGATTATAAATTCGCAACATATTGATTCCTGTTTCGCCAGCCTGCATTTGCAACTGCGGAAAATGAATTCCTGGCTCAAAATCCAAAAACATTTGCGACAAATGTTGTGTGCATTCTTGCCAAGGTTGCCACAAATTGTGTGTAAAAAACGATACAACCATAGCTCGCATCCTAAAGTTCAAATAGCCAGTTTCGTTCAAACAGCGCATGCACGCATCTACAAGCGGAAAACCAGTTTGACCTGTTTGCCAAGCCAAAATTTGCGTTGGATTAATTTTTTTCTTCAACGTATGAAAACCTTTATTGACACTTTCGAATTCCATTATTTCTTCCATTTCGAATTTCTGAATAAAATGGGCTTGCCATGTTAATCTCGAAACGAACGAATCGATTTGTCTTTTGTCCTTGCAAGTCAATCGAAAATCTGCCGATTTTTGTAAAACTTGTCTTGATGATATGCATCCCCAAGCAATATATGGTGACAATCGGCTGCAACTTTTTCTAGCCAATGTTGGTTTAGAAATATGATAACTGTAATTAAAATAACGTTCTGTAAAAAATGAATTTAAGTATTTAAAACCTATTGCTGTGCCACCTTTTTGAAAAATTTTGTCCGAAATTGTTTCGAGATTTTTTACATCAAATGATTTTTCTAAATTTGAAATTTCATCTAGTTTTAAAAAACTTTCCAGATTTGGATTAAAAACAAATTGTGGCGAATTCATATAGGCTTCCCAATTTTGAACCCAATTTTTTCGACCGTTTAAACCACGAAAAATACCGTTATTGATGTTTTCTTGCCAATTAATGAAATTATTTTTGCAATATCTTGCGAAAGATTTATCGCGGTCATAAGTTATTTTTATGCCAGTTTCTTGGTGCGAATAAACATTGTCTATTTTATAATCTTCTTGTAATGAGTTAAATACTGATAAAATTTCGCCTGAAACACACAAAACTTTAGTATTGAAACTTTCAAGTTGCGAATTCAAATCTACCAACGATTGTTTTATAAAATTCCAATGTCTTGGATTGTAATGTTTATCGGATTCTAGCGATTTTTCGAAAACATATAATATTAAGGTAGGAATATTTGATTTTATTGCACTAGAAATAGCTTCGTTATCCTGCAAACGAAGATCTCTTTTGAGCCAAACTACGTTAATATGTTTTCTGTTTGTATTCATTTATTTTATTTTGCCACGAATTTTTTTTACCACGAATTACACTAATTAACGCTAATTTTTTAATTGTAAATAATTTCACTAATTTTTAAAATTTAAATTCGTGGAATCTCCAAAAAATTGAATTAGTGTTAATTAGTGTAATTCGTGGCTAACTTTTCAACCACAAATCTTGAAATTTATTCTCACCATCATAATTTTCGGCTTGCATTTTTATATTAAATTTTCGATCTCTTGGATCGTTTCCAACTCCAGAAACATACATCCAATTGCCATAATTGCTGTGAACATCATAATCTATTAGCATCGATTCGAAATAAGCAGCACCAATTCTCCAATCCAAAAGCAAATTTTTCGCAAAATACGAACCTACATTTTGACGACCACGATTGCTCATAAAACCTGTTTTTTGCAACTCAATCATATTGGCGTTTATGAATGGTTCTTGCGTTTTTCCGTTTATCCAATTATCGATTGCGGATTTATTGGATTTCCAGTCGTAATCTTTGTCTAAAATTCCTCCGATTTTAAATATTTTTTGACCAAATTTCATTGAAATATATTTGAAATAATCACGCCAAATTAATTCAAAAATTAACCAATAAGTCGAATCGTTTTTCTCAACTTGTTGTTCATATTCGCAAATTTGCCAATAAATAGTTTTTGCCGAAATACAGCCATTTGCTAACCAAGGCGAAAATTTAGAACTAAAATCGGCACCAATTAAACCATTTCGTGTGATTTTGTAGGAACTTAGATTTTCTGTATCCCAAAAATAATTTTCCATTCTTTTCAAAGCCTGATTTTCGCCACCTTTAAACGGAAATGCAGTTCTTGAATCTGAAACAAATTCTTCAAAACCTAAATCTTTTAATGTTGGAACAACTGTTTTATTTTCAATTAAATTAGAAACTGACATTGGTTTTGTAACCGATTCTGTTCTGATTTTTGATGATTTTTCGCATTTGTTTCTAAATTGTGTAAAAACATTCGGAATGTTAATAATATCAAACGGAATATCTTTTGGATGAAATAAAAACTGGTCATAAACAGTTTTAAATAGAACTGAATTATCAACTTTCGATTTTATTTCATTTTCAATTTTAACTTCGTCTTTTGTCCATTCTTCTTGAAAATAAACCGAATTTACATTAAATTCTGTAATAATATTTGGAATAATATCCTCTGGATTTTGATGATAAACTAAAAGAGAAATATTAATTTTTTCAAGATTCGATTTCAATTCACGAACTGATTCTATGTTGAATTTAGTTCTAAATTTCTCAGTTTTCTTGAAGTTACCATATTTCGATTGCTCGAATTGTCTTGGATCAAAAAAATAAATTGCAATGACTTTCTCACATTCTTTTGTTGCATTTGCCAAACTTGCATTATCTGCAACACGCAAATCATTTCTAAACCAAACTAAACCTATTTTGTTCTTCTGCATTTTTCGCTACAATATTTTACTTCTTCCCAAACTTTTTCCCATTTTTTGCGCCAATCAAATGGTCGATTGCAAACGATGCACATTTTTGAATCCCTACCCCGACCCTCCCCAAAAGGGAGGGAGCCAGAAATTGAGCCTTTATTTCTAATTATTTTTTTCAATTATTATTTATTCTATTGCTAACTCCCTCCCTTTGGGAGGGCTGGGGTGGGATTATATTTCTCAAATTGATTTACAACAACATTTGCTTTCAAATCGAACATTAAATTATATAATCCGAAGAAAGTTCTGTTCATATAAATAAAATGTTTTGAGCCACGACTTCCGTTCATTTTTCGAAGATTCGTGTCTTTTGCAAATTTTTCGCCTAATTTTCCAATTGCTCCAAAAAATTCTTCATTAGAAAAATCGAATGTTTTTTCTTGAAATGGTTTTGTGAACAATGATAACAATTCGTGAAACATTTCTGTGAAATATTTAACTTCGTTGGGTTTATCGTCTTTACGTAAAATTTCTAATTGAAATAATTTATCATTAAACAATTTCTGGTCGTTGATAACATTTTTATCAATTAATTCAAAATAAGGAAAATAAAAATCATTCGGAATAACTTTCATACATCCAAAATCAAGTGCAACCAATTGATTTTTTTCATTAACCAAAAAGTTTCCAGGATGTGGATCGGCGTGAACTTTTTTGAGAATATGAATTTGATACATATAAAAATCCCACAAGGCTTGTCCAACTTGATTTGCAATTTGAGAGTCTTTATTGATTGCAGTGAACTCAGACAAATGAATACCAGTCATCCAATCCATTGTGATAATTTTTTCTGATGAATATTTTGGATAATATTCAGGAAAAACAATGTTTTCTATTTGCTTGCAAGCATTTACAACTTCTTGACTTTGTTTTAATTCTAGTATATAATTAGTCTCTTCGACCAACTTGTCTTCAACTTCTTTAAAATATTTGTCAGAATCTTTTCCTTGCAAATTGAACATTCTAATTGCAATGGGTTTAACCAGTGCCAAATCGCTAGAAATACTATTGGCAACGCCTGGATATTGTATTTTTACGGCTAATTTTTTTCCGTTTTTAACTGCCAAATGAACTTGACCAATACTAGCTGCATTTATAGAATTAGCATTAAATTCATCGAAAACTTCGTAAGGTGTTTTGCCAAAATTATTCTTGAAAGTCTTTAAAACTAAAGGCGCAGATAATGGCGGAACCGAAAATTGCGACAACGAAAATTTTTCTACATAAGCTTGTGGAAGAAAATTTTTATCCATCGAAAGCATTTGTGCTACTTTCAGGGCAGATCCTTTTAATGATTTTAATCCGTCGTAAATATCTTCGGCGTTATTTTCATTGAGTTTATCTCGAGTCAAATCGGAATTTACGATTTTTTCTCCGTAATATTTTATATAATTTACTCCAATTTTCGCTCCAGTTTGCACAAGTTTACTGGCTCGTTCAATTTTAGATGTAGGAATGTAATCAATTGTTTTCATAAAAATATTTTGCCACAAAGACGCAAAGTCACAAAGTTTTATATTAATAATTTAAATTGCCTTAGCGCCTTTGAGACTTTGTGGCGATTTTATTTAATTATTTGCTGTAAATTTTTTCTTTGAAAATAAACTTACCAAAATCAAGCAAACTATCAATTGGAGCAACATTCATTAATTCGAAAGAAACTTTTACTGATTTTTCGATATAAATATCGGTTTTTTCAAATTTTGCAGAAGTGTCGTCCATCCAAAATTTCAATGTTAATAAAAACTGAAACCAAAAACTTTCGGTTGTTGCTTTTTCTTGAAATTCTTGAAAACGTTCGGTTGTAGTTCGATATTCATCGGTAATAATTTCAGAAACATAGTTTTTGAAATTTTTTCGTAAACCAGATAAAATTGCAAGATTTTTTAATTGATTTTGATGTTGTTTCAATGTCATTGTAACATAACTTCTGTTTGCAGTAAGCATTTCGAAGAATGTGAAATAGAAACTTAGCATTTTTGATTTCATATCATAACCGTCATAATCTGGATTTTTGTCGAGCAAATCGATAGTTTTTGTAAAAAACATTTCGAAAATTTCTTTTTCGATAACATCTAGAGTTCCAAAAAATTCATAAAATTCTGCTTCTGTAAAATCATTTTTTTTAGCAAAATGATAAACATTTGTTGGCTTTGCATTGTGTTCTAAAGTATAATCCATATACATAGAAACAATTTTATCTTTAGTTAATACTGCTTTTTTAGTTGCCATTTTTATAGATTTAAATATTGTATAAAGGTACAAAATGTTTAACGAATAACAATAATGTTTAAACAAAAATTTAAAATTTAATTTTTCTTAATTATTAATATCAACAATTATTATGGATTTAAAATAAAATTAAATCTTAATAACTTCTTATAACTCTAATATGCAAGATTATATATATCAATAAATCTGATTATATTTGCACTGTCTAATTTTAAAATTAAAAATGAAACGCCTTAGACAATTGTTCAATTAAAAAAAATCGTTCTAAAGACGAACCATTTGACAAAAAAAAACAATAATAAAAGCAAATGAAACCAAATACACAACAATTACAAGATTTTACACAACAAGTTCGTCGAGACATTTTGCGAATGGTTCACGCTGTTAATTCGGGTCATCCTGGAGGTTCACTAGGTTGCGCAGAATTTTTAGTCGTGCTTTACCAGAACTTGATGGACAGAAAACCAGGTTTCGAAATGGATGGATTGAATGAAGATATTTTCTTTTTATCAAATGGTCATATTTCGCCAGTTTTTTATAGTGTTTTGGCCAGAAGCGGTTACTTTCCAGTTTCGGAATTGGCAACTTTTCGAAAAATAAACACACGTTTGCAAGGTCACCCAACGACACATGATCATTTGCCAGGCGTTAGAATTGCTTCGGGTTCATTGGGTCAAGGTTTATCGGTCGCAATTGGCGCAGCACAAGCCAAGAAATTGAATAATGATTCGAATTTAGTCTATACTTTGCATGGCGATGGCGAATTGCAAGAAGGTCAAAATTGGGAAGCAATAATGTATGCATCGGCCAAAAAAGTTGACAATTTAATTGCAACAATCGACCTTAACGGTAAACAAATTGATGGTACAACTGACGATGTTTTAAATATGGGAAGCATTCGAGCAAAGTTCGAAGCTTTTGATTGGGATGTTATTGACATTAAAGAAGGTAACAATATTGAAGCAATTCTTGCAGGAATGAATGATGCAAAGTCAAGAACAGGCAAAGGAAAACCGGTTTGTGTTTTATTGCATACCGAAATGGGAAATGGCGTCGATTATATGATGTACAGCCACGCTTGGCACGGTAAAGCCCCCAATAACGAGCAGTTAGAAAATGCTTTGAATCAAAATGCAGAAACTTTAGGAGATTATAGCCCCCTAACCCCCGAAGTGGGAAAAGTATTAGAAGGTAATCAAATTAAAGATTCAATAATTAGTAATAATAATGTTACTCCATATTTAGTGATTCCTCCTTCGGGGGTTAGGGGGCTTAATACAGGAAGCAAAGATACTCGTTCAGGGTTTGGTGCTGGAATGACAGAATTGGGACAAAAAAACGAAAATGTAGTAGCACTTTGTGCAGATTTAATAGGTTCGTTGAAGTTTGATGATTTCAAGAAAAATCATCCAGAACGCTTTTTTCAAATCGGAATTGCCGAAGCCAACATGATTGGAATTGCTGCTGGTTTGACAATTGGAGGGAAAATTCCTTTTACAGGAACATTTGCCAACTTTTCGACAGGTCGAGTTTACGATCAAATTCGTCAAAGCGTTGCTTATTCTGATAAAAATGTAAAAATTTGCGCATCGCATGCTGGTTTGACTTTAGGCGAAGATGGTGCGACGCATCAAATTCTTGAAGATATTGGATTGATGAAAATGTTGCCTGGAATGACCGTAATTAACACTTGCGATTACAATCAAACCAAGGTTGCAACATTGGCAATTGCCGACCATCATGGACCAGTTTATTTGCGTTTTGGTCGTCCAGTTGTGCCTAATTTTATGCCAGCTGACGAAAAATTCGAAATAGGAAAAGCCATTTTATTACAAGAAGGAAAAGATGTAACCATTGTTGCAACTGGACATTTGGTTTGGGAAGCATTAATTGCAGCCGAAGCACTAGAAGCGAGAGGAATTTCTGCTGAAGTAATCAATATTCACACTATTAAGCCGTTAGATGAAACTGCGATTTTAAAATCATTAGCCAAAACAAAATGCATTGTTACTGCCGAAGAGCACAATATTCTTGGTGGTTTAGGCGAAAGTGTTGCTAGAGTTTTATCATTAAATAATCCGTTACCTCAAGAGTTTGTTGCTGTAAATGATAGCTTTGGCGAAAGTGGCACACCAGAACAATTAATGGAAAAATACAAGTTGAACAATCAAGCAATAGTTGAGGCAGTTGAAAGAGTTTTGAAGCGTAAATAAGTTTCAGTTTTTAAATTTAATAAAAAATCCCGCTAAAATATTTTTTGCGGGATTTTGTATTTGTGAAATTATAATCATTCAACATGACGTAATTTGAATGTGAAAATAAGCGGTGAATATTTAGGAATTAATTGACCTTTTGATACATTATAATATCCTAATGCCGAAGGAAGAAACATTACACCAGCTCCAAAATTAGTTGATGAATTTACCGAACCATCAGAATTAAATGTGTAATTTCCAGATTTGAATAACGGAATAATCTCTTTCCAACCTTGTATTACTTGATTTAAATTTAGATTAGCAAAGCCATCATTTGAATCAACGATTTTATTTTCTATCGTTAAACCTTTATACGAACAAACAATATTGCTTTGCTCGTTACAAGACAATTGAGTTCCAGTTCTTAAAGATAAATAATAAATTTTAGGCTCAACATTTTGAATAGTCACTAATTTGTTCAAAAGTGGAAAAGTACTTTGATTTCTAATTGAAATTTTATTATCAATATTTGGATTTGATATTTTTTTAAAAGAAATACTCAATTCTGACGAGACATTTTCTATATAATATTCATCTAAATATTTGTCGATTGCTAAAATATCAATTGCATATTGTTCATTAAAAGGTTTAATAACTTCTTGTTGAACCGATTGATTAATTTTTTGAGATTTATCATCCTCACAAGAAATTAAAATTATGCAACATAAAACTTTAATAATTATCTTTTTCATACTATCTGTTGCAACTACCGTCTAAATGTTTTCTTTTTCTTGTTGGATTTATTCCGTTTCCAGAACAATCAGGAATACCTATTTGCGTTTCATTTAAAGGTGTCAAAGGATCATCTAAAATATTATTAAACGGGAAAAACGGACCGTTTAAATTTCCAGTAATTGATGTTTCGAGCTTGGTAGAAACAAGATCATTATCGTCGTCAACATCAACAAAATCTGGAATTCCGTCATTATCGGTATCATCGTCTGAAATATATTTGTTTATCAAAACACCATTTTCAAGAACTTGCAAAGCTTTGTACACATATCCATCGGCTGTATCGTTATCCACACCTTTTATATCCTCTAAATAAGATGGTATACCATCATTATCTTGATCGGTTCTTGCTAAATTAAATAATTTAAACTTGAACATTAACGGAGAATATTCAGGAATATTGTCACCTCTTTTAACATTGTAATAGGCAAGACCCGAAGGAATGAACATAATTCCTGCACCAAAATCGTTGTAAACATTAGAACCATCAGCAGCTTTAGAAATAATAGCTGTTTTAAATTGCGGCAAAATTTCTGAAAAACCTCGAATAACAGCATTATTACCAAAAAAAGGTAAAAAAGTTTGCGGATTTGTGCTAAAGTCAAAAACTGGTCCAGCAGTGGCCAATTCTTGAATTACTTGACCAGAATAGCTCATAAAAACGTTATCAACATTGCAAGGTCTTTCGCCAGAACCTTCACGTAGTTGTAAAAAATAAACTTTGTAGGTTATGCCATTTGCAGTAACATCAATAGTTTTTAGATTAGGCATATCAAAAATTCTTGTAGCTGTATTGCCGAATAATAGTTCTTTAACAACAACGTCCTGATCATTTGCAGCTCCTGGATTATTAATAACTTCTACATAATTATATTTTAAGAAATTTATTATTTTTTTATCATCAATTACATTTTGCTCAGCAAAATCATTGATTTTGATATTTTGCAAAGCTGGCAACTCTTCATCATCTTCGCAATTAAATGCCAAAACTGCAATTGTACTTAAAAAAAATATTTTTAAAAATTTATTCATTTTTTATTAAAATTTAAGTGCGCAAGATACAATAATCGTTTATTTTTGTAAATAATTTAACGTTGATTTTAGAAAAATTATGAGAGTCGATAAATATTTGTGGTGCGTACGGTTTTATAAAACCCGAAACATGGTTACCGAAGCATGCAAAAAAAATCATATTACAGTAAATGGATTGGTTGCAAAACCATCTAAAGAAGTTTTTGCAACCGACAAAATTACTTTTAGAAAAGATCAAATTACTCAAAATATTTTGGTTCTTGATGTTCCAGAAAACCGCGTTGGTGCCAAATTAGTCGAAATGTATTGCAAGAATGAAACGGCTCCAGAGGTTTATCAGCACCTTGAATTAATGAAATTATCTAAAGAACATTACCGAAAAAATGGCGAAGGTCGTCCAACCAAAAAAGATCGTCGTGATATTGATGATTATAAAGAAGATGGAAGTTTGGAAAATGAAGATTAGAGTTAAATAATTATTACCATTTTCAGAATACCAGCTTCAAACTCCCATTTTTCAACTTCTAACTTTATTTTAAAAAAATATGTCAAAAAATATCATTTTAAATCATCAAGAAATAGAACATAAAATAAAACGAATTGCCTTTCAAATTTATGAGACTTTTGCAGATAATAATGAAATTGTTATTGCAGGAATTTCTTCAAATGGGTTTATATTCGCAAAGAAATTAGCCATTGAACTTGGTGAAATTTCGCCAATAAAACCAATTCTATGCGAAGTATTTATTGACAAAACTAATCCGAAAGCCACAATAACAACATCGATAGATTCAGAGATATATCAAAATAAAAATTTAATTTTGGTCGACGATGTTTTAAATTCTGGAACAACATTAGTTTATGGAGTTAAACATTTTTTAGAAGTCGATTTAATGAAATTTAAAACTGCTGTTTTGGTTGACAGAAATCATAAAAAATATCCGGTAAAAGCTGATTTTAAAGGAATTTCGTTATCGACATCGTTACAAGAACACGTAAATGTGGTATTTGAAACTGGAAATAATCATGCTTTTTTAAGCTAATATTTTCAGGATTTCTAGTAGAATTTCATTTGCAGATTTATTATTCACATCAACTTTAAATTTAGATTGATTGTAATAATAACTTCTGTCAAATAAATGTTTGGCTATAAAATCTTTCAATTCGGATTCTGATTTATCAGCCAAAATTGGTCTTTTGGATTTTTCTAATAAAAGTCTACTATATAATGTATCAATTGATGCGCTTAAATAAACCGAAACTGCATTTTCGTTTAACAACAATTCATGATTGTTTGAATAACACGGTGTTCCACCACCAAGACTTAAAATAAAACTATTTTCGTTTTGCATTAAATCCTTAAAAATCAAGTGTTCTTTTTTGCGAAAATAAACTTCGCCTTTACACTCGAAAATTTTTATTATTGTGCAATTTTCTTCTTTCTCAATGATTTCATCAAGATCTAGGAAATTTAATTCCGTTTTTTCTGACAATAATTTACCTATCATTGACTTGCCACAACCCATATATCCGACTAAAACTACTTTCATCATTACAATAAAATCTTATTAATTAAGGCTTTAACTATCATTCATAAAAAAAGACAAATTTAATATAAAAAACCTTTGAATAATTAAAAATAACTTCCTATATTTGCACCCGCATTCAAAAGCAATAATAAGACTCGATAGCTCAGTTGGTAGAGCACATCACTTTTAATGATGGGGTCCTGGGTTCGAGCCCCAGTCGGGTCACTAAAAGTGACAAATTATATTGTTATTTGAATGTAAAGACTCGATAGCTCAGTTGGTAGAGCACATCACTTTTAATGATGGGGTCCTGGGTTCGAGCCCCAGTCGGGTCACATTTTTTAAATCGTTGAGGCGTAGCAATGCTACGCCTCAACGATTTAAAAAAGGCCACGTGGAGAAACGGTAGACTTGCCAGCTTGAGGGGCTGGTGCTCGCAAGGGCGTGTGGGTTCGAATCCCATCGTGGTCACAAAATTATCAACCGCTTATTTTAGCGGTTTTTTTTGTGGCAAAGTATTAATATTTATATGCCATTTTGACACAATTCTTATCTGTGGCAGCAATTTTGTTATTAATTTCTAAAATTAAAATGTTCAAGAATTTATTTCCAAATAAAAAAGATAAAACAAAAATGACAACTGAAAATACAGAATTAGACCAAGAATTTGATGATGTTACTTTAGAAAGTAATGCAAATGGAGAACAACATATTGCCGAAGAAGTTGTTGAATTGTCTATCGAAGAGCAATTAACACAAGATTTAGCCAACGAAAGAGACAAATATGTTAGACTTTTTGCTGAATTCGAAAATTATAAAAGACGCACAACCAAAGAAAGAATTGAATCTTTCAAAACTGCCAACCAAGAAGTTTTGCAAGCCATTTTGCCAGTAGTGGATGATTTTGACAGAGCATTAACCGAAATTAAAAAAACCGATGACAATATTTTGATTGTTGGTGTTGAATTAATTTACGAAAAGCTAAAATCAACATTGGTTTCTAAAGGTTTAGAAGAAGTTGAATGTAATATTGGTGATATTTTTAATGCCGATTTTGCCGAAGCAATTACACAAATTCCGCCGCCAAGTCCGAATTTAAAAGGAAAAATTGTAGATGTAATTGAAAAAGGTTACAAATTGGGTGACAAAATTATTCGTTTTCCAAAAGTTGTAATCGGAATGTAAAGCCCCTAACCCCCAAAGGGGGAATAATAATGATAAAATGAAAAAAGATTTTTACGATATATTAGGAGTTTCCAAAAGTTCAAACGAAGCCGAAATTAAAAAGGCCTATCGCAAAAAAGCCATAGAATTTCATCCTGACAAAAACCCTGGAAATGCAGCTGCCGAAGAAAATTTTAAAACTGCGGCAGAAGCTTACGAAGTTTTAAGCGACCCACAAAAGAAAGCACAATACGATCGTTTTGGACACCAAGCTTTTGATAATGGTGGCGGTGGCGGACGTGGTTATGGCGGTGGCGGAATGAATATGGACGATATTTTTAGTCAATTTGGTGACATTTTTGGCGGTGGCGGAAGTTTTGGAGGATTTGGTGGCGGTGGTCAACGTCGAGTAAAAGGTAGTAGCTTGAAAATTAGAGTGAAACTAACTTTAGAAGAAATCGCAAATGGTGTAGAGAAAAAAGTAAAAGTAAAACGCAAAATTCAGGCTCAAGGAGTAACCTATAAAACTTGTACAACATGTAATGGTCAAGGTCAAGTAATGCGTGTAACGAATACAATTTTAGGCAGAATGCAATCAGCATCGACTTGTCCAACTTGTGGAGGTGCTGGTCAAATGATTGACAAAAGACCATCGGAAGCTGATGCACAAGGAATGATTACCGAAGACGAAACCGTTTCTATAAAAATTCCTGCTGGTGTTGTTGACGGAATGCAGTTAAAAGTTTCTAATAAAGGAAACGATGCCCCAGGCAACGGAATTCCTGGTGATTTGATTGTTGCAATCGAAGAAGCCGAACACGAATTCTTGAAGCGCGAAGGCGAAAATCTTCATTATGATTTATATATTAGCTTGCCCGAAGCCGTTCTAGGAATTTCGAAAGACATCGAAGCTGTTAATGGAAAAGTGCGAATTAAACTAGAAGAAGGTATTCAATCTGGTAAAATTTTAAGGTTGAAAGGAAAAGGAATTCCATCTATTAACGGTTATGGTAACGGAGATTTATTGGTTCACGTGAATGTTTGGACGCCAAAACATTTGAATAAAGAACAGAAAATTTTCTTTGAAAATAATTTAACTCATGAAAATTTTAATCCGCAACCTGAAAAAACAGACAAATCTTTCTTTGAAAAAGTAAAAGATATGTTTTCGTAAAATATTATAAAAAACCACTTTAAAAAAAATTTAAAGTGGTTTTTTTGTTTTAAATTGTTTTTTATAAAATTTTCATATCATGCAAATCTCTTACATCTTCATGACCGACTTGCAAATTCCATACTTGAATGCCTAATTTTTCTGCAACATCAGTATTTTCTTTTTTGTCATCTATAAATAAAGTGCGTTTTTCTGATAAATTATGATTTTTTATTAAAAGTTTGAAAGTTGCTTCATCAGGTTTTCTGATTCCAATTTCATAAGAAAAATAAACTTTCTCGAAACATTGATAAAAATCACTGGCAAATGACATTCCGACTTTATGTTCGAAAAAAGCAATATGAATGGCATCGGTATTTGACAACAGAATCAATTTGTATTTTCTTGCCAACATTTGCAAAAACTCTAATCTTTTTAAAGGAAATTCGCCAATTAAACAATTCCAAGCAGCACGAATTTCTAATAAATCGGAATTTGGAATGTATTTTTGAAAACTTTCTAGAAATTGAAGTTCGGTAATTTTTCCGATTTCGAATAATTTATTTTGCGAATCTAAATCAACATTCCAATCACTTAACCCAAGTTTTTTAAAAGCTTCGATTGACTTTTGATGATTCAAATCTATAAAAACATCTCCAAAATCAAATATTATTGTGTTAATCATAATTTCTATAAATTAAAAGTTCATCGTCGAGAATTGTTGATTTCGAAAATTGTTTTTTATTAAAAATAGGTGCTTTTATTCCATTTTCAAAAAAAGAATTTCCAATAAAAACTCTTGCTTCGTCCCAAATATTGGCATCAATAAATGTTTGTAATGTTTTTAGTCCGCCTTCAATAATCACAGATTGAATATTCTTGTTGTGTAAATAGCCAGCAATTTCTTGTGCAAAATTATTGTTGAAATTTATGTCGTTTTTTCTAATAATTAATGTTTCCTGCTGACAATCAAATATATTACTTTCTTTCGAAATTCGATTATTAATATCCAAAACAATTCTTATTGGATTTTTTCCTGCCCAATCACGAACATTTAATCTTGGGTTATCATCAATAACGGTTTGGGTTCCAACAAAAATTGCCTGTTCTTCGCTGCGCCATTTGTGAACCAATTGTCGTGAAAATTCGTTGGTAATCCAAACTGGTTTTTGTTCATTTCTAGTTAATGGTGCAATAAAACCATTTTGAGTTTGTGCCCATTTTAAGATAATATAAGGTCGTTTTTTTTTGTGAAATGTAAAAAACCGAATATTAGATTCGTAACACTGTTTTTCTAAAACCCCAACTGTAACATTTTTTCCAGCTTCCAAAAGTTTATTTATACCTTTTCCTGCAACTTTTTCATTAGAATCTAAAATGCCTACAACAATATTTGGAATATTATTTTCGATAATTAAATTGCAACAAGGTGGCGTTTTTCCAAAATGAGAACAAGGTTCAAGACTAACATATAATGTAGATTTAGAAAGTAACGATTTGTCTTTTACAGCTTTAATGGCATTGACTTCGGCATGATTCCCGCCATATCTAGACGTATAACCTTCGCCAATAATCATGTCATTATAAACAATAACTGCGCCAACCGATGGATTTGGCATTGCAGCAACTTGACCGTTTTTGGCAATTTCTATGCATCGACTAATGTATTTTTCATTTGTTTTCACATCACAAAAATAGTATATTTGTTTTATGAATATTAGATTAATAGAAAAAAAAGACAATCAGCAAATTGGCGATCTTGTTCAAAAAGTATTAATGGAAATGGGCGCACCTAAAATTGGTACAGCCTATTCTGATCCTTATTTATTCAATTTATTTGAAGTATATTCAAAGCCAAAAACTATTTATTTTGTCATCGAAAACCAAGGAAAAATAATTGGCGGCGCAGGAATTGGAACTTTAGAAAACGATATTTGTGAACTTCAAAAAATGTATTTTTTGCCCGAATGTCGTGGTTTGGGTTTTGGAACCAAAATAATGGAAATGTGTCTAGAAAAAGCAACCCAATTTGGATATAAAAAGTGCTATTTAGAAACCATGCATTACATGAAAGATGCTCAAAAATTATATAAAAAAGTTGGTTTCGAAACTATCGATGCACCAATAGGCAATACTGGTCACACGAGTTGTCCAGTTTGGATGTTAAAAAATTTGGATCTTTCATAAAATGAAAATTAAACAATATAAATTATACTTCATTGCGCAACTTGAATCTTTATATGATGAAAATGAGATTGAAAGTTTTTTTTATATCATTCTAGAAAATAAAAATAGTTTCAAAAGAATTGATTTGGCATTGAATATAGATTTAGAATTTTCTAAATCTGACTTAATTATTTGGAATAATATTCTTAATAAATTAAAATTAGAAATTCCTATTCAATATATTTTAGGAACTACAAGTTTTTATGGTTTGGATTTCGAAGTCAATAAAAATGTATTGATTCCTAGACCAGAAACCGAAGAATTAGTAGGTTGGATTATTAAAGAAAATTCCATAAAAGAAAATCTTAAAATTCTAGATATTGGCACAGGTTCGGGTTGTATTGCAATTTCATTGGCAAAAAACTTTCTTAATTCAGATGTTTTTGCAATAGATGTATCAAGTTCTGCATTAGAAATCGCAAAAAAAAATGCTAAAATTAATAATGTCAATATTAGTTTTATTAAGCAAGATATTTTAGAAGTTGATAGTCTAAATCAAAAATTTGATATAATTGTTTCGAATCCGCCATATGTTAGGAATCTCGAAAAACATGAAATTCATAAAAATGTATTGGACAATGAACCTCATTTGGCACTATTTGTTCCAGATAATGATGCTTTATTGTTTTACAAAAAAATCACAGAATTAGCCAAAAAAAATCTTGAGTTAAAAGGTCAATTATTCTTCGAAATTAATCAATATTTGGGCAAACAAACGCTTGAATTACTCGAAAATTATGGTTTCAAGAACTTAGAATTGCGAAAAGATATTTATGGAAATGACAGAATGATTCGGGCGCAATTAAAATAAATAATTTTAAAAATAATAAACAGAATAATATTTGTTATTTAATAAATTCCATCAAAAAAATGAATTCAATTCTTGAAGTAAAAAATGTTGTAAAAAAATATGGCGATTATACAGCGTTAAATTCGGTTTCGCTTAGAGTTCCAAAAGGTTGTATATATGGACTTTTAGGACCAAATGGTGCTGGGAAAACATCATTAATTAGAATTATTAATCAAATAACAATGCCAGATTCTGGTCAAGTTTTTCTTGATGGAGAAATTTTGCAACCCAAACACATTCAGCACATTGGTTACTTGCCAGAAGAACGTGGTTTGTATAAATCTATGAAAGTTGGCGAACAATGTTTGTATTTGGCACAGCTAAAAGGTTTGTCAAAAACCGAAGCCAAAAAGCAACTTGATTATTGGTTTGATAAACTCGAAATCCAAGGTTGGTGGAATAAAAAAATTGAAGAATTATCGAAAGGAATGGCGCAAAAAGTTCAGTTTGTAGTTTGTGTTTTACACCAACCGAAATTGTTAATATTTGACGAACCATTTTCTGGATTCGATCCTGTAAATGCTAATTTAATAAAGGATGAAATTCTTGAATTGAAGCAAAAAGGTGCAACAATAATTTTTTCTACTCACAGAATGGAAAGCGTTGAAGAATTGTGCGACGAAATTGCATTGATTCATAAATCGAACAAAATGCTTGACGGAAAAATAAATGATATTAAACGACAATTCAGAAATAATGTTTTTGAAGTTGGAATAATACCATTAAATAACAATCTCAAAAAAGAAGATTTATTTGAAGAAATAAGACGAAAGTTTAGTGCTATCGAAACTAATTTTAGATCACTGGACAATGAATTAAAGTTAGAAATTGCATTAGAGGATAAATCTTCTAATGATTTGCTTAATTTCTTAACAAGCAAAGGACAAGTTACTCATTTTTTAGAAAAAATTCCTAGCATAAATGATATTTTTATTCAAACTGTAAGTTAATAAATATTTATTTTATTTTTATTTATTAACAAAAATGTTAGTTTAGAATAATTTCTTAATTGCCAAAAACATTGTTATTATAGAAATTGTAAGTATTAACTGATAAAATTATATTATGTAATTGTTTAAGTTTATGACGGTTATTAACAAATTTATGGTTTTATAAACATTTTATTCTAATAAATCAATTTTTAATTTTTTTATAAAAGTATTAATTTTGCTTTTATGGAAAGTTTAAAAAATATCAATCCCCAAAAAATCGAAAAAACAACAATTATTAACCTTGAAAAAGGAAAATTGCAACCTCAAGCTCTTGAACTCGAAGAGGCAGTTTTGGGCGCAATGATGATTGATAAAATTGGTGTTAATGAGGTTATTGATATTTTGCAACCCGAAGCTTTCTATAAAGATGCTCACAAACACATTTTCGAAGCCATATTTCAATTATTTGTAGATTCGCAACCAATTGATTTACTGACAGTTTCGGCTCAATTAAAGAAAAATGCCAAGTTAGATTTGGCTGGTGGCGATTTTTATTTGATTCAATTAACTCAAAAAATATCATCTTCGGCACACATCGAGTTTCATTCAAGAATTATACTTCAAAAATTCATTCAACGAAGTCTAATAAGAATATCATCAGAAATTATAGAAGAATCTTATGACGAAACGACCGATGTTTTTGATTTATTAGATAAAGCCGAATCGAAATTATATGAAGTTACGCAAGGAAACATAAAACGAAGTTCGGAAACAGCGCAAAGTTTAGTATTACAAGCCAAAAAAAGAATTGAAGAAATTGCCAATAAAGAAGGATTGTCAGGAATTGCAACGGGTTTTGATAAATTAGACAAAATAACATCAGGTTGGCAACCATCAGATTTGATAATTATTGCAGCAAGGCCCGGCATGGGAAAAACTGCGTTTGTACTATCAATGGCGCGAAACATTGCCATTGATTTCGGTCATCCAGTAGCAATTTTCTCTTTAGAAATGGCTTCGGTGCAATTAATTACACGTTTAATTTCATCAGAAACTGGACTTTCATCAGAAAAATTAAGAACAGGAAAACTCGAAAAACATGAATGGGAACAGCTTTCTATTAAAGTGAAAAATCTTGAAAAAGCTCCTCTTTTTATTGATGATTCGCCATCATTATCGATTTTTGATTTACGAGCAAAATCTAGACGTTTGGCATCGCAACACGGGATAAAATTAATAATTGTTGATTATTTACAATTAATGACTGCTGGCGGAAGTAACGGAAAAGGTGGCGGAAATCGTGAACAAGAAATATCGACAATTTCAAGAAATCTTAAAGCGTTGGCCAAAGAACTTGAAGTGCCAGTTATTGCACTTTCGCAACTTTCTAGAGCTGTCGAAACTAGAAGTACTACTAGTAAACGGCCACTATTGTCAGATTTACGTGAATCTGGTGCAATCGAGCAAGATGCTGATATTGTGTCGTTTATATATCGTCCTGAATATTATAAACTTGATGAATGGGACGACGAAGAAGCAAGCCCAACTGCTGGACAAGCCGAATTTATTATCGCTAAACATCGAAATGGTTCACTTGAAAATATTCGTTTAAAATTTATTGGTAATTTAGGAAAGTTCGACAATCTCGAAGATTATTCTGGTGGCGATGATTATTTGCCATCGACTATGAACTCTGCTCAAGACGATAATCCTTTTCAAACTAAAAATCTGCCAACGGCAAATGAAGCTTTTGGTAGCAATATCAATAACGATGATGATAGCGAAGTGCCTTTTTAATCAAAAAAATATTGAGATTTTTCAAGTTTTTGGATTTTGAATAATTTAATATAAATTGGATAAATCTATAAACTTTTCGAATCCTTTTTAATAAGAATTTTAATTAATTTAAATTAGATTAAAATTTCAAATATTGATAACCCAAAAAACAAAATCACTAATAAAACTAAAATTGCTATACAAACTTTTTTGAAAATATGATTCATATTCATTCCTTTAATGTTTTCCATTTTATTTTATCTTTTAGTTAAAACACTGTTATTCACTGATATTATCTCTAGCGAATTCGAAAAATAATTATTCAGTTTTAAAATTTTATTAGCGTTTTCTATTGCAATTTCGATTTTAAATTTAGTGTTATTAATGTCAAAATTTTGTTTGATTAATGTCCATTCTATCGAGTTTTTGCTCAATAAATTTTTTAAATTAATTTCGGTATTAGTCAAACCTTTTAACAATTGGTTATTCAATTCGTAACTTGCAATTACTTCATTTATATTTTTAATTGTTAAATTTCGGTCATTATTTTCTAAATTATTAATTAGCAAAAACTTAATTAATTTTTGAGAATTTAATTTTTGTTTGTTCAAAATATTTATCATTCTTGCATTTTTAAAATCGTTTTCTCTATAAATATTATTGGTTAAATTATTGCAAACCAATGATAAGTTTTCTGATAATTCTAAAACAATATTACAATCCGAAACGTTTTTGTCAGCATCAATCTTATCTTTTAAATCTAACCATTTATCAGAAATTTCAGAAATTGTTTGTTTTGTCAAATCTGTATTTAAATTTCTAAATAAAAAATTCAAATTTTCATTAAACTCGATTTTGGTTTGATCGATTTCAATTTTTGCTAAGTCAGCATTCTGGTTGGTTACAATCATCAAATAATTTTTGGTCATTTGTTCGCACAACATTCTTTGTTTCCCTGCTTTTTCCAACAAAAAATATATATCTGAATTTTGCGCAATGGCTAAAAAATTCGAAGAGAAAATAATGGCTATCAATATTATTAACTTTTTCATCTTATGTTTTTTAAAATATTTATTTTGTTATTTATATAAAAGCGGTTTACTTTTAATAGTATTCCAAATTTTATTTTACAAATTTACCTAGTTTAAATTTTCTACATATACGTATAAATACGTATTTCTTAATTAATTACATTTATTTTTTAGACAAAATAAATATTAATATTCGTTCACAATACTATAAATAATTAAACATCTATAATGATTTATATTAATACAACTTCTGTTTTATATATTTTTTAATAATTAATTCATTCGCATTTATTACATTTGATAATATTTAAGAAAAATGTCATTTAAAAACCTACAATTCGTTTTAGTATTGTTAATTTCATTTACCGCAAAAGCAAGTTTTTTGATTTTGCCAATGGATGAAACCACACAAAAAAATCATCTGAAAGCCTACGGAATAACATTTTGGTGTTTGTCGAAAGATTACAAAGCCAGTTGGTTGCTTAATTATCGTGGAGGTTCGTTTTTATTGCCCGATGCAAACGAAATTCGTAAAGAATGCCAGATTCGTGGCGTTAGTTTCGAGATTTTATCAGATGCAGAAACAGCCAGTATTCTCGAAGAAATTTCAAGTCCATCGCAAAATATGGACGCTGTAGCATTAGAAAAAGCGCCTAAAATTGCAGTTTACACACCAAAAGGAAAACAGCCTTGGGATGATGCAGTGACGATGGTTTTGACTTATGCCGAAATTCCGTTCACTCCTATATATGACGAGGAAGTTCTTGCCGACGGATTAATTCAATATGAATGGTTGCACTTGCATCATGAAGATTTTACGGGTCAATATGGCAAATTTTATTCAATGTATAAAAATGCGCCGTGGTATATTCAACAAAAACGAGATTCAGAGGCACTTGCATTAAAACTTGGATATGCTAAAGTATCTGAAGAAAAGTTAGCCGTTGCAAAAAAAGTTCGTGATTTTGTAATTGGTGGCGGATTTATGTTTGCAATGTGCTCAGCAACAGATAGTTTTGATATTGCATTGGCAGCCGAAGGAACCGATATTTGCGAAGCTATGTTTGATGGCGATCCAAGCGAAGGCAATTATCAATCAAAATTAAATTACAACAATTCGTTTGCTTTCAAAAACTTTATCTTAGATCGAAAACCAGAACATTACGAATTCTCGGATATTGATACAACCGAAAAAAGACGAATTCAGATGGAAAAAGATTATTTCACTTTGATGGATTTTTCAGCAAAATGGGATCCAATTCCAACAATGCTTTGTCAAAATCACACTTCGTTGGTCAAAGGATTTATGGGTCAAACAACTGCTTATGATCGTACGTTAGTCAAAACTAATGTACTAGTTTTAGGCGAAAATGAGTTGAATGAAGAAGCAAGATACATTCATGGCGAAAAAGGTAAGGGAATGTTTACCTATTTTGGCGGTCACGATCCCGAAGATTTTCAACATAGAGTTGGCGACGAACCAACTGTTCTGGACTTGCATCCAAATTCGCCAGGTTTTAGATTAATTTTAAATAATGTATTGTTTCCAGCTGCCAAAAAGAAAAAACAAAAAACATAATGAAGTGGCTTAAACTTTTTTGATTTAATAAAAAAAGTTATAAATATTCAGCACCAGATGAGTTTATGAAGCAAAACACTAAAATTTGCCACAAAGACAAAAAGTCACGAAGAAAAAATGTTTATCTTTTAAAAATACATGTTTTACTTTCGTTTTAAGTTCGCAAATAAAATTAAACTGACAACATTTGTGTTCTTGTTAATTTGTGGCAAAAAAAGCTTAAAATTCTAGTTAATCTGAATAGTTACAAAAAGTTTAAACCACTTCAAAAAAACAAAAATCCGATAAATTAACTATCGGATTTATTTATATGAATTTTGAAAAAAATATCAAAAATAATTATTCTCTATAATCGCCCATTTTGCTGTATTTTTCCATTCGTTGCGCCACCAAATCGGTTGCAGATAAATCTTTAAGTTCGCTGTATCCTTTCAAAATGTATCGTTCAACAGTTCTAAAAGCAGTTTCACGATCATAATGTGCGCCGCCAAGTGGTTCTGGAATAATGTCATCAACCAATTTTTGCTTTTTCATATCAGATGAAGTCAGTTTCAAGGCTTCGGCTGCAATTTCTTTATATTCCCAACTTTTCCATAATATAGACGAGCAAGATTCTGGAGAAATTACCGAATACCAAGTGTTTTCCATCATATAAACTTTATCACCAACACCAATTCCTAATGCGCCACCAGATGCGCCTTCGCCAACTATTACTGCAATAATTGGGGTTTTCAGGCGAATCATTTCCATAATATTTCTTGCAATTGCTTCACCTTGACCACGTTCTTCGGCTTCTAGTCCAGGATAGGCTCCGGGTGTATCTATTAAAGTCAAAACCGGAATATTAAATTTTTCTGCCATTTTCATCAAACGCAAAGCTTTGCGATAACCTTCAGGATTCGCCATACCAAAATTTCTAAACTGACGTGTTTTGGTATTAAAACCTTTTTGTTGACCAATAATCATAAAAGATTGACCACCAATTTTACCTAAACCGCCAATCATTGCTTTATCGTCTTTAAAATTTCTATCGCCAAATAATTCTAGAAAAGTATCGCCACACAAAGCTCGAACATGATCCATTGTGTACGGTCTACTTGGGTGTCGCGATAATTGAACACGCTGCCAAGCAGTTAAATTTTTATAAATGTCTTTTTTGGCTGCTTCTAATTTTTTGGTAATTTGTTTGCAAGTATCGGTTACATCAACATTAGATTCTTCGCCAATAACTTGACACTTATCTAATTGTTCTATTAATTCTTTTATAGGAAGCTCAAAGTCTAAATATTCCATTTTAAATCTGTTTTTTTGAATACAAATATAGAATTTTTTTAAAAATTAGTTTTAAAGAAATACATATTTTTAATAAAATTCCAAAATTTATGATTTTATGCATTCATGTCACATTATTTTTAAAAAATAAAATGAAATTACAATTAATAGGTTATACCACGAATTGTGTGGGTAAAAATTTTCTACCACAAATTACACAAATTTGGACAAATTTTAAATTTAAAAATTTAATCATACTAATTCTAGGGTTTGATACTGGGATTTTTGAATTAATATAGGATTTTCATTAATGAAAATTAGTGTAATTGCTTCGCCTATTCGCACTTACAGGCTCGGGTCGTGGCTTTATTTTTATTGTAAATTAATAAACCCATTCAATTCGTGGTAAAACCAATTAATAAACTTATTTTTGTTACTTAATAATGTATTAAAACTTTACATTAAATAATTTTGAGATTATTATTAATATTTATGCAAATCAAATATCTAAAATCCTAAATCTAAAATTTATAAATGAAAGTATATACCAAAACTGGCGATAGTGGCACAACAGCATTATTTGGCGGACAACGGGTTTCAAAAGACAATATTAGAATCGAAAGCTATGGCACGGTTGATGAATTAAATTCTTATATTGGATTAATTCGTGACCAAGAAATGAACCAACATTACAAAACAATTCTTATCGAAATTCAAGACAGACTTTTTACAGTTGGAGCAATTCTAGCAACTCCAGTAGAAAAAGAAGTAATGAAAAACGGCGAAAAGCGTTTAAAAAATCTCGGAATAATAGAATCTGATATCGAATTGCTTGAAAAAGAAATCGACACAATGGAAGATTCGTTGCCACAAATGACTCATTTTGTGTTGCCAGGCGGACACACAACCGTGTCATATTGTCACCTTGCTCGTTGCGTTTGCCGTCGTGCAGAGCGATTGGCAGTTCATTTAAGCCACGAAGAACCTATCGACGAAATGGCTGTAAAATACTTGAACCGACTTTCTGACTATCTTTTTGTGTTGGCACGAAAGTTGTCATCTGATTTGAACGCTGACGAAGTAAAATGGATACCTAGAAAGTGATTTTAGAATGCTGATTAACGATTTTAAATTTTAGATTTATCAATATTCTGAAATCAAAAATCGTTAATCACAAATCTTCAATCAATAAGTTCTTACACATATCAAAAATAAGTCTTAAAAAACTTGTACATTTCAATAAAAAAATTATTTTTGCACAAAATTAAAATCTAAATAAGATGTATTGGACATTAGAATTAGCATCATATTTAAGTGATGCGCCTTGGCCAGCCAACAAAGACGAATTAATCGATTACGCAATTAGAGCTGGAGCACCATTAGAAGTTGTAGAAAACCTACAATCTATTGAAGATGAAGGCGAAATATACGAATCAATGGAAGAAATTTGGCCAGATTATCCAACTGACGAAGATTATCTTTGGAACGAGGACGAATATTAAAAAATAAATCAATTGAAAAGTCTCCAAAGAGGCTTTTTTTTTGTTTATTTTTGCAGTCACTATTAAATAAATTAAAATAAGTATAATTGCTTATTATTTTTGACAATCTCAAATCCTAATTCGCAAATCCTAATTCCTAAATTAAAATGAGTTTCATAAACAGCATTATTAAAGTTTTCGTTGGCGACAAATCTCAAAAAGATGTCAAAGCTACACAACCCTACATCGCCAAAATTAAAACGCTTGAGCCATTAATTTCGGCACTTTCAAACGACCAATTGCGAGCTAAAACTGCAGAATTTAAAGCAAAAATAAAAGAAGATAGATCTGCTATTGATACTAAAATTAATGCTTTGAAAATCGAAGTCGAAGCAATTGCAGACATTGATGCTCGTGAAGATTTGTACAATGCAATAGATGCTTTAGAAAAAGAAGCTTACGAAATTTCCGAGAAAACTTTACTTGAAATTCTTCCAGAAGCATTTGCAGTAATTAAAGAAACTGCCAACCGTTTCAAAAACAACACACAAATTGTTGTTCAAGCGACCGAAAAAGATAGGGCGTTTTCTGCCGAAAAAGCATAC
This sequence comes from Bacteroidota bacterium, assembly GCA_043778105.1. GTDB lineage: Bacteria > Bacteroidota > Bacteroidia > Flavobacteriales > Flavobacteriaceae > Flavobacterium. The sequence continues at coordinate 42,337 of JAYWGV010000104.1, forward strand.
ATCAATTTAGTTGGTGATACTGCCGTTTGGTCAAATTCTTGGAATGCTGCAGGAAAAGAAATCACTTGGGATATGGTGCATTATGATGTGCAACTTATTGGTGGAATTGTTCTTCACGAAGGAAAAATATCCGAAATGCAAACTGGTGAAGGTAAAACTTTAGTAGCAACTTTGCCATTATATTTGAATGCTTTGACAGGAAATGGTGTGCATTTGGTAACCGTAAATGATTATTTAGCAAAACGAGATAGTACCTGGAAAGCGCCACTTTTCGAATTTCACGGATTGTCGGTTGAATGTATCGATAATTATCAACCAAATTCTGATGGTCGTAAAAAAGCTTACGATGCCGATATTACTTATGGTACAAATAACGAATTTGGTTTTGATTATTTGCGAGATAATATGGCACATTCTCCGTCAGATTTGGTTCAGAGAAAACACAATTTTGCCATTGTAGATGAGGTCGATTCGGTATTGATTGATGATGCTAGAACGCCATTGATTATTTCTGGACCAGTTCCACAAGGCGATCGTCATGAATTTAACGAATTGAAACCAAAAATTGATAATCTTGTTGCATCACAACGTCAATTGGCTAATGGATTTTTAATAGAAGCCAAAAAATTAATCGGCGAAGGAAATACCAAAGATGGTGGATTCAATTTATTGAGATCTTACCGAAGTATGCCAAAAAATAAAGCTTTAATTAAATTTTTGAGTGAAGAAGGCATTAGACAATTGTTACAAAAAACCGAAAACAATTACATGCAAGACAACAACCGCGAAATGCCAAAGGTTGATGAAGCATTGTATTTTGTAATCGAAGAAAAAAACAATCAAGTTGAACTGACAGATAATGGTGTGAAATTTTTATCATCAAATTCTGAAGATAAAAACTTTTTCGTACTTCCAGATATTGGAACCGAAATTGCAAGAATCGAGAAAATGGGTCTTGAAAAAGATGAATTAGCCGAAGAAAAAGAAAGATTATTCCAAGATTTTAGCATTAAATCTGAACGAATTCATACGTTGACTCAGTTATTGAAAGCCTATACATTATTCGAAAAAGATACCGAATATGTAATTATGGACAATAAAATAATGATTGTCGATGAGCAAACTGGTCGTATTATGGACGGTCGTCGTTACTCAGACGGATTGCATCAAGCTATCGAAGCCAAAGAAAACGTAACAATCGAAGCTGCAACACAAACATTTGCAACGGTTACTTTACAGAATTATTTTAGAATGTATAATAAATTGGCTGGAATGACTGGAACTGCGGTTACAGAAGCTGGCGAACTTTGGGAAATTTATAAACTTGATGTTGTCGAAATTCCAACCAACAGAGCAATGGCGCGTAAAGACAAAGAAGATTTGATTTACAAAACCACTCGTGAAAAATACAACGCAGTTATTGAAGACGTAGCAGAATTATCGGCTGCTGGAAGACCAGTTTTAATTGGAACAACATCGGTTGATATTTCTGAAAAATTAAGTAGAATGTTGAAAATGCGTGGAGTAGCGCACAACGTTTTGAATGCAAAAATGCACAAACAAGAAGCACAAATAGTCGAAGAAGCAGGCAAACCTGGCGTTGTAACAATCGCAACCAATATGGCTGGTCGTGGAACCGATATCAAGCTTTCGGCAGAAGTAAAAGCTGCTGGTGGATTGGCAATTGTAGGAACCGAACGTCACGATTCTCGTCGTGTTGACCGACAATTGCGTGGTCGTGCAGGTCGTCAAGGTGATGTTGGAAGTTCGCAATTTTATGTTTCGCTAGAAGATAATTTAATGAGACTATTTGGTTCTGAGCGTGTTGCAAAAGTAATGGACAGAATGGGATTAAAAGAAGGCGAAGTAATTCAACACTCAATGATGACCAAATCGATAGAACGTGCTCAGAAAAAAGTTGAAGAAAACAATTTTGGAACTCGTAAACGTTTGCTAGAATATGATGATGTCATGAATGCGCAACGTGAAGTTGTTTACAAACGCCGCCGTCACGCATTGCATGGAGAACGTTTAAAATTGGATATCGCCAATATGATGTATGATACTTGCGAATTGATTGTCGAAAACAACAAATCTAATAATGATTTTAAGAATTTTGAGTTCGAATTGATTCGATATTTCTCGATAACATCACCAGTTTCTGAAAGCGATTTCAGTAAAATGAATGTTATAGAGTTGACTGGAAAAGTTTATAAAGCCACAATGGCTTATTATACTGAAAAAACTGCACGCGATGCAAGAGAAGCTTTCCCGATAATTTCGAGCGTATTTTTAGACAAAAACAATCAGTTTGAACGAATTGTTATTCCGTTTTCTGATGGAATTAAAACTTTAAATGTCGTTACCGATTTAGAAAAAGCATATAACACTCAAGGTAATCAATTGGTTGCCGATTTCGAGAAAAATATAACACTAGCAATCGTTGACGAAGCTTGGAAAAAGCATTTGCGTAAGATGGACGAATTGAAGCAATCGGTTCAATTGGCGGTTCACGAACAGAAAGATCCATTGGTAATTTATAAAATAGAAGCTTATAAATTATTCAAAAATATGTTGAATAATGTCAACAAAGAAGTAATTTCGTTTTTATTTAAAGGCGATTTGCCACAACAACAAAACATTCAAGAAGCAAGAGAAGTGCGTCAAGTAGAAAATTATAAAACTTCGAAAGACGAAATTGCTTCGCCAGTTCGGTCTTCGACCTCGGGTCCTAATAGCGACACATTATCTGAACAAAGTCGAGAAGCTGGGCAAATGCAACAACGACAAGTTACAGAAACTATTGTTCGTGACCAACCAAAAATCAACAGAAACGATACCGTAAAAGTTCAAAATGTTGCCAATGGTCAAATAGACGAAATGAAATATAAAAAAGCCGAATTGTTGATTAATGCTGGAACTTGGGTTTTGATACAGTAATAATCAGTATTCAGTTGCAGTTATTAGTATTTACATAATCATTTTAAAAAATATGAGTTTACAAAAAACATCAACAGCATTTATAGCAGCATCTTGGATTGCGATGGCAGCAGGAATTATTGGATATTTAATTGGACTTTTTCGAGCTGAAATGGAATTGAACGAAAAAGGATATTATTTTACAGTTTTAATGTTCGGATTATTCGCAGTAATTTCTCTTCAAAAAAGTGTTCGTGACCGATTAGAAGGCTTTCCTATAACCGATATTTACTACGGAATTTGTTGGTTTGGAACCGTTTTATCAATTGCATTGTTAGTAATTGGTTTGTGGAATGCGATAATTCTTCCAAGTGAAAAGGGATTTTACGCATTTGCGTTTTTATTGGCATTGTTTGGAGCAATCGCCGTTCAAAAAAATACTCGAGATTCTATGGATGTTGAACCAATTTCTAAATCAGAATAAAAATTAAATATTTAAATAAAATACCTTAATTATTTTAAAGAAACAATTAAGGTATTTTGATTAATAAGCAGTTCTAATTTATTATATTTGGTTGAAATAAATATAAAAAATGCAAACCTAAAATACATTATAATTGGTTTTGTTGCATTAAAACATTTGTGCAAATTATAAATGGAAATGTTCGCTTGGGAAACTTTGGGAAGAAAACTTTCAAAAAAATTTGACACCAGAATTATTTATGTCAACCAAATCTTTTGCCGCTAATCAAGGTTTATATAATGGATTTCTTGCCGCAGGATTAATATGGACTTTTTTTATTTCTGATTCGATTTGGAAAAACAATATTTCGATTTTCTTCTTGTCTTGTATAATAATTCCAGATATTTATGAAGTTTAACCGTTAGCAAAAAAATACTTTTTGTTCAAGAGGTTTCAGCTATTATTGTTTTAATTTTAATAAATTAATCTAATTTTATAACACCCAAGACTAATGCAATTGCATTGATTTCTGATACTCTAATTTCAAAAGGATCATGATTTGGATTGTCAGATAAAATTAATAAATGATTTTCATCTTTACCTTTCATTAATTTTTTTATCCAAATACCCAATTTTGTATCTAGAATAAAAACATTATTCCATTGAAAAAAAGCATCTTTAAAGTCTAATTTTCTGCAGGCTAAAAAATCACCATTGCTGTATTTTTGTGATGTATTTCTCCCATTGACTTCAACCAAAAATTCAGCAGAACCTAAATTAGAGGCAATGAATTTATTATTTTTTGAACCTGATAAATTTTTTGGTTTTTGAAATTTTTTAATGTTTTCAATTTTAATAATACTTAAAAATTTTACATCAGAATCTACTTCAGGAATTAACATTTCACCTTTTCCTGTCATTAACCAATTGGCGTCTAGATTTTTATATAAATTAAGGATTTTTGAAATATTTTCTTGAGATAAAGAACCTCTTTTTCTTGCTTTACCAATTAATCCATTCGAAATGCCACAATCAATGGTAACTCGGTTATCATTAATATCATATAAATTCAAATAAGTATCTAGTCTAATAAAAAAATCCTGCATTTTGAAATTCTATTATTAAAAGTTTTGGTTTTAATTTTATATATTTATTGTATCATATTGAATACAACAATAACAAATTTAGTTAAAAATAATGAGCTGATATTCAAAAAATCAACTTTAACTAAAAAATATTTTTTTAGCATCTGAATTTCAATTATTCAGTTAAAATTAATGAGTTATAATGATATATTATTATTAAAAATTATTGTCAATATATCTAATTTAATTTTTTTTAAAATTATTTTTAATTTTCATTTTATAAAATTAAACATAATTTATGTTTTTTGACGGCTTTATATTACTTTTTATCGATTTTTTTTAAAAATATGATTTTAAAATTAGATTTTACATTAACATATTACTATTTTTACTAGCAAAAAAACTACTACAACAATGGAAGAAAAAGTTAAAGTCAGAAGGATTTACAATCCTGATATTTTATTATTATTAAAAGAACGATATGGTTTTTCATTAGATTACATCAGAAAATCGCTGAGACTTGAAAGGACAGGTTTGATGCCTGCTAAAATTATTCAAGAATATGATAGTCTTGAATATGAATCCCGAAAAGCAATACAAGAAGCCGTAAAGATGATGTGATTTATTTTTGGATTTCAATTTTTTATTATTATATTTACTTTAGATAAAACTAATCTTAAAATTTATATAAAATGGCAAAAAGTCAAGATGCAAAAAAAACATTGAAAAAAGAACCTCTAAAAACTGCAAAAGAAAAAAAAGAGGAAAAACGTGAAAAGAAAAACGCTCCAAAAAGAGACTAAATTTTCTTGAGTTTAATAAAAAAGCCTTTCTTATAGAAAGGTTTTTTTATTTTTAAAAGACTGACATTCCAGTTTTTGTAGTTAATAATTCTAATGCAAACATTCCTAGTTCCGAGTTTCCTTTTTTGTTTAATCTTGGAGACCAAGTGGCAACTACAAAATTTTTAGGATACAAAGCAGCAATTCCGCCACCAATACCGCTTTTTCCTGGCAAACCTACTTTATAGGTAAACTCACCCGACTCGTCATAAAATCCGCAAGTTTGCATTAAGGCGTTCAAACGTTTTATTTGGCTTTTACTCAAAATTTGTTCGCCAGTAATCGATTTTCCTTCATTTGCAAAAAAGAAAAAAGAGTGTGCCAATTCTTTGCAAGTCATTTCAAGTGAACATTGATGAAAATAAAAATCAAGAACTGTTTCAACGTCATTTTTTATATTTCCAAATGATTTTAAGAAATTACATAAAGCGGCATTTCTAAATCCAGTTTCTTTTTCAGATTTTGCAACGTTCAAATTATAATGTATTGTTTCAAAACCAGAAATTTTTCTAATAAATTTTAAAAAATCTTCTTTAGGATTTTGCAGATTTGAAACTAAAATATCAGCAATTACTAATGCTCCAGCATTTATAAAAGGATTTCTTGGAATTCCTTTTTCAAATTCTAATTGAACCAATGAATTAAAAGCACTTCCCGAAGGCTCTACACCTACACGTTCCCAAACTTTTTCGTCTAAAAATGAAAACGCAAACGCAACTGTTAAAGCTTTTGAAATTGATTGAATTGAGAATTTTTCGTTGCAATCGCCAATCCCAAAATCTTCATTATTGATTGTTGTTATGTGAATTCCAAATTTATCGGCATCAATTTTAGCCAATTCAGGAATTGATGTTGCTACATTTCCAATTTTAGCAATTGCTTTTGATTCTTGATATATTTCTTGAAGTATTTGATTATAATTCATATTCAAAAATAGTAAAAAAATGTAATCAAAACAAAAAATCCCAACCTTTCGATTGGGATTTAAGAATCTGAAATAAATTCAGATTAAATAAGTAAGAAGTAAATTGTTGTTGATAAAACGTTTATTTTACTTTGTTAAGTACTGCTTTGAAAGCTACAGGATGGTTCATAGCCAAATCTGCAAGAACTTTACGGTTCAATTCGATGTTGTGCTTTTTCACTTTTCCCATAAACTGTGAGTAAGACATTCCTTCCAAACGAGCTCCAGCGTTTATACGTTGAATCCATAAAGCACGGAAATTTCTTTTGTTCACTTTTCTATCGCGGTAAGCGTAGCACATTGCTTTCTCTACTGCGTTTTTAGCAACCGTCCAAACGTTTTTACGACGACCAAAGAAACCTTTGGCTTGCTTCATTATTTTTTTTCTACGTGCTCTTTTAGCAACTGAATTTACCGATCTTGGCATAATTTTGATGTGTTTTTGTAGTAAGGCGACTTGAATTGAATCAAAAGTACTTATTGGCCCACTTCAAGGTTATTTAAAATAATTTTAACCTAAAGGAAAAAAGTTTTCAGTTTTCAGTTTTCAGTTCGCAATTGGCTGACTGTAAACTGTTAACTGCGACTGAATACTAAATTATCCTTAATTGTTGTTTGATACTTTTCATATCTGTTTTGTGAACTAACGCTGAGTGTGTCAATGCTAATTTACGTTTTTTAGATTTCTTGGTCAAAATATGACTTTTGAAAGCGTGTTTTCTTTTAATTTTTCCAGAACCAGTAACTTTAAATCGTTTCTTGGCACTAGATTTGGTTTTCATTTTAGGCATTTTTCCTAGAGTATTATAATTTATTCTTACTTATTATCATTGCGAGGAACGAAGCAATCTGCTATCATTCATCTATATATTTTTACTTTAACGAATATATGTTTTCGTAACTTTATTCTTCTTTTTCAACCTGACTATCCGATTCAGGTTTAACTTCAGTATTTTTCGGTGGTTTAGGCTGACTGTCTTTTACTTTAACAGCTGGTTGTGATGTTTTGCCTTTTTTCGGTGCAATAAACATAATCATTCTTTTTCCTTCAAGAACTGGCATTGCTTCTACTTTTCCGTGTTCTTCAAGATCGGTTGCCAATTTTAATAATAAAATTTGACCTTGGTCTTTATAAATAATAGAACGACCCTTGAAGAAAACAAATGCTTTCAATTTTGATCCTTCTTTCAAGAATTTTTCGGCATTTTTGCGTTTAAATTCATAATCGTGTTCATCTGTTTGCGGTCCAAAACGAATTTCTTTTACAACAATTTGTGTAGATTTTGCTTTGAGTTCTTTTTCACGCTTTTTTTGCATGTAAACAAACTTCTTGTAATCCATTATCTTACAAACTGGTGGCTCTGCATTTGGCGAAATTTCAACCAAATCCAATTCAAATTGGTCTGCGAGTTTCATGGCCTCAGAAGTTTTGTAAACTCCTGGCTCAACATTATCGCCTACTAGACGTACTTCTGGAACACGAATAAAATTATTTATCTTGTGTTCGTCTTTTTTTTCTACTCGAGGCTGATAACCTCTGCTGTTTCTTATTGCTATGACTTTATTATTTAGATTCGTCTTTCGACAAATGATTACTCAATATTAAAAACTTTCAATGTTTTGCTAATTTCGTCGTTGACTATTTTAGCAAATTCTTCGATTGTAACTGTTATATTTCCTTTTCCTTCTTGACCGTGACGCCGAATTGAAATAGTGTTATTTTTCTCTTCTTCTTCGCCAATGATCAGCATAAAAGGCGTTTTCTGCATTTCTGCATCTCGAATTTTTCGCCCAATTGATTCATTTCTGTTATCAATTTGGGCGCGAATATCGTGATTTTCTAGCAGACTTAAAACTTTTTTAGCATAATTTTCATATTTATCGCTCAAACATAAAATTAATGCTTGTTCTGGCATCAACCAAAGTGGGAAATTTCCTGCTGTATGTTCTATCAAAATTGCAATAAATCGTTCCATGCTTCCAAATGGTGCACGGTGAATCATAACTGGCGTATGCAACTCATTATCAGAACCTTTATAAGTCAATTCAAAACGTTCTGGCAAGTTGTAATCAACCTGAATTGTGCCCAATTGCCATTGTCTGCCTAAAGCATCTTTGACCATAAAGTCTAACTTCGGGCCATAAAAAGCCGCTTCGCCATAAGCAACTACGGTTTTCAATCCTTTATCAGCAGCTGCATTAATGATTGCATTTTCGGCTTTTTCCCAATTTTCGTCGCTTCCTATATATTTTTCTCTGTCAACTTGATCTCTTAAAGAAATTTGTGCTGTAAAATTTTCAAATCCTAACGATCCAAAAACATACAAAACCAAATCAATAACATTCTTAAATTCTTGATCCAATTGGTCAGGCGTACAAAAAATGTGCGCATCGTCTTGCGTAAAACCACGAACACGAGTCAAACCGTGCAATTCGCCACTTTGTTCATACCTATAAACGGTTCCAAATTCAGCATATCGTTTTGGCAAATCTTTGTATGACCAAGGCTTTGTGTTATAAATCTCGCAGTGATGCGGGCAATTCATTGGTTTCAACAAAAACTCTTCACCTTCTGCTGGCGTGTTTATAGGCTGAAAACTATCGGCGCCATATTTAGCATAATGCCCAGAAGTTACATACAATTCTTTCTGACCAATGTGCGGGGTAACTACTTGCTCATAACCAGCTTTTTTCTGAGCTTTTTTCAAAAATTGCTCTAGTCTGTCACGCAAAGCAGCTCCTTTTGGCAACCACAATGGCAAACCAGCACCAACTTTTTGCGAAAAAGCAAATAAATCTAATTCTTTTCCTAATTTTCGGTGGTCACGGCGTTTAGCCTCTTCAAGCAATTCGAGATATTCGGTTAAATCTTTTTGTTTCGGAAAAGAAGTTCCATAAACACGAGTTAATTGTTTATTTTTCTCATTTCCACGCCAGTATGCACCAGCAATACTCATTATTTTTACAGCTTTAATTATGCCAGTATTCGGAATATGTCCACCACGACACAAATCGGTAAAAGTGGCGTGATCACAAAAAGTTATTGTTCCGTCTTCAAGATTGGTGATTAATTCTGTTTTGAATTCATTGTCTTTATACATTTCCAAAGCATCGGCTTTTGAAACTGGACGTAATTTGAATTCATATTTTTCCCGAGAAATCTCTAAAATTCTATCTTCTATTTTTTTAAAATCGGCTTCTATAATTTTATTATCGCCAAAATCTACATCATAATAAAATCCGTTATCGATTGCTGGACCTAGAGTCAATTTTAATCCAGGATACATTTCTTCTAAAACTTGCGCCATTACGTGCGAAGTCGAGTGCCAAAATGCTTTTTTGCCGTCTTTATCATTCCAAGTATATAATATGAGTGAACCGTTGGTTGTCAATTCTGTGGCAGTTTCAATAGTTGTACCATTAAAACTAGCCGAAATCACGTTTCTAGCCAATCCTTCGCTTATACTTTTTGCAACATCCATAGCGTTTACGCCACTTTCAAACTCTTTAATTGACCCGTCAGGCAAAGTAATCTTAATCATTCTAAATATTTTAGGATTGCAAAGATACAGTTTTTGCTAAAAACTTGCAAAAGATTGTTATAGGATTTTTTAGAAACGAATGTTCTGGTATTTTCGCTAAGACTTTTGCTGCTGCTTTTCCAAAAGTTTTTTAAAAAAAAATAAAACTCGTGTTTTAGACCTGATGGTCGCGGCATCCTTTTATTCTCGCTTTTTCTGCGAGAATAAAAGATACAGCAAACAGCAGGACTTGGATTTTGAGAAATAATAATCTTGTTCTTCGAAAAATAAAAAAAAGATATTTATAAAGTTTATAAAATATTTGTAGTATTTAAAGATTTATCTATTTTTACCGAATGGATATTAAAGGAAAACTTATAATAATAGGTGGCGCTGTTGATAAAGGCAGTTTTACTGAAAAAAACCTCGATGTTGATGCTGCTAAAAACCTTAATTTTTTTGAGGCTGGAATTTTAAAACGCATTATTAACGAGTCGAAACTTAAAGAACATTCTAGAGTAGAAATAATTACAACAGCATCGAAAATTCCGAAGGAAATTGGTGCCGAATATGTAAAAGCATTTACCTATTTGGGTGCAGATAATGTTGACGTTTTGCATATAGAACGTCGCGAACAAGCAATGAATCAGGAAGTTGTAGAACGCTTGCGCAAAGCAGATATTGTAATGTTTACAGGTGGCGATCAATTGCGATTATCATCGATTTTGGGTGGCACGCCATTTCATGATTTATTGCTAGAAAAATATCATAACGAAGAATTTATATATGCAGGAACTTCGGCTGGTGCTGCGGCAGCATCGAACAGTATGATTTATCAAGGCAGCAGTTCCGAAGCTTTGTTGAAAGGCGAAGTAAAAACAACTTCGGGTTTAGGATTGATTGATGGCGTAACAATTGACACTCATTTCGTTCAACGTGGTCGAATTGGTCGTCTTTTCCAAGCTGTTGTTGGCAACCCAAAAGTACTAGGAATTGGACTTGGAGAAGATACTGGCTTGCTGATTACTAACGGCAAGCAAATGGAAGCAATTGGATCTGGATTGGTTATTTTGGTTGATGGTCGTGAGATTAAAGACACTAATTTAACGCAAGTAGAATTAGGTCAGCCCATTTCGATTTCGCATTTGGTGACACACGTTATGAGCAAACATGATACTTTTAACTTGGATACATTTAGAATGACTATTCAAAGTTCGCAGTATGTATAATATTAAATTTTAGATATTAGACTTTTAGACTTTAGATTTTTAGACTTTTAGACTTTTAGACTTTAGACTTTTAGACCTTAGACTTTAGACTTTTAGACTTAAGACTTTTAGACATAAGACTTTTAGACATATGACTTGTAGATTTTTGATTTTGTAATTTTGATAAATTTTGTTAGTCTCAAATCTCAAAGTCTAATATCTGTAAGTCTCATATCTGTAAGTCTATATCTCAAAGTCTAATATCTGTGAGTCTAATATTTTTAAAGCCTGTAATCTCAAAGTCCCATATCTGTAAGTCTAATATCTAAAAGTCTAATATCTGTGAGTCTAATATTTTTAAAACCTGTAATCTCAAGTCTCATATCTGTAAGTCTCTCATCTCTAAGTCTCTCATCTTTTTTAAAACTTTTCTAAATGAAAATAATTATTCACGGCGGTTTTTTCTCGGAATCTTCGACAAATATTGAAACAAAAATTGCCAAACAAGAAGCATTAAAACGAATTGTGAAATCTTCTTATGATTTTTTGAAAACACATTCGGCTCTTGAAACCGTTGTTTTCGCCGTTTCGCAACTCGAAGACAACGAATTATTCAATGCTGGAATAGGTTCACAAATTCAAAGTGACGGAAAAATAAGAATGTCAGCAGCTATTATGGATGGCGAATCTCAAAAAATGAGTGGTGTTATTAATATTGAAGAAGTCAAAAACCCAATTCAAGTTGCACAAATTCTTTTGCAAGAAGATGATAGAGTTTTAGGTGGAAGTGGTGCAACTAATTTTGCCAGAGATAATGGTTTCGAAGTTTTTTCGACCGAAATTCCGCAACGAAAAGTAGAATACGAAGCCAAATTAAAATCCTTAGGAATAGGAACAGTTGGTTGTGTTGCCTTAGATTCGAATGGGAAAATTGCTGTTGCAACCTCAACTGGCGGCAAAGGTTTTGAGTTGGTTGGTCGTATTTCTGACTCGGCGACTGTTGCTGGAAATTATGCCAATAAATTTTGTGGCGTGAGTTTAACTGGTGTTGGCGAAGATATTGTGAGTAATGCAACAGCTGCAAAAATTGTAACTCGTGTAACCGATGGTTTTTCGATTCAAGATGCTTTCAAAAAAACTTTCGATGAATTATTGCCTTATGATGGTTTTGCTGGAGCAATTGGCATTGATAATCAAGGAAATATATTTCATCAAGATTCTCATCCAAGCATGGTTTTTGCTAGTTTTGATGGTGTTGATGTTGATGTTTTTGATTAATATTACTCGAAAATTAATTTTCTAAAAAAGTTATTTCCTTTAAATTTCATTCTGAAAATATAATTGCCGGTTGCTACATATTGTTTTATTTGAAAACTCACCAAATCTCCTTTTACAACAAAATCTTCTTCGAATATTTTCACTCCTTGAATATTTGATATCACAACATTTATTTGAGTATCAACTATATTAGTGAATTTAATATTTACAATATTATCTTTTACTGGATTAGGAAAAACGGTATAAATCGAATTATCGTTTTGGTCAACAATTTTTTCGATAGGTTTATTGTTCTTAAATATTGGTAATGTTTCGAATTTAGAACCAAGAACTGATGTTGTTTGCTCTTCGCTCATGCACAACCAATCTTGCATGATGGTTGCATAAACTTGTCTAAAATCAAATTGCATTGGAACGTTGTCTTCTACATCTGCAACTTCGGGCAATAGTGGCGATGTGCCAATCATTCCCGAAACAGGATATGCAGATCCAGCAACATTACTTGCGCCAACATTTAATGAATCTCCAAAGAAGATTACTGGTGCTCCAGCTCCATGATCGGTTCCAAGACTATCATTACTTTTTATTCTTCGACCAAATTCACTAAAAGTCATTCCTGCAACTTTTTCGGATTTGCCAATAATTCGTAAATCTTGTTGAAAAGCAGCAACTGCATCTGATAAAATTTTTAAATTTTTTGCATGAACACCCAATTTTCGATCATTTTCATCAACTTGATATTCATGACTGTCAAAACCACGTGGGTGATTTACAATATAAATTGGTGTTTGCAAACCGCCATTAATTAATTTTGAGACAATTTTTAATTGATCTGCCAATTTATTTTCGGTCGGATAAATTGCAGATTGTGGATTTGGAACACTAAAAGCTTTCTGAATTACTTCTCTATAAATATTGCTCTGGTCTTTCATTAATCGCAAGAAAGTCAACTCTTTACCATAATCAGAATTGGGAGCTGGATCAACGGTTTCGTTAACAACATTCAATAAATCGTCAGGTTTTGGAACGCTATATGCAAGATTAATCGTTGGTCCTTGCAATAAAAATGGCAAAGTAGAACCAATTTGAATTGCCAATGGATCTGGCATTTCGGTTGTAGGATAACCCACTGGAAAGTTTGGAAACTTTTTATCTAGAGCGCGACCTAACCAACCTGTTTGCAATGATTTATCTGCATCTGATGCTGTAAACCAAATATCGGTGGAACGAAAATGACTAAAACTTGGGTTCGGATAGGTAACGCCTTGCACAATCATCATTTGACCATTATTGTACATTTTTTGCATTTCGGTCATAGCCGGATGAAAACCTGTTGAATTATTTAGATTTAATTTTAAAATATCAGTTTCTGGCATTAAAATATTGGATCTTGCTGCCGTTAATTTATCGTATTGATCTATTGGAAAAATAGTATTCAAACCATCGTTTCCGCCATTCATTTGAATAATTACTAATATTTTTCCACATTCTTGAGCTGCAGTTGCAATGGTTAGCAAATTGCTGCTTTCTATATGCGACGATGCCAAAACAGGAATATTATTAAACAATATTGGTGCTGCTGTTGCTAATGCTGTTGTCTTTAAAAATTTTCTTCTTTCCATTTTTTTTTAAATTTTTAAAATTACATTAATTGGTATTCTGCCAATTCGACAATGTCTAATAACATAAATTGCAAACGTGGTTTAACGACCGATAAATTAATATCATTAGGATTGCTGGAATAATCCGACCATGCGCCAGTCCAATAATAATCGGCAGTTTGTCCGCCGAGCAAATTCTTGGTTTTTAGTAGATTTTTTTGATCTAAACTCAAATCAATTGGCAATAAATACTTAATACATTCACTAATCAATAAATTTGGATCTTGAATAATCGAATCATTAAATTGTTTGACAAATGCTATTACATCAATTTGAATAAAATCTATATAATTATTTTCTTTAAACTCAAATCCGCCAAAAAGTAGTCGCATTAATCCAAATCTTCGTTGAATTGAGTTCGAATTTATCCAATATTCATGAAAAGATGGTTTTTGATAAAATGCCTGCCAACCCGCTACATCAGGAATTCGACCCATGGCTTGTCCCATTTCTAACAAAATATAATTAAAATTTATTAATAAATCTTGCTGCGCTTGGTGATTTGTTGGATCAGAAATATTGTATTTGATATCAAATGTTCGCAAAGTTCCTAAAACAATATCAAATGGACTTTTAATATAAACTCCACGATTGGCAATGTCAAAAAAATGTTCACTTTTAAACAATTTTTCTAAAACAGGTTTAATATTCCAATTATTGGCAACAAAATGCTGTGCTAATGGCACAATTACATTAGTTTCGATATATTCGTCAATATCATAATAAACGAAAAATCTATAAATTCGTCGACAAATATATTTTGATATAATATCTGATTTAGTGAAAATCATATCAATAAAAAGATCAATCTCATTGGCTCCAGCTTCTGGAATAATTGTATTTTCAAAAAAAGGCGAAAATTGTTTTGGTCCAGGTTCGTGGCGACTGGCAATAAAATTAGTAGATTCGGTACTTGTGTTTAAATTTTGTACGCGCCAACCAGTTAGTACTTTGGCGGCCTGAACTACATCTGCTTGAGCATAGGCATTGGTATTGTCTTTACCAATCGTGAAAAGCTCCATGATTTCACGTGCAAAATTCTCATCTGGCGCTCCTTTTTTATTAGATTGATTGTTCAAATAATACATCATTGCAGGTTGTGTAGCAATGTTTCGAATTATAGATTTTAAATTACCAGTTGCATTGTCACGCAACATTTTCATGTATTTATAGCAAATTCTTGCTGAATTGGTATTGCAATAAATATTTGATGATTGCTTAACAGCCTCAAAATCAATAGGAATTAAATGATACCAAAAAAGTGTCATTTTTTCACGAATAGAAATATCTTGATTCAAAGCCAAACTTAAACCCCAAGAACCTAAACCAGTTGTGCGATTTCCGTTAGTGTCATTGCCAATTTCTGTGCCAATGAAGACATCATTAATCCAAGTTTGACCATAAGGCAAATTATTTTCGTCAGGTTCTAAATTTTGATAAAAGTTTACTGGTGGACTTGGAGCAATATTTGAAACGTTCAAAACTAAATCGATGGCAGTATTAAAAGATAAACTTGTTAGTGTGTCAACATCGATTTTTTTGAAACCAAAACCTGTTCGTTTCAGCAAATGTAATGCTTCACGAGTTGACCAAGTGTCAATATAAGGTTCTAAACCTGACAGAATAGGATTGACTCTTTCTTCTAAATTAGAATTTTCTGATTTATTTTTATGAAATTTTTCAGCTGATGAATAACGTCGTCCATTGAATATTTTGCGAGAATATTTTTCGAATAAAGGATCTATATCTGATGCTTTATTTGAAAATTTTTCTTTAATTTTTTGAAATAATTGACGTCTTGAGTAAGTATTATTTCTCATTTTTGATTGATTGATATTATAGAACGTTAAAATTATAAAAAAAGTATGCAGAAAAAGTATTCTGTGTGTTAAATTTTAATTTAATGAATTTAATATCAGTTAAATATATTAATCGCATTTCAAAAAAAAAGATTTGCCATTGCTGACAAACCTTTTCAAGAAAAAACATGAAAAAACTTAATGAATAATTAATTTTTGAGTAGTCTGAGCCCCATTTGCGAAAGCGACTTTTATAAAATAAATGCCCGGAACTTGGCTGGTCAACTGGAATGAATCATTGCCATTATTGGTTAATTTAATTTCTTTTCCCAGTAAGTCAAATGCAGTTGCTTTTTCGATTTCTTGCTGAGTTTCGATTTTAAATTCGCCTTTTGATGGATTTGGTGACAACGATATTTTAATTGAATTTATTTCGAAACTATCATTTGCCAAGAAATTGGTTGTCGCATCGGCTAGAAAAATTCCTCCATTTCCTGGATTGGTCGAAACCATATTCATTTTGTAAAGATTGTAATCGTCTTGAATTAATGCTGTTGCGATGCTAGAAAAAGCCAAACCTGCGTCACCTTGTTGTTCATTTACATAAACTCTAGAAATTGCCGAATCTATTTGCAAACCTCCAAATTTTGATGAAAAGCTATTTGGTGGCGTTGGCATGTTATAAATAAATGCTGCAGAATTGATTAAAAAAGCTTGGAAGTTATGAGTGTTTGGAAAGATACCTACATTTGGTCCTAAAATCTGATTTAAATACCCAGAAACTAATTTTATAATTGTTCCTCTAAAGTTTAAAGCTTCATTGTTGTTGGCAATCCATAAATTACCATCATTATCAAAAGCCAATCCTTCTGGATTTGAAAAAAGTACATTTATTAATGTTATTGATAATGGTGTTAAGGGTGTTTGCGAGTTTGAATTAACAGCACCATTAGGATTTATTGATCCAGCAGCATTAACTAGTTGTTGAAAGGTAGCATTTGGCGTCGATAAATTCTCACTTCTAATGGCTATAAGTCTATTGTTTTGATAGTCTGTCGCCCAAAGATTTCCTGCTGTATCGAAAGTAATATTTGCAAAATAAGAAGTTATGCCGCCATTACCTAAGTTAATTTTCGATGCCGAAGCGTAATTAGATGCAACAGTATATTTAACAATATTATTGTCCAAAAAATTCCCTTCAGAGCAATATAAATTCCCTGCTGCATCGAAAGCAATTCCAACATAATCATTGCCATCGGCGGTAATTTGTGAAACATTGGCAATTGCACTTGCTGGATTGTTGCCATAACCAGGAAATTTATAAATTCTTTGATTGGCTAATGCTAAAGTTACATACAAATCATTGTTGCGCATTGTAACTACATTTGGACTAGCGTTGGTCGCCAAACCATTGCCCAAAGTCGAAAAATTGATGGTGTAATTTGGGTCGGCAGCCATTGTTGTTGCCGATGTAGGAAAATAGGTTTTGACCGTATTATTGGCAAATTCTGGAACAATAAGTCGTTTGTTAGTTGCCAATTGTGCATTTGCAAATACAGAAATGCTTAAAATAGATAAAAGTAATAGTTTTTGCATGATTTTTTGTTTTTAAAGATTTGTAAAAATTTATTTGATGATGTAAATTTGCAAATAATACATTTTTAATAAAAGGTTAAAAGGACGAACGACGTTTTAAAAGGACGAGTGAAATATTTTTTCGATGAAGTACAAGTAAAACAGTTTAAATGCTTTTTTTGAAATCTTTTTAGATTACAAAACAAAAAAAGGTTTGACAAATTTGACAAACCTTTTCAAGAAAAAAACATGAAAAACTATTTTAAAAATTGGAGTGGTTTAAGTCTAAAAAATCAAAATCATTTTAAATTTGTTCTAAAACAAAATTAAACTCAGGACTATTATTAAAATATGATTTAGTGATATAATTATAGCTATTAAAATCATATCGGTAAGTTTGACTTGAAGATGATATTAACAAACCATCATCATAGGTAAAAAATTCGGACAATAATGGAACGTTTTTTGACAATGATGAATTCAAATAATATTCGGGTTTTATGTTGTTGTAGGTGTTTGTAATTTTTTCAATTAATGATAACGCTTCGGTTGAAGATCCACTTCTGTTGAGTTTTTTTACTTCGATATTATTTCCAAAAGCGTCATAAGTATATTTATATCTGTAATTATTGTCAACTTCCTCTATCAGTCGATTATTGGCGTCATAAGTATAATCAACATTTTTACTTTCGTCGAAAACCCACAAAGCAGTAATTCGATTGTAATCGTAATGTCTAGAAGTTAGTGGCAATTTGGCTGCGTTGTTTGTAAATACTTGTTTGGATTTAATGTCGTCTTCAATCTTTAGCGTTTTTTTTTCTATGACCGCATTATTAGCATCATAAATATAATCAATTTGTAAATCAGCATAGGGATTTCCCACATAACGATAAGCTTCAACAGTTAAATAGCCTGCTGGTGAATATTCGTAATAAGAACTTACCGTATAACCTTCGTTAGAAATTTCGGTTACTAAATTTTGTGCATTATAAAAAAATCTTTTAAGTAACGAATTGTTAAACCCATCTCTAATTTCTTTTACTCTAAACTTTACTGCATTTGGGTTTTCTGGTGCAGGATTTTCATCTTTTGAACATGCAAATATTGAAAGTAGTATTACAAATGCAAAAAATGTTTTTGAAGTTTTAATTATAATTTGGCTTTTGCATTTTTGGAATTGTTGGATTATTGGTTTCATAATATTTAACTTAGATAAAAAAGGTTATTCAAAATAAATTTAATTTTTAACAATTTTATGATTGCTTATTGTCCCAGAATTTTCAATTCTCACAAAGTAAATGCTTTTTGAAAAATCGCTTATGTTAAAATTTGAATCTTCGTTATTGATGTTTATTGTTTTCATAATTCTTCCATTTTAAACAAAAATTAATGACTTGTTCCTAGCGCATAGCCGTTATTTGTTCGAGTAGTTTCAACAACATATTTAGTACCGTTTTTCCAATAACAAGGTGTTGTAAATGCTACACCATTACTGCTACCATAAGTATTACCTGATACAAACTCATTTATTACTCCACCTGATGAGGAGACATTGGTATCTAAAAAACCATTTCGAACTAATGTAATAACTGAGTTGTTGATATCAGTTTGAGGTGCAGTATTATCTCCGTAAATTTTTTGAACAGTTACTGTATTGTTACTGTCAATTTTCCAACATCTTCCTGTATTTGCATTAACATCTTTAGAATTATTGCCATAAACATAAGTAATAGAACCGGTATTGTAAACCGATAGACCGTAATTTCCTTCTACATAAATACCAGGAACAGGAACCGTAGAGCCAAAAACATTTGTTTCTAATTCAACTTGTTCCAAATTAGCTCCTGTGAGAGAACATTTCCATAGTCTGGCATTGGCAAAACCATTTATTTCTTCGTAACCAGTTACATATACAGTGCTGCCCGTTACCTCAACGGCACTTGCCACAGATCTATTTGAATTAGAATTTGTTAAAAATTTTCTTAAACCATTTATCCAAACTACCGCTCTTTCTTTTTCTAAAGTAGCTTGCCAAGTTCCTGCAACATACAAGTCATTTCCAACTACATCAACACCAAATGCTTTTGTTTGGGCGTTGTTTATGCCAGGATATTGTTCCTTGCTGCCAGAAGCTCCAAAACTTTTCCAAACCGTTGCAATATAGTTTTCGTTAGCAGTATCATCGGTTGAATACCCAGCTGTGTAAACTAAACCACCGCCAGAAGTATGTAACGATTTTACAGTCGCAAATTTTCCATTGTTACTAAGTGTAAATACTGTTGAAGCAGCAATTAACATAGGTTTTGTAATTCCGTTTACGTACATTTCTCCAGCAAAATACGTTGCTCCGTTGTATTCTTTAAATGCAACTGCTTTATGTCCTTCGGGTGCATTGGCGGCTGTAACATAAGTGCCAATGCCATTTTTCCAAATAATAGGTCGTGGTCCTATAAAATTTCCAGGAGTTTGTGCTATTGGTTCTGCCATGCCACCAACAATAACATTGCTTACTGGCTGTGGATCAACTACAACTGGGATTACAGGTGGTACATAAGGTGCATTGGGATCATCTTTGCTGCAAGAGAATATTAAGGTTGTGATTGCTAGTAATATTAAAAAAATTTTACTCACAATTTTTCTATTGTTTTTTTGGTGTTCGTGAATCGTTGATTTCATGATTTTTTGGTTTAATTTTATTGATTAATTCACTTCAAAGTTGCAACAAGTCAATCATTTAAAAAACGCACAAAGGACGAAATGCAGAATTAAATGACGGATGACGTAAGTTTTCGATGAAAAGCCTGTTTGTCGGGTAAAATGTTTGTTTCAGGTTTCAAATTTCAGGTTTGTCATTGCTTGTTCAGATCGCACTTTACACTTCGACCGAAAACTGCTAACTGCTCACTTTAAATTTAAGGTTTCGTCCAAACAGCTTTAACGTCAAATGTTCTAGGGGCATTTGGGTCATTTTTTAGAATAGCTTTGCAAGTCAATGTATAGGTTTTACCAACCAACTCAATTTTGCTTACACCGTTTTCTTCGATGTAATATTCTAAATCGCCTACTTGACCTTCAAACATCATTTTACTGCAACCTTCGGGATCAACAATTTTATCAATTGTGCCACCAGCAGGATTAAAATTGCCAATTACAAAACCAAGTTTACCTAATTTTTTCTCAGCAATTGCCCAAACCGTTTTGCAAGGATTTATGCTAATGTCGGGAACAAGAACATCCATACTGCTTGTATTTGTTGCTCCGTTAAATGTAATTTCTACTGGAACAGTATAACTTTCTGTTGCTGGAGTTGGTGCTGGCTCATCATCTTTTTTAGAGCATGAAAATATTGTAATTGTTACAAGCATTAAAAATGCTAATTTTATTGTTTTTGTGATTTGTGTTTTCATAATATTTAATAAATTAGGTTTACAGATTTTTTTATTTTTATTTTAAGCGATAGTTTCTACGACTAAATTAAACACACCATTTGTTACTTCTATTTTGTCATTAAAATCCAAGACATAAACGGCTTTGAATGTAAAAGTTCCTTTGATACGACCATCTGATATTTCTGTGATTTTTACAAATCCAGATTCAATTTTATAGTTTTTTTGCGTTGCACTTTCATATTCTACTATTGTACTTACTGGACTGGCAACCAGAAAAGTTAATGGATAAGTGCCAACGACCGTTTGCGATTTCGGAATTATAATTTTAAGCTTAGAATTATCATCGGCTTGAGTTTTAATGTAAATAAATCCAGCTTCGGTATATCTTGGATCGTTGATAACGCGGTCTGCACGAGTATTTTTTCCAACTTTAGAATCATTAGAAATACTCCATTTTATACCTTCAAAATTTGCTATTGGAGCTTGTATAACTGGAATTGGTTCATCATCTTTTTTGGAGCAAGATAATATTGAAATAGTTGCCAATATTAAAAATGTTAATTTTATTGTGTTTTTGATTTGTATTTTCATAATATTTTTGTTTTAATTTTTATTGGTTTTATTTATCTAAAATCTGAAATCTGAAACCTGCAATCTAAATCTAAGGTCGTGTCCAAGTGGCTTCCAATACTACTTTCATTATTTTATCTGGATTGCCAGGACCATTTCTAAAGATTAAATTGTCGTGTTTTAAAGTGTATTTATTTCCAGAAAGTGTTAACGAACCACCAGAATTGGCATATTGGTTACCCAAAGTATCAATTACTGCGCTAATGGTCATTTTGTCGCAATCGGGTTTTTCGAATTTATAACTATCAAAAGTGCCCCCTTCGGGTTTAAAATTGGTTATATCGAAACTAAATTTAGTATCTAAATAGGTAATATAACCCAATGCACCGCCACGAGATTTATCGGCACAGAAGTAAGGATTGGCTTGACTTGTAACCAACATACTGCCTTTTTTAGCTACTCCGCTTATTGTGAATTCTAGCGGAACAGTATAATCGGTGCTGGTGTTGTCGCCTTGTTCTGGTATTTCGATATCTAATACTTTTTCAACATCGGTTTTTTGTTTGCAGCTTGCTGTTAATAATATTAAAATTATTGCTGATTTATAGATTAGGTTTTTCATTACAATGTTGCTATCGCTTTTTTGGAGTTCGTGAATCTTCGATTTCATAATAATAGTTTTTAGTATTAATTTAAATTAAATTCGTTTTTAGTTAAAACAATTATTTCTGAAATTTAAAACTGCAATCGCCAGAATAAACTGCGGTATTAAATACCGTTGGATATATTTGTGTTGTTCCAACAGATCCGCCATACGACGTAATTTTAATATCTTCAACAATAAAAGGATAAGCAGCTGCATTGCCGCTAGTCTTTTCGTGAACATAACGATCGGCAGAATTCATTGTTATAAAATATTCTTTTTCTTTTATGAGATCTATGGCAGTAATTTGTTTAATAGTTTCGGTAGCAGCGGTTCTAACATCAATGCTTTCGGTTCTGATTACTGTTTTAGAATTTTTGTCCCAAATAGTAACTCTTAAACCTGTTTGAACATCTGGAATTTTAACAACAATTGCAGTCATTTTACCATTAACTAATGGTATAAACGAAAAACCACTCTCTGTAACAATTGCATCTACAAAACTTGAAGTCTCCTGATTAAATCCAGAAGCTATTAAATATCCAGCCAATGGGTCTTGCTCTGGAGCAGCAACAACTGGTGGAACAACAACCGCAGTAGCATCATCACTTTTAGAACAAGAGAAAATTGTGGTTGCTAATGCAACGATTGCTAATATTGTTTTTAATGTTTTACTCACAATGTAGCTATCGCTTTTTTGGAGTTCGTGACCCGAGCCTGAAAGGCGAACTGTTGAAAAAATCTTCGATTTCATAATTATATTATTTAAGTATTAACACTAGTGTCCACTTAAAATAAGTTGAAAACCAGTTGATTAGTAATTTGTTCTTTGATATTATTGTAATCCGATTTCATAAGTAATTCATTTA
>JAYWGV010000105.1:0-19003 GCA_043778105.1 Bacteroidota bacterium
CACTAGTGTCCCGTTAAAAAAAATAAAAGTTCATTGAAATTATTGTAAATCTGTATTTTACGTTTAGTTTTATAGCGTGACGATTTCAAATCATTATTATAAGTTCGTATAAAAATACGAATATGAATAATGGTAAATATGTTTTCGCTAATTTAATTGAATTTCTACCCCAACGTGTTTTTGATAGATTGGTTTTAAACTATTCTGGAAACAAATATGTCAAACATTTTAGTTGTTGGAATCAACTTTTATGTATGATTTTCGGTCAACTTTCTGGACGTGAAAGTTTGCGAGATCTAATAATTATTTTTGAAGCCCATAGTTCTAAATGCTATCATTTAGGATTTGGAAAAAACGTTTCTCGAAGTAATTTGTCGAAAGCAAATGAAATTCGAAATTATAAAATTTTCGAGGATTTTGCTTATCATTTGATTGCCATTGCGAGAACCAAAAATTATAGTGAAGATTTTGAAATAAAAGGTAAAATTTACGCCTTCGATGCCACAACAATAGATTTGTGTTTGAGTGTATTTTGTTGGGCTGATTTTAGAAAAACTAAAGCTGGTTTTAAGTTGCATACTCAGTTTGAAATTAGCACTCAAATACCTGTTTTTATTCACTTTTCTTATGCAAATGTGCATGATGTCAATGCAATGGATTTTATCATTTATGAAAAAGATGCCTATTACATTTTTGACAAGGCTTATGTTGATTTTTTAAGATTATTCAGTATTACAAAAGCAGAAGCTTTTTTTGTAATTAGAGCAAAAATAAATCTACAATTTAAAAGAATGTATTCAAAAAAAACTGATAAATCAACGGGTGTAATTTATGACCAAATAGGCAAACTTAATAGTAAAAATGGACTGAAAAATTATCCCGAAAAATTGAGAAGAGTAAAATATTATGATCAAGAAACAAATAAAATATTCATTTTCTTAACTAATAATTTTAAACTAACTGCATTGCAAATAGCATTACTTTACAAACAACGTTGGCAAATAGAATTATTTTTTAAATGGATAAAACAACATCTAAAAATAAAGACATTTTGGGGTACATCAGAAAATGCAGTTCGCATACAAGTTAACATTGCAATAATCACATATTGCCTTGTATCTATAATTTCTAAAGATTTGAAAATTGACCGAACTAACTACGAAATATTACAAATATTATCAGTATCACTACTCGATAAAACACCTGTAAATGAATTACTTATGAAATCGGATTACAATAATATCAAAGAACAAATTACTAATCAACTGGTTTTCAACTTATTTTAAGTGGACACTAGTGTCTTATTTTTATAAATTTTTTATTTTATTGTTTAATTAATTAACTCCTAAAACTATAGTTTTTATTAGTCTTATGAATTTTATACTCGAAGAAATCTAATTATTTTAAATACATTTCTCCAAGTATATTTTTCTAATTGATTTTATAACCAAATTAAAAACCCCAATTTTTAAATTAGAAATTGGGGTTTTAGTTTTTGAAGTTTTTATACAAACAAACCTTCTATACTTAAATATCGTTCGCCAGTATCGTAACAAAAAGTAAGTACTTTAGAATGGGCTGGAATTTCTTTTAGTTTCTTTGCAACAGCGGCGAGTGATGCTCCAGACGAAATCCCTATTAAAATCCCTTCTTCTTTCGCACATCTTTGTGTGTATTCAAATGCCTCATCTTTAGAAACTTGAATTACTCCGTCAAGCAAATCAGTATGCAAATTTGCAGGAATAAAACCAGCACCAATTCCTTGTAATGGGTGCGGACTTGGGCTTCCGCCAGAAATAACAGGACTTGCTTCTGGTTCGACTGCAAAAACTTTTAGATTTGGATAATGTTGTTTCAATATTTCGGCGCAACCAGTAATGTGTCCGCCAGTTCCAACTCCGGTTATCATGTAATCCAATCCATCAGGAAATGCTGCAATAATTTCTTTGGCAGTCGTGGTTTTATGAATTTCAATATTTGATGGATTTTCGAATTGCAATGGCGACCACGCATTTTCTATTTCGTCGGTCATTTCTCTTGCTTTTTCGATGGCTCCTTTCATTCCTTTTTCGCGAGGCGTGAGTTCGAAAGTGGCACCATAAATACTCATTAATCGGCGTCGTTCTATTGACATTGATTCAGGCATAACCAAAATCAATTTGTAACCTTTAACAGCTGCAACCATTGCTAAACCAATGCCAGTATTGCCCGATGTAGCTTCGATAATTACTGAATTTGGCTTTAATTTGCCCGATTTTTCAGCATCTTCTATCATCGCCAAAGCAATTCTATCTTTAATGCTTGAACCTGGATTGGCTCGTTCTAATTTCATATAAACATTGGCATCAGTACCAAACAATTTATTAATTTTTACATGTGGCGTGTTACCAATTGTCTCGAGAATGTTGTTAAATTTATTCATTTTTTTTAGATTGAAAAAAAGTTATTATTTTGATTTTCTATTTGACTTATAATATTGTTTTTACTGGCTTGCATGACCATCGAAAATGGGTTGACGCTTTTGGTAATAAAAGTATTTCCGCCAATAACGCTGTTGTTTCCAATAATTGTGCTTCCGCCAAGAATGGTTGCATTGGCATAAATTACCACATTGTCTTCGACTGTTGGATGTCGTTTTTTTTCTTCCATTGATTTTTCGACTTGCAATGCGCCAAGCGTTACGCCTTGATAAATAGACACGTTTTTTCCAATAACGCAAGTTTCGCCAATTACTATTCCGGTGCCATGATCAATAATAAACGGAACATCTATTTTGGCATTTGGATGAATATCGATTCCTGTTTTAGAATGGGCATATTCTGATATAATTCTAGGTAGCATTTTAATTTCTAAGTTTGCAATTGCGTTCGAAATTCTATAAAAAGCTATCGCTAAAAATCCAGGATAAGAATTTATTATTTCCGAAATGCAATCGGCTGCTGGATCAGTATCTAAGATTGCTTGAGCATCTTTTTGTAGAAATTTATAAATTTCTGGAATTTGTGAATAAATATTATTTGAAATTTCTGTAATTTGAACTTTTGAATTATTATCAGAAACTCCTGCAATTAATAATTCAAAATTATCTTTATTTTGTTGCCACAAATCCTCAATTTGATAAATATCTAACTTTTCTTCTGGAAATAAAATAAAGAATAAATCATCGATCCAACGAAAAATTTTATTCGAATCGATCGCACGAATCCAATTTTCGGATTGATAATTATTTAATTTTAAGAAAAAATCTGTATTTTGATTGGACATTAGTCTAATATAATTGTATATACAAATTTAATATAAGAAATTTCAAATTGGCATTAAATGTTTATAAATTATTGTTAAATAAAAAAACCTCAACCTAAAAATTCAAGTTAAGGTAATTATAAATGATTTTTTAAAAAATTAATTAATTTGTAAATTCACACTAACTCTTGTTTCATCAAAAAATAAATTCAGAGCCTTCGGTTTAGTTCCTGCAGGCAATTTATATGTGTTTGCAGTACTTATTTTTGTAGATTCTGGACTAACATCAACGGTATTGTATTTATCGTAAGTAATTTTGGTGCCATTGTCTAATTCTAATCTAAAAGTTGTTGGGTCAATATAAATAGCACTTTCACCAATTGGTTTTTTATTTGTGACTTCAAGATCATAAGAAAACTCAATTCCTAAAGATTTTCCATCAGGATCAGAAAGATCGATTGCTTTTAAATTCATTAATTTTAGGCTTGCTTCTTTATTTTTTCCTAATAAAATTATTTCTGGAGTTCCTGGAGCAAGAGTTACAGCATAAGATTTCGGTTCGGCTGCAGTTATTGTTTCTGCTGGTGTAACTGATGTTTCTGTTGGAGTTGCAACTTCGGTTGTTGCGTCATCTGTTTTTCCTTTGCAAGAATTTAATGTTAAAATTCCCGATAATAATGTAATTGCGATTAATGATTTTTTCATAATTATTTTGGTTTTTGTTTAAAAAAGTAAAATTAGTAAATTATAATTAAGAATAACAAGATAAATTAAAAATCAATTAATAAAACCAGCTTTCAATTTTGCCGATTCTTCAATAATTTCTTTAGATAAAATTTCTTTACCCGCAATTGCAACTGTATTATCTATGTAAGCAACATACTTCCAAGTTTTTTTTGTGTAAGAATCATTTATTGCCAATAAATAAGATTTTCCTTTCATTCTTACTTTTTTCGAATCTATTTTCTCTAAAGTATATCCATCAATTTGTGCTTGTGAATAGCCATTTGCCGTTGTTTCATCTGTGAATTCTAAAATCATATTTTGGTCATATTCCGCCAAACATATAGAACCGTCTTTCAATTTTGAAATCTTTGAGATTTTTAAATTTATTGGATTTTGTTCATAAATTGTCTTAATTCCAAAACCTCCAAACATCATCGATAAAAGTCCTTTTGTTCCATCTTTTCCATAAACGGTCAATAATCTTGGATAAGTTAGCTCTAAAATTTCATCAATTTTAGTCGCTCTAGTATACGCAATCATTGATTCAAAATCTTTTTGAATTTTTTGATTGTCGGTTTGTGAAATTGAATTTTGAACAAATATACAGCATGTTAAAAGCAGAATTAGATTTTTCATATTTCATTTAATTGATTATTTACTTTTATACGTATAAATTGTCGATAAGTTACAGAAAAACAAAAAAACCTTTATAATTTCTCAAAACCTTTTTGTAAAAATAAATAAATAAGTAAAATATAAAATGACACAAATATTATCAAATTGTTATGTTTTAATTAAATTAATTACAAAATGTTCATAAATAGGCTAATAAACATAACAATATTATACAATCATCAATATTTAAAAATTGTAATATTGCTAATTCAACAACTAAACCAACACAATGAAAACAAAATTATTATTTGCAATGCTAATTTCTGGGTTTGCATTTGCACAAATTCCAACTGGTTATTACAACACTGCAACTGGAACTGGTTACACATTAAAAACACAATTGTACAACAAAATAAAAGGTCACACAGATCGAGGATATTCTGGACTTTGGACAACCTATGCAACATCAGATAGAGACAATCAATATGAAAATGATAATTCTATTATTGATATTTATTCAGAAAAACCAATAGGAATTGATCCGTATAAGTACATTTTAAATACCAACCAATGTGGAACTTATGCCAACGAAGGCGATTGTTATAATAGAGAACACGTTATTCCTCAATCAAGTTTTAATTCGGCTGCGCCAATGGTTTCTGATGCGCACCACATTCCGCCAACCGATGGAAAAGTAAACGGAATTCGTTCGAATTTTCCACACGGAAAAGTTGCAGTTGCGTCAAAAACAACTCTAAACGGCAGCAAACTAGGCACAAGTGGAGTTTCTGGATATACAGGAACAGTTTTCGAACCCATTAACGAATTTAAAGGAGATATTGCAAGAATGTATTTTTATTTTGCTACCAGATATGAAAATACGGTAGCCAATTATACGGGTTTTGCAATGTTCAACGGCACTAGCAATCAGGCTTTTAAACCCGCATTTTTGGCAATGTTAAAAATTTGGCATGCAAACGATCCAGTTTCTGCGAGAGAAATTGCTCGAAATAATGCAATTTATGCAAGACAAGGTAACAGAAATCCGTTTATTGATAAACCAGAATTTGTAGCCAAAATTTGGGGTGCAATTCCTGCTGCAAGAAATTCAAATGATATTGATGCTAATGAATTATTGTCAATAACCAATTTAGAATTAGATAAAACAAGTAGCGAAGAAAAAATTCAAAACGAATTTGAAGATAATCTTGAAAGTAAAACAATTAATAATTTTGAGATATTTCCAAATCCATCAAATGGTGACTTTCAAATCAATTTCGATAATATTAATGAAAATTATTATGTTGAAATTTATTCTACTTTTGGAGAAAAAGTTTTTGAATCTCAAGCTTCTGAAACTAAATCAATTTCGGTTTCTAATCTTACCAAAGGAATTTATTTAATAAAAATTAATCAAAAAGAAAATTCAATAACTAAAAAATTAATAATCAATTAATTATAATATAATCTTATAAAAAAATTCCAATTTCGATATTGAAATTGGAATTTTTTATTTTAAACAAAATCATTTTTATTCAATAACTTTGTAAATGGTTGCTGTGTAATTCGCCATTGCAACTTTACGAACTTCATTGGTTATTGTGAATTTTAAATGTGGATTTAGCAAATTTATTATGTTATCAATATCATTTTTTTGTTTCACAACATTTAATGAATTTGGTTTTATTTGATAAAATTTTGATTTGTCTGTTAAATAAATATCCAATATTTTGGTTGATAAATCGCTATAAATTAAAGAATCAATTCTTTTCAAATCGGTATCTTTAATTGTTGCACCATTTTTTATAATTCTTAACTTTCCGTTGTGAACGACAATTTCAAATTTGTCACCAATATATTTTTTAAGAAAAATAACTGGCAAAATAACAACAATACCAACAATTAATCCTAAAATTTTTTTATTTGGAAAACTATTAACGTAATCTGCGATAGCATTTATTCCAAAAATCAATATTGGTGCGACAATAAATAAAATAAAAATTGCAATTACTAATAAAATTGCTTTATCAATATTTAATTGTTTATACTGAAATTTTTCCATGAAAATTAATATTTAATTACGAATTACTAAACTGCAAATTGCTCAAATTTTTATACATTCCGTTTTCAAGATCAATTAATTCTTTGTGCGTTCCTTGTTCTTTTATTTCGCCATTATCTAAAACCAAAATCTGGTCTGCACTTCGAATAGTTGACAATCTGTGCGCAATAATAATGCTTGTTCGACCTTGCATTAAAATTTCTAGTGCTTCTTGAACAAGTTTTTCACTTTCTGAATCTAATGATGATGTGGCTTCGTCAAGAATTAAAATACTTGGATTTTTGAGCAGCGCACGAGCAATTGCAATTCTTTGTCTTTGTCCACCAGATAATTTTATGCCTCGTTCGCCAACAATGGTTTCGAATTTTTCGGGAAAACCTTCGACAAAATTAAAAGCGTTGGCTTGTTTGGCTGCCAACATTATTTCTTCATTCGTAGCATTTGGTTTACCATAAGCAATATTTTCTCGAATTGTTCCTCCAAAAAGAATTACATCTTGTGGAACAATACTCATATTTCCTCGCAAAGTTTCTAAATCATAATCATAAATATTCTTATTATCGATCAGAATATTTCCACCTTCAATATCATAAAAACGCAGTAATAAGGACGCAATAGTTGATTTTCCTGTTCCTGATGGACCAACAATTGCAATTTTTTGTCCGAAATTGGCTTTGAAACTCACATTCTTAAGCACCTGAATTTCTTTTCTTGACGGATAAGAGAAAGCCACATTTTGGAAAGTAACTTCACCTTTTATTTTTTCGATATCAATTTCTGAATCAGAATTTATTTTTTCGGGAACTTCCTCTAATAATTCGAAAACACGTTCGGTGGCACCAATTGCTTTTTGCATTTGCGAATATAATTCGGCAATTCCGCCAGATGATGCGCCAACATAACTCGAATATAATATGAAAGTAAATAATTGTCCGACCGTAATTTCTCCTGCAATTGCTAGGGTTACGCCATACCAAACAACTGCAACGATTGTTCCAAACAAGCACACAATAATAAATGATGCAAAATAACCACGAAATTGTCCGCCTTTTATACCGATTTTGACAACTTCTTGAATTCGTGTTTTGTAGCGTTGAATTTCGTACCATTCATTTGCGAAAGCTTTTACAATCGAAATTCCTTGCATTGTTTCTTCGACAACTACTTGGCTTTCTGCAACTTTGTCTTGAACAGTTTTGGAATATTTTCTAATAAATTTTCCGAAGATTACGGCCGCAACTCCGACTATTGGCACAACCGAAATCATCATTATTGTCAGTTTCCAATTGATGCTTGCCAACATTATAAAACTGCCAATTATCAAAATAAATTGACGTAAAAATTCGGCAATTGTTGTTGTTAGCGTATCTTGAATTTGACCAATATCATTACTAATTCTACTATTTAATTCGCCTACACGTTTTTGAGAAAAGAACGACATTGGTAATTTTACAAGATTTGTATACAATGCCAAACGAACATTTGCTAAAGTATTTTCGGTAAAATTTACAAAAAGTGATAATCTGAAAAAAGAAAAAACTGATTGTAAAACTAGAACTAACATCAATCCTAAAGCGATTTTATTTGCTAAATCGCCATCTTTTTTATTGACACAATCGACCAACATTCCCATAAATTTTGGAAAAGCCAATGCTGTTACACTTGTTAACAATAAAAATATTAAACCTATAAAAAATTTCCATTTATGATTTTCGGCATATTTGAAAATAATTTTGGCTTTTTTTAATGAACTTGCAGTAATTTTTGATTTCGGTAAATCATTTTCTTTAAATCTTCCCATTATTCAGGATTTGTTTTAATAATATCCAACAATAATGCTTTTTCTTCTTTGTTAATTACGTGCAAAGTAATTGGAATGTTATTTTTGGTTTCGCCATTTACAACATATAATTTTCCGCCTTGCATTGGTTTTTTACTCAATTCGAAATCTACATCGCCTTCTGTTAAAATATATTTTACATCTTCTAACGAAATTAACTTGGCTTCTAATTTTTGTTTTGCAATTTCAGAATAGTCAAAAGGTTTGTTTCTAATATTTTTTAAAACTCTTGCATTTGGCAAATAGGTAAAGTCCATTCCTTTTCCGCCTGTGTAATCTAATACAAATTTTAAAAAAAGTCCACCAATAAAAAGACCAAGAATATAATATGCCAATCGGGTTTTGAAATCCATTTTTGTAATTTGAAATTATTTGCAAAAATAATGATTTTGATTGTAGAATTTGTTAATTTTAGTGAAATAAAAATTGCAATTATTTTGTTTTTTCTACATAAAGGTGAAAGGCAGTGCATCTATACATATACCTAAACCCACAGATGCACTGCCGTGCACCTCTACTGATAAATGAACAGATGCAATAGAATACTTCTTTACTTATAACCTAAACCCACAGATGCACTGCCGTGCACCTCTACTAATAAATGAACAGATGCAATAGAATACATCTTTATTGTTAAAACAAAAAAAACTATTTTTTGGCTTTAGATTGCCTTAACAAAATAATTTCGTTTGTATTAAATACTTTTTTGAAATTTATCTCTTGCAATCCATTATATAAAGTTTTATCTCCTGTCCATAATGTTGCTTTAAGAAATTTGGTTAATGCAATAAAATCAATATCATTAATGTCAATTTTATTAGCAATCGATTCAGATTCAATCCAAATTTCTCTTGGAATTAAATCTTCGTTTATGAATTTGATTTTTGAAATTAAAAGTAAAAATGAAATTTCTAGATTCTCATCTGATAATTTCGATATTTTCTTCAATTTATCCCAATGTTTTCTTATTTCATACCGCATATAATTACAACTGTAAAATTGAAAAAGTGTATCTGAATTGAAAATTAAATCACCTAATATTGCTTTCAGAATTCAATAATGCACTAAAAATAATATTTGTGTCAACAATAATTTTCATTAAATTAATCTTGATTTATTTTTTGTCCACCAATTATTTTTTACTTCTTTGGAAAGTAAATCTATATCAGATTGTTTAGCACGACTATTAGTTGTTGCTGATTTATAAGAAATATAATCAATAAGATTTTGCAACCCGTTAGTATCAATATTCAATGGCAACCTAATTATAAACTCTTTTTTAGTTCTTTCAATTATCATATCCAAAATATTTAAATTCAAATGTACAATTTTTTATTTAAAATACTATCAAATTTATATCGCTATCTGGCAGACCAAACCAGTCGCCAATAGCTTTATTTGTAAGAATTCCGTGGTATAAATAAACGCCATTTTTTAAACCTTTGTCACATCGAATGGCACTTTCAATGCCACCATCATCGGCAATTTGCAATAAATATGGAGTAATAATATTGCTTATAGACAATGAAGCAGTTTTGGAATATCGCGACGGAATATTCGGTACGCAATAGTGAACTACATTATTTTTTACAAATGTGGGTTTTTCGTGTGTTGTGATTTCTGATGTTTCGAAACAACCACCAGTATCGATGCTTACATCAACAATTACGGCACCTTTTTTCATGTGTTCGACCATAGTTTCTGTAACAACAACTGGACATCGATCTTTGCCACGCATTGCGCCAATGGCAACATCGCAACGGCGTAAAGCTTTTAATAATGCTTTTGGTTGAATGGTCGATGTGAAAATTCTTTGGTTAAGATTGTTTTGTAATCTACGTAATTTTGTAATTGAATTGTCGAATATTTTCACACTTGCGCCTAAACCAAGAGCAGTTTTTGCGGCAAATTCGCCTACTGTTCCTGCACCAATAATTACAACTTCGGTTGGTGGAACTCCGGTTATGTTACCAAATAATAAACCTTTTCCTATTTGATTATTTATCATCAACTCGGCTGCGACCAATATCGACGCTGTTCCAGCAATTTCACTTAAAGATTTCACAGCTGGATAACTGCCGTCTTCGTCCTTAATATATTCAAATGCTAAAGCTGTAATTTTCTTTTTGGTTAATGCTTCGAAATATGCTGCCTTGCGTGTTTTAATTTGTAAAGCAGATATAATTATAGTTTCCAAATTCATCATTTCAATCTCTGGCAAAGTTGCAGGTTCGACTTTTAGAATCATTGGGCAACCAAAAACTTTTTTGGTATCTTGAGTAATTTCTGCACCAGCATCAGAATATTCTTTATCGGAATAACTTGAACTTTCGCCAGCACCAGATTCGATCATTACTCTGTGACCGTGAAATGTTAGTGAATTTACAGCATCTGGCGTGAGACAAATTCTGCGTTCTTGATAACTCGTTTCTTTTGGAACGCCTATAAAAAGTTCACTTTTGTGTCTTGCAATTTCAAGTTTTTCTTCTTGTGGTAATAATTGTGCTGCTGTGAAAGGAGAATTTATTGGCATAGAAAATTAATTTGGAGCACAATTTACGAATTAAATTAAAAAATCAATTTCAAAATAGTTTATTTAACAATTCAAATAGGTAAACACGAATTTCACGAATTTACACAAATTAATAAGAAATTCTAAGGTTAACTTGTAGTCATAAATGTAATTCTTAATTAAAATTTGTGAAAATTTGTGAAATTCGTGTCAGTTTTATTTTAATTATATGTTTTCATATATTTCATTTTTTTGTTTTTTTAATCAGATAACTTTTTCCATTTTAATATTCGAACGTTTATAAATGCTAGAACCAAGATTAACTTCAACAAATCCATAATTTTCATACATTTTTATTGCAGGAATCAATTTTGTATTTGAAAAAAGCACAAGTTTTTTAATTTGATTTTCTTTAGCAAATGCGATGCAATAATCCATTAAAAGTTTTCCAATTCCTGCACCTTGCATTTTTTCAGTAACAGCCATTTTTGACAATTCGAATGTAAAATCATCGATTTTCATTAATGAAACTGTTCCAACAATTTGGTTTTGATATTTTGCATAAAAAATTTTTCCGCCTTTATCGATAATTTCTTTTTGCGGATTGGATAATGTTTTTACATCAGAATCTTCGACCTCGAAATATTTTTCGAGCCATTCGAAATTTAAAGTTTTTATTTCTGATGTATATTCCGATGAAAATGGAATAATTTCAATATTATTTTCTGACATTATTTTAAAGTTAGCTTTCGATTTCCATTTTCGAGCAGTTCAATATTTATAATAGAATGTTGCTCAGGAATCAGATTCGGAATTTTCTCTGACCATTCTATAAAACACCAATTTCCCGAATAAAGATATTCATCGATTCCCATATCTAGAGCTTCGGTTTCTGCCTTTAATCTATAAACATCAAAATGATAAACTAATTGATTGTCATTAGTTTTATATTCATTTACTAATGAAAAGGTTGGACTACTAGTTGCTTCTTGAACACCAAGATTTTTGCACAATTGTTTGATTAATGTTGTTTTGCCAACGCCCATTTCCCCATTAAAAAGAATAATTTTTTTTGGATTTTGAGTAATTATTTTATTTGCAACTTCGTTAATTTGATCGAGTGAAAATTCTATTTCCATATTCATAAGTTTACAGTCGCAGTCGCAGTTTTCAGTTAAAACAAGACTGCGAAATTGCGACTGAAAACTGAACACTGCGACTGAACACTTTTTTTATTTCGGGTTAAATACCAAAAACGGAATAATCATTTCTTCCAAAGAAATTCCGCCGTGCTGATACGTATTTCTGTAATAACTGACATAGTGATTGTAATTGTTTACATATGCCAAAAACAAATCATTTTTTGCAAAAATGTACGAACTACTCATATTTATTGCAGGCAAACCAATGCGTTTTGGATCACGAACGGCATAAACATCTTTGTCTTCAAAGGTCAAACTGCGACCAGTTTTGTAACGCAAATTCAAGCTTGTGTTCTTGTCGCCAATTACTTTAGAAGGATGTTTCACGTTAATTGTGCCGTGATCGGTAGTAATAATTAACTTGAAACCCATTTTCTGAGCTTGTTGAATAATGTCTAACAAAGGCGAATTTTTGAACCAACTCAAAGTCAAAGATCGATAAGCTTTATCATCAGATGCTAATTCTTTTACAACATCCATTTCGGTTTTTGCGTGAGAAAGCATGTCAACAAAATTGTAAACTATTGTAACTAAATCATTGTCTTTTAAAGCTTTAAAATTATCAGCTAATTTCTTGCCACTATTTAAATTGGTGATTTTGAAATAATCTTGCTTGATGTTTCCTAAACCCAACCGTTTTAATTGCGCTGTAAGAAATTCGGCTTCGTATAAGTTTTTTCCACCATCTTCGACATCATTTTTCCAATATTGCGGAAATTGCTTTTCCATATCAAGCGGTGTCAATCCTGAGAAAATTGCATTTCTTGCATATTGAGTTGCTGTTGGTAAAATTGCAAAATAGGGCACTTCTTTTTCAAGTTTATAATGGTTTCCAATTACACTTTCGAAGGCTTTCCATTGGTCAAATCGCAAATTATCTATAACTACAAATAGCAAAGGTTTTTCTTTGTTTTTTAATTCTGGTGCGACAAATTCTCTGAATAAATTGTGAGACAACACTGGTTTATCGGCTTTTGGTTCAAACCAATCTTCATAATTTCGTTCGATAAATTTTCCAAATTGCGAATTGGCTTCAATTTTTTGCGATTCAAGAATTTCGACCATACTTTGATCATTGATGTTTTCGAGTTCCATTTCCCAAAAAATCAATTTTTTATACATTTCTATCCAATCTTCATAGGTTCGAATGGCTGACATTTCCATCGAAATTTTGCGAAATTCTTTCTGATAATCTAATGTTGTTTTTTCGGAAATCAATCTCGAATGATCCAAATTTTTCTTTAAAGCAAGTAAAATTTGATTTGGATTTACTGGCTTTATCAAATAATCGGCAATTTTGGAACCGATTGCTTCTTCCATAATATATTCTTCTTCGCTTTTGGTAATCATTATCATTGGCGTAGCAGATTTTTTTTCTTTCATTTCTTGAAGCGTTTCCAAACCGCTCATTCCTGGCATATTTTCGTCAAGAAAAACAATATCGAAATTTCCTTTTTCGAATATTTCAATAGCATCAAGTCCATTATTGCAAGTTGTTACCTGATAATCTTTTTTTTCTAGAAATAATATATGTGGTTTTAATAAATCAATTTCGTCATCAACCCAAAGTATTTTTATGTTGTTCATTTTGAAGTTTTATATTTGTTGCAAATTAACATTTATACAACGAAAGAATATTAAAAATAGTATAAAGTTTTAGTCTTTTGCCACAAAGTCTCAAAGACACAAATCAATTATTGAATAAAAAAAATTCTCATAAAAATATTTATGAGAATTAATGAAAATATAGTAAAAAGCGTAATAAAATTATAACTCAAAAACCAAAGTAAAAGTTATATTATTATTAATTCCTGTGGTAGTTGAAAAATCATTAAAACCTTGTTTGAAAAATTGATTTTGATTATTTCTTTTCGAATAGGCATAAGCTACATCAAGTTTGACATCGCCCCAATTATACCCAATTCCAGATGATAATCCGAATAAATCGCCCATGACTTTTTTGTTTTTATAAGGACTTTGTTCATTTCTATATCCGCCACGAAAACTCCACTGATTGAATCGGTATTCGGTTCCTAATTTAAATGATAATGAACTTGCAAGTCTGTTCGATAAATCGTTATTCAAGCCTTCAAAATCTTGCAAGGGTCCAAAAGTTGTATTCGAATAATCTGTCCGAGTAACATCTAGACTTATTAAACCTTTTTTTGAAAAAATTACCGATGCGCTTCCAGTTAATTTGCTTGGTGTTTGAATTTGATAAGGTTCATATATCGTAATTTCTGGATTTTTATTTACGTTTTTAAAATCTGGCGTAAGTGTTGTACTCAATG
Source organism: Bacteroidota bacterium (assembly GCA_043778105.1). GTDB lineage: Bacteria > Bacteroidota > Bacteroidia > Flavobacteriales > Flavobacteriaceae > Flavobacterium. The sequence goes on from JAYWGV010000105.1 coordinate 14,492, forward strand.
TAGTTTGCAACGATTGTTTAACTTCGTCGTTTAACTCATACCAAGTTGGCGATTCATAACTTGCACCAATTCTAAACATATCATCAAGTTTAGCAATAAAACCAAATTGCATAGAAAATCCTGAACCAAACGTATGAATGTCATTATTAAACTGAAGTTTAGAAATTCTTTCATTTGTGCCAACATCTGGGTTTTTATTAGTTTCGATAAATGTAGTCGATTCTTTATAATCAGTGAAATGACTATTTAAATTCACTCCTACACTTAACCATTTTTGATATTGTCCAGAAAGATTAAAATTAATTTTGCTATTTTGACCTCTAATTATTGATGCGTTTTGTTGAAAATATTTTCCGCCAGAGCGAATGTTTGAATTGTAACTTGTATTGTTAAGATTATTAGAATCTGGATTAATAACAAATGCTTGATAACCCAACCAAGCTTGCTGATCTGTAAAATTTAAATCTTCGTAATTAGCATTTTCTAAAACTTCAAGAGGAATTCCACCCTGATTTCCATTTGCATTAGCATAACTAGTAAAATAACTTGCTACAGAATTATCATTTGTACCAACAGAAAAAATATCATTATCGAAATCGTTAATTTTTTCGTAATTTACAGCTAACGAAAATTTATTCCATTCGCTGCGGTTGTCGTTATTTTCGAATACAAAAACACCTGCTAATTGGTTCAGGTTTATTGAGTTTTGTTCGGTTTCGTTTTTTACACCAAAATATTTAGTCGAATTTTTTAGAAGATTATTATTTAATGAAATACTCCATTGATTGTTACTAAAAATTGCCGAACCAGCCGGATTGACGTTTATTGCCGAAAAATCGCCACCCAAAGATCCAAATGCACCACCCATTGCCTGAAAACGAGCCGTTCCGTTGTTTCCAGATAAACCCAATCTCAAACCGTCGGCAACGTTTTGAGCTAAAGAATTCGCTATAGAAAATCCGATTATTAATAGATAAATATATTTTTTCATTGTATACAAATTTTAAAATTAATCAAATAAAAACCTATGATAAATCATTATTAACATAGGTTTTATATATTTGGATAACTAGCGTCTTCCGCCACCACCACCACTTGATCTTCCTCCGCCACCGCCACTTCCAGATGAACTAGGCGAAGAATAACTTCTAGATGGTGCCGATTCTGTTCGAGTTGGTGCCGAATAAGTTCTAGTTGGTGCAGATTGTGATCTTGTTGTTTGACCAGAATTTGAATTATTAGAATTTCTTATTGGTGTATATTCTCTATCATTATTTGAGTTATAACGAGTAGTTTGTCCTGAATTCCCGTTATTCGAATTTCTTATCGGCGTATATTCTCTATTGGTGTTGCTAGAAGTTCTAGTTCCCGAATAATATTCTGTAGTTCGATAATTATTTCTAGAATTATTCGATGAGTAAGTTCTTTCGCCAGAATTACCACTTCTTGTATTGTAAGAATTGTTACTTGAATAACGGTTTGATGAGGCTTCGCCTCGTCTACCTCTATTATTATTGTAAGAATAGGTTCCGTTATCGTTGCGGTTTCTTCTATTATTGTTGTTGCCATAATAATTGTTATTGAAACCATTATTGTTCCAATTATTATTCCAATTGTTGTTGCAACCCCAGTTATTTCCGTACCAATTGTTGTTCCAACCCCAACCTAAGCCACCGCCAAAAAATGGATCATTCCAACCCCAACCACCATTCCAACCCCAACCGCCATTCCAACCCCAATTGTTACCATACCAACCATTATTCCAGTTATTCCAACCCCAATTATTCATTCCCCAACCATTGTTCCAGCCCCAATTGTTCATGCCCCACCCACCACCATAAACATTTACTACAGTCGATTCTGGGTTGCTTCCCCAACTTGAATTGTTTGTTGCATAATCTTGATTTTGAGTTTGTGTTGTAACTTGTGTTCCATTTGCAGCAGCATTTGGAGTTGAACTATACGAGTTAACATCGGTAATTATTTCTGGATCTTTACTTTCTTCAAGCAATTGCCCGAAATAGTTTTTAGGTTGTGGTTCATTATAAACAACTTCATTTTGGTTTTGTGTTTGAGTTGCTGCTTGAACTGGTCGTCTTTGTTGACTTCCGTAGATGCCATCTCGGTCATAATAAGATTTATTTTGATAAGAACCGCAAGAGGTTATAAAAATAGCTAGCAATCCAATTAATGAAAAAATTGATGCTTTTTTCGGTGTAAATAAAATAGTTTTCATATCGATGGTTTTTTTATTGTTGGACATTACAAAAATAGTTAGTTTTGCCAAACTATTTAGTTATTATTAAGTTAAACAATTTTTGTGCCAAACTATATTATATGAACAAGAACCTTACAAAACGATCCGAAGATTATTCAAAATGGTATAACGAACTGGTTGTCAAAGCGGATTTGGCTGAAAACTCTGCCGTGCGAGGTTGTATGGTAATTAAACCTTACGGGTATGCAATCTGGGAAAAAATGCAAGCCGAGTTAGATAAAATGTTCAAAGAAACTGGTCATAGCAATGCATATTTCCCTTTATTTGTACCAAAAAGTATGTTCGAAGCCGAAGAAAAAAATGCCGAAGGTTTTGCCAAAGAATGTGCTGTTGTAACACATTATCGACTTAAAAACGATCCAGATAAACCAGGCAAATTAATGGTCGACCCAAATGCCAAACTTGAAGAAGAGTTAATTGTTCGACCAACGAGCGAGGCAATTATTTGGTCAACATATAAAGGTTGGGTGCAATCTTATAGAGATTTGCCATTATTAATAAACCAATGGGCCAATGTTGTGCGTTGGGAAATGCGTACAAGATTATTCTTGCGAACAGCCGAATTTCTTTGGCAAGAAGGTCATACAGCACACGCCACTAAAGAAGAAGCCATTGAAGAATCAGAAAAAATGATGCATGTTTATGCTGATTTTGCCGAAAATTTTATGGCGATTCCAGTAATAAAAGGCTTCAAAACCGAAACAGAAAGATTTGCTGGCGCCGAAGAAACCTATTGCATTGAAGCTTTAATGCAAGACGGAAAAGCTTTACAGGCAGGAACAAGTCACTTTTTGGGTCAAAATTTCGCAAAAGCATTCGATGTGAAATTTGCATCGGCAGAAGGAAAACAAGAATATGTTTGGGGAACATCTTGGGGCGTTTCTACAAGATTAATGGGCGCATTGGTAATGACACATTCGGATGATAACGGATTGGTTTTGCCACCAAATTTAGCTCCGATTCAAGTAGTTATTGTTCCGATTTTTAAAACCGATGAGGAATTTAACGCAATTTCGCTTGTAGCAAATGAACTCGTTGCTGAATTCAAAAAACTGAAAATTGCAATAAAATTTGATGACAGAACAACTCAAAAACCAGGTTTCAAATTCGCAGAATGGGAATTGAAAGGTGTTCCAGTTAGAATTGCAATTGGTCCAAAAGATTTAGAAAACGGTACTTTTGAAGTTGCAAGACGAGATACTTTGACGAAAGAAATAAAATCAAAAGAAGGAATTGTACCTTATATCAATGATTTATTAGAACAAATTCAGTCTGATTTATTTAATCGTGCTTTGACATATAGAGACAATCATATTACTGAGGTTCATTCATTCGAAGAGTTCAAAGAAGTTTTGGAAAACAAAGGTGGATTTGTATCGGCACATTGGGACGGAACTGCCGAAACTGAAGAGAAAATTAAAGATTTGACCAAGGCAACTATAAGATGTATTGCAATCGATCGAGTTGAAGAAGCAGGAAATTGTGTTTTTTCTGGAGCGCAATCAGTTGGTAGAGTGCTATTTGCAAAAGCTTATTAAAAAAAGTTTAAAAAACGGTAAAAATATTTATTTAAACTATTGCGAGAATAAAAAATAGGTGTATCTTTGCACTCGCAATAAAGAAATATTGGCCCGTTCGTCTATCGGTTAGGACGCATGGTTTTCATCCATGTAAGAGGGGTTCGATTCCCCTACGGGCTACTAGTTAGTTGTAAATTTGTTTTATAAAATAAAATTTTGTGTCTCAAATTTTTGTTTTATTAGTTAAAACTAAAGTGATTGAATTTCCAATTCAATTGTGGGAGGTTTTTCTTTTTTTACTAAGTAAGTAAATTAATAAAGTTATTACAATTTAAAAAAAAACAAGAAAATGGCAAATCATAAGTCAGCATTAAAAAGAATTAGAAGCAACGAAAAGAAAAGAGTGTTAAACAGATACCAACACAAAACAACTCGTAATGCAATCAAAGCGTTAAGAATTGCTACTGATAAATCTGAAGCTTCTGCAAAATTATCAAACGTAATCTCTATGATTGATAAATTAGCTAAGAAAAATATTATACACGACAACAAAGCATCAAACTTAAAATCTAAATTAACTAGATTTGTTTCTTCTTTGTAATACTATTGTGTTCAAATTTTATAAAAGCTCCTTTTTTAGGAGCTTTTTTTATGTTTTTAACTTTATTGTCTATTAATGTAAAGGCTGGGTAATGAAAACTGCAATAACGTAAA
>JAYWGV010000106.1:0-18771 GCA_043778105.1 Bacteroidota bacterium
AATTAAGATTTTTGTTTCAGATTTTGGATTCTTTTTATTGGATAGCATCGCTATCGAATAAAAAAAATCTGAAATATGGGGCAAAAAGACAATTTTGCAACCAATTGAAAAAAGCTTAAATCACTTCATTATAACATTAACGGTATAATTTGAATTTTAATATAATTTTTTCTTAAAATTATTTTCCTTCAGCCGAATCTAAATTCAAATTTTTGGTTTTGGTCTTGACTTCATCATATAATTTATTTAAACTCGGGTAAATAAATTCCGAAACTTCTTGAATTGGGTTATAAAACATTGATTTATTCAAAGTTTCTTGTTTGGCAATAAAATTATTAATATTTATTTTCTGAAATAAATTAAAAACAATACTCAACAATAAAACCGTTTTTAAAACACTAAAAATTGCACCACCAAGCTTGTTTAACCAGCCTAAATAAGCAAAATCGGCAATGCTTGTAAAAACTTTTGCCAAGCTGTGAATTGCAATTACTACGATAAAAAAAGTCAATCCAAAAGAAGTAATTGCCAAAATTTTGGGCGACCAAGAAACATGATTTTCTATAATTGTTCTAATTAAATAAGAGAATTTTATAGCTATAAAAATCCCGACAACAAGCGCAACGAGCGATGCCAATTCTACAAAAAGACCTTTTTTTAAACCATTATAAACTGCATAAATCAACAATGCACCAAGAATTATATCAAGAATATTCATAAAATTAAAATGCTTTTAAATAACTTCAATTAAATATTGATTTTTCTTGCCTTTTTGTAACAAAATAAATCTATTTGCAATTAAATCTTGGCTTGTCAAAACAAAATCTTCGGTAACTTTAACTTTATTGACCGAAATTGCATTTTCTTTCAAAGCACGACGTACTTCATTATTCGATGCTAAAAAACCAGTTTTCGCAAAAGCATCGACAATAGAGTAACATTCTTCAATTTCTTTTTTAGTTATTTTTGCATTTGGCAAACTACTAAAAACTTGTTCCAACATTTTGGCACCAAGCATTTTTAAACCATCGATTGTTGGTTCAAAAAATTTGGCGGATGCGAAAACAACATCGTCCAATTCTGATTTCGAATGCACGAAAACCGTTAATTCTTCTGCCAAACGTTTTTGTAAAACTCTTAAATGCGGCGCAACTTTATGTTCTTCAATTAAAGAATCGATTGCTGATTCGTCAAGAAAAGTAAATATTTTAATGTATTTTTCAGCATCAATATCAGTAGTATTCAACCAAAACTGATAAAATTCATAAACCGAAGTTTTATCGGCAGTTAACCAAACATTTCCTTTTTCTGATTTTCCGAATTTCGAACCATCGGCTTTGGTCACAAGCGGGCAAGTCATCGCAAACGCTTTATTATCTTCAGAATCAACATTCATTCTGCGCACTAGTTCGGTTCCAGTTGTAATATTTCCCCATTGGTCGCTTCCGCCCATTTGCAACAAGCAATTATGGGTTTTGTGCAAATGATAAAAATCATAACCTTGAATTAATTGGTAAGTAAATTCGGTAAAACTCATTCCGTCGCCGTCAACCGAAAGTCTTTTTTTAACCGAATCTTTGGCCATCATATAATTAACCGTAATTCGTTTTCCTACATCACGAGCAAAATTGATGAACGATAAATCCTTCATCCAATCATAGTTATTGACCAAAATTGGCGCATTTGCAGCAGCAGAATTAAAGTCCAAAAACTTAGACAAAACCGTTTTTATACCAGCAACATTGTGGTTTAAAGTCGCTTCGTCAAGCAAGTTTCTTTCGTTCGATTTGCCAGATGGATCACCAATCATTCCTGTTGCGCCACCAACCAATGCAATAGGTTTATGCCCAAATCGCTCTAAATGAACCAGCAAAATTATCGGAATTAAGTTGCCAATATGCAAAGAATCGCTCGTAGGATCAAACCCAATATATGCCGTTGTCATTTCTTTTAAAAGTTGCTCTTCGGTGCCAGGAATAATGTCGTGAATTAATCCGCGCCATTGCAATTCTGCTACAATATTTTTCATTTTATAAAACTAATTTCTGCAAATATAATTTAATTCGATTACTGCACAATTCAATATTTTATTAATTTTTAGAAGCACAATAATTTCATATTGTCACAACACTTGTCCCGCTTTCATTCCAATCTTTTTTTCAATTGCCACGGGTTTAAACCCGTGGCAATTGAAAAAAAGGATTTTCCCTTTAATCGGGGCTATTTTACAACTTTTATTTTTCTTTAAAAACTTGGTTTTCGCTTCAAAAGAAACGTTTAAAAACAATTAATTTCGTTTAAACACATAAATTTTCAATTTCTTATTAACAATTTAATACACATTTCCGATTATTTATCTACTTTTACCGATTAAATATACGTTAAATCCGAAACCTACTTTAAATGAAACTAAAATTACTTTTTTTATTTATTTTTTGTTGCCTAAAATCATTAGCAATTGACATTTACAAAAAAGGAGATATTCTTTATGTATTACTAAAAGATGGTGTAACTTTATATGAAAAACCTGATTTAAAAAGCAAAATCAAAAAAGAATTGACCTTTAAAGACGAAGTGGTTGTTCTTGATGATAAACTTAAAAAAGTTCCTTTTACAATACAAGAAATAGAACCAATTCCAAGCGAAGATCCAAATATTGATGCTTTTCCGGGTTTTATAATCTCAGGATTTTGGGTTAAAATCATTACGCACGACGATAAAATAACAGGATATGTTTATGATGCTTATCTTTCAACTATGAAAAACGGTTTCGATTTGACCCGAGAATATTTCAACAAAACATATATTTTAGATAGATCGGTTGTTGTGCCACCCAAAAAAGCCGATGATTATTTATTTGCTAATTCCTATTATTATATGAATGGCGCTTATATTCTTGAAAACGGTAGCGATTTCGACGGTCATGCACGATATTTTATTCCAAATATTAGCTTGCAAGAAGCCTACATGCTTATTAAAAGCCCAGGTTTATTCGAACTTGATGTTGTAAATGGTAAAAATCTAACCAAAATCGAAGGCAATAAATACAGTTTAGTTTTTTCATCCAAAATGGAAAAACGAAGTCTTAATGTAAAAGTCGGAAAATTAAGTGGCGTAGAAGTTATTTTTGAAACTTGGGTAAAACATTAAAACAAAAACTTGTTGTTTGGAAACTAAAAAAATCAATCTTATCTTTACAGAATGGTTTTAATTACTGGTGCAACAGGTTTGGTTGGTTCGCATTTAGCGATTCATTTACTCGAAAATGATGAAATTGTTCGTGCAATTTATCGAAACAAAAAATCGATTGCAAAAACCAAATCTTTATTTGAACTTTACAAAAAACCCAATTTATTTGATAAAATCGAATGGATTCAAGCCGATATTAACGATATTCCAGCTTTAGAAATTGCTTTCGAAAACGTAGAATATGTTTATCATTGTGCAGCTTTAGTTTCATTTGACCCAAAAGACGAAGACAAGCTTCGAAAAATTAATATTGAAGGAACTGCTAATATTGTCAATTTTTGTCTGGCAAATAACATCCAAAAATTGTGTTACGTTTCTAGTATTGCCGCTTTCGGAGATTTATTAGACCACGAAAAAATTACAACCGAAGAAACCGATTGGAATCCTGAAAAACCACATTCTGATTATGCAATTTCTAAATATGGTGCCGAAATAGAAGTTTTTCGAGCCCATCAAGAAGGTTTAAATGTTGTAATTGTAAATCCTGGAGTAATTCTTGGCACAGGTTTTTTCGAATCAGGTAGTGGAGAAATTTTCACGAAAGTCAAAAACGGATTATCATTTTATACTAATGGAACAACTGGTTTCGTATCAGTAAACGATGTCGTTAAAGCAATGTTGTTGTTAATGAAAAGCAATATTAATGGCGAACGATTTGCACTGGTTGCCGAAAATTGCACTTATAAATTTATACTTGATACAATTGCCGATTCATTAAACGTAAAAAAACCATCAAAATATATTTCAAAATTTTTAACAGATTTTGCATGGCGATTAGATTGGATTGCTGCAAATATTTTTCAACAAAAAAGAAGATTGTCAAGAAACTTAGCCAATTCTTTGCATTCTAAAGATTTTTATTCGAACGATAAAATTAAGAAAGTATTAAATTTTAAATTCGAAAAAATAGAAGATTCGATTCATGAAATTGTTAAATTTTTAAAATTTGTTAAATAGAAATAACAACTTTTACATTAATTATTATAAATGTTTTTTCACACACACTATATTGCATACCAAGATATTGTCCGTAATTATTTATAATTTTATTATCTGATTTTTTTATATAAAGCTAATGGATTCTGGTTGGTTAATCGGTAATGTTTTCAAGATAACAAATAATTACATTTTTCAGGATTGCAGTTTTATTTATTTTAAGCATAAAACTCGTGTTCGTTGCCATCTAGAATATTTGAATCTGGATCTAATAACTGGACAAGATTTATAAAATCTAGGTTTTCGGAAGTTGTTTGAATAACCATTATATAGTTTCTTTTCCAATACTTTCAAAACTGTTATGCAATTCTAATTTTGCATCAAAATCTTTTTTAACAACTACATAGGTATCAGATTTAGAATCGTGCCAACCTCTAGACGGTGAACCTAAAAACGTCAAGGCATTAAAAGGAATAATTCTCCACATAGTTCTTTTAAGAATTTCAGTCGAATTTGGTTTTGTTCCATCTTCCATTACAACAATTGTTCCTGTAATTAATTTTCCAATAGTTCTAGAATTCAAACTTTCAAAAGGCAAATAATATAAAAAAGTAATGATAATTCCTAATAAAAAATCTTCAAATCTATTTGTATTATCTAACCTTTCTTCAATTCCTTCAATTCCAAGTAAACTTAAAACTATACCAATAATAATTAAAAATATAACTGCAATACTCATTTGAACTATAAAATCAATAATATAATTTAAAAATCGCTGACCTTGAGAAGCCAATAAATCATCGGTAATTGTAAATTCTTTTGTCATAATATATTTTTTCTAAAATTCAAACAGCCATCATCATGACAGCTGTTTTTTTTGATTATTCTGTTTTCTAACTAACTCCCACACATTTCACAATCATCAGCACCAGCGTTTTTGGCCAATTCAATCATTGCTTTATATTCTTCATTACTCATTGCAGTGGTTTCAACTTCAACTTCTGCAAGAATTGGTTCTTCCTTGATTTTTATCGAGACAATTGGCTCTGCTTTTTTGTCATTATTTAAAGTAAACTTAATTGCATCGACAGCGGCTTTGGTTCTCAAATAATACATTCCGGTTTTTAAACCAGATTTCCAAGCATAAAAGTGCATTGATGTCAATTTCGAATAATTAGCATCTTGCATAAACAAGTTCAACGACTGCGATTGGTCAACGAAATATCCGCGGTGACGTGACATATCGATAATATCTTTCATTGACATTTCCCAAACGGTTTTATATAATTCTTTTAAATCTTGGGGAATATTCAAGTTTTGCACCGATCCGTTTTCACGCATTAATTGTTGTTTTAAATCTTCGGTCCAAAGTCCACGAATTACTAAATCATTCAATAAATGTTTGTTAACAACAATAAATTCGCCAGATAAAACACGACGTGTGTAAATATTTGATGTATATGGTTCAAACGCTTCATTGTTACCCAAAATTTGCGATGTCGATGCAGTTGGCATTGGCGCTACAAGCAGTGAATTTCGAACGCCATTTTTCATCACTTCTTTTCGCAAACTTGCCCAATCCCAACGACCAGAAAGTTCCTCGTCTTTTAATCCCCAAAGGTTGAATTGAAATTCGCCTTGCGAGATTGGCGAACCTTCGAAACTTGAATATGGTCCTTCCTCGATTGCTAATTCCATTGATGCCGTTACGGCTGCGAAATACATCGTTTCGAAAATTTCTTGGTTTAATGTTTTGGCTTCGTCGCTTGTGAATGGCAAACGCATCATAATAAATGCATCGGCCAAACCTTGAACTCCTAATCCAATTGGTCTGTGGCGTTTGTTAGAATTTTCGCCTTCAATAACTGGATAATAATTTCTATCGATAACTTTATTTAAGTTTCGGATTACTCGTTTGGTAACTGTGTAAAATAAATCGTGGTTAAATTTTCCGTTTTCGACAAACATTGGCAACGATAATGATGCCAAGTTGCAAACTGCGATTTCATCTTTCGATGTATATTCCATAATCTCGGTACACAAGTTAGATGAACGAATGGTTCCTAGATTTTTTTGATTCGATTTACGGTTTGCTGCATCTTTATACAACATATATGGTGTTCCAGTTTCGATTTGCGATTCTAGAATTTTTTCCCACAATTCGTGTGCTTTGATCGTTTTTCGACCTTTTCCAGCTGCTTCGTAATCGGTGTACATTTTTTCAAACTCTTCACCATGAACATCATACAAACCTGGACATTCGTTTGGACACATTAATGTCCAATTGCCGTCTTCTTGAACACGTTTCATAAACAAATCTGATGTCCACATTGCAAAAAATAAATCTCTGGCGCGCATTTCTTCTTTTCCTGTATTCTTTTTCAAATCCAAGAAATCAAAAATATCTGCATGCCAAGTTTCTATATAAATTGCAAAACTTCCTTTACGTTTTCCACCACCTTGATCTACATAACGTGCTGTATCGTTGAAAACACGCAACATTGGTACAATTCCGTTTGATGTTCCGTTTGTGCCACGAATATAACTTCCGGTTGCACGAACATTGTGAATAGAAAGTCCAATTCCGCCAGCCGATTGCGAGATTTTGGCGGTTTGTTTTAGTGTATCATAAATTCCGTCAATACTATCATCTTGCATTGCCAATAAAAAGCAACTTGACATTTGTGGTTTTGGCGTTCCAGCATTGAACAATGTTGGTGTTGCATGTGTAAAAAACTTTTTTGACATTAAGTCGTATGTTTCTAAAACCGAATCTAAATCGTCTAAATGAATTCCTACCGAAACTCGCATGAGCATGTGTTGTGGTCGCTCGACGATTTTTCCGTTTATTTTTAACAAATAGGAACGTTCTAAAGTTTTGAAACCAAAATAATCGTAGTTGAAATCTCTTGTATATATAATGTGTGAATTTAAAAATTCAGCATTTGCTTGAATAACATTGTGTACTTCTTCTGACAAAAGTGGTGCTTTTTGACCATTTCTTGGATTGACATAATAATACATTTCGTTCATTGTTTCCGAGAAAGATTTGTTGGTGTTCGAATGTAAATTCGAGATAGCAATTCGAGCAGCAAGTTGCGCATAATCTGGGTGCGCAATTGTCATCGATGCCGCAGTTTCTGCTGCAAGATTGTCTAATTCTGATGTTGAAACTCCGTCGTATAATCCTTCGATTACTCGCATTGCTACTTTTACAGCATCGACCAAATCGTTCAATCCATAACACAGTTTTTTAATTCTTTCTGTGATTTTGTCGAACATTACTGGCTCTTTGTGGCCGTCTCTTTTTACTACGTACATAATTTTTTGTTTTGTGAAAAAGCAAATCCCTTTGCAATTTCGGGGTTAATTGTAATATATGCTTGACTTGTTTCAGTATCTGTTTTTTCAGGAGCTAATCCTGCTGTCATTCCAAAAAATTTTGGCGAAAAAAAATCGCAAAAATTATTTTTCCCTTTCATCAGGGCTAGTTTAGAACCTTAAGAAATTAAGGCTCATTAAGTTTTAATAAAATTAGTCTTGATGAGCCTTAATTTCTTAATGGTTCAAAATATTTTTTTAAAAATCAGCATCAAAAGTTATTTTTTGCGCTTCCACATCAGTATTCATTACTCCAGCTTTTTGGTATTCGGCTACTTTTTTCTCGAAGAAATTAGTTTTGCCTTGCAACGAAATCATATCCATAAAATCAAATGGGTTTGAAGTGTTGTATTCTCTATCGCAACCCAATTCTACTAACAATCTGTCGGCAACAAATTCTAAATATTGAGTCATTAATCCAGCATTCATACCAATTAAAGAAACTGGCAACGATTCGGTAATGAATTCTCTTTCGATGTTTAAAGCATCGACAATAATACTGCGAATTCTTTCTTTTGGCACTTTATTAATTAAATGATGATTGTGCAAATGAACCGCAAAATCGCAATGAACGCCTTCGTCACGAGAAATTAATTCGTTAGAAAAAGTTAAACCTGGCATCAAACCACGTTTTTTCAACCAATAAATAGAACAAAATGCGCCAGAAAAGAAAATACCTTCAACTGCTGCAAAAGCAATTAGCCTTTCGGCAAACGATGGCGATTCGATCCATTTCAAAGCCCAATCGGCTTTTTTCTTAATGGCTGGAAAAACTTCTAAAGCATTGAAAAGTTCTGCTTTTTCGGCTTCGTCTTTAACGTAAGTGTCAATCAATAATGAATAGGTTTCAGAATGAATGTTTTCCATCATAATCTGAAAACCATAGAAGAATTTTGCTTCTGCATATTGCACCTCAGACACAAAATTTTCAGCTAAATTTTCGTTTACAATTCCGTCTGATGCGGCGAAAAAAGCTAAAATATGCTTTACAAAATAGCGTTCGTCGTTGTTTAATTTATTATTCCAATCATTAAGATCTTGCGATAAATCAATTTCTTCGGCAGTCCAAAAACTGGCTTCCATTTTTTTATACCATTCCCAAATATCGTGGTGTTTTATTGGAAAAATTACAAATCTGTTTTTGTTTTCTTGTAAAATTGGTTCAATTGCTGTCATATAGTTGGTTTTTTGAGTTCAAATTTTGAGGAAACTTTTACAATTTCGCAGGTTACAAAGATTGTGAATTTTTAATGATAAAAGTAGTCAAACTTATCCACAATTGATGATAGTTTTTAACAACGAAACCGTTCATCGGATTTTTTTGCTTTTAATCAATATATTGATTATCAATATATTAAAAACGTAAATTTCGTCAAAGTATTGTGAAATAAGGGGGTTAACAGGTTCAAAAAATGATATGATTTTATAAAATACAATAGAAATTATTGATATAAATATTAGAAAATTTACTAAGCAATTGAAATTTGATTTATTCTTTTGTATGTTGAACTTTTAAAAATATTGATATTTCTTAGAACCATTAAAATATTAAGTTGCATTAAGTATTTTTATAATTAAGGTTCTACCACGAATTGTGTGGGTAAAAATTTTCTACCACAAATTACACAAATTCGCACAAATTATTAATTTCAAAAATTTAATTACACAAATTCTAAGGTTTGATAACGGGATTTGTGAAATTAATTTACGACTTTCATTAGTGAAAATTAGTGTAATTGCTTCGTCTGTTCGCACTCAGGCTCGGTTCGTGGCTTTTTTTTTATTGTAAATTAATAAACCCATTCAATTGATGGTAGAACCATAATTAATATTAACCATATTAAAATTAATACAAATAAAATTATTGATTCTTCAATTCTTTAGCAACTTTCTCAAGTTCCATATACCAATTTTCGCCAAAGCGACGAATTAATGCTTCTTTTACGAATTTATAAACTGGAACTTCAAGTTCTGCTCCTAACGAACAAGCTGGATCGCAAATGTCCCATTTATCATAATTTACAGCTGAAAATTCAGAGAAATCGGTAATTCTGATTGGGTATAAATGACAAGAAACTGGTTTTTTCCAAGCAACTTCACCTTGATTATAGGCTTGTTCGATGCCACAAAGTGCAGTTTTTCCATCAAAAATCACATAAGCGCAATCTTTATTATTGATCAATGGCGTTTCAAGTGTTCCATCGGTGCCAATTGTTGATGTTCCTTGCGATTCGATTGCTGCAATGCCTTCTTTGCGCAGAAATGGTTTTACTTTTGGATAAATTTCGGCAAGAATTTTAGTTTCTTCTTCGGTTAATGGTGCTCCAGCATCGCCATCGACACAACAAGCGCCTTTGCAAGCCGATAAATTACACACAAAATCTTTTTGAAGAATATCTTCCGAAACAATGGTTTTTCCTAGTTGAAACATTTTGCAAATGTAGTGAAAAATCAACTTATTTAAATTAGAAAACCAATTCAAATAATTATTTTGTTCTTAATATTGTTGAAGTTTGTTGCCTGCAATCAAATACATTCGTTATGAAAACCATCTTTAAATCTTCATTTACAAAGTAAATTATTTTATAAATGCCGTGAATTAAGTATCTATTTTCTTCAAATCTATCTTTCAATCAATCTTCACGTTGCCCGATAAATGGATTTGATTCTAAAATTAATAGTCCTTTAATTATATCTGAAATAATTTTATCGCAATAGCTTTTATTTGAACCATTAAAATGAAATTCAAAAATATTTAAAAGCTGATTTGCGGCAAATTCAGTCCATTCAACGCTTAACCCCATTGTTTAGCTTTTTCGATAAGTTTATGCACATTAATAAATTTGCCGTTTTTGATGTCCATTAAAGCTAATTCATTTTCTTCAATCAGAATGCTGGCAGTTTTAGATTTTGAATTATTATTGAAAAGTTCAATTTTTTCTTTTTTCAAATAATTTTTAAGCCGTGTAACAACTTCTTCGTTTTGAATAGTTAAAAAATCTCTTACAAAAGTTATTTTTCGAGTTTGTAAATCCATTTTATTGATATTTGATTAAAATTTAATGAAAATTTAAATATAATTTATTAAATCCTAAGCTTTTTTACTTTCCGAATCAACAGCATTATCTTTTCGCATAGCATTAAAATAAGCAGCACGACTTAATGGTTCATATTCATCGGTTTCGCCAAGCATTACTAATTTATCTGAATCGGATTTACGAAAACTGTAGTTGGCCAAATTTCCAGTTCTTGTGCAAACTGCGTGAACTTTAGTGACATATTCGGCAGTTGCCATAAGCGCTGGCATTGGTCCAAACGGATTTCCTTTAAAATCCATATCTAATCCTGCGACAATTACTCGAATGCCCTGATTTGCCAAATCATTGCAAATTTTCACGATTTCATCATCAAAAAATTGCGCTTCGTCAATGCCAACAACATCACAACCTTGAGCCAAAATTGCAATATTTGCAGCAGCAGGAACAGGCGTTGACCGAATTTCGTTTTTATTGTGCGAAACAACCATTTCTTCGTCGTAACGAGTATCGATTGATGGTTTAAAAATCTCGACTTTTTGTTTGGCGAATTGCGCTCGTTTTAATCGCCGAATCAACTCTTCGGTTTTGCCAGAAAACATCGAACCGCAAATAACCTCGATCCAACCAAACTGCTCTTTATGATTTACTGTGTTTTCTAAAAACATTTTTTTGAGATTTCTTGCGCTAAAAATGAATAGTTTTTATTACTTTGTATCGCAAACAAAAATATCAAAAAACTTACGTTTTACTCACAATAATTTTAAAAGTTATGAAGAAAAGATTAGAAGCCGAATTAATTAGCATTGCGCATCGCATTTTGAAACTAAAAAATGTTTCCGAATTGAAGCAATTGCATCTTGAAACGCAAAAATTATATGAAACATTATCGGTTTTGAAATTTGTTGAAGAAAATATTAATATCATTCAACCAAAAATCGATGTTGAAGATTTAGAAAAAAAACTTGAAAATTATTTTGAAAAATCTGCTAATATTCTCGCTGTTGCAAATGAAGAAATTGCTGTTCAAGAAAATAATATCGCTATTGCAAATGATGAATTTGTTGAAAAAAAAAACGATACATACAATAAGGTAGAAAATATCGCTGTTGCAAATGAAGAAATTGCTGAAAATAAAATTCTTGAAGTAGAAAACGAAATTCTCGCTGCTGCAAATGATGAAATTGTTGAAAAAGAAATAATTATCGAAGAAAACGAACCAATATTTGTTCCAGAATTCGAACTTGAAAAACCAGAAGTTAAACCCGAACCAGTTCAAATTTCATTTGATGAATTTAAATTCGAAGAACCAATTTTCGAAAAAAAATCGGATGTAAAAGAAGTAAAACCAGTTATTCTTAACGAAAAATTATCCAAAGGAATCAATATTGGTTTAAACGACAGAATTGCATTTGTAAAACATCTTTTTGGCGAAAGCAATGAAGATTTCAATCGTGTTTTATCTCAAATTAGCACTTTTGATACTTATCTTGAAACCGTAAACTTTATAAACGATATTATAAAACCAGATTACAACAATTGGATAGATAAAGACGAATATGTATTGAGATTTATGGAAGCAGTCGAGAAAAAATTTGTGTAGAAAATATAATTTTGACAAAAACTGATTTTATTTGCCACAATCCCGATAATTATCGGGACGAAGTCTCTAAGATTATATTTTAATTAAAAAGTTTATTAAAAAAAATCTTTGTGTCTTAGCGCCTTTGTGGCAAGATTTTAAAAATTATTGTAAAGAAAAAATTATGGGAAAATTATTTATTGTTCCAACACCAATTGGCAATCTCGAAGATATGACATTTCGGGCAATTCGAATTTTAAAAGAAGCCGATTTGATTCTTGCCGAAGACACACGAACAAGTGCGAAATTGCTAAAACATTTCGAAATTGGCACACACATGCACAGCCATCACATGCACAATGAGCACAAAACTATCGAAAACATTATTTCACGGTTAAAAGCAGGCGATATAATCGCATTAATTTCCGATGCTGGAACGCCAGCCATTTCCGATCCTGGATTTTTACTGACGCGTGCTTGTGTAGAAAACAAGATTGAGGTCGAATGTTTGCCAGGCGCAACTGCATTCGTTCCTGCTTTGGTAAACAGTGGTTTGCCCAACGATAAGTTTGTTTTCGAAGGATTCTTGCCTGACAAAAAAGGAAAACAAACCCGATATTTAATTCTTGCCGAAGAAACCAGAACAATGATTTTGTATGTTTCGCCACACAAATTAGTTAAAACTTTAACCGAATTTATAACTTATTTCGGTGATGAACGCCAAATTTGTGTATCAAGAGAATTGTCTAAACTTCACGAAGAAAATATTCGTGGAACAGTTCGAGAAGTTTTAACCCATTTCGAAAACAAACCACCAAAAGGCGAAATTGTTGTAGTTATTGCTGGAAAATCGGGAAAATAAATCTAAAAAATTTTATATAAACCCAAATCGTTAATCATAAACAGCAAAAAATATTAAATATTGTTGTTTATAATCTAATTTATACTATTTCAAAATCTTTTACGTAAATTTGCACTCTCAAATAAAAGAATACCACAATGTTAGACAGATTACAAATAGTTAAACAGCGTTTCGACGAAATTTCAGACCTTATTATTCAACCCGATGTTATAATGGATCAAAAACGCTATGTGCTTTTAAATCAAGAATATAAAACATTAAAAGCATTAAAAGAAAAGCGTGACGAATATGTTGTTTTAATGGCAAATATCGACGAAGCTAACGAAATTATTTCAGACAATTCTGATGCTGATATGACCGAAATGGCCAAAATGCAACTTGAAGAAGCCAAAGAACGCTTGCCAGAATTAGAAGATGAAATAAAATTCATGCTAATTCCTAAAGATGCCGAAGATGCCAAAAATGTAATGGTTGAGGTTCGAGCAGGAACTGGTGGCGACGAAGCAAGTATATTTGCAGGCGATTTATTCAGAATGTACACTAAATATTGCGAAGGCCGTGGTTGGAAAACTTCGGTTGTAGATATGAACGAAGGAACTTCAGGCGGATTTAAAGAAGTTATTTTTGAAGTTACTGGCGAAGATGTTTATGGAACCCTAAAATTCGAAGCTGGCGTTCATCGTGTGCAACGAGTTCCACAAACCGAAACGCAAGGCCGCGTTCATACATCGGCAGCGACCGTCATGGTTTTGCCAGAAGCCGAAGAGTTTGATGTTCACATTGACATGAACGACGTTCGAGTAGATTTTTTCTGTTCTTCTGGACCAGGCGGACAATCGGTAAATACTACCAAATCGGCAGTTCGATTAACGCACATTCCAACCGGATTGGTGGCGCAATGTCAAGACCAAAAATCACAACATAAAAACAAAGACAAAGCTTTTGGCGTTTTACGTTCTCGATTATACGAACAAGAATTGGCCAAAAAACAAGCCGAAGATGCAGTAAAACGTACTTCGCAAGTTAGCTCAGGTGATCGTTCTGCAAAAATTCGTACCTATAATTATTCGCAAGGTCGTGTTACCGATCATCGAGTTGGCATGGATATTTTTGATATGGATGGCGTTATGAACGGTAAAATACAAAAACTTATCGACGAACTGCAGTTGGTCAACAATATGGAAAAATTAAAAGAAGCGAGCGAGGTTTTTTAAGAGAAAATTATGTTAATAATTTTTTTTATCGTTTATTTGCAAAAAATATAAATTAATTATGAAAAAGTTTCTACTACTTACTTTTTGTATTACAAACATCTTTACATCAAAAGCACAATCTTATTTGGGTTTTTTAACCGATAATTATGCTGGTGTTCACGGAATTATCTCGAATCCAGCCAATATTGTCGATTCAAGATTTAAAACTGACATTAATTTAGCTTCAGTTAGTTTAGGCGCAACTAACGATGCTTTTGGAGTTAATGTTTTTGATGCATTTGGTTCAAATTTTAATTTTGATAAAGATGCTAAAAAGTTTTTCTCTGACAACAATAACGTACAAACAAATGTTGATATTCTTGGACCATCATTTATGTTTAATCTTGCACCTAGACATGCTCTTGCTTTTTCAACCAGAGGTAGATCAATTGCAAATGTTTCTAACGTAAATGGCGAGTTTTTAAACAGTGTTGTTGATAAATTTGATGTTGCAAACAATTTTTTAACTCCAGCTCAGAACATCAATATTGTTGGCAATGCATGGGCAGAATTTGGTTTGACCTATGCTGCTGTTCTTGTCAACTCTGATAAAAACTTTTTTAAAGCAGGTTTCACAGTTAAGTATCTTTCGGGATTGGTCAATCTTTTTGGGAATACTAATAATGTATCAGTAAATTATAATAGAGATGCTTTAAACACTCCAACAGGCTCAATAGTTAGTACAACAGGCGAATTAACACTTGGTGGTGTTGATGCCGCTGGCAATGTAAATACTGATATAGAATTTAATAAAGGAACTGGCTTTGGTGCTGATTTAGGTTTTATATATGAATATCGTCCTAATATTGATGATGTTCGCGACATGAAAGATAAAAATAAATACTTGATAAAAATTGGGGCGTCTCTAACCGATTTTGGTTCTATTGAATACAATAATACAAATCAACAAAATTATAAATTAAACGGAAGTTTTAACAGACAAGAGTTTATTGATAAAGATATAGAAGTTTTATTAAAAGAAAAATATTCTCTAGTAAATAGCAATGGAAGTGTAACTTACAACTTACCAACATCGGCACATTTTAATTTAGATTGGAATGTTTTTAGAAAATTTTATATAAATGCCAATGCAGATTATAATATTAACAGTAAAACTGCAATAAACACCAATACAATTGGCAATAATTATTCAATTACTCCAAGAATTGAAACTAAATGGTTCAGTTTATTTGTGCCATTAAATATAATGGAATATTCTGGTTTCCAGGCTGGTGCAGGAATGAGACTTGGACCATTATTTATAGGTTCAGGATCAATAATTACCAATTTAGTATCAGATAACTCAAAAGCGTTTGACTTTTATGCGGGATTAAAAATTCCAGTTTATCAAGGACGAATTAAAGACAGAGACAATGATGGCATAGTTGACAAAAAAGACGATTGTCCAGACGAAGTTGGACCAATTGAAAACAAAGGTTGCCCATATAAAGACACCGATCGTGATAGCGTTCTTGATAAAGACGATAAATGTCCAGACGTTGCTGGTGCTGCCGATAATCAAGGTTGCCCTTATCCAGATACTGACAAAGACAGCGTTCTAGACAAAGACGACAAATGTATTAATGAAGCGGGTCCCAAAGAAAACAATGGTTGCCCATATTTAGATTCAGATAAGGATGGCGTTCTTGACAAAGACGATAAATGCCCTACTGTTTTTGGAATTGTTGCCAGACAAGGTTGTCCAGAAGAGAAAAAAATTGTAGTAGAACCTGTAAAAGTTGAGGTAGCTGCAGAAGTTATCAAAAAAATCAATGAGTTTTCTAAAACTATCCTGTTCGACACAGGAAAAGCAACGCTAAAAGCCGAATCTAACACAAGTCTTGACGCAATTGTTAACGTTCTTAACGAATATCAAAATGCTAATTTCAAAATAGATGGTCACACCGATAGCGCAGGAGTTCCAGCCAAAAACTTGAAACTCTCTAAAGATCGTGCTGCAGCAGTAAAACAATATCTTGTTGACAAAGGCGTTCGTGCAGACCGATTAACATCAGAAGGTTATGGTTCTAAAAAGCCAATTGCGAGTAATAAAACTCCGAAAGGCAAAAATTTAAACCGTCGAGTAGAAATAAATCTAGTAAAATAATTTTATAAAAAACGCTTCAAGAAATTGAGGCGTTTTTTTTATGAACGAATGATTTGATTCTTTTAGGAATTCTCCTTTTTGATGTATTTCTTAAAGTTTTTTGCTAAGAAAATACCAAAAATGTTTATCCTAAACATCAGGGTTAATTCAAGTGTGGTTTTCGAATTTTTGGTTTTATTTGCAAACTGAAAGCTGAAACTACAAACTGACCAGAGCCTGACCCGAGCCTGAGTTCGAATTGGCGAAGCATAGTGTGAATAGTCGAAGTTGTGTGTAACGCCCAAAAAAAACCGCAAAAAACGAAAATACAAGGAAATTTCGTTTAAAAAATTATCTTTGTATTTCATAGAAATTGAATTTGACTAAATGACATTAGAACAATACATTGACAATATAAACGCCAAATACAAACTTGGAAACGCAACCGAACATACTTTTCGAGGTTTGCTCGAACAATTATTAGAAAGTATTGTTCCCGAAATTCGAGCAACCAACGAACCAAAACGCCAACAATGTGGCGCACCTGATTATATTCTGACTAAAAAAGAAATTCCAGTTGGATTTATCGAAGCCAAAGATATTGGCGACAAAGATTTATCGGGAATTAAAAAAACAGGAAACAAAGAACAATTCGACCGATACAAAAACTCACTAAACAATTTAATTTTTACAGATTATATCGATTTTCATCTTTATATCGATGGCATATTTGTAACAAAAATTGCAATTGCCGAGATTCAAAACGGAACTATCGTTCCATTATCTGACAATTTTGCAATTTTTACAAACCTCATAAAAGATTTTTGCCAACACATTGGGCAAACCATAAAAAGTTCAAAAAAACTAGCACAAATGATGGCGGGCAAAGCCAGATTATTATCTGATGTTATAGAATCGGCATTGACATCTGACGAAAATAATAGTCAAGATAGTACGCTGAAAGACCAAATGAACGCTTTCAAAGAAATCTTAATTCACGATATTACGCCCAAAGGATTTGCCGATGTTTACGCACAAACTATTGCTTACGGAATGTTTGCCGCTCGTTTGCACGACCCAACTTTGCCAACTTTTTCTCGGCAAGAAGCATCTGAATTAATTCCGAAATCAAACCCATTTCTCAGAAAATTGTTTGGCTACATTGCAGGTCCAGATTTAGACGACCGAATAAAATGGATTGTAGATAGTTTGGTAGAAATTTTCTTGGCGTGTAATGTTGCAGAAATCTTAAAAATCAAATACAAAGTACAGACGCAGCATGCTGGGTCTCAACAAATGGAAGACCCAATTATCCATTTTTACGAAACTTTCTTAAGCGAATACGACCCAAAGTTAAGAAAAGCACGTGGCGTCTGGTACACGCCAAAACCAGTTGTAAATTTTATAATTCGTGCGGTTGATGATATTCTAAAAACCGAATTCGATTTGCCACAAGGTTTAGCAGACAACAGCAAAACCAAAATAAAAATTAACCAACAAGGCAAAACTGTTGAGCAAGAAGTACACAAAGTGCAAATTCTTGATCCAGCAACAGGAACTGGAACTTTTCTTGCGGAAGTTGTCAAACACATTCACGCCAAATTCAAAGGGCAACAAGGCGTTTGGAGCAACTATGTAGAAACGCATTTATTACCAAGACTTAACGGATTTGAATTATTGATGGCGAGTTACGCAATGGCACATTTGCAAATGGATTTATTGCTAACCGAAACTGGTTTTAAACCAACCAAAGAACAACGATTTAAAATATATTTGACAAATTCCCTCGAAGAAAGCCACCCAGATACAGGAACTTTATTTGCCAATTGGTTGTCTAGCGAAGCCAACGAAGCCAATTTTATAAAACGAGACACACCAGTAATGTGCATTGTGGGAAATCCGCCGTATAGTGGCGAAAGTAAAAACAAAGGCAAATGGATAACCGAATTAATGGAAGATTACAAAAAAGAACCAGGTGGAAAAGAAAAACTAAAAGAACAGAACTCGAAATTTATTAATGATGATTATGTAAAGTTTTTGCGATACGGACAACATTATATAGAGAGAAACGGTAGCGGAGTTTTAGCATTTATAAATCCACACGGATTTTTAGACAATCCAACTTTTAGAGGAATGCGTTGGAATTTGCTAAAAACCTACGACAAAATCTATACGATTGATTTGCACGGTAACGCCAAGAAAAAAGAAACTTCGCCAGATGGTTCGGCAGATATAAATGTTTTTGATATTATGCAAGGTGTTTCTATAAACGTTTTTGTAAAAACAGGGAAGAAAAAACCAACCGAATTGGGCAAAGTTTTTCATTATGATTTATATGGAAAACGTGATTTTAAATATGATTATCTCTCCGAAAATTCATTAAAAAA
>JAYWGV010000107.1:0-3954 GCA_043778105.1 Bacteroidota bacterium
ATAAATCATTTTTTTGTGATTCTGTTGAAAATTCCTGTAATCTTTCGAGTTGGTCTAAATGTTCCAGTATAAATTAATGTTATTTTGTCGAAATTTGATATTTTATCTCTACCAATGTAACAAACTTCCTTTTTGTCTTTGCTATGATACAATGGAATTCCCGATATTACATCAAGTTTGCTTTCGTCCATTTTTGGATTCCCGAGCAAAACCCATTCATCTGGATAAAGATTTTTAATTTCAGATATGTTTATTAATTGTCCCATTTTACTTTAATTTAATAATGCTCAAATTTACGATTTTTTTAATTTAATCGAATTCAAAATTTACATTTTATTCGTTCAATCAAATTTTCAAGTTTTTTGGGCGTATTTCTGCCAACGTCTCGTGGCTTGGCGGCAGTTGGGGATTTGGTTAGCCAAATGTATCGAATAAAAAACCAACTTCCAAGTACAAAACCAACTTTAAAGTTCGCCTAAAACCCCAATTGCGCCAAACCGCTGTTGGCAGTAGTTATTTTTATATTATAACGTTTTTAAGTATTAATTCATTTTTTAAATCATTTGTGATTTCTTCAAAATTCTTTCCAGTTAAAGTTTTA
This sequence comes from Bacteroidota bacterium, assembly GCA_043778105.1. Lineage (GTDB taxonomy): Bacteria > Bacteroidota > Bacteroidia > Flavobacteriales > Flavobacteriaceae > Flavobacterium. Next base: position 602 of record JAYWGV010000107.1, read on the forward strand.
AATAGATCATTATTTATTTCGTAACTTTTATAATTATACAAATCAAACAAATAATTAATTTTATTAATTTTAAAAAACATGTAACGTTCATCATTAAACTTATTTGAAAATTTTTTGACTTGTTTAAAATTCTGAATATAATCTCTTTTAAACCATTTATGAATATATAACCAAGATTCCCACTGACTTTGATATTTTGATAGTTTATTTTCAAATAATTTATAGATGTCTTGGATTGATTGAGTTAAAAAATCAGTTTTACTTGTATAATTTTCAATACACATCTCGTTGTAAAACTTTATAGTATTATTTCCATTATCATCTCTATGAGCAATTACTGGAATTATATTTGCAGAAACTAATACTGCAAGTTTGCTTATGCCGTTTTTAACATATACTTCATTGTTAAAAAAATTTATAGGAATGTAACTTTTAGTAAAATCATCTTTATCATCGTTTAATCCAGTATTTCCATCGAGATATACAGACATTACATAACCTTCCATTATGTAATTTTTAAGTTTAAATATAGATGTCCTATCTTTTACATTTAAAACAACAAAATCAGAATTTGGTTTTGCATTTAACATTGGTACAACGACATTTAATAATTCGTTTTGTTGGCTAATAAATACAGATTCATCAATTATTAAAACAATTTTAAAGCCTTGTTCAAATAAAAATGAATTAAACAATCTGTAAGAACCAAGGTGAAAAGTTGCGAATATCAATGGTTTTTTTATGTCAGGATTATTTAAATCATAAATAGTATTATTTTCAATTTTGCAATTCTGTAAGTATTCCATATCATATTGTTCCTTTCCTGATAACCATTTATGGTACAATAAATCTTTGTAATATTGAAGATAATCGGTATTTTTAATGTGTGGTTGAAATTTTTTGAAATTAGCGCAAAATATGGCAAACTGACAGCTCATCCTATCAACTTCCTCTTTGGTAGGATTGTCTAATCGATTTAAAAACATTTTTTTTTCATTCATTAAATTCATTTTTTTATAATTTTTTTGATTAATAATATTGTTATAATAGTTATCATTATAATTTCGAAAGTATCTAGGTTTTCTTTGTTAATAAATTTACAAATAATAGAAAATAATATTTGTATGATGTAATAAAAGATAAATGTTAAAAATGAAATTCTTAAAATTGCGTAAATAATAAATTTATAATTTTTAAAGTTAAATTGTAAAATTTCTTTTAGTGAACTATTTGATTCTTTTACTAAATTTTTTGAATCTAAAATATCTGAAATAACCCAGTAGCCATCAAATTTAACAAATGGATTTAAATTCAAAATTGCAATAGAATAATTTGTAAAAAATAAATGTGTAAATATTGTTGACTGGTAAATACTACTAAATGCAAATAATATAATTCCTAAAATCAATTGAAAATAAATTCCCGATAAATTTATTATTATTCTTTTTTCCTTTTTTAGTTTCCATGTTTCTCCTAAATATATATATAATACAGGAAAAATTAAATATAGACCTAATCCAACTTCTTTACATTTTACATTAAATTTATTGGCTGAAAATGAATGACCAAGTTCGTGTACAATTAAAATAACGAATAATAATAATAACCAAATACTCCATTCAGTTTTACTATTAATAGACATGTTAACAATATTTTTTGAAATAATTGTATTCATAATTATTAAAAGAAAAAATGTAGTATAAAAAAAATATTTATCAAAAAGAAAATTTAAATATTTAGTTTGTATTTTACTTGGATTAAACAATTTAGTTACTTTGGTATAGCTTTGTTTTTTATTGTTATTTAGAAAAACATCTATTTTTTCAATAATTTCTATAATTGTTAAATGGTTTATATTTTGCTTATATTTTGAGGATAAATAAATAGAAATTTCATTTGCGTTATTTTTGTTGTTTATTAGAAAACGAACTATATCTGCAACTATATTACCTACAAGTAATGTTCTGTTTTGATATAATAAAAGAAATTTATTTTCAAATTCAGTATCATGTATTTCGATGTTTATGTATTTCATTATGTTTTTTTTAAAGGAAGCTGCCTAAACAGCTTCCTTGTCAAAATTAATTAGCCGCAATTACATTTACAGCCTGTTTTCCAATAACTTTGCTTTGCAGCATCATCCATGCCTTCATAGCCTGTTGGTAACTCATCTGTAACAGCGGTAAATTCTGCTCTTTCTTCCAATTCTTCAATCGAAAGTCCTTTTAAAATTTCTGTGTTCATATTTATATGATTTAGTGTTGAACAATATTGTTTTCTTTCTTTCTCGGCTTTTACACTAATCCTTCTGATTTGTTAAGTACAAATTGTCTCAAAACTTAGAATCTATTTTATTTCTATAAATTCACTTATTTTAGAAACAACATTGTCCAAATATTTTTCTGAATAAGGAGCAAAATGTCCCCCATCTTCAAATAATATTAGTTCTTTTCTCTTACATTTACTTTTTTCAACCATTTCTTCCGCCATTCTATAGCCTGTTGCTTCGTCGTCTTTTGCGTGAAATACTAGTATTCCATTTTTGTAATTTTCGAGTTCTAAAACACTATTTATGTTTTTAATGTTTTCATCAGGTTTAAATTTAATTAATGGTCTAACAATCCAAGGAACATTTATTCTTTTTATTTCTTTAAGCATTGTTTCTGGTGTAGAAAATGTACTTAATAATATTATATTGTCAATAATTGATTCATTATTTCTAACAATTTTAGGGCAAAACACAGTTCCAATTGACATACCAATTATGTTAACTGTATTATAATTTTTTAAATTTGGTTTATAATGTTCAAAAATGATTTGATTATCTTTATAACTTGTTTCAAAACTAGGTTTACCATCACTATAATTATATCCTCTATATTGAATACCAACAACTTTTGAGTTTGTTGATAACGCTATTTTCTCCATAATTTCACTACTATTAGCAATTGAATTTTCACTTGGAGAAAATAAAAAAAAAATATTTTTAGGGTTTGGACTTTCAATAGTCCATGTTTCAATTTTTATTGAATCATCTACTTTTATATTCTCGACATAATAATTTAATTTAGTTTTTTCAAAATTTTTAGCTTCTAAAAGTCTAATTTTTGTTTCTGGTTTGTTAAAAAACATTTCACTTTTTAATGTTATTGAACATGATGTTGAGAAGATTACTATTCCAATATAAAATACTATTTTATTCATTTTCAATTTGTTATGTTAATTTTTGCGTCATTTTTGGTAATAATTACTGCCAACGTCTTGTGGCTTCATGAAGTTTGGGTAAAAGTACAAAAAAATCTTTCCGAAATCACTAAACTTTCGGATGAAAAACTAACTTTCCGAAAGCCGAA
>JAYWGV010000108.1:0-18042 GCA_043778105.1 Bacteroidota bacterium
AATTTACTTACCAGTTTCAATAAATTTTAAAGCTCTATCCAAAACCTCGTCACGACCTTCTTGAATGCCTTTTATAGTTGGTTTGACTTCTATATCTGGAACAATGCCAATTCTTTGGGTTTCTCGGCGGTCTGGATAATAAACTCCAATTCCTGTAAAATGTGTATCAAATCCTTTGATATATTCAAAATCACTGTTATTACCATCCGCACCAGCAGTTTGACTACCAATAATTGTTGTGTTTGGTGCTGTTTGAAAACACATTGCCGTCCATTCGGACTGACTTATTGAATTTTCATCAAGTAAAACAATAACTTTACCTTTATAATTATATTTGTTTTCAGTTCCACAAGTTGTTCCTTCGGACCAAATAAATCTTCCAGGATAACTTAAGTCGGGTTTTGTGTAAATTGCAAAAAGTTTTGGCTTATCGTTTAAAAATTTTGCAATTTCTTCCCAAGTGTCATTTGGATAATTTCGCATATCAAAAATAATTGCTTCGGTGTTTTTTAAAGTTGTGATCATATCTGGAATATTTTTATCTTCAATTTCACCCATGTTTACATAACCAATATTTTTTGGCAACAATTTAAATTTTTCTGCTTTAACTTTCTTAAACGCATTTTTTTGAGCTTCTCTAATTCCTAAAACGGTTATTGTTTTTTTTGTTGTTATTCCATTCCTTAAACATTCTAAACTTACAGTTTTTTCGTTTCCAACTATTATGGCATTACTAAATTGTTTCAAGTAAAAAGATTCGTTAGAAGCACTAATTAAATGTCTTTTCTCTTCAATTAACTCTGTGATAAATTTCTCATTTAATTTTGTTATTGCATCACCCACTCTAATATCATCCGCAACTGCAAGAGAATCATTTCCAATTTTTGTTACAACCAATTTATAATCAATTACTTTGCATTTAACAGGTAAACAATTTTTTTCATCTCTATTTTTAGCTGATGTGGAAATGTATGTATGACTATCATTAAGTCTTGCAAATAACTTCATCATATTCAATTGTAAATCTTTTTCTGATTCTAAATTAATGAAATTAGGTAGCAAATCTGCCAATGTCTTTTCCCATTTATTATCCATTAAATATTTATATGGATAGAAATATTCGATAATATTCCAATATCTAAACAACAACAGCAATCGATGTTTCTTTTCAGTAATAAGTAAATCTGATTTATTTTCATTTTTTGCAAAAACATCACCTGCTTCAAATTTTTGAATAAAAAATTGGTTGCCCTGAAACCTATTTTTTTCAATAAATTTTAGTTTTTGAAAAAGTTTTTTTGAAAATCGTTTGTTATCGAACCAAGACAAATCAAAATTTTTATCAAAATATTCAATATCTTTCGATAGAACAATTGGCGCAATTTCTTTAATTTCTCCTAAGTTGTTGATCCAATTTTCTAAAACTAAAGAAAATTCGTCATTATTATCGGTTTTTTCTATTTTAGAAAGCATTTCAAATAATTGTTCGTCCCAGTTGAAATCACCTTTGGCTACCTTTGGATGATAATACTTCAAGAAACCCCAAACTTTGCACGTTGCAGACAGTTTTTCAATCTCAGATATTTTTGACTGAGGAAATCCAAAAGTAAATTGTAAAATTAAAAAGAAGTAAATAGATTTTTTCATTGTTTTTTTAATGAACGAATAGTTTAAAAATATAAATTAACAATTACGGTAAATGTTTAGGGTGCAATAACCACTATTTATTTAAATACCAATTAGGGTCACCATCAATTTACCATTCTGCGTGTTTTCTACAACAAGCTGATCAACCTAATTTGGCATTCCCAGAAGGAATTTTTGATTTTTCAGCTTTAGAAAGTTTAATTACTTTCAAATTTTGCTATTTTAATTTTTTCATTTTTGAAAATTATATGTCGTAATTTTGCCGTAGCTATAAAATATTTTAACGGGCAATTATAAATAACTTTGATTATTTCAAATTACCCGTTAATAAACTTAATTGACTACCAAGGATTGAAAAGACATTCTACAGGCCAAACTGAATACTTATTGCAAGGCTTTGATGTTTCGTATTGAATTCCACCATTGATTTTTGACTTTTCATCTTTAGAAAGTGCTTTTACTTTCAAATTTTTTAATTCTAACTTTTTCATAATTAACTTTTTAATTTATTAATAATTTCTCTCAATCAAAACCACTACAAACAAAAAAATTCAGAAACAAGCCTCGTGCACTAGGTCATTGCCAAACGAATGTAAGAATAATTTTAACTAAAACAAATTAAGCAATAAAAAAATTAACATTAACGCCTTGTTAATTAAAAACCTAGGTTAGTTTTTACGCGCATAAAATTGCTTAAACTTGCATAAAAGCAAATAAAATGTATATTTGTGTCAAACAACCACATTATGGAACACCAAAAACTTAAAGAAATTCGTACAGCCAAAAACATAACCCAAAACCAAATGGCTAAAAAAATCGCAATGGAACAAACGACTTATTCTAGAAAAGAACGTGGCAAATCGCCAATTCTCGACGACGAATGGGAACGTTTTGCAAAAGCACTCAACGTGCCTGTCGAGGATATTAAAGTTGAGAATGTTCCGGTAACAATGAAAAATGAAGGTTGTACTTTTCACGATAGCAGTTTAATAGGCATTCAATATGTCAACATTCCTCAAAATGTTTTTGATATAATAATAAAGTACAACACCAAACTCGAACAAGATGACCAATTAAAAAATCTTGAAATCGAAAGGTTGCGGGAAGAAATTGCTGTTTTGAAAAACAAATAATTAATGTCAATGTTCAAAGACAGATTTGAGGTTTAAATTTTTTCGAACATAAAAAAAAATCATTAAATTTGTAATAAATAAATTAAGTGTGGGTTTAAATAAATATGATTTAGTTGCTGGAGACAAACTCACTACTTTTGAATTTGTTAGCGTTGGAGTAAATGGAAATATTGAAAAGCTAATTCAATATTCGTCTGCGAGCTATAAAAATATTTATAATTTAGGTTTTGGAGACAAAAATCCTGTAACAGGCAAACTTGATGACAAAATAATTTCTAACAATGGCGATAGCGAAAAGGTATTGGCAACAGTTGTAGAAAGTTTGTATTTGTTTACAAATAACAATCCTGAAGCACTGATTTATGCAACTGGAAGCACAAAAAGTAGAACAAGATTATACCAAATTGGCATTACAAAATTTATCGACAAAGCGAAAACTGATTTTATTATTTATGGTCAGTTAGAAAATGAATGGTATTTTTTTGAAAAAGGAATAAATTATGATGCTTTTTTAGTAAAACGAATTAAAAAATAAAGTTATGAAAGATTTAAAAACAGAAATAAAATTAAAAAAATCGAAAGTTAGAATTGATAAACGTTTAAACGAGTATGAAAATAAGGTTTTGTTTCCAGAAAAATTAGCCAAAGCTAACGAAATGCTTAAAAATGTTGGGTTACCAAAAGGAATAATTGCTCAATAAACCACCTATTCCAAAAAAGAACGAGGCAAATCGCCAATTCTAGACGACGAATGGGAACGTTTTGCAAAAGCACTCAATGTGCCTGTCGAAGATATAAAAGTAGAGAATGTGCCAATCAATGTAAAAAATGAAAATTGTACTTTTCATGAAGGTAGCGTTGCAGGAATTCAATACGTCAACATTCCTCAAAATGTTTTTGACATTATTATTAAATACAACGCCAAACTAGAAAATGACGACCAATTAAAAAATCTTGAAATTGAGCGGTTGCGAGAAGAGATTGTGGTTTTGAGAGGGAAATAGGGTTTTTAAAAATATTCATCAAAATATATTATTACAATTTTTGTACATTTGTATTTAAAATTAAGATTATGCCAGAGATTAGTCGTTTTTATGGAATTATAATTTACATGTTTTATAATGATCATAATCCACCACACTTTCATGCTGAATATCAAGAATTTGAAGCCACAATTGAAATTGAAAGCGGGATAGTAAAAGGACAAATTCCAAGACGAGCTCTCAAACTTGTTTTTGAATGGCTGGATTTGCATAAAGAAGAACTACTTTTAAACTGGGAAAAAATTGAACAAAGAAAATCTTTAGAAAAAATTGAACCATTAAAATAAATATTATGGAACTTTTAAAAATACAAAAAGCAAATTATGTTAAAGATTTTGTAATTCATTTTCAATTTAATAACGGTGTCGAAAAGGATGTGAATCTTGAAAACGAACTTTGGGGTGAAGTTTTTGAGCCGCTCAAAGATTTAACTTTATTTAAAAATTTTAAATTAAATAAATGGACAATTGAGTGGGAAAATGGAGCTGACTTTGCGCCAGAATTTCTTCTTGAACATGCTTCTTAAATAATATCATTGAATAGCAAATTACCTATTCTAGAAAATAACTTGGCAAATCGCCAATTCTCGACGACGAGTGGGAACGTTTTGCAAAAGCACTTAATGTGCCTGTCGAGGATATTAAAGTCGAGAATGTGCCAGCTTCAATAAAAAATGAACATTTTGTATTCAATGATAATTCTGCAAATAATCAATACGTCAACATTCCGCAAAATGTTTTTGACATAATCATTAAATACAATGCCAAGCTAGAAAACGACGATTTATTAAAAAATCTTGAAATCGAAAGGTTGCGGGCGGAAATTGCGGCTTTGAGAGGGAAATTGTAAAATATTTCTTCAAAAAAATTAAAACAGTAGTATATTTACTATCTTTACAAACAAAATGATTAAAAAAGTCAAAGAAATAATCAAGATTATTGAAAACGATGGCTGGTACTTGAGTGCACACAAAGGCACAAGCCACAGACAATTTAAACACGAAACCAAAAAAGGGAAAGTAACCATAAATGGTAAAATGAGCGACGATTTAGATCATTTTTTGGTTTCAAGCATCTTGTAACAATCTGGTTTGAAATAATTAAAGAATAAATTATGGAAAGTAATAAAATAATCGTTTCGATAAGTTTTTCGGGTAAAAATTTTGGTGCATTTGTAGAATTATTACCTGGTTGTGTAGCAACTGGAAGTACACAAGAAGAAATAAAAAATAACATTAAACAAGCAATTGATTTTCATTTAGAAACCAGTCTTGAAGATGGAGATTTTGTAGAAGAAATTTTTAAAACAAGCTTTGTATTAACTTTCAAATTCGATGCTGTAAGCTTATTGAATTATTATAAAGGCGTTTTTACCAATGCAGCACTTGAAAGAATAACTGGAATAAATCAAAAACAGCTTCAACATTATTCAACTGGTTTTAGAAAACCACGAATTGAGCAGCGTGAAAAAATAGAAAAAGCATTACACAAATTGGGTAATGAACTATTAGCTGTTGAATTATAATCCCTCAAAATGTTTTCGATATAATCATTAAATACAACACCAAACTAGAGCAAGACGACCAACTAAAAAATCTTGAAATTGAAAGGTTGCGGGAGGAAATTGCTGTTTTGAAGAGTAAATAATCAATGTAAATGTTCAAAGACAGGTTTGATTAGTTTTTTTAATTGTTTAAAAAAGTTATGCAAAAAAAAATTGCTAGGTTATTTTATTAAATAACAGTTTTGAAAGGTTTGTTCATTTTTTGTATATTTGTATTTTAAAATTAAATTATGCCAGAAATATGTAGATTCTATGGAATAGTTATTTATATGTTCTTTAATGACCATAACCCACCACATTTCAAAATTAAATATGGAGAGTTTGAAGCTAATGTTTTAATAGAAAATGGTGGTTTGTTAAATGGAGATTTCCCAATTAGTAAATTAAAGTTAGTAATTGCTTGGGCAGAAATTCACCAACAAGAATTATTAGAAATGTGGGAATCAAAAGAGTTTCATAAAATAAATCCTTTGCAATAATGATGTACAAAGTTCATAAAATTATCCAAATAGATGATTTCGCTATTGTTTGCCAACTTAACAATGGTCTACAAAAAAGAATAGAAATATTACCTTTAATAGAGAAGCATGCTCATCTGAACGGTATTAATCAATTGAAAGTTAAAGCAGTTTTTGAAAAAGTAAATATCGGAACAATGGGTGAACTTTATTGGGAAAATCTTATAATTTCTAAATCGAATGAAATGTGGAATTATGACATATCGCCTGAATATATTTATAACAATGGAGTGTCGATAGATTAAATTTTTAAAACATTCCACAAAATGTTTTTGACATTATTATTAAATACAACGCCAAATTAGAAAACAACTACAAATTAAAAAATCTTGAAATTAAGCGACTGCGTGAGTAAATTGCTGTTTTGAAAAACAAATAATTAATTGCAATTTTCAATGAGAGGTTTCAGTATTAAAAAAATTAAACTTTATAAAAAACGTCTTCTAATGCAATTTTTAGATCTGGAAAAAGAGGACTATTAATATATTCGTCTTCAGTTTGTGGTTTTAGACCAATAAACAAACCGTTGGTTAACGTATATATAAACAACAATTTTTCATAAGGTTCTACTAACCAATATTCTAGAACACCAGCTTCTTGATACAATTTGAATTTGGTGTCAACATCGTGTTTGCTATTGTTGGGCGAAATTATTTCGACTATTAAATCCGGAACGCCATTGCAACCCTTTTTGTCAATTTTGTTTTCATCGCAAACAATACATAGATCAGGTTGAACAACAGTAGTGTCCTTTTTTTCGGATTTTATTGGCAGTCGAACATCAAACGGTGCATTAAAAACTCTATAAGGTTTTCTTTTTAAATTTTCATAAAAAACCCCCGATAAATTATTAGAAACCGTTTGATGTGCCGAACTTGGTGCTGGACTCATTTTTAAAATAAATCCTTTGATTAGTTCAACTCGTTCATTAAATCGCCAATTTAAATAATCTGAATAATTATAAGTTTTGCTTAAATCCAAATCCGAAAAATTATAAACTATTGACATAATAATAAAATTTAAAATACAAATTTAGTAAAATGAATTTAAATTTAATTTAAAATCGTGGCGCAACCAATTTTTTATTTTGATTTAAACTAAGTACATTTACCAAAAAGATTATATTTTCTTATCTCGAATCTTCGGGACTTATATATTTTAAGATAAATACATCCAAAATAAATCATACTAGTTTAAAAAATGATCAATAAAAAAGTTAATAACGTTCAAGAAGCATTATCCGGAATCGAAAATGGAAATACTATCATGCTTGGTGGATTTGGATTGTGTGGCATTCCAGAAAACTCAATAGCCGAATTGGTCAAAAAAGGAACAAACGATTTAACTTGTATTTCGAATAATGCTGGCGTTGACGATTTCGGACTTGGGTTGTTACTTCAAAAAAAACAAATCAAAAAGATGATATCGTCTTATGTGGGCGAAAATGCCGAATTCGAACGTCAAATGCTATCGGGCGAACTCGACGTAGAACTCATTCCACAAGGCACATTAGCCGAACGTTGCAGGTCGGCACAAGCAGGAATTCCAGCATTTTTTACACCGGCAGGATTCGGAACCGAAGTTGCAATTGGCAAAGAAACCCGAGAATTCAATAGTAAAATGCACGTTATGGAACACGCTTTTAAATCAGATTTTTCGATTGTAAAAGCTTGGAAAGGCGATACTGCGGGCAACCTTGTTTTTAAAGGCACTGCTAGAAATTTTAACCCAAGCATGTGTGGCGCATCTAAAATAACAATTGCCGAAGTCGAAGAATTGGTCGAAGCTGGACAACTTGACCCGAACCAAATTCATATTCCAGGAATTTTAGTACAGCGCATTTTTCAAGGCGAAAATTATGAAAAACGCATTGAGCAGCGAACGGTTAGAATTAGATAATTAGAAAATGTATGATAGCTAAAAGAAATGGTATAAAAATATTTGTAGCTTCAACAGTTCGTGATTTTGAGTTTCAATTAGACAAAATTTATGAATAACTTGATAATTTAGGGTATGATGTTTACATGTCGCACAAAGGAACTATTCCATTAGACAGTAGCGAATCTAATAAAGATATTTGTATTAATGGAGTAAAAGAGACAGATGTGTTTTTAGGATTTATTCGTCCAGACTCTGGTTCTGGAATTCTTAAAAAAGGTGATAAATCAATTACTTATCAGGAATTTGAAACAGCAATCGATAGACAAATCCCACGATTTGTTTTAGCTGATTATAGAGTTGTATTTGCAAGATCATTTTTTAGAGGTGCTTTTATAATTGAGGATAGCACAAGTAAAAGTATAAGTTTTAACGATATTTCATTCGAAAACAACAAGGTAATGGATGTTAACTGTATAAAATTGTATAGTTTAGCAATTCAAGAAAATCAAAAAGACGCATCAAAAAGAACTGGAAATTGGGTTCAAGAATACTTCGATTTCGAAAATATAAAAATGCATTTGGAAAGTCAATTTAAATATCCCAAAAGGATTAGAAAACTAATAGATAAATCAAATAAAGATGAGTAAAAATTCATTCATAGATGACTTATTAAAACAAAAAAAAGATATTCAAATTGAATTTATTGAAACATTTAATATTATTGAAATATTAACTTCAATTTGTTCATTTTTAAATACTAATGGAGGTTGGATTTTAATTGGTCATTCTAAAAATAGTTTAATAGGTATTCAAGACTTTACTGAAAGCAACCTATCTGAATTAGAAAATAATATTGCTGATCATATTTTTCCAAGACCACTTGTTTATATTCAAAGTGAAATATATAAACAAAAGAAAGTCGTTCTTATAAATATTTTAAAAGGTTCTAGACAACCTTATTCTTTAGACAGCATTTTTTATGTAAGAATTGGAAACCAAAACAGAAAAGCAAGTCCAGATGATATTAGTATGATGTTACGTTCACCAAATATTTATAATTCAACATGGGAAAAATTATCAGTAATTGATGCAACCTTAGATAATTTGAATAATGATGAAATTAATAAAACTATTATTGAAGCCAATAAAATAGGTAGAAATAATAATTTACCTATTAACGAAGAAGCTTTTTTAAGTTATTTTCAATTACTTGATTTAGAAGCAGTAAAAAATGGTGCAATAATTTTATTTGGAAATGAACCCGTTAAATTTTTACCTCAATGCAGAATAAGAATAACTGTAATGCCGTTCGGCAAAACAGGTTCTGAATATAGTGATGTAATTTTAATTGAAGATAATATTTTTATTGCTTTTCAAACAATTCAAGAATATTTCAAAGCAAATATTCCAATAATTAACGAGTTTTTAAATAGTAATTGGGATAGAGTTTCTAAAGAAAAATATCCTTTAGACGCTATAGATGAAGCAATTGTTAATGCATTGGTTCATAGAGACTATAGTGATTTTTCTGGAGATGTTACAATAAATATCTATCCTAATAAAATTGAAATTATTAATTCTGGTGAAATTCCTGCAAATATCATCAGTGGCAAAAGTACTATCAAAGCTCATCATTCCGTTTTACGCAATCCAATTATAGCACATATGTTTTTTTTAAGAGGAAAAATGGAAAAACAAGGTCGAGGATTATCTCTTATTAAAGAAAGATTTGTAGATTTTGGTTTAAAATCTCCTGAATGGATAGAGCAAAATGGTTACACAACTTTGACTTTATTTTCTGAAAAAAATAAAACTAAAAGAAATACAGCAAATTTTGAACTAAATAAACGGCAAATACAGATTTTAAGTATTATCCAACAGAACAACTTTATCGATGCAAGTTCAATATCAGAACAACTCAAAGAAAAAGTAACAGATAGAACAGTTAGAAATGATTTGAAAATATTAAAAGAAAATAAATACGTCAAATCAAGAGGAAATGCAAGAAATACTGAATATAGTTTTGTGGAAATAAATTAATAAAATATTTCCAGATACTTCCTAATATGATTTTTGTTTAATTAAAATTATGCATAACATACTAATTAATTAATTGGTTTATATAATGTACTTAAACTTCTTAAAAGTAACTGAAGTTTCGCAAACTATTTCCGGATACTTCCAGATATTAATAAAATTTTAAAATATGCTTACCAAAGAACAAATCGCACAGCGAATCGCCAAAGAAGTTCAAAATAATTATTTTGTAAATCTCGGTATTGGCATTCCAACTCTAGTTGCCAATTATGTCAGAAAAGACATTTCGGTTGAATTTCAATCAGAGAATGGCGTTTTAGGAATGGGGCCTTTTCCATTTGAAGGCGAAGAAGATGCCGATTTAATCAATGCCGGAAAGCAAACTATCACAACTTTGCCTGGTGCGAGTTTTTTCGATTCCGCTTTTAGTTTCGGAATGATTCGTGGTCAACACGTCGATTTAACAATTTTGGGCGCAATGGAAGTTTCGGAAAATGGCGATATTGCAAATTGGAAAATTCCCGGAAAAATGGTCAAAGGAATGGGCGGAGCAATGGATTTGGTTGCATCGGCAGAAAACATTATCGTTGCAATGATGCACGTGAATAAAGCAGGCGAAAGCAAAATCCTAAAAAAATGTACTTTGCCACTAACAGGTGTTGGTTGTGTGAAAAAAGTCGTAACCGAATTGGCTGTATTAGAAATTACACCAAAAGGATTTAAACTCTTGGAACGTGCACCAAATGTTACGGTCGAACATATCATCGCTTCCACCGAAGCCGAATTAATTATTGAAGGAGAAATTCCTGAAATGGTTATTTAATGTTGAACCCAGTTTACGCAATAGACTTCGTTGTGAAATTTATTTATACAATAAAATCGAGTACTAACGGAATTTTTTAAATGAAGGAATATGTTATATTTCAATATTGAAAAAAATGAATAAGTACTTGGTTTTTAGTTAGCTATGAATTGGATTAGATTTCTATTGCGTAATCTGGGTTTAATAATTCCTAAAAAATAAACGCCCCAAACTTTCACTTGAGGCGTTTTTTATTTTCAATAAAATTTTATTTCAATTTTTTCTTAATTGCAACTTCGTGGAATGATTCAATAACATCACGTTCTTCGATTTCATTGAAACCTTTTATTTGAATACCACAGTCATATCCTTTGGCAACATCACGAACATCATCTTTGAAACGTTTCAAGGCAACCAATTCGCCAGTGTGAATAACCACACCATCACGAATCAAACGCATTTTGGCATTTTTGACAATTTTTCCGTCCATAACCATCGATCCTGCGATTGAACCTACTTTCGAGATTTTGAAAATTTCTCGAATTTCGGCTGTACCTAAAATTTCTTCTTTCATTTCTGGTGCCAACATGCCTTCCATTGCATCTTTCAAATCATCGATAGCTGCATATATAATTGAGTAATATCTAATATCAATTTCCTCTTTATCGGCCAATTGTCTTGCATTTCCTGCAGGACGAACATTAAATCCGATAATAATCGCATCAGATGCTGATGCTAACATTACATCGGTTTCGGTAATTGCTCCAACACCTTTGTGGATAATATTAACCTGAATTTCTGGTGTCGATAATTTCGAGAATGAGTCTGATAATGCTTCAACCGAACCATCAACATCACCTTTCAAGATTATATTTAATTCTTTAAATTGACCCAATGCAATACGACGACCAATTTCGTCCAACGTAATGTGACGTTGCACTCGAACCGATTGCTCACGCATTAATTGTGTACGTTTTGCAGCAATTTGTTTGGCTTCTTTTTCATCAGAGAAAACTGTAAATTTATCTCCAGCAGTTGCCGAACCGTCCAATCCTAAAACTGATACTGGCGTCGATGGTCCTGCTTCTTTAACAATATTACCACGTTCATCTTGCATTGCTTTGATTTTTCCGTGGTGTTTTCCTGCAAGCATATAATCGCCTACTTTCAAAGTTCCATTTTGAATTAAAATTGTTGACATATATCCTTTTCCTTTGTCAAGGAATGCTTCAACAACTGTTCCTGTGGCAGTTCTATTTGGATTGGCTTTCAAGTCAAGTAATTCGGCTTCTAGCAATACTTTTTCAAGTAATTCTTTTACACCAGTTCCTACTTTTGCAGAAATATCGTGAGACTGAATTTTTCCGCCCCAATCTTCAACTAGCAAGTTCATTCCTGCTAATTTTTCTTTTATTTTTTCGACATTAGCATTTGGCTTATCGATTTTATTTATAGCAAATATAATTGGCACATTCGCCGCTTGCGCGTGAGAAATTGCTTCTTTGGTTTGTGGCATTATGTCATCATCGGCAGCGATTACAATGATTGCAATATCGGTAACTTGAGCTCCACGTGCACGCATTGCGGTAAACGCTTCGTGACCTGGTGTGTCTAAAAATGCTATTTTTTGTCCGCTTTCCAAAGTAACTCCATAAGCACCAATATGTTGTGTGATTCCTCCAGATTCGCCAGCGATTACGTTTTCTTGACGAATATAATCTAGTAAAGATGTTTTACCGTGATCGACGTGACCCATTACAGTAACAATAGGTGCTCTGAAAAGTTTGTCTTCTTCGGCATCTTCAATAACATTTACAGCATCTTCTAGTTCGGTTGAAATAAATTCTACTTCGAAACCAAATTCATCGGCAACAATTGTCAATGTTTCTGCATCAAGACGTTGGTTCATGGTTACCATTATTCCAAGCATCATGCAAGTACCAATAACTTTGGTAATTGGCACATCCATCATTGTTGCAACCTCACCAACAGTTACAAATTCTGTTACTTTGATAGTTTTGCTACCTTCATCGATTGCACGTTGTTCATCATCAGATTTTTGACGGTGCGTGTCTCTTTTATCTCGTCTATATTTCGCAGCTTTAGATTTGCTTCCTTTTCCTTGAAGTTTTTCTAAAGTTTCACGAATTTGATTTTTTACATCTTCTTCGGTTGGTTCTACTTTTGCAGTAATTGCTGGGCGATTGCCTCTTACAAATCCTGGTCTTGCCGCACCACCAGCTGCGCCTGCACCTGTGTTTCGGTTAATAAAAACTCCTCCAGTTGCATTTCCTGGCGTTCTAGGTGCGCCTGGTGCTCCGGGTTTTGTTGGAATTCTTTTTCGTTTATTTTTATTTGCATTCGCACCAGCTGCACCAGCCGCTCCTGGAACGCCAGGTTTGTTAGGAACAATTTTTGGTGGAGTTGTTTTTTTAGGTTTATTGAACTGCGATAAATCAATAGTTTGACCTGTTAAAGTTGCGCCCGAAAGTTTCGTGTATTGTGTATTGTATTCGTCTGGAATAACAACTTCTGGAACAATTACTTCTTTCTTTTTAGGTTCAGGAGCTTTTTCGGCTTCGATTTTTATTGGTGCCGATTTATTTGAAGATTTTCCAATTATTGCTTTGCCTGGTTGAACTTGTGGCTTGTCAAGTTTAACTCGGTTGTCAATTTTTTCTGGAGCAACTTCTTGAACTAGTTCTTTGGATGCAACTGGCTTAGCAACTTCTACTGGAGTTGGAACTACTTTTACTGCTGGTTTCGGATTCAAATCGATTGTTCCTACTTGAACTGGTCCATTTACAACAGCTTTAGCTTTGATTGTCTCTAAACGCAAACGCTCTTCATCGGCAACTCGTTTTTCGTCGATTTCTTTCTCGCGTTCTAAACGTATTGCTTCTTTTTCTTTCTTTTTTTCTTCGTTAACTTCCGCAGATGCTGCTTTGTTACCTTTATCACCAGCAAATTCTTTACACAGAACTGTGTATGCGTCGTCTGAAATTTTCACATTCGGATTTGCATCAATAGCTATTCCTTTCGACTTTAGTGCGTCAAATGCTGTACTAAACGAAATGTTCAATTCTGCTAAAACTTTGCTTATTCTGATAATTTTTTCTTCAGACATATAACCTTATTAATTTACTTTTTTATTATTTTATCAAATTCAAATATTTCGAATTCGACTGATCCAATTTTTTTACTGTCAAATAAAAAAACGCAATTTTATTGTTTTTAATCATTAATTTTTTAGAACGATTACAGAATTAAGTTTCATTAAAAATTAATTCTTTAAAAGTTTTATTTCAATTTATTCAAAATCTAGCTGTCAAATTCTTCTTTTAAAATTCGCATTACATCTTCGATTGTTTCTTCTTCAAGATCGGTTCTTCTTGCTAAATCGGCTACATCTTGTTTCAAGATACTTTTTGCAGTATCAAGACCAATTTTTGCAAATTCTTCGATAACCCATGCTTCGATTTCATCAGAAAATTCGGTTAACTCAACATCATCATCATCGGCAGTTGTTCCAGGTGTGTCACCTTCGCGGATAACATCTAACTCATATCCAGTTAATTGTCCTGCAAGACGAATGTTGTGTCCACCTCGACCAATTGCTTTAGAAACTTCTTCAAGTTTCAAGAAAACCTCAGCTCTTTTAGTCTCTTCATTTATTTTAATAGAAGATACTTTGGCTGGACTTAAAGCGCGAGTAATAAACAGTTGAATATTGGTTGTATAATTTATAACATCAATATTCTCGTTACCTAATTCACGAACAATTCCGTGGATTCTTGATCCTTTCATACCTACACATGCGCCAACTGGATCAATTCTATCGTCGTAAGAATCTACTGCAACTTTCGCTTTTTCTCCAGGAATTCTTACTACTTTTTTTACTAATATTAATCCATCGAAAACTTCTGGAATTTCTTGTTCGAATAATTTTTCTAAAAACAATTCTGATGTTCTAGACATTATAATAGATGGTTTGTTTCCTTTTAACTCAACCGATTCTATTATTCCACGAACATTATCACCTTTACGGAAAAAGTCAGACGGAATTTGTTTTTCTTTTGGTAACACGATTTCGTTTCCATCGTCGTCCATTAATATAACAACTCTTGGACGAACATGATGAACTTCTGCTGTATAAATATCGCCAATTAAATCTTTAAATTGTTTATAAAGATTGGTATTGTCGTGTTCATGTATCTTAGAAATTAAATTCTGACGCAGAGCCAAAATCGCTCTTCGACCTAAATCTATCAATTTTACTTCTTCAGAAACTTCTTCTCCAATTTCGAAATCGGGTTCAATTTTTCTTGCATCGGTTAATGTAATTTCTAGGTGATCTAAATCTAAATCATCGTCGGCAACGATAACTCTTCTTTGCCAAATTTCCATATCACCTTTATCTGGATTGATAATAATATCGAAATTATCATCTGATCCAAATTTTTTCTTCAATGCATTTCTAAATACATCTTCTAAAATCGCCATAAGCGTTACGCGATCAATAAGTTTATCGTCTTTAAACTCTGAAAACGAATCGATTAATGCTAAATTTTCCATGCCCTATTCTTAAATTAAAATGTTACTGTAACAACTGCTTGTTTTATATCTGTGTAAAGAATTTCTTGTACTTTATTGACCGTTTCTTTTCCTTTACCTATTTTTTTTGGTTCTCTTGCTATCCACGAAAGTGTTATAAATTCGTCGTTAGCATGTGTCAATTTTGCCTCTATAGTTTCATTTTCCAAGTCTACTATTAACATTCTACCTATATTATTAATATATTGTCTTACTAATTTTAATGGAGAACCTACGCCAAATGATGCAACTTCTAATGAATAATCTTGCTCTTCACGATCTAAATTATTTTCGATTGCGCGACTAATGTCTATACAATCTTGCAAAACTACGCCACCATCGCCATCAAGAGTTACAATAACTTTCATAGCATCGGTAATTGTTAGATCAACTAGAAAAAGGTAATCTTTTTCTAATAGTCCTTGGTTTAGCAATTTTAAAACTTGATCTTTGAACGCCATATTTTATAAAAAGAGGGAAGCATTGCTTCCCTCATTAATTCTATTTTAAGCAATATTGGTGCAAATGTAGTACATTTTTTCAAATAATAAAAATCATATTATAATTAATAATTTATTACCTTTATAAAAAGTTTCAATTCACTGATTATTTAATTATAACTAACTACTTATGAAACGTATTTTAATTCCAACCGATTTTTCTGAACACGCCGAACATGCTTTGAAAGTAGCTGCACAAATTGCAAAAAAAAACAATGGCGAAATTATTCTTTTGCACATGCTAGAATTGCCTGGACAAGGCGGCGACACTGTAAATTCTGGACACAATATTCCTGAATTGATGTTTTTTAAAAATAAAGCAATCGAAACTCTTGAAGAGTTAATGGATGCGGAATATCTTGAAGGAATTGAAGTTTCGGAAATTGTTACTTTTGAGAAAACTTTCGAAGGAATTATAAATATTACCAAGAAAAATGATATTGATTTAATCGTCATGGGTTCGCATGGTGCTAGTGGTTTTCAAGAATTATTTATAGGTTCAAATACCGAAAAAGTAGTTCGTTTTTCTGATGTGCCAGTTCTGGTTGTCAAGAAAGAAATGAATAATTTTAATGTTGATAAATTCGTTTTTGCATCAGATTTTTGTGACGAAATTAAAAAACCTTTCGAAAAAGTCATTGAGTTTGCAGATAAATTTGAATCTGAATTGCACCTTGTAATTATTAATACGCCTAATAATTTTAGAACAACAGCGCAGCTAGAAAAAGTTCTGACTGATTTTGTAGCTAATTATCAATTAAAAAATTATTCTACTCATATATATAATGACACGACTCGCGAAAAAGGGATTTTGAATTATGCCAATAAAGTAAATGCGGATTTAATTGGAATTAGTACGCATGGTCGAAAAGGAATTTCGCATTTTTTTAATGGTAGCATTAGTGAAGATATTGTTAATCACGCTAAAAGACCAGTTGTAACTTTCAAGATCTAGAAAACATTTTATATATCCAAAAAAAAACATTTCAATTTTAAAATTCGATAGGTTTTTTTAATTGCATTCGCCAAAAAAAAAAGCGATGCATTAAACATCGCTTTTACAAAAAAAACAAACTAAACTAACAATCATTTTTATATTATTGAATGGCATTAATTGCGGCAACCATCTGTCCTTCGCTGCCAACTTGAGTTTCTGAAAGCGTAAAGTTATAAACTGCGCCTGCCGAAATTGTGACACCTTTTACAGCATATCGCCATTGAGAACCTTCTGCCGATGCGAAAATAATATGACAAGCCAATCCAACAGGAACTTGACCGTAATGTTCACTAAATTGCAATGTTGTTGGATTATAAACATCGAATTTTGCTAATTGATTGGTTACTTCGTTATCAACCGAAAAATAAATTGCGCTATTAGTTTCGTTATATCCAGTTGGAACAGTTGCTAGAATTTGAGTTTTTACGCCGGGCAAATTGTATAATCTATCAATATTAGACCAACCAAAATTACCAAATGTGACATTGTAACCGCTAGTTCCGCCCGTTGGCACTTGATTAAAACCAACTGCGCCACCATCTTTTCGTTCCCAAACAATGTTTTCAGGATCGGTAGTTACACCCGTCCAAAAAGTCATTAATGTATCAATCGCACCAGTTAAAGTTGCTGGAACTTCAAGTTTTAATGTTCCCATAACTCCTGTAGTTGCAAGTTGAACACCACCTTGAGTTGCGTTTATATAGAATTCTCCGCCCGATTTCATGATGCTTTGGTTTACACCGTCGGGCATTTTTCCCATTGTCGATTTATTTGCCGCAAGCATTTGACCTTTTTGAAATATTTCTACATATTTTATGTCAAATGTTCCAGTTAAAGGATTTCCGTTTTTGGTTAAATTATTAGTATTTACTTTAATTGTTACACCTTTTGCCGATGTTAAAGATACAACTCCAGTGCCACCAGTTGCTGTAAAAGATTGTGTCATTGCTTGCAAAGCTTTTTCTCGAACCGAACCAAACTCGGTTGCTGTTGGAATTTTTGCAGGATTTTCGGTTACTGGTTCATCATTTTTAGAGCAACTTGCTAATGTTATTAACGCTGTTGCTAATAGACCTAGATTTTTAATAGAATTGTTCATAATTTCTAATTTTTAAATTGTTTATATACAGGTATATCAATTTAGGTTTGATATTGTTACCCATAAAAAACAATTTTATTAGAAATTATGCAATAAGTCAATGAAATTAATTGGTTAGAAAATATATTTAAAAAATTTACTTACCAGTTTCAATAAATTTTAAAGCTCTATCCAAAACCTCGTCACGACCTTCTTGAATGCCTTTTATAGTTGGTTTGACTTCTATATC
>JAYWGV010000109.1:0-3943 GCA_043778105.1 Bacteroidota bacterium
ATATTTTATTACAATAATCTTTGACAAAGTTTAAAACTTTGTCAAAGTTGTTCAGGAAAACTTTTCAGGATGTAAGGATATTTATTCGGTTTAATATAATTAAAAATTATGAAAACACTTAAAACCAAAATTGCAATTTTATTTATTATCTTATTAACATTTTCTTGCGGAAATGATGATGAACCAAATCCTGCTAATCCAATTACAACTTTTGATTATTTTTTAAAAGCCAAAATTGATGGAGTACAATATGATGCAGTTCCAGGTCAAGTTTTAGCTGCGAATAATACAGATAGATTAACAATTTCAAGTACAATTCCAGACAATAGAAGTTTTGAACTGATAATAAATCGTCCTACTGGAATTGGAACATACACTTATCCAGCTCCAGCTGCTACAGATTATGTAATAAGGATGTCATACAGCGATGCAAGTTCAGCAACTTCAATATGGAGAGTAAATAGCTGTTCAGCAGCAACAGGAACTATAACAATAAGTGCATTATCTGCTACCGAAATTTCGGGAACATTTTCGTTTACAGGCAAAAGAACATCATTTTGTACTGATGCTGCAAAAATTATCACCGAGGGCTCATTCAAATCAGGACTAATACAATAAATTATGAAAAAATATCAAAAAATATTCTTGGTTCTTTTTTCTTTATTCTTTTCTCTAAAATCAAACGCTCAATTTTTTGAAAAATTGGCTAAAAAAGCCGAGAAAGCAACCGAAAGAGCCATTGAAAGAAAAGTAGAACAAAAAGCTACGAAAACTACCAACGATGGTATGGATGAAGTTTTGAATAATAAAAAATCATCTTCGAAAAACAGTTCAACAGCTACTAACGAATCTAATTCTAAAAACAGAATTTCTCAAACCAATTCTGATTTTATTTCGGGAACTAAAATTCTATTCGAAGAAAATTTCAGTCTTGATGCTATTGGCGATTTTCCTGTAAATTGGTTTACAAACAGCAGCGGCGAAATCGTAAATTTTGATGGAATCAGCACAAAATGGTTACAAATTTCTGATAAAGGAAGTTTTTCGCCGTTGAAAATTTCAAATTTGCCAGAAAATTTCACCTTTGAATTTGATGTCACTACAACCGATAAATTTAGTTTTTATTCGTCGCCATTAAACGTTGTTTTTACCGAAAAAAAAACCAAAGTAGATTATGTTTGGAATACAACCTACAAACGAAAAGAAGCCGTAATATTTAATGTTCATCCATCAAATTCATTATCGGCAAAAGGCAGAAGTGAAGTTTTTGTTCGATCTGAGAATAAAGAAATCATAAAAAATAGAGTTGATATTGCAAATTATAGTAATGTAAACAATTCAGTCAGAGTGCAAGTTTGGCGACAAAAAAACCGATTTAGAATGTATGTCGATGGCAAAAAATTCTGGGATTTGCCAATGGCATTTACCGACGCCAATTACAACCAAATTATCTTTTTTATTGGAACGTATAAAAACACAACCGATAAGTTTTTCATTACAAATCTTAAACTTGCCGAAGCAGGAAAAGATACAAGACATCAACTTTTAGAAACTGGCAATTTTGTAACCAACGAAATATTATTTGATACCAACAAAGCAACAATAAAACCTTCTAGCAAAAAAGTTTTAGACGATTTAGGCAAAGCCTTGCAAGAAAATGCAAACATTAAAGTAAGCATAACTGGGCACACCGATGGCGACGGAAACGAAAACGACAACCAAAAATTATCAGAAAAACGTTCCGAAGCTGTTGCGAATTATTTTGTATCAAATTATGGATTATCGAAATCACGATTCGAAACCAACGGAAAAGGCGAATCTGACCCAATTGCCGAAAATAATTCTGAAGATAACAAAAAACAAAACCGACGAGTAGCATTTCAAGTTATCAAATTATGAAAATAACAATCTTGCTGTCAGTTCGAGCGCAGTCGAGAACAATTTTTGAATCTCGACAGCGCTCGATTTGACAAAATTTAAACATTTCAAGAAAATTTCTAATTATTTTTAACAAAATTAAAACCAAAACACCAATGAAAACAACAATTTTAAAATCAGTTTTAGCAATATTCTTGCTAACATTTTTACTAATTTCTTGCGATAGAGATGAAGAAACGCCCGCAGTAATTGTCGAACCTGCCATTTTCGAATATGCCGAAGGTGGCGCAGCATCAAGAAGTACAGTTACAAATCCATTTGCGAATGCATCAACCAAAAAGATTTTCGGAAACAATGCAGCTGTAAATGTTGTAGAAATTAACTTAACATCTTTAGCAATTGGAACTTACGCCATTGGCAGCGGCAACACTTTCAAATACACAAGACCAGCACAAACTAGTGTTTGGACAGCAATTTCTGGTACAGTTACTATTATTGAAAACGATGGAAGTAAAATTTCTGGTAGTTTTGATTTAACTGCTGGGAATAGTGATTTGGGAATAAATTCGGTTTCTGGCAGCTTCAAACGAGTTGTTATTAATCCTTAATTTAACTGTTCTTCGAAAATACAAATTACTTTTTCGGGAGCAATAATGTGGTTTGGTGCGCATTTCATTAGACCCAAAACACGATTCATAGCAATCGGATTCAAGCCTAGTTTGAGTCCGATTTTGTGTATCGAAACATCTTCATATTTATGAATAATATCGTCACAATACATTAAAAGTGACAATTGATAAAAATGAACAACTCTATTAAATCCATTTTTTATTGGAATAATTTTGTCTCTTTTTCGAAATAAATCTAAGAAAGCAGGTTTTTCAATATTAAATTCTTGCGACAATAAATAAAGAAAATCATATTCTTTATCGTGCAATTCGCCATCTACCAATGCAAATGCAATCATTTCTGAAAGTAAACTAATTTTTTCTGATCTAGAATTCATTAAAATTTCGGTTAATTTTTTGCTAAAATATTGTTTTTAATTTAAACAACAAAATATTGATTAAAATTCAAGCATTCATGTTGGTTTTTTATCCGATATTAATGTTTTTATTTATATTTGCATCAAATAAATTCTCCATCAAATGAAAAAAACTACTATTCTTTTTGCATTATTATTAATAACTTTTAGCATTTTTTCTCAGAAAAAAGAAAAGATCAAAGGTTCCAAAAAAGTCACGCTCGAAACCAAAATTGTTGGCGATTTTGACGTTATAGAAGTTACCGATGATTTGCAAATAACTATCGTAAAAGGCGATAAATGTTCGATAGAAATCGAGGCAGATGATAACATTCATGAAGCATTAGGAATCACTTTAAACGGAACAACTCTAAGCTTGAACATGGCTAAAAACATTGGTAGTTTCAAAAAATTTCAAGTTAGAATTAATTATACATCGGCATTAAGAACAATAATCAGCAGATTAGAATCATCGGTTACAGCATTGGCTACCATAGAGTTAGACGATATAACGTTCAAATCATTTGATTATTCAAAATTAATATTAAACGCCAAAACCAAGAATTTTTCGCTTGTAGCAAATGACAAGACTCGTGCCGAAATGAGCATAAAATCCGAAAATACAGTAATTGAATTAAGCAAAGGTTCATTCGCTAAAGCATTATTATCATCAGGAACATTAAAACTAGATTTGTACCAAAATGCCATTTCTGAAATTGAAGGCGATGCAGGCGAAATGAAATTGAGAATGAGTAATGATACTGACTTTCGAGGAAAAAAATTAGCAATTAAATCATTGACTTTGATTACCGAAGACGATTCGAATGCAATTGTCAATGTTAGTGAAAATATAAATATCGAAGCTTCTGGAACATCAGAAATTGAATTATTTGGAACCCAAAAAATTGACATGAAAAAATTTATTGACAGTAGCAAATTGACTAAAAAACCAAGTAAGTAGTTTTCAGTTTTCAGTTTTCAGTTTTCAGTTTTCAGTTTTCAGTTTTCAGTTTTCAGTTTTCAGTTTTCAGTTTTCAGTTT
>JAYWGV010000110.1:0-3917 GCA_043778105.1 Bacteroidota bacterium
GGCAAACTTTAAAGTTGGTTTTGTACTTGGAAGTTGGTTTTTTATTTATACATTTGGCTAACCAAATCCCCAACTGACGCCAAGCCACGAGACGTTGTGCGTCAGGTTGAGAGAACCGAAATAGAAACTAATATCCTAATTCTTTTTTTAATTTTTCAAATTTCTGCTTTTTTGTCTCAAATAATACATCTTTTTGAAATGCTGTATAATTTTCTTTCAAAATAGAATGGATTTTAATGCTTTCTTTTTTGTTAAATTCTAACATCATAAATGAACCTTCATAAATGTATCTCAAATGAGGAATGTCAAAATTACCAACCCAAATATTAAAAACATATTGTTTATCTATTTCAATTTTTAAAACAAATTCCGTAGTGTCTAAAATGGAAAATTGGTGGTTTAAAATTTTACTTTTGAAGTATTGTTGAACTTCTTTTATTTTTTCATTCATAATATTGTAGATTAAAAAGTTTGTTAATTATTTTAAAAAGTTAGTACAAAACCCGAACGCACAACAGCGGTTTGGCGCAAGAACGGCATTAGGTTTGTTCGCAACATCGTGTGTACTAGAAAGTCTTGGCAAACTCGATAGTTTAGGCGTTCCAATCCGTTCCTGACGCCAAGCCACGAAGCGTTAGCAGAAATGCCCGAAAAAATCGTAAAAAAGAAAAAATCTCTTCCAATTGAAACATTTTTTGTAAATTTGTAATGTACAAAATCAAATTTATGACAAATCCAAAATACCAACTAAACGCCGAACAAGATTTAACAGTTTTTAATTTTATTAGTGAAGGTCCAAAAGGTAGAATTCCTAAAATAATAGAAATAAAAGAAACGAATTTAAAAGGTTTTTATAATTTAGCATTTGGAGATAAAGATGAAAAAACAGGGAAAATAAATGATTTAATTGTTACTAATAATAATGATACTGAAAAAGTTTTAGCAACAGTAGTTTCTGCTGTTTACGCATTTACAGATATAAATCCTGATGCTTGGGTTTATGCAACAGGAAGTACAGAAGCAAGAACAAGATTATACCGAATGGGAATAAATAAATATCTGAATGAAGTGGAAAATGATTTTGAAATATATGGAGAATTAGGAAATAATTGGTGTGTATTTGACAAAGGCACAGATTTTGAAGGATTTGTAGTAAAAAGAAAAAACGTTTAAAATGAATATTATGACAATAGAAGAATTAAATAAAAGAAAAACACCGATTGTAGTAATTGACAAATCGTTGGAAAAATACAAAAACATAGTTTTGTTTCCTGAAAAGTTAGCAAAAGCAAACGATGTTTTGAAAAGAATTGGATTACCAAAACTTACTAAATAAAGGCACTATCTGCCAACAGCGGTTTGCAAAAATTGGGGTTTTGGTCTTGAACTTACACATTGTTTTGTACTTTTGTGGTCAGTGATTTACTGAAAGTTTGGGCTAATCAAATCCCCAACTTCTGCAAGCCACGAGACGTTGTGTGCTATATTGCTGAAAAAAATACTGAAAAAGAAAAATGAATTTAAAAAATAAAATTGTGCTAATTACTGGAGCAAATTCTGGAATAGGAAATGCGTTAGCGGAAAAACTAATTGCTGAAAGTTATTTTGTAATTGGAACTTCTAGAAATGGAAAAATTGAAAATATTAAATCTGAAAACTTATTTGTCGTGGAATTGGATTTAACTAATCAAAAATCAATCGAAAATGTAAACTCAATTATTAGAACTAAATTTAACGGAATAGATATTTTGGTAAACAATGCTGGAATTGCGCCAGATTTGGATAAAACCGAACCAGATTTAGAAAGTTTGAGATCAACTTTTGAAACTAACGTTTTCGGACTTGTAAATTTCACTGAAACAATTTTAGATTTAGTAAATCAAAATGGGAAAATTTTAAATATTTCTTCAATTATGGCAACGTTGAACATAATATCCAAAATTGATTCAACAGCATACAGAATGTCGAAATCTGCTTTGAATATGTATACAAAAACTTTGTCTGCAAGATTGAAAAACAGAAATATTGATGTAAACTCAATTCATCCAGGTTGGGTAAATACAAAATTATCAACCAAAGGTGCGCCATTATCAACTGAATTTTCAGCAAACGGAATATTTAAACTTATAGAAACCGAAATGGAAACTGGAAATTTTTGGAACGCTGAATTACAAGAAAAAATGTTGTGGTAAAAAAAAAATACAGCACACAACAGCGGTTTGGCGCAATTGGGGTTTTAGGCTAACTTTAAAGTTAGTTTTGTACTTGGAAGTTTGGTCTTTAATTTATACATTTGGCTAACCAAATCCCCAACTGACGCCAAGCCACGAGACGTTAACTGTTATGTTCCCAAAAAAACTGCAGAAAACTGAAATCTGAAAAATAAAATATGAATTATTACCAAATTGGTAAATAATTTATATCTTTGTAAAAAAAGATTTGAGAGTAGTTGCGAAAAAAATATTAAGAGAATTTTGGGAAAAGCACGAAGATTGTGAACAACAATTAAAAGCGTGGTTTCGTGAAGCCGAAAAAGCCGAATGGGAAAATCCGAACCAAATAAAAGAAGAATATCCAAGCGCAAGTATTCTGAATGAAAATCGAGTAATTTTTAATATAAAAGGAAATAATTACAGATTGATAGTGAAAATAAGTTATGAATATCAAATGGTTTGGATTCGATTTATTGGAACTCACGCAGAATATGATAAAATTAACGCAAACACAATTTAGATTATGAACATAAATCTTATAAAAACAGAAAACGATTATAATCAAGCATTGGAAAGACTTGAAATAATTTTTGACGCAAAAAGAGGCACTGAACAAGGCGATGAATTAGAGCTTTTGGGAATGTTAATTGACCAATATGAAAATGAACATTTTCCGATTGGTTTACCCGATCCAATCGAAGCAATAAAATTCCGAATGGAACAAATGGGTTACAATCAAAACGATTTGGCAAAAATTGTTGGATTTAAAAGTCGTGCAAGTGAAATTCTAAACCGAAAAAGAAAATTATCATTAGAAATGATTCGTCAATTGCATAACGGATTAAATATTCCGACAGACGTTCTGATACAAACCTATTAGTAAAAACAAACACAACAGTTAACAGCGGTTTGGCGCAATTGGGGTTTTAGGCAAACTTCAAAGTTGGTTTTGTACTTGCAAGTTCGGTCTTTAATTTATACACTTGGCTAACCAAATCCCCAACTGACGCCAAGCCACGAGACGTTGTGCGACAGCAATGAGCAACAGAAACTAAAAAGAAAAATAATGAGTAATAGAATTGGACATTGGAGTAAAGATAACGCATTTGTTGATGTTTGTATTAAGTCAGACAACGCAATTGGAGTTGCACTTGCAAATGATGAAATGGTTGCTGATAAAACACCATTTAGTTTTCTAGCAGTTAAAAGAGATTCAGATTGGCTTGAAGGAGGTTCAACTAATTGGGATTGTATTACATTAATAGAGGCAAAACAACCATTAAGTCAATTACTATTAATTGGTGTTGAAGGTCAAGTTCACATAACTGGTTCTGGAGATAGACATACAGAAGAAATAATAGATAATGAATTTTCGCCGAAAAATTATGGCTTAATTCGTAGTGCAAGAAACATAGACGGCGAAGTATTTGTTTGCGGAATGAAAAAACAAGTTTATAAAAGAAATAATGCTTACAGTTGGAGTTGCATTTCAAAACAAATTATTGGAGGCGAAGGCGTTCACGGTTTTGAAGCAATAGATGGATTTTCAAAATCTGATATTTATGCTGTTGGGTGGCAAGGAGAAATTTGGCATTTTAATGGTGCAAATTGGAATAAGAAAACCATAAATACTGAAAATATTCTTTTAGATGTTTGTTGTGATGGGAATGGAAAAGTTAATATAATTGGACGTGGACAAATTTT
>JAYWGV010000111.1:0-63891 GCA_043778105.1 Bacteroidota bacterium
ACCTTGTGTAATGTGTGCAGGAGCTATCTTTTGGTCACAAATTGGGCGAATTGTTTGGGGAGCATCCGATGAAAAAAGAGGTTTTCAACGAGTCCAATCAAACATCCTCCACCCCAAAACCCAAGTCTCTTTTGGTATTCTCCAAGAAGATTGCGAAGAGATTTTAAAACGATTTTTCGCCCGTCTTAGAACTTAATCAAGTTTTTTAGAGTTTCCGTAATGAATAATAATTAATTTTCAATGCTCAATGTTCAATTTTCAATGTACAAGTATTTTTTACGCACTACCTTTAATGCGGAACGCCGCCCGATTGAACATTTAGCATTGAACATTGAAAATTTTATAACATTAAAACGATATAAACTTTAAGAAAATGGCATTCGTATTAGACCCTTTACCATACGCAAATGATGCGTTAGAACCTCATTTTGATGCTATGACGATGGAAATTCACCATGACCGTCATCATCAAGCCTACGTTACAAATCTTAATGCAGCGATTGCTGGAACAGATTTAGAATCAAAATCAATCGAAGAATTAATGGCTGAAATTAGCAAAGCCCCTGCCCCTGTGCGTAACAATGGCGGTGGACATTTCAACCACACTTTCTTCTGGAACATTCTTTCACCAGATGGTGGTTCGCCCGTTGGAACTTTGGCAACTGCTATTGATTCAACCTTTGGTTCATTAGATAATTTAAAAGCAGAATTTAAAAAAGCTGGTATCGGACGTTTTGGTTCGGGTTGGGCGTGGTTAATTGTAAAGGAAGACGGTTCATTAGCCATTACATCAACACCAAATCAAGACAATCCTTTGATGGACGTTGCCGAGGTGAAAGGTACACCAATTTTAGGCTTAGATGTTTGGGAACACGCCTATTACTTAAAATTCCAAAACAAACGCCCAGATTATATTGATACTTTCTGGAATTTAGTAGATTGGAACGGAGCAGAGACTCGTTATAAAGCAGCAATTTAGTGACTGGTTATTGGTTATTAGTTACTGGCTGTCAGATATTTAAGTATAAATTCATGCTTAGAATTATCAACGGACAGCTGACAACTAATAATCAATAACCAACAACTAATAAATTTTTTCAGTCAAATTTTCAAAGTATAAAAAATTTGACTACTTTTGCAGTCCCAAAAGTATATGCAGGATGTAGCTCAGCTGGTTAGAGCGCTGGTTTGTGGTGCCGGAAGTCGCCGGTTCGAACCCGGTCATTCACCCTAATAAAAACGCTAAAAGCCTTGAAGAAATTCAGGGCTTTTTTTATTTGATTAAATAATTTATCATGAAAAAAATTGTATTATTTTTATTTTTGATTCCAATATTGGCTTTTTCTCAATTTGATAAAACAATTAAATTGAAAGTTGCAATGATTCAAAATTGTGTTAAAAAAGACACATTAGGCGAAACTACTTTTTGGCAAACCAAAGGCAAAGTAACTTTTGGAATTGTTCAATATACACAAAATCAGAATGTTATTTTCAAAAACTTATTCATAAAACAATATCAAGAATTATTGCCAATATATAATAAAATGATTATTTCTGAAGATTCTAATGATACCGATTTGTTTGTTAAAATACTAATTCGCCAGGAAGATGATTATAGAAATTTATTGAAACCAGAACAATTAAAAGCTTATTCGGACAAACTTCTAGAATTCGAAAATAGCAATCCAGACCAAAATGATGCTTATTCATCATTGTTCTTTTCAGATAAACTATTGGCTGAATATAAATTTAGATTTAGCTATAAACCTAAAGTTATAAAACCAAAAACGATAAAATTTTCTAAAAAAACAAATAAGTAAATTAATTAGCTTCCTTTTTTATCAACAATTGGTCGATTTTCACGATTCGCCAATTCCCAAGCTATTGCAAATGCAAATTTGGTTCGTTTTATTAAAGCATCAAACTCAATTTTATCAATCTCATCGGTTTCTTTGTGATAATCTGCATGTGTACCATTAAATAAAAATACAGATGGAATGTTGTTTTTTGCAAAATTATAATGATCTGATCGGTAATAAAAACGGTTTGGATCGGATTTTTCATTGTATTTATAATCTAATTTCAAGTCAGAATAATTTTTGGCATTTTCGACAATATTATATAAATCGGTTGACAAATAATCCGATCCAATAACATAAACATAATTGTTGCTGTCTTTATGAAAATCATCTCGACGACCAATCATGTCAATATTCAAATCGGTAATTGTATTTTTTAATGGAAAAATCGGATTTTCGGTATAAAATCTCGATCCATGTAAACCATGTTCTTCGGCGGTTACATGCAAAAAAAGTATTGATCTTTTTGGTCCTTTTCCTTCATTTTTCGCCAATTGAAAAGCCTTTGCAATTTCTATTAAAGCTACTGTTCCAGATCCATCATCATCGGCTCCATTAAAAATCTTTCCGTCTTCGATGCCAATATGGTCAAGATGAGCAGAAATTACTAATATTTCTTCGGGTTTTTCTGAACCTTCTATGAATGCCCAAATATTTTCTGAATCGCCATATTTATGGTCATATTTTGATTTCAAATAGGCTTTTGGTACAACCTGATAATGATTTTTTGCACCTTTTGGAAAAGCAATCTCATTATTTTTATATTGTTGAACAATAAAATCGGTTGCTTTTTTTTGTCCTTTTGACCCAGTATCGCGACCTTCCATTTCGTCTGAAGCCAATTTGGTTAAAAGTACTTTTAGATTACTTTCGGATATTGTATTTTGATATTTTGTCAAAGTTTTGTCGGTTGCTAAGGTGTTTTTAGTAACTCCACAACTTGCAACTATGAATAGGAGCGAGGCAAAAATTATTTTTTTCATTGTATTAATGAATATTGATTAATGTATATAGAAAAAAGAAAACTAAAATTATAGTGATGAAAAACATATTGATAAAAAAAAGTGAGGTGCTTTTAAAAAACGAAATCCAACGTGTTTCTCCATAAAACCTGTGATGCGCAGGAAAAAAGTAATAAAATGCCCATAAATATCCAACCCATTGTATTGCTTTTGAAATATAGGTAATGACATTATTTTCAATAAATAATGCTAATAATCTTGTTGAAACGAAAATTCCAAGATAAATTAACAATAAAAATGAAAAATAATGCAAAGTAAATATGCCATGATCAAAATAATACCAACGTTTTTTGCCATGAAATAACCAAAGGAATAATGCGAAAATCGGCATATAAATCAATAAAACTTTCGGGAAATTATTAACTAATGAAACTTTTGCTTTTTCGAATATTTCTTCCTTGGTATTGTTTTCTTTTACCAAAAGCAATTTTTTGAAAAAATAATATTCTAATTCATCAATTTTATCTTCGCCTTTTCCGAATTTTTTTATTGAATCAAGTTCACGAATTGTATTGAAATTATCAAAGTTAAAAAAATCTTTTTCAGTAGTATTTTTTTTTGCTATTTTGTCTTCCAATATTTTGTTTAAAGTGTCTTTGGTAGATTCTGATATTTTTGTTGATTCTAAAATTCGTTTAATTTCCTGCTCTTCTTTAGATAATGGTTTTTTTTTGTCCTCTTCTTTTTTTATGCTGTCATAATTATAGTAAGAATCTTCGGTTTTAAAAACTGATTTTTTTGTTACTCCCAAACTGTCGTTTTTGTCAAAAATTTCTATTTTAGCCTTTTCATTTTTATTTTCTTTTATGATTTTATCTAAATTGAAAATTTTGTCAGGAAATAATGAAATAACAAAAAAGGATAAAAAACTTATAAAAATATACAAGCGAACAGGTGCTAAATAACTTAATCTTTTTCCTGATAAATATTCTTTGGTTAATGCCGACGGCTTAAAAAGTAAATTTTTTATTGTGCGCCAAAATGCATTTTCATAATGTGTTAAATCTTCGAAAAAATGAATGAATAAATGATGAAATGTTTTTCGAGTGTCAGAATTTTCTTGACCACAATTAGGACAAAATTTATTTTCGACAACGTGGCGACAATTAAGACATGTTTTATCTTGGCGAATGAGTTTTTTTGACATATTTCTATTGCTAGATTTTTTGTAAATTTAATCAAATATTTGTTAACTCAAAATTTCTAATTTTTAGAGAAATTATTTTATATTATGCCATGAAATAACGTCTGCAATTGTTCTTTTTTGATTTTCTAAACCTGCATATATCAATGTTTTAGATTTCACATCCTTTTTGGCCAAGCTTTCAAAATATTCAATTCCTTTAAATAAATTATGCATGATTGTTGTGGTTGACTTTATTTCGATAATGTTAAACATAAAATCGTCTTGTCGGATTAAATCGACTTCGTGACCAGATGCGTCGCGCCAAAACCAAAATTCATCGAAATTATTTTGATGGTAATTCTGCTTTGCATATTCGGCGATTATCATGTTTTCGAATAAATTACCCTTAAATGAATTGAATTTTATTTGATTTTCGTCTTTTATTTTTAATAAATGGCATAATAATCCAGTATCATAAAAATACATTTTAGGCGTTTTAATAATCCGCTTATTGAAATTATTGTGCAAAGGTTGTAATAAAAACACAATATAACTGCTTTCTAACGCAGATAACCAAGCCTTGGCAGTTGGTTGCGAAATGCCACAATCGATTGCAAGATTATTCAAGTTCAATAAATGTCCAGCACGTGCAGCACACAAACCTAAAAACATTCTAAAAGATCTCATGTTTTGGATGTTTACCAAATCGGTAATATCTCGTTCTACATAAGTTTGAATATAACTGTTATAAAAGTTTTTTGATGGAATATTTCTATCATAAATCGCTGGATAAAAACCTTTTAACATGGTTTTTATGTAATCTGTATCTAATAAATTTTCTGATTTTAGTTCGTTAAAATCTAATGGGAATAATTTTAAAATAGCAACACGACCAGCCAAACTTTGAGTTATGTTTTTCATTAAGTGAAAATTTTGCGAACCCGAAAGAATATATTGTCCCATTATTTTATCATTATCTACTTTGGTTTGTAAGTATGAAAACAATTCGGGCGAACGTTGTGCTTCATCAAAAATGCAAAATTTATCATATTTTTCAAAAAAACCGTTTGGGTCAATTTCTAGAAAATTTCTTACGTCAATATTTTCCATACTAATATATCTATATTCAGGAAAATTATCTTTCAGCAATGTTGTTTTTCCAGATTGTCTTGGTCCAGAAACAGCAATTATTGGATACATTTTTCTGTTTTCATTAATTGCATTTACTATTTCTCTATTTATTTCCATAACTTAATGATTATAAGAGCAAATATAATATAAATATTTTGAATTAACAATTTAATTATTTTGAATTAACAGATTAATTATTTTGAATTAGCAAGCTAATTATTTCGAATTAAAAGACTAATTATTTTGAATTAACAGACTAATTATTTTTAATTAACAGATTAATTATTTTGAATTAAGAAATTAATATTTTTAATTAACATAATAAATATTTTGAATTAACAGATTAATTATTTTGATTTAACAGATTAATTATTTTCAATTAACATATTAGTTATTTTGAATTAATAGATTAATTATTTTGAATTAACAGACTAATTATTTTGAATTAACATAATAATTATTTTGAATTACGAGGGTTTGTAAATTTGAATTTATTTTTATGTAATATATTGTTATTAACCTAAAACTTCTAGCATAGCTTTTGCTTTCAATAAACATTCTTCATATTCTTGCTCAGGAATTGATAATGAAGTTATTGCACTTCCAACCGAAAATGAAACATAATTTTCTTCTTGATTGTACAAAATACTTCGAATGACGACATTAAAATCAAAATCATTATTTGGTTTAAAATATCCAATTGAGCCACTATATAAACCTCGTTTTGTTTCTTCAAGATTTTCAATAATTTGCATTGCGGATATTTTTGGTGCGCCAGTCATACTTCCCATCGGGAAAGTTGTTTTCAAAGCATCGATAATCGAGAAGTTTTCGTCTAATTTTGATGATATTGTAGAAATCATTTGATGTACTTGCAAGAAAGAATAAACTTTGCACAATTCATCGACTTTAACCGAACCTTTTTGCGCAGTTCGAGCTAAGTCGTTGCGAACTAAATCGGTAATCATTATATTTTCTGAACGTTCTTTTGGGTTTTGCGATAATTCAAGTTTCGAATTTTCGTCTTCTAATTCATCTAAAAATCGTTTTGATGTTCCTTTTATAGGTTGTGATATTAAATTTTCGTCTTCTTTTTTTAAATATCTTTCTGGTGACGCCGATAATAAGAAGTGTTTGTTATTTTTAAAAAATACCGAAAATGGTGCTTTTGAAATTTCGTTCAATTTTAAATATTTTTCTAATGGATTAATTATTGCATTTTCGGCAAAAAATTCCATGCAAAAATTAGCTTCATAAATATCACCACGATGAATATGTTCTAAAATTCTCGAAACTTTTCCAATATAATTTTCTTTGGTTATTTTTTGCTGAACCTCAACATTAGAAACTTGAAACTTGAAACTTGAAACAAGTGAATTAATTTTAGAAAAATCTTCTTCAATTTCATCGTCGCACATGTTTAGGTAGCAAATTTCTAAATGATTATCTTTTAATAAAAATAATTTTTTAGGTTGAAAAAAGTACAAATCAGGAAAATCTAAACCGTCAAAATTATTAGATTTTAAATCTTCGACATTGTTTTTTAAATCATACGATAAATAACCAAACAACCAATCTCGAGTTGTTTGTTGGTATTGCTTTAAATCTTCGAAAGCATTGTGATAATCGGTTTTTATTGATGTAAAAGCGTCTACGGCAAGAATGCAATCATAGCTTGAATATTTATCAGGATAATTATTAGAATCTAAAAAAACAACTTCTCGGAATTGTTGTGACCAAATTAATAGTTGCGTTTTAAACTCTTTTGGATTTGATAAATTTTTATGGATTGCTGTTCTCAAAAAATAAATTTAAATGAATTTTACAAATTTACAATAAAAAATTTGCAACAAAAAAAAATTTAAAAAATTTTGGCACGATTTTTAGTTACAATAAATTATCTACTAACATAAAAATTGTTGTTCTATTGATTGAAAATTACTATTAAAAATATTTCTCTATATAACGTAATTTCAATTTAATTTTAATATTTAACAAACAATTTTTATGAAAACAGTTCAAAAATTTGGATTTTTAATCCTATTGGCAACATTTGCAATTTCCTGCAAAAAATCAGATGAAGTTTCAACAAGAGATGCAAGTTCAGAATCGGCTGTCGAATCAGCGACCGAAAGTGAAAAGTCAGATTCCAAAAGCGAAAGTTATTCTGATGATGGCGATTCTCAACAACAAGTTCAAGCTGGACAAATTACTGCTGGTGAATGGCGAGATTTAGACAATTGGAAATTTTGGAATTCGTTAAAACAAGAATCCGAATTTTCTGAAATGCATGAATACTGGAAATACAATCTTGAAAATCGAATTTCTATAAATGTTAAATCAGATTTAGAAAACCTAATTGATGTTCCTGTCAAATTAATTAATTCCAAAAACGAAATTGTTTGGGAATCAAGAACTAATAATAAAGGAAATGCAGAATTATGGCCATTAATGAATATTGAGAATCAATCATCAATAAAGAATTTAAAAGTAAAAATTGGCGATCAAATATTCGATGATATTGAATTTTTTGAAGACAAAAAAATAAATAAATTAGAATTATCAGATAATATAAAATCTAATAAAAACACTAAAATTGATATTGCATTTATGGTTGATGCGACGGGTTCTATGGGCGACGAATTAGAATATCTTAAAGAAGAATTGACCGATGTAATTTCGAAAGTGAAAAATAAAAACGAAAATGCAATTATTAATATGGCATCGGTTTTTTATAGAGATAAAGGAGATGAATATCTTACAAAAAAATCTGATTTTTCAACGGATATTAGCGAAACTGTCAATTTTATTAATAAACAATCTGCCGATGCTGGTGGCGATTTTCCTGAAGCTGTAGAAACTGCTTTGAGTGAATCTATCGAAGATTTAGAATGGTCTAAAGATGCAACTTCTAGAATATTATTTCTGGTTTTGGATGCTCCACCTCACTACGACGATCAAATAATTGCCAAAATTCATAATTTGATTAAGCTTGCCAGCAAAAAAGGAATTAAAATTATTCCGATATCTTCAAGCGGAATAGATAAAGAAACTGAATTTTTATTAAGATATATGGCAATTGCGACCAACGGAACTTATGTATTTATTACCAACGATAGCGGCATTGGGAATGATCATTTAATAGCATCGGTTGGTGAATATCAATTAGAAATGCTAAATAAATTGATGGTAAGATTGATTTCTGAAAGTTTGGAATAGTTATATTGTTTTAGATATTATAGTTAATAAAAATCCAAAATGTAAATTCAATTAGAATTTTATATACATTTGAAATATTATTATTAAATTTTAAAATTATTTATTATGAAAAAGAAAATATCAATATTAGCGATTACATTGTTTTTATTTACCGCTGGTGCAAATGCTCAAGAAGTAGCAAAACAAGAAAAAAAGAAAGCTGTAATCGAAACTGCATCGGCGGAAGTGAAAACAGAAGTAGCTCCTATGAAAAAAGAGTGTTCATCAAAAGCAAAAAAAGGTTGTTGCGCTGCTAAAAAGGAAGAAGAGGCAAAGTCGTAATCTTTAAACAAAATAAAAAACCCGATAAAAACTAATTATCGGGTTTTTTTATGATTTTTATTATTTTATTTCAATTTAATCATCCATAAATCATTGCTTCCTTTATTTATTGGAACATCTTGGTCATCACTTTGAGATTCGCCAACAATTATGATTTCTTTTTTGGAATTTTGAAAAAAATCGGTTGCAGTATCAATTTTTGAACCGCCAAAAGTTTTTTGCCAATATAAGTTTGAATTGGCTTTGGTATCAATTTCGAACATCCAAAAATCATTTTGGCCATTGTTTGGTTTCCCTTCAATATTACTTCTTGAATTACCTACAACACCATAATTTCCGTTTGATAGTTTTCTTATAGTTGTTGCAGTGTCAAACTCTGATCCACCAAAAGATTTTTGCCAAATCATGTGACCATGATGGTCAACATGAATTATCCAAGCATCAAAATTCCCTAAATTTTTAGTGATATCTTTATTAGAGCTGTTAGATTTTCCTACTATTAAATAAGAATTGTTGTCGGTCAATGAAATTCCGAAAGCTTGATCAATTCCTGATCCGCCATAATTGTGTTTCCAATCTAATATTCCATTTTCAAGAATTTTCACGACCCAAAAATCATAACTTCCTTTGTTGTCAGTAATGTCAAAATTTGTACTTTCCGAGTATCCCACCATTACATAACTTCCTTCTTTATCTTGAATAACATCGGTTACAACATCGTTTTGTGTTCCGCCATAGTACCTAAACCATTGAAATTCTCCATTTGTATCAAGTTTTACTCCAAGAAATTCTCCAGAACCATGTAATGTTGATTGACCTTTATGACCAATTCCATGACCTGCGCCATTGTCTTGATCGCCGCCACTACCTTGAATTCCTTCAAATTCTGCAAAACCAGCTATAAAATAGCCACCGTCTTTGGTTTGAATAATTTTGTGAGCGTGATCATGACCACTAAACCCATAATTTTTGCTCCAAATTTTTTCGCCGTTTTGGTTAACTTTACAAATAAAAAAATCATGAAGTCCCACATTTCCTGGCACATCGCCATCTTTACTTGCGCTATAGCCTGCAATTGCAAAATTTCCGTCAGTTGTAGAAATTATGGATAATCCGTAATCATTTTTAGAACCACCAATTGTTTTGCTCCAAACTTTATTTCCATCATCATCGATTTTAGTTAACCATATATCAATTTCATTAAAAGATTTATTGATATCGCCATTGTTGCTATTCGTATTTCCTAGAATTAGCATTCCACCATCATTAGTTTTTACAACACTATTAATTTTTTCTTCTTGCGACCCGCCATAAGATTTACTCAGAACCATTTCGCCATTGAATTCTGTTTTTGATTCAAGTGCATTTGTATCTTTATCAGAACAAGAAATTAAGCAAATTATTAATAATGAGATAAATACTAAATTTTTCATTGCACAACTAATTTTAGAGAATTAGAATTATTGACTTTTACAATATATACACCAGAATTTAAATTACTAATATCGATATTATGAAAAACACCAGTTAAATTTTGATCTGATTTTACTTTTTTTCCAATTACATCAAATATTTCAATTGAATCTATATTATTTTCTGATTCTAGAGTTATAAAATCATTTGCGGGATTGGGACTTAATTTAAATGAATTTTTTATAAAACTTTCGGTTAATAAGTTAGCACTTTTTTTAACAATAAAAAGTCCAGAATCTATATCGCTCATAATTATATTTCCACTTGGGTAAAATGGATAAGTATTCCAAACTCCGTTGTATTGAGCTGCGTTACTACTTGGATAAGTATCAAAATAGGCAATTTCAGTCATTGTACCAGTTGCTTGTATGTTTGCTGTATTCAAAATTCTAAGTCCAGCGGTATAACTTGCTAGAAAATAATCATTACCAATTACATAACCATTATGATCAATTGCTGGTGTTGTTCCAAAATATTCGCCTTTTAAAACTGGATTATCTAAATCTGTGACATCAACAATTATTGATCGACCATTAAACCCAAAATCAGTTTCATCTATTTCATCGCACAAAATCCAGTATTTTTTATCGGCTGTAAACCAACCTTGGTGAGCATACGAATTATTTGGATAGAAAAAATTAGAAATAGTAACTGGATTAGCCTTGTTTGTGACATTTACAATTGCGACTTTACTTTCGTTTGATCCCATTAAAATTTCTTGACCCTGATAATCTGGATCTGGCCCATCATAGTTTACGATTTGGGAATCATGACTGTAACCGTCCAAAGTATGTTCTCCAACAAGAATTGGTGTTGCAGGATTTTGCATATTTAATATAATAGGTCCGCCACCATTCACAGCTCGAGCACCGTTGCAGTAAGTATAACCCGAACTCGGATTACTTGATACTGTGTGGCAACTTCCAAAACCTGTATATCTGGCGTCTGGCAAGAAAGTTTGCGGCGTTATTACTGTTCGTAGACGTGTCATATCGAAAATTTGCATACCATGACCAGGATTTTGTTCACTCACAATTAGTGCATGATTATTAACTACACTTATTTCTCTCCAAATACTACTACCATTGTTTGTATCAAGTATTTTGCCTTTATAAACTGGCGCACTTGGGTTGGTAATATCTACAAAAGCTGTGTGAGTCGAGCAACCCATTATTGCATATTCTTTGGCTGTTAAAGGATCTGTCCAACCCCAACAACCACTTCCTCGTGTAGTACTCAAACCTCCAATCTGCGTGAATGGCATAAATTTCTTTAAATCAATATTACTACAAGGATAAATTCCTGCAAAACCGCCAGAACAAACTTGGGCAACCGACAACTGAAATGTTAAAATTAATAACAGTAAAATTTTTTTCATAAAAACTATATTTTTTTCTTTATCAAATGTATGCAATTAATTTTAAAAAAGTGATTTTCAATCAATTTTATTGCAATTTAACATTTGTTTATTCGGATAAATATTTTTATTTTTGATAAACCAAAACTTATAAATTTATGAAAATCGCTGTTATTATTATTAGAACTTTAATCGGATTATTGATGCTTTTTGCATCGCTTTCTTATTTCTTTAAATTTAGCGAACAACCATTAGCTACCGGAAATCTTAAAATTTTTATGGATGGAATAATGGCATCGGGTTATTTAATGCCATTAGCAA
This sequence comes from Bacteroidota bacterium, assembly GCA_043778105.1. Classification (GTDB taxonomy): domain Bacteria; phylum Bacteroidota; class Bacteroidia; order Flavobacteriales; family Flavobacteriaceae; genus Flavobacterium. The sequence continues at coordinate 11,830 of JAYWGV010000111.1, forward strand.
AAGCTGTGGAATTAATTTGTGGGTTATCATTTATAACTGGAAAATTTATGAAAATTACGGCTGTTATTCTATTTCCAATTACATTGAATATTTTACTAATAAATGTTTTTATGATGCCAGAAGGAATTCCGATTGCAGCAGTTTTATTTATAGGAAATCTGTTTTTAATATATTGCAATTGGGACAGTTATAAATATTTATTTACTGCTTAGTTTATAAAATTAAAACAAAAAAATCCGCAAGAAATAATTTCTTTTGGATTTTTGATATCTAACAGGTTTTAAAAAACCTTTTAGGATATTATTGCATAATTAAACGTGCAATGCTCTATTCTCAGTTGCTGCCAAAGCTGCTTCTTTTAGTGCTTCGGCAAATGTTGGGTGTGCGTGTGACATTCTAGAAATATCTTCGGCAGATGCTCTAAATTCCATTGCATAAACTGCTGCTGCAATCAAGTCGGCTGTTCGTGCGCCAATCATGTGTATTCCAAGAACTTCGTCGGTTTTGGCATCGGCTAGAATTTTTACAAATCCGTCTAAATCGCTACTTGCTCTGGCACGACCTAATGCCTTGAAGGGAAAACTTCCAGATTTAAAAGCTCTACCAGATGCAATTAATTGTTCTTCGGTTTGTCCAACTGCAGCAACTTCTGGCCAAGTATAGACAACTCCAGGAATTAAATTATAATCGATATGTGGTTTTTGACCAGACAAAATTTCGGCAACCATAACGCCTTCTTCTTCGGCTTTGTGAGCTAACATTGCGCCACGAACTACATCGCCAATAGCATAAATATTAGGAGTATTTGTTTGCAAGTGGTCATTTACTTCAATCATTCCTCGATCTGTAACTTTTACACCAGCTTTTTCTGCCAATAAACCATCGGTAAATGGGCGACGACCTACTGAAACTAATGCGTAATCACCATCGAAAGTTACAGTTTCTCCTTTTGGATTTTCGGCTTGAACTTGAACTGCATTTCCGTCTCGAATTACCGATTTTACTTTATGAGAAACATAGAATTTCATTCCTTGTTTTTTCAAAACTTTGGTCAATTCTTTAGATAACGATGCGTCCATTCCTGGGATAATTCTATCTAAATATTCAACAACAGAAACTTGCGCTCCTAATCGTAAATATACTTGACCTAATTCGATACCTATCACGCCACCACCAATAATGACTAAATGTTTAGGAATTTCTGGCAATTTTAATGCTTCTGTCGAAGTTATAATTCTTTCTTTATCTAACTTAATGAATGGCAAACTAGATGGTTTTGAACCTGTTGCAATTATAATATTTTTTCCTTCAATGATTTCTGATATTCCATCGGCTTTTGATATTTTAACATGAGTTGCATCTTCAAAAGAACCAATTCCTGTATAAACGGTAATTTTGTTTTTATCCATCAAATAATTAATTCCGCCAACAGTTTGGTCAACAACCGCCTGTTTTCTTGCAATCATTTTTTGAAGATTGACTTTAATTTCACCCGATATTTCAATTCCGTTTTCTTCAAAATGTTTCAAATCGTCAAAATGATGCGACGAAGATAATAATGCTTTCGAAGGAATACATCCAACATTCAAGCAAGTGCCTCCCAAAGTTGAATATTTTTCAATAATTGCAGTTTTGAAACCCAATTGTGCACAACGAATTGCCGATACATATCCGCCTGGTCCAGAACCAATAATGACTACGTCAAATGAACTCATAGTTTTTTGTTTTGATTTTAATTATTGCAAATTTAATGATTTTTTAGACACGAATTGCACGAATTTTCACGAATTATTTACTTGTTAGTCCCAATCTTGAGCAACAAAAACCATTTTTTCGTTTTTAAAATTTATTAATGTCAAAGTATGACTTTTTATGAAATAGTCAAAAGATTGATTTAATGATTTAGAAAATTCGTTTTCTAACTTCATTTTTTCGGCACAAAACATTTCGGTTGCAATAAAATCTTTGAAAATAATTTTGTTTTCATTCACTTCGATTTGAAAACCAATTTGGTTGCATCCTGCAAATGCTGTTGTGTTTTTTAAATCGGTCAAATTTATTTGAGTTTGATTTTTTATCAAATCGTCTTTTTTAAAATCTTGAAATTCAACCAACATCCAAACGCGTTTTAATTGTTCTGGATTGTTTTCGAAAACTGGCTCGTTGGTTTTGGATTTGCAATTAATAAATGCAAACAAAACCAAAATTATTAAATAAATTTTTGCTTTTTTATTGTTCATTTTTTTTTGTTTGAGAATCCTATAAGGTTTTAAAACCTTATAGGATTGGTTTTTAAATAGATATTAAGGTAGTGTTTTTAACTTGTCCTATCATAAAAGTACTGTGTTTACTACCAATTTGGTGTAATGTTGATAATTTATTGACCAAAAAATCTCGGTACTCTTCCATATCTTTTACCACAATCTTTAATATATAGTCATAATCGCCACTCACATTAAAACATTCTAGAATTTCTGAGAATTTAACAACTTCTTTCTCGAATCCTAGAATAAAATCTTTGCTTTGTTGAATGAGTTTTATTTGACAAAAAACAACAAAACTTTTATCGATTTTCGAGCCATTTAGCAAAACTACATATTTATCGATTATTTCTTCTCTTTCTAATTTTTTAATTCTTTCGTAAACAGCTGTTACCGAAAGATTTAATTTCGATGATAATTCTTTGGTTGTTTGTTTAGAATCGGTTTGTAATAATTTCAATAATTTTTTATCAGTATCGTCTAGTTTCATCTTTTTTATTTTCTAATTGATTTTATTTTTGATTGATATTAATGAAAAATATTCATCAAATATACAAATTAATAGTTTTATAATCTAATTTTGGCGAATAGTATTGATTTTAAATCTAAATTTTATTTATTTTGAAATGAATTTAATATTTATAAAATGCAAAAACAATTAATAAATTCTGGTTCAATTTTTGAAAAAGAGGTTGCTTTTTCAAGAGCAGTTGTTGTCGATAATCTGGTTTTTGTTTCGGGTTGTACTGGTTATGATTACAAAAATATGCAAATTTCTGATGATGTTGCTGAACAAACCGAACAAACTTTCAAGAACATAATTTGGGCTTTGGAACAAGCTGGTTCATCTTTAAAAGATGTTGTTCGCGTGCAATATTTAGTCCCAAATCCTGATGATTTTGAAAAATGTTGGCCAGTTATTAAAAAATATTTTGGCGAAATTTTCCCTGCTTGTACTGCAAGTTGTCCCGCTTTGATTAGCAAAATAATCAAGATAGAAATTGAAGTTACTGCAATTAAACAATAGCAATTTCAATTTTAATCTAAATTAATTTAAAACACTAAACCCTAGCCCTGATGGAAGGGAAAATCCTTTTTTAAAGCTTTGTCAAAGTTTAGAACTTTGACAAAGCTTTAAAAAAGATTGGAATGACAGCAGGAAAAAGCTTCTAAAAAAAAATAAAATTATGAAAAATTTCAATCCAGCAGATAAAATACAAGATTTGCAATATTTTGGAGAATTTGGTGGCGTAAATCCATCAATTTCAGACAGTTCTACCTATACTTTTTTGTCGGCAAAAACCATGTTTGACACTTTCGAGGGCAATGCCGAAGGTTGTTATTTATATTCGCGACATTCATCGCCAAGTAATTTATATCTTGATAAAGCCTTGGCAGCGATGGAAGGTACAGAAACTGCCAACGTTTCGGCATCGGGAATGGGCGCAATTACGCCAACTTTAATGCAATTGTGCGCGCAAGGCGATCACATTGTTTCGAGCAGAACAATTTATGGCGGAACGTATGCTTTTTTAAAGAATTTTACTCCGAAATTTGGAATAAGAACTAGTTTTGTTGACATCACAAAACTTGATGTTGTCGAAGCTGCAATTAACGAAAACACAAAAGTTTTATATTGCGAAACTGTAAGTAATCCGTTGTTAGAAGTAGCCGATATTGCTGGTCTTGCCGCAATTGCTAAACGCCATAATCTGAAATTGGTTGTAGATAACACATTTTCGCCATTGTCGGTTGCGCCAATTAAATTGGGAGCTGATATTGTCATTCATTCGTTAACGAAATACATCAACGGTAGTTCGGACACAGTTGGTGGCGTGACTTGCGCCTCGCAAGAATTTATTGATAGTTTAAAAAATGTAAATTCGGGAGCAAGTATGCTTTTGGGTCCAACAATGGATAGTTTGCGTTCTGCATCGGTAATGAAAAATTTACGAACTTTGCATATTCGAATGAAGCAACACAGCCACAACGCAATGTATTTGGCTCAGAAATTCGAGCAAGATGGCATAAAAACTGTTTATCCAGGATTAAAATCGCACACAAGTCACGAAATTTATTCGGGAATGATAAATCACGAATATGGTTTTGGAGGAATGATGACTTTGGACGTTGGTTCGCTTGACAAAGCCAATGAATTAATGGAATTAATGCAACATCGTAATCTTGGATATTTAGCCGTAAGTCTTGGTTTTTATAAAACGTTATTTTCTGCTCCTGGAACTTCAACTTCGTCTGAAATTCCTTTGGAAGAGCAAGCCGAAATGGGTTTGACCGATGGTTTAATTCGGTTTTCCATTGGTTTGGACAATGACATCGAGCGCACTTATTTATCAATGAAACAATGTATGGTGGAAGTTGGTGTTTTGTAGTATAGCAGGCGAGTTTTATCAAATTGATGATTTCAAATTTAAAATGAAATGCATTTTTAATTTTTTTAATAACATTCAGCCTCTGTCTCTTATAGTTTCTATTAATGCAAATTCTTTTGCTGTCCTTCCGAGTGGTATAGGAAAAGCATGAAAAATTTCATTTTTGGAATTTTTTCTTTTCTCAGGTTTAATTTTTAATTCTTTAATAATTTTATCCATATGCGATATTTCGATCATTCTTAGAGAATCTGATTTTGGAATATCAGTATTTACTCTTTGATATATTGCAATAACAACAGACGAACCAGTAAAATTTGACATATTTCGATGTCGTTCTAAGTGATCAACATTAAAATCAAAACACCAATCATTTAATTTTTCAGATTTATAGAAAGACCTACATTTAACATCCACTTCTATATTTTTCACATTTCGAATTAAAAAATCTCCTCTTTTTATTTTCAGATATTCCGTTGTTATTCCAGTATAAAATTTAAAAGAATCTTTATCTTGACTTAATTCTTCAAGAATATATTCTGCTTTTAAAGCCTGAATTTTGAATAATTCTTGAGCTTTAATACCAGCTCGATGCCAATCAAAGGCAAAATTTTGATATTCACTAGAATTTTTTAATAATTCAGGTTTCCAATGTTTTTCGCCTTGATAAACTATTGAATCAGGAGTTAACTTGTAATTTGCTAAGTCATTTATTTTTTCAACAAAATGATGTTCAATATGTTCCGAATTCTGTCTCAATATTATATGATAACCCATTTTTTAAATTAAATTATTTTTGAACAATAAATTTTAATATCTTTTTTTCATTATTCTGCAATACTTCTAGAAAATAAATTCCATTTGATAGAAATGAAACATCTATTTTGTCTAAAATCATTTTCTCATTCAATAATAATTGACCCGAAATATTATAAATTTTGTAATTTTCAATTTCTGAAATAGAATTTAATGTTAATGTTGTCGAAACTGGATTTGGACTGATTTTCAAAATATTCGACGAAAAATTTTTATTTGAAAGTGGTACAGCATTAATTGTTGTAACTTTTAAATCATCAAAATAAAATCCGTCGGCAGTTCCAAAATCATCAGATTTAAGACGAAAACGAATTAATATATTTTGTCCAATATATTCTGATAAATTTATTTTTTCTTCAATCCATTCATTTTTTATTCCAGTATAAATTGGTTTATTTAATAATGTGTTGCTTGTTCCAATTACGGTATATTTTCCACATTGTGGCACCCAAGTTGTTCCATTATTATTCGATATTTCTAATGTAACTAAATCGAAACCAGCTTCTAAATCCCATTTTGCAAAAAACGATAATTCGGCATTTAAAACATTATTTAAATTTATTGGATTGGTTGTTTTTATCCATTTATTGGAATTGTTGCTGTATTCTCCAACTGGCGAATCGGTTATTGATGAATTTGCAGAAAAAAACGTTGTGGTTGTTGTACTCCAAGGCACTGCGCTTGTTGTCCATTGAGAAATTGTGTTGCCTAATTCATTAAAAACAATGTTTTTTGTGCCAAATATTTTTGAAATCGGATAACTTTTTGAATACTGACCATTATTTACAACAACGTCAAAATTTATTATATCACCTTGATTAATATCAGAATTTAAATTAATTGTAAAATTATCATTAGAATCAGTGTTATAAATCAATCCTGAATGAGTATTTGCACCCGAAACGGATAGAATATTCAACGAATTAGGAACGATTGTGACGGTAAAATTTTCATTTTCGACCAATCCAAGTCTTTTTAATGAATAGTTAAACTGAAATATATTTGTACTTATAATATTTTCTGTTTTATCAGTAATAGTTGCATAATTATGTAAAAATCGCAATGCCGTCAAATTGGTATATAACATGTCACGGTTATTAATTTCGGTTTTGGCTGGAGTATCCCAAAATGATGTTCCGACTTCTGGCGTGAATGCAAAAATCTTGGGTTTGGTCGAAACATTGCCATACATCCAATCATCTGATGTGCCCGATGTTGGATAAAGTGCTGCCGAAAGTTGGTTGGTATATTTATTGAATTTAACCATTTCGTCAGAAATTCCTTTAAAAATATTGTCGTCTGGTGTTGGCAAATTAACTTCGGTTCCATAAGGATATAAAACCAAACTGCTGTAAGTATGAGCATTTAAGGCAACCAAGAAATTTTTTTGTTCGCAAAGCCATTTTACTGCTTGGTTTTCTGTTTCAGAAAAAGCAGCTGTTCCACAATAGGTTTGTCCAGAAGTATCAAATGTAATTCCAGTTGTTCCCCATTGATAGTCATAATTTCGGTTATTATCGACACCGAAATTGCCATCGAGATTGTCTTTTCGATTTTTGCGCCAAAGCCCACCACCAGTTGATGGATTAGCTTGATTAAAAATGTAACCATCAGGATTTACAATCGGAATGCAAAAAATTTCGGTGTTGTCAACCAAGTTCTTAATTTCTAAATTAATATTGTAATTTTCTAACAAATGCCACATAAAATAAATTAACTGTTGCATTGAACCTGGCTCGCGTGCGTGATGCACAGCAGAAAATAATATTCTTTTTTCGGTTTCGTCAACATTTGGATTATCAGAAATTTTTACGAATTGCAAAGCTCGATTTTCAGTTGTTAAAAAAGTTCCGATATTGGATTTAGCAGTAATTAAATTTGGATATAATGTTCGCATTTCGTCTAATTCTGCCATGCATTCTTCAAATGTCAAGAAACCAGCCAATGAACCAATGTTATAATTTATTGGGTCAGCAATTGGAATGTCTACATTACACAACGGATTTTGAATTCTTTCATTGATGTTTTGTTGCACAAATGCTTGCATATCATCAATAAGTACATTGATGGTTTTACCAGAAATCAAGAGATTTTCTACACTCTTTTTCGGCAATTCGCACTCAATGTATAGACCTTTTTTCTGATGAAAATGATCTATTTCGTTTTCACGAATAATCTGCTGCAATTCAGAATTTGAACTGAAATAAATTCTAACCTTTTGGTATTTTTGCTTCGCCAGTTCGCTATTGGTTGGTTTTTGGGCGAATCCAAATGTAACTAATAACAAAAATATATATTTTAATTTTTTCATAACTATTTAATAAAAAGTTTCAATTCTAAAAGGATTTTTTCTAATGTATAAAATCTAAAATCTAGAAGTCTAAAATCTAGAAGTCTAATGTCTAAAAGTCTAAAGTCTTTTTTCTAAAGCCAATTTACTATTTCTATAACCATAAATAAAATAAAAAACCAAACCTATCAACAACCAAACTCCAAACCACATCCAATTAGAAACCGCCATTCCAGTTAATAAGTAACAACAAGAAACCAATCCAAGAAGCGGAATTAATGATAAATTTTTAGTGAATGATAAAAAAAGCATTATTACGCAAACCAATAAAAACACTAGCATTGGCAAATTAGTAGCCATTTTTCCATTTGAGAAATCGAGAATATTTTTAAAAAAATCAGGTAAAAAATTGATTGTTAAACCAGTTCCTAGAATCACAATTGCAGGAAAAATAAATTTAGAATTAATATATGGAATTCTAAATTTTCCTTTGGATTGTCTTTCAATCAACTCAGCTTCGCTTTGAGGCGAAAGCATTAAAACGCCACCACAAACCAATACAAACGCAAATAAAGTTCCAATTGATGTAAAATCTAATACAAAATTTTCATCGGTAAAAAATATTGGTAATCCAACAACCAAACCAGTAATTATCGTTGCGAATCCCGGAGTTTTGTATTTCGGATGAATTTCTGCAAACTTTTTCGGCATTAATCCATCACGAGACATGGTCATCCAAATTCTTGGTTGCCCCATTTGGAACACCAATAAAACACTTGTCATGGCAACAACGGCTGCAATTGATACAATAAACAACATCCATTTAACGCCTTTTAACGCAAAAATTTCCGCCAATGGATCGCTTACACCAAGCAATTCATAAGAAACCATTCCGGTAATTACCAGTGCTAGAACAATAAAAACTATGGTGCAAATTACAAGCGAATAAATCATTCCTTTGGGCAAGTCTCGCTGCGGATTTTTGCTTTCTTCGGCTAATGTTGAAACGGCATCGAAACCAATATATGCAAAGAAAACCGCAGAAACTCCGCCCATAACACCGCTAAAACCGTTTGGCATAAATGGTGTCCAATTTTCTATGTCAATATAAAATGCTCCAACAATAATAACTAACGCAATAATTGCCAACTTAATGTAAACCATTGCATTACTAAAATTTTTTGACTCTTTTGTGCCACGATAAACCAAATAAGTTATTAGAATATTAATTATAACTGCTGGTAAATCAAAAATAATTTTTAATCCAGCAATTTCTGGAGCGTTTTGCCAAGCGGTTAATCCTTCGCCTGCTTTTGATCCATTAAATGCTGCGCTTGCAGATTTGTAATTTATTGTTAACCATTCTGGCAAATGAATGCTAAAGGTTTCGAGTAAATTGGTAAAATAACCACTCCAAGAAAAAGCTATATAAATGTTGCCAATAGAATATTCCATTATTAATGCCCAACCAATTATCCAAGCGAAAATTTCTCCGAAAGAAACATAAGCATAAGTATATGCAGATCCAGAAACTGGTACACGCGATGCAAATTCGGCATAACACATTGCTGTAAAACCGCAAGCAATTGCGCACATTATATACAATAAAACAACTGCAGGTCCACCAGAAAAACAAGCATTTCCGATAGCCGAAAATGTGCCACCACCAATAATTGCGGCAATTCCAAAAAAGGTTAAATCTTTGACAGTTAACACTTTATTTAATCCTGAATTATCGTGGTCGCTGCCTTCTTGTAAAATTGTTTGTGTAGATTTTCGTCTGAATAAACTATTGAAGTTCATAAATAATGTAATTTGGTTTAGGTTGTTTTCAAAACAAATATAATATAATATTCCAATTAAGAAATTAAAAAATTAAAAGTTTAAGATTGGAAATCATTCAGAATTGCATTATTTTTGTAAAAAACATTAAAATATGATAGTTTGGATATTATTTTTCGCACTGGTTTTTGTGATTTTAGCTCTTGATTTAGGAGTTTTTAATAAAAATCCACATATTATTAATACCAAAGAAGCTAGCAAATGGACGGCAATTTGGGTTTCATTGTCATTTGCGTTTTCTGGAGTAATTTATTGGCTTTATGGAACCGATTATATTGCAAATGCCGATGGTTTAACACAATCTGGTGCTGCTTTAAAATTTATAACTGGTTATTTAATAGAACTTTCGCTGAGTATTGATAACATTTTTGTCATTGCAATAATTTTCGCATCTTTTAAAATTCCACAAAAATACCAACATCGTGTTTTATTTTGGGGAATTCTTGGCGCCATTGTTTTTCGTGGATTAATGATTTCGTTTGGAGTAATTATTATTAATCAATTTTCTTGGACAACCTATTTGTTTGGGGCATTTTTGATATTTACAGCAATGAAAATGCTTTTCGGAAAAGAAGACGAAGATTTTGAACCTAAAGATTCTTTTGTTTATAAAACTTTGGGCAAAATTATGCCAATAACGTCTGAAACTGATAAGGAAAAATTTTTCATACAAACCAGCCACGGCAAAGCTGCAACTCCACTTTTTGTCGCACTTATTGTTATCGAAGTGATGGATGTTTTATTTGCAGTTGATAGTGTTCCGGCAATTTTGGCAATTACATCAGACCCATTTTTGGTATTTAGTTCTAATATTTTTGCAATTTTAGGACTAAGATCAATGTATTTTTTCTTGGCAAATATGTTAGAAAAATTCAGCTATTTAGAATACAGTTTAATTGCCATTTTGTCATTTGTAGGATTAAAAATGTTGTTGCATGATTTTATCGAAATTCCAGAATGGGCTTCGCTTGGATTTATCGCTTTGTCTTTAGCTGTTGGAATTTTCATTTCATTACAAAAAAGTAAAAAAGTTGAACTTGAAGATTGGACTTCGAAAAAATAAAAAAAAGCCATTAATTTCAGATTGAGATTAATGGCTTTTCAATTTAAATTTTTTGATAATTTAATTCAGGATTTTTTACTCTTATATAAAAGCAAATTCTATTTATTATTCTTTTATAAACTTTCTAGTTATTGTATCATTTTCATTATTAATGAACAGAATATAAAATCCTTTTGAAAGCCTAGAAATATCTATTGAAATATTTTTACCATCAGATGTTGGCTCATATTGCAAACTGTATTTTTGAGCAGATAAATCCTCTGCCGTTATTTGAAGTTTGTCGTTACTTTCAATATTTGTAACTATAATTTCTGATTGTGATGGAATAGGGTAAACTTTTATAGAAGATTGTTGATTATTAGTTGTTTCAAAATTCCTATTAGACTGACTTTTAGTAACGTAGATTACACTACTTACACTTGTGTAAAAACCATTAATAAGTCCAGAAACACTAGTGTAATTACAAGTTGCAATACGACGATAATACGTTAATTGTTGTGTCGAAAATTGTTGTGGAGTATAATTTTGAGAAGTTGCACCAACAATGTCAGACCAAATTGTACTTCTGCCATCTTTTTGTTGCCATTGATATATAACATTGAAGTTAGCTAAAGTTGAAGATGTTAAATTATTATTTGCTAATGTTGAATTAAAAGCTAAAGCAATTCCTATAATAGTTGAAGGATTGTAATTGCCATTACTATCAGCGACTAAATTTTGAGTACAACATATCCAATCAACATTGTCAGATTTGCTTATGTAAATAGGTGTACCTGCTTTTGAAATAGTATTATAAATTGCAATTCTTCTAATCCCGTATTTTAGATTTTCTGGTGCTGGAGGTACAAAATTGTTTAAATTGTATGAAGTCTGGTTTGGAATATCAATCCAATCGTTTTGATAGCACTCGGTTGTTACGGGATTAACACAAAATATGTTATTCCATTTTCTATATTGCCATTTATAACTTGTAACTGGAACCACGTTCGATTCATAACCTGTAATTGGCCAAATTAAATTCATATATGCTGGTGAGCCTTCAATATTAACAGTAGAGTTTAATAGAAAATTATAATATGAATTTTGGTTGCCCCAATCAGAAAGGTTACCAGATGTAAGAATACCATTGGCATACAACTGAGGATTGCTAATAGGACTTGGTATAACATTAATATTAATTTCATTACTGTAACGGTCACCAACATACGGAATAAAGTATTCTTTTCTTATGTTTGCACTCATATATAAATATCCAAGCTGTAAATTACTTGTTGTATCTGAAGCATAATTAAATGCTCTACCCTCTGATGTTGCAAATCCTGGAGGTGTGAAATTGGTATTGCCAAATCTTAACTGCCACCATCCGTTTGTAGTATTGAATGAAGATAATGGAATGTTCGGAGCTCGATCTCCTGCATAAATTGTCGCAAATATAGTACTTGGTGTTGGCGTTGGAGTAGGAATAATTATTTGATTTTTTGTCCCACCAATAATATTTTTCCAAGAAGAATCAAAATTTTGATTGTTATTGTTTTTGTAAAAAGATTTTAATCGACCACCTGTTGGTAAAAAGTCATTTGCATACAATTGGATACTTACGTTAGTAATGCTTTGCCAAGTTGCAGGGTATAAAGCAATAAATGTAATTGCTTGAAAATATTGTTGAGTTAATATAGCTGAATTATTTGTTTCTTCTGTTTTACTAAACAAATTACCTAAAATATTATTTCCTGTTCCATCATTTGTAGTAAGTGTTACAGTGTAAGTTAGTGTAACGCTACTACTGTTATTGAAATTAATCGGATTTGAACCAATTAGCACATTGTTTATTTTAAAATTTGTAACAGTTATTACAACACTACTTGACGGTTGAACAATTCCATTTGCCTGATTTGAAATTTGGTCAACCCGATTATTGTTTATTTCAACTTTCTTTTCATTGATTTGACCACTGGTTTGTTGTACTACAAATATCATCAACAACAATACTTTTAACTTTTTTAGATTTGATTTCATAATTTAATTTTTTGTAAAAATAAATTATTTGTAGAAAAAATTAAAATTTGAAACTTGCTAAACTTGCATTAATAATGCTAATTTGCATTTTTAGAAATGTTAATGTTTCAAGCTTATAAAAAGTAAATTTTTGTATATTTGCATTAAATAATATGATTTATGCATTCTGAGATAGTAAAAAAGATAAAGAAAATTCGTGTTGAAAAAGGCATTTCTACCTTACAAATGGCAGAAAAACTGCATATTGACCCAACTGCTTACACAAGATTAGAATCAGGCAAAACAAACTCTTGGTCAAAATATTTTGAAGATATATTAAATATTTTTGACATTTCTCCAGAAATTTTTTTTGAAGGAGTTGGTAAAAATATCAACATTACCAACAAAAAGGGTTCTTTTGGTGGTAATGCAAACATTGAAAATTTATATTTAGATAATAAAGAAAAAACCGAAAAAATAGAAAAGTTATACGAGGAACGGCTTAAAGATAAAGATCAAATGATTGAACAATTAAAGTCAATTATTTCGGATCTAAGTAATAAAAGTTAGTTTAGTAATCTAAGCTCTTTATTTTGGTGTCATCAATTTTGTATTTTGCAATTATTTCTTTATAAGACAGTAAGTCTAATTTTGAATTTTTATTAGCGAAATTAGCCGGAACTATTACAATTCTAAAAGTTTGGTTTGTTTTAAATTCGTTAGGAAGTGTTGTCAAATCATTACCAGCAATATAAATATTTAGATCTAACTGTGTAAAATCGTATTCAAAACTAAAATCACGACTGCCATTTGCAAAATAATATGTTTTAGGTAAAGGTTGCCAGATATCTGTGCTACTTGGATTTAAATTTGTTAATCTGTAAACCAAAACTACATCTGACGGAAAAAGTCGAATTGGATATGTAATTAAATTACTAAATTGGTTTCCAATGTTAAATGATTTTGTCACTTCAAAAACTTCACTAATCGTGTCATTATCTGGCGATAGCTGTTGCGGCTCATTTTCGTTAATGGTGCAACTTTGCATTCCAAAAAATCCTATAACTGCTAATAATATTGATATACGTTTCATAATATTTTTTTTTTTTAAAGGTTAATTAATTAGTATTATTCATTAACTGTGCCAAACTTTTAATTTTATAAAAATTTCTTACATTTGTAATATGAAATTATTTATGATAATGCTTGGCTGTCGACCAAAAGGCAGATTCACAGAGCAACACGATATTTTTTTTGGAATAGCCAATTCTCTAAAAGATTTAATTCCCGACATGAAAGTTTTCTGGCCTGAAGCAAAAGGAAAAATTCACGTTGATGTTTGGCGAGAAGTAACTTCGGTTGATAATTATTCGATTGAAGTTGTTGCTAAAACAAATAATTCAGTTGTTGAAAATCAACTTTTTTTTATTAACCTTGGCGGATACAAAGAAAATGAATTCGAAGAATTTCATTATAAAATATTGACAGTTGGACAAGAAATGTCTGATGCTGTCAAAAAATCTAAAGAAACAACTTTCTACAAACATTGTGGTTTTAAAGGCGCAACTTCGCACATTGACGATAAATTTGGCGTCGATGTTGATGATATTTACAATGTTCGAGAAATTCTTGAATTAGATTTAAAAGAAAAATTCGAGTTAAAAATCACAAAATCCGAAACCGAATTACAAGAAGATATTTTGCATATTGGTTATTTGAAACTTGAAAAAATTATCTAAATATCCTTGATTATATCTTCATATTCCAAGAAAAACATTTCTAAAGAATTCATATTTTCATTAAAAAAATCGAAAATTTCATTCCAGTAATTGCGATTACTTACCGAAACATTTAGTTTTTCTATCCAAATTCGGCTTATTGTTTTGCCAGATTCTAATGTAAAATTCTTATTGTAAACTAAATTTTTAATATAATCGTCATTTAGAATGGTTTTAAAAGATTCGAATTTCTCGAAATAGGCAATTCTTTTTTCGTCGTTGCGATGTTCAATGTCAATAATAACCTGAGCTTTGGTATTATCAACAAAAAATTTAAACGATAAATCTTTTATTTTTGTATCATATAATATCCATTTTCTGGGATATTCGTTGGCAAATGCAATCCAAAATTCTTGTTTTAATTGCTGATTTTCTTGTTTTGAATACATTTTTGGTTAATTTTACTATAATTTTAGCCACAAAGGCGCAAAGACACAAAGATTAGAATTGTTAGTATGATTTTTAAAATAATTTTGAATTCAATTCAAAAAGCAAAATTAAAAAAAACTTTGAGCCTTCGTGCCTTTGTGGCAAAAAAATTTGTGCGATTTTTTAGCTATAAGAAAACTTTGAGCCTTCGTGCCTTTGTGGCAAAAAAATTTGTGCGATTTTTTAGCTACAATAAAAACTTTGTGCCATCGTGTCTTTGTGGCAAGTAAAAATCGCAAGTAGAAAAAACTTTGTATTAAAATAAAAGTATATGGATTTTAATCATTTCAGAGAACGAATTCCGAAAATTGCCCAAGAAAAACTACTTGGCGAGCTGTCACACCTAAAAATGTGTCCGCCAGAGCGAGAAGATTTAATGAAAAATATTAATCTCGAAACCATAAAACCACGAGAAGCCGCAATCATGATGCTTTTTTATCCAAAAAACAATAAAACGCATTTAGCTTTAATACTTCGTACCTCTTACAATGGTGTTCATTCTTCTCAAATTGCTTTTCCTGGCGGCAAAGTAGAAAAATTCGATAAAAATTTTCAAGAAACCGCACTTCGAGAAACGCATGAAGAAATCGGAATTCATCCAGAGAAAATTAACGTAATTCGAGATTTTACACCTATATATATACCACCAAGCAATTTCATGGTTTATCCGTTTTTAGGCTATTCTTTAGATGAATTGATTTTTAATCCAGATCAAAAAGAAGTTGCAGGAATTATCGAATTGCCATTGGCATATTTTTTAGATGAAAATATTGTCATATTGAATAGAATGTCAATATCTTACAACCAAGAAATTGATGTTCCAGCATTTAAAATTCATGATCATATAGTTTGGGGCGCAACAGCAATGATGCTTTCTGAGTTAAAAGATGTTTTGAAAAATGCACTTTAAAACGGTTTTTTTGTATGTTTGCAAACTTGTTTAAATAAATAAATTTTTATGGGATTATTCAAACGCAATCCTTTTGGTCATATACTTTTCATAAAACGCTGGTTAATACGCATTTTCGGGTCATTGACCTATCGCCGTTACAATGGTTTTAACGAATTAAAAGTCGATGGTTCCGAAATTATTCGTGCATTACCAGATAGAAATGTACTGTTTATATCGAATCATCAAACTTATTTTGCCGATGTTGTTGCCATGTTTCACGTTTTTAATGCCAGTTTAAGTGGGCGAGATGATAATATTGAAAACATGGGTTATTTATGGAATCCGAAACTGAATATTTATTATGTAGCCGCCAAAGAAACAATGAGTTCTGGGTTATTGCCTAAAATTTTGGCCTATATTGGTTCGGTTTCGGTCGAAAGAACTTGGCGTGCAAAAGGTCAAGATGTAACCGAGAAAAAAGAAGTAAATCCAAATGATACCGAAAACATAGGAATTGCGCTTAACGATGGTTGGCTCATTACTTTTCCGCAAGGCACAACCAAATCTTTTAAACCAGTTCGAAAAGGCACTGCGCACATCATTAAAACCTATAAACCAATTGTTGTACCAATTGTTATTGATGGTTTTCGTAGATCATTCGACAAGAAAGGTTTACGATTAAAAAAGAAAGGAATTTTGCAAAGTTTCATAATCAAAGAACCTTTAGATATTGATTATGAAAATGATACAGTCGATGAAATTGTCGAAAAAGTAGAATTTGCAATAGAGCAACACCAATCATTTTTAAAAGTAATTCCTGTTGAAGATATCGAAGCCCAAGAAGAATTGAATAAATTTCGCCGCTGGGAATATTGATATTAGATTTCAAACATTAATTTTTAAATACTTAATATCTAATATTTGAAATTTGATATTAAAACTACAAATCAATTTTCTTTAATTCTTCGTAATTGGCATAAAGTTTTTTGAGTAAAATTCCATATAATAATTTGTAGAATAGCCAAAAAGTTACAAGAACGACTGCCAAAACTACAATCAATCCTACAATAAAACCAAACAATAGTTTTGGATTATTTAAAAATTTATCTCTTAAAACTACATTATCGGGGTTTATAAAAAAAACATAACCAAAACATATAATAAAGGCCAAAACAATCATTGTTAAGTTATATAAAACATAATAATTGACTATTTTTTTGGTTTTTAAAATGTCTGACATTAACTGTTTGGTTGTGGCTGTTGTAGATATTTTTTTATAATTTTTATACAATAAAAAAACGAATAACAAAATTACAATATATCCAAAATATTCCAAAAGTTCAAAATAAAAGATTTCTTTTTCATTTTTTAAAACCTCACTTGAGTCATAAATCAGACTAAATACTGTCCATAATAAAAACTCTAAAACACTAATAATTAACATCCACTTTACAATCGACGACGATTTTTTATGCAACATGCCATAGATATCTTTTTCAGAAATTTGATTAAAATTATCTGATTTTTGCCAATCTTTTTTCAATAAATCCAAATCATCCATAACGCTCAAGGATTTAATATTTTCTTTAATTTACCTTTTATTCTGTTCATTTTTACTCTTGCATTCACTTCAGATATTCCTAAAGTTTCAGATATTTCGGTATAATCTTTGTCTTCAAGATACAAGAAAACCAAAGCTTTCTCGATATCATTTAATTGATAAACAGCTTGATACATCAATTTTAATCTTTCTTCTTCTTCAAAATTATAATCTTCCTGCGAAATAAAAAATTGATGTTGTTCGTAATCGACAGTTTGAATTGAACGAGTACTTTTTCTATATAAAGTAATTGCAGTGTTCAGCGCAACTCGATAAGCCCAAGTCGAAAATTTGCTATCGCCACGAAATTTCGGAAAAGCTTTCCATAATTGAATCGTAATTTCCTGAAATAAATCTTTGTGCGCATCGTCGCCAGCAGTATATAACCTACAAATTTTGTGGATAATATTCTGATTTTGTTTCAATTGCGCTACAAACGACTGTTCTAAACTACTGCTCATCTTTTTAATTAGTGTACCAAAATTTCAATTTGTTACAAATATATTTTTTTATTTTATAGAAGCACGAGTTTTTCGCTTCGATAAAACACTTGTCCCGCTCTATTCCAAATCTTTTTATCAATTGCCACGGGGTTTGAACCCGTGGCAATTGATAAAAAGGATTTTTCCTGTGATCGGGGCTATTTTACAACTTTTATCTTTCTAAAAACATATTCATAAATAAACATAAAATAATTGTACAAATAAAAAAAATTCGTGTAAATTAGATAAATTCTTGTCAAGTTTTCTTTGTAAATTTGCATTTCAAGAAATCTAAAAAATGAATATCCCAGTTTCAAAAAATCCAAGAATTGTAATAGTTGGTGGCGGTTTCGCTGGAATAGCATTAGCGAAAAAACTTCGCAATAAAAATGTACAAGTTGTATTGATTGACAAACACAATTATCACACATTTCAACCATTGTTGTATCAAGTTGCGACTGGTGGCTTAGAAGCTGGCTCAATTGCATATCCAATCAGAAAAGTTATTCAAGAGTACAAAGATTTTTATTTCAGATTGACACAAGTTGTTGAAATTGATAATGATAAAAAAAACATTGTTACCGAAATTGGCGATTTATCCTATGATTATTTAGTAATTGCAACAGGTTCCAAAACCAATTATTTTGGTAATAAAGAAATCGAACGCAATGCAATGTCAATGAAAACAATCCCGCAGTCATTGAATATCAGGAGTTTAATTCTAGAAAATTTCGAACAAGCCGTTTTAACAACCGATATTTCCGAAAAAAACAGCTTAATAAATTTTGTATTAGTTGGTGCTGGACCAACTGGAGTTGAGTTGGCTGGAGCATTGGCCGAAATGAAAAAAGCCATTCTTCAAAAAGATTATCCAGATTTAGACATTGACAAAATGCAAATTAATTTGGTGCAATCTGGCGATAGAATCTTAAATACAATGTCAGAAAAATCATCAATTCATTCAGAAGAATTTCTTGAAAAATTAGGTGTAAAAATCTGGAAAAACGTTCGGGTTACCAATTATGACGGAAAAATCGTAACCACCAATTCTGATTTGACTTTCGACACAGCAACTGTAATTTGGACTGCAGGCGTGCAAGGCGCAGCAATTGCTGGATTAAATGCAGATTCGCTAGTAGAACGAGTTGAGCGTATTCGTGTCAACGCATTCAATCAAGTCAAAGGTTATCAAAATATTTTTGCCATTGGCGATATTGCATCAATGGAAACCGAAAAATGGCCGCAAGGTCACCCAATGGTGGCGCAACCAGCTTTGCAACAGGGCAAATTATTAGGCGAGAACATTATAAAATTAATTAATAAAAAGCAACTTAAGCCTTTTGAATACAGCGATTTAGGTTCAATGGCTACAATCGGTCGCAATAAAGCTGTTGTTGATTTGCCAAAATTTCATTTTTCTGGAGTTTTTGCTTGGTTTGTTTGGATGTTTGTGCACCTTTTTTCTCTCATTGGTTTCAAAAACAAAGCTGTTGTTTTCTTGAATTGGGTTTACAATTACATTCGTTTTGACCGCGAAGGTCGATTGATAATTCGTCCCTACAAAAAAGCGAGTTTCACTAGTTTTACAAGTGATGAATACTAGATTTGACAACTTTTTAAGAGTTATCAAATCTGAAATCTAAAATCATAAATCCTTAGTTTTATAATAATTCACCATCAAATTTACAAACTTGCTATAACTTTCTAAACCGTCTTTTTGTTGGTTTAATTTTAAGAAATTATCATAAAAAATCTTAAAACCAGTTTCGATTGGTGTTTCATATTCTTGCCAAAAGTCTTCGCTTTCTTGATAGTTTTTAAGAATTCCTACGTTTAATGTTTTAAGTAATTCTTCGAGAATTTTTGGATTTCGAACTTCCCAATTCGATAAACAATACCGCAATGCTGAAGAATATCCTGAATATTTAAAATATAAATTATCGTTTTTTATTGAAGCCAAAAATCCAATAAAATTGCATTCACTTTCGCTTCCAAAACCCATTTGATGCGCCATTTCGTGATTAGAAGTCATTGGCAAATTATAAATTGGCATCAAACTATTGACTTGCGCTTCGTTGGAAAACGGATTCAAATAACCGCCAAATCCCATATAAGTCAATGGCAAACTGAACAATGATTTTTTTACAGAAAGATTTTTATATTCAAAAAACGGATATTGTTTTGACAAGTTTTTATATCCATTCAAATCCATTTCGAAAGTTTGACTGTGATTATATGGAAAAACAACTTTTAAACTGTCATTTTTAGTGATTTGAAATTGAATTTCATTCGTTTTCAAGATGAGTTTTTTTGTAAAAACCAATAAATCATCATCAGAATATTCTCGTTCGATTTTCATTTTTTCGAATAACGGAATTCTGTAATAATTGAAAGCCCAAAGTGTGTGAAACAAAAAATAAAATATTGAAAAACAACTTATTATTCTTAAAAAATAATTTTTCCAATTGTTTTTCCAAGTTTTTCTAACTTTCCAAAACCATCTAATTATCCATAAAATCAATATTCCATAAATACAATCACCAATTGAAAACGGAATTTTACCCAGAGCAAATCTAGAAGAATTAGAAATTTTTTGATAAATAGAATTGCTGTAAAATGTTTCTACAAATTCTGGAAAAAATTTCAAGATTTGTAAGAATACAATTTGAAATACTAAAAATATTGGTAAAATGTATTTTCGGTTCATTATTTTGGGCACAAATTTCAAATACTTAATCTAAAATCTGACACGAATTTCACGAATTTTCACGAATTAAAAAAGCAATTTGTTGAAATTTGTGAATTTCGTGTCGTTTATTTAGTCATATAATAAAATACAGAATTTTTATTTTTTTAAATAATCCTTAAAAACTGCGTCAAAAATTTCTTCTTCAAATTTATAAAAAGATGTCGATTTTCCTTTTTCAAACGGAATAAAACAACCATTGGTAATCAAAACAATTCCGAAATTTTTCTTTGTCGAGAAATAGGCATCGCTAATTAATCCGTAGGCATCGCCAGCGTGTCCAATGAAATCTCCAAAAATCTTCGAATCAGTCATTTTATCAGTATTATCAGTATTTGTAAGATGCAAACCCAAGCCATATCGTTTGAAAAAACCGTTATAATTATCGCCATTTCCTTCTTTAAAAGTCCACTGAGCCGTTTTCATTATTTTTAAAGTTGCTGCTTTTAAAATTTTAGGATTCGATTTTCCATCAGATTTTAGAAATTTTAAAAACTTTGCCAAATCTTGTGCCGAAGCTCGCATTCCGCCTTGTGGACCAAAATACGAACCGTTATTTCCAATAACAAAATCAGATAAATCAGACGGCGAAGGTTTTACGCCATTATAATCATCTTTTGATGGTTTCCAAGCGTTGTTTTCGGTTCGATATAATGTAGCAACATTCTCAATATCAGTAATATCTTGAATGCTATAACCAGTATTTATACCTAAAGGTTTTAAAATTTCTTTTTTCATATAAATATCAAAACGTTGCTTCGAAATTTTTTCGATTAATGTTCCAATGATTCCAAAATTAAGGTTGCAATAAGTAAAGAATGTTCCAGGTTTATGCTCCAACCACATGTTTTTTGTATAATATTTTCCGCTTTCTAAAAAAACAGAATTGATATTTGGAATTGGTTTTTCTGAATAAGTTGCACCTAGAAAAGCATCGTAACCTTCGCCATCATTCAAAGTTGAGGTATGGCTCAATAGCATTCTGAATGTAATTTTATCATTAGGAAAATTTGGATTTAAAATTTTATATCCTAAATAATCAGAAATATCATCATCTAATTTAAAAAGTTTTTTATCATATAATTTCATTAAACCCAAAGCCGCAAATGATTTAGAAATTGATGCAATTCTAAATTTTGTATTATTTGTAATCGGCAATTTATTGGCATCATTTCTCAATCCAATGTTATAAGTTTTTTCATTTTCCTCAGAAAAAGTATGAACCGTTAAACCCATTAATTGGTTTTTTTCAAGAATTTTTTGTAATTTAGTTTGCAAATCTTGAGCGAATAAAGTTGATGTAAAAAGCATTATTAAAAGTAAAAAAGATTTTTTCATATTTCATTAAAATTTTCGATATAAAATTACACTTTAATATCAAAGTTGCGTTATATGTTTGTAAATTTGTAGATTAAAATAGATATTATGGAATATATAGCAGAAAGAATTACGATTGATCCAGATTTATGCAATGGCAAACCAACCATTCGTGAAACAAGAATGACTGTAAATAATATCGTAGGATATATAATTGCTGGAGAAACACGTGAAGAAATTTTGTATCAATTTCCTTCATTAGAAAATGAAGATATTGACGCTTGTTTGAAATTTGTAGAAAGTAACACAGAAAATAAAAAATATTAAAAATAAATGAGCCAAGAAATTAGAACACTAGAACCAAAAAATCTTTGGAATAAATTTGCCGATTTAAATGCTGTGCCAAGACCTTCAAAAAAAGAAGATCGTGTCATTCAGTTTATGAAAGATTTCGGTAATAATCTCGGATTAGAAACTTTCGAAGACGAAATTCGAAATGTAATTATCAGAAAACCAGCTACATCTGGAATGGATAATCGTAAAACCGTTGTTTTGCAAGGACATTTAGACATGGTGCATCAAAAAAATAATGATACAACTTTCGATTTTGACACGCAGGGAATCGAAATGTATCTTGATGGCGATTGGGTTCGTGCTCGTGGAACAACTCTTGGGGCCGATAATGGTCTTGGAGTAGCAATGATTATGGCGATTTTAGAGTCAACAACAATCAAACATCCAGCTATTGAAGCACTTTTTACAATCGATGAAGAAACCGGAATGACTGGCGCATTGAATCTAAAAGGCGGCGTTTTAAAAGGTGAAATTCTTTTGAATATGGACACCGAAGAAGACGACGAAATTGATATTGGCTGCGCTGGCGGAATCGATGTAACTGCAAATAGAACATACGAACAAGAAGCAACTCCTGAAGGATCAGTTGGTTACACAATAACAGTAAAAGGTCTTAATGGCGGACATTCTGGAATGGATATTCACAAAGGTTTAGGCAATGCCAATAAAATTATGAACCGACTTTTATTTGACGGATTTGAAAATTTTGGACTTCAAATTGCCGAAATTTCTGGTGGAAGTTTGCGCAATGCAATTCCGAGAGAAAGTGTTGCTAAAATTATTGTTGCACAAATGTATGACGAAGCTTATGTATTTGATATGCAAGAAATTATATCAGATATTAAAACAGAATTTAAAACTACAGAACCTAATTTGACAATTGAAATCGAAAAATCAGATTTGCCAAAAAAAGTAATGAATTTAGGCGTTCAAGAAGGTTTATTGCGATCGATTTATGCAGCTCATAATGGCGTTTATAGAATGTCTGCCGATATGGAGGATTTGGTAGAAACTTCGAATAATATTGCAAGAGTTATAGCTAAAGATGGCGAAATTACGATTCAAAATCTAACACGTTCATCTGTGGAAACATCTAAAATAGATTTGGCTAATAGTTTGCGATCAGCCTATGAATTGTTTGGCTGCGAAGTGACTTTCGGCGGATCTTATCCAGGTTGGACACCAAATGTAAAATCAGAAATTCTTGATTTATTAGTAAAAATATACGAAAAACAAAATAACGAAAAACCAAAAGTTGTAGCCTGTCACGCAGGTTTAGAATGCGGAATTCTTGGAACGAATTATCCTGATATGGACATGATTTCATTTGGACCAACAATTCACGGAGCACATTCGCCAGACGAAAGAGCTTCGATTTCGTCTTCACAAAAATTTTATAAATTTGTTTTGGAAATTTTAGAAAATATTCCAGCCAGAAATTAATTTATGTTGTAATATTTTATTATAAATTAAACAAAATATTTTTCATGCAAATTTATCACATTAGCGCAGAGTGTTATCCAATTGCAAAAGTAGGTGGATTGGCAGATGTTGTTGGAGCTTTACCAAAATATCAAAATCAATTGGATCACGATGCTAAAGTTGTAGTTCCAGGATATGATAATAAATTTACAAACGAGAACGAGTTTGAAAATATTCATAATGGTCAATTAAAGTTAGGTTTTTTTCAGTTTTCTTATTCAATTTTGAAAGAGAAAACCAATAAGTTAGGGTTCGAATTGTATGTAATTGCGATTCCAGAATTATTTGACAGACCAAATATTTATTCGTATGACGATGATACTGAGCGGTTTTTGGCTTTTCAAATCGCTTTTCTAAATTGGTTGATTGAAACCAATCAAAAACCAGATGTTTTGCATTGTCACGACCATCATTCTGGATTAATTCCGTTTATGGTTCAGTTTTGTTTTAATTACAGAAATTTACAAAACGTTCAAACAGTTTTAACGATTCATAATGCGCAATATCAAGGTTGGTTTGGCATGGATAAATTGCATTATATTCCAGAATTTGAAAAATCAAAATTTCATTTTTTAGAATGGAGCGGAACAATAAATCCGTTGGCTGCAGCTATTAAATGCGCTTGGAAAATAACAACCGTTTCGCCAAGTTATCTTGAAGAAATTAGCCAAAAAGCCAATGGTTTAGAAATGTTATTGCGATATGAAAGACAAAAATCTATCGGAATTTTAAATGGCATTGACATCGAAATTTGGAATACCAAAACCGATGAAATGTTGCCTTTTAATTTTGATTCATCAAATTTTGAAATTGGTAAACACGAAAATAAAAAATTTCTTTGCAAGCAATTTAATCTGGATATTAACAAGCCAATTTTTACTTTTATTGGTCGATTAGTTGGCGAAAAAGGAGCCGATTTATTACCAGAAATGTGCCATGTTGCTTTGAATTCTAATCCGAAAGAAATTAATATTCTTGTTCTTGGTTCTGGAGATACTTATGTTGAAAATGGATTACAAAATCTAAAAAATGAACACAATGGCAATTATAATTCTTACATTGGTTACAACGAAAAACTAGCTCATATTATTTATGCTGGTGCCGATTTTTTATTAATGCCATCGCGAGTCGAACCTTGCGGATTGAACCAAATGTACGCATTACGATATGGAACAATTCCAATCGTGCGACGAACTGGCGGATTAAAAGACACAGTTTTGGATATTGGTGAAAATGGTTTCGGAATTTGTCATGATAATGTATCTGTCGCTGATGTAAATCATTCAATAACCCGTGCAATTGATTTGTTCAATGACAAAGTAAAATTTACTCAAATTCGAAAATTAATAATGCAAATTGACCATTCTTGGGACAAAGTAGCCCAAGAATATATAAATGTTTACCAATCTTAAAAAATCAAACAGATGAATAGCAGTACATTAGCAATAATTTTAGGTGGTGGACAAGGTGCAAGATTGGCACCATTGACCGAGAGCAGATCGAAACCAGCAGTGCCAATTGCAGGAAAATATAGATTGGTCGATATTCCGATTTCGAATTGTATTAATTCTAATATTCAAAGAATGTTTGTTTTGACTCAGTTTAACTCAGCTTCGTTAAACCAGCATATAAAAAATACCTATCATTTTAGTCATTTTAGTACAGCTTTTGTTGATATTTTAGCCGCGGAACAAACACCAGATAATCCAACCTGGTTTCAAGGTACTGCCGATGCGGTTCGCCAATGCATGCAACATTTTTTGAATCATGATTTTGAATATGCGTTAATACTTTCGGGCGATCAATTGTATCAAATGGATTTTAACGAAATGATTCAGGCGCATAAAAAAAGTGATGCTTCAATTTCTATCGCAACTTTGCCAGTTTCTGCCAAGGAAGCACCAGAGTTTGGAATTCTAAAAACCGATTCGGATAATTTTATAACCTCATTTATAGAAAAACCAAGTTTAGATTTATTACCAAATTGGACATCAGAAGTTAGTGCAGAATCTAAAGCCGATGGAAATGTTTATTTGGCATCGATGGGAATTTATATTTTTAATCGAGATTTATTGGTCGAATTGATGGAAAATAAAGACACCAAAGATTTTGGTAAAGAAATTATTCCGCAAGCAATTGGCAAACATAAAATTTTGAGTTATCAATATGAAGGTTATTGGACAGATATTGGAAATATTGATTCTTTTTTCGAAGCCAATTTAGGATTAACCGATGATATTCCGAAATTTAATTTATTTGACAATTCAAGTAAAATTTATACCAGAGCAAGAGTTTTGCCACCATCAAAAATAACAGGATCATCAACAGTTGATAAATCTGTAATTGCCGAAGGTTGTATTATTAATGGTACCAATATTCAACATTCGGTTATAGGAATTCGTAGTCGAATTGGTTTTGGATCAACGATTACTAATTCTTATTTGATGGGAAATGATTATTATCAAAACATCGAAAAAATTAGAAATAACATTGAAAATAATATTCTAAATATTGGAATAGGCGAGAGGTGTTACATCAACAATACAATTGTCGATAAAAATTGTAAAATTGGAAACGATGTTCGCCTTGATGGCGGAAAACATTTAAACGACACTAATACAGCACTTTATACGATAAAAGATGGAATAATTGTTGTGAAAAAAGGTGCAATTATTCCTAATGGTTTTCAGGTTTAGAAATTAATTATTTTATTTATTCAATAATTTTTAGACTAATAAATAATTTTTTTAATGTCTGATTTTAATATTTAAAAGATTATAATTTTCATAAAAAGCCTTGCAAATTTTATTTGTAAGGCTTTTAGTTTTAACAAAAAATTGGCTCAATTTTTGATTCAATTTATATTCAAAACTTATTCCAAAATAATGAAAATAACTTTGTTTTTCTGTGCTATTTTTTTAACTATAATTTCTTGTACAAATAAAATAAAAACTGTCGAAAGAAGCTTTTACTATTGGAAAAGTGACAATTATTATTTAGACTCAAAGGAAGATTTGCTAATTAAAAACTTGTATATTCAAAAAATGTATATCAAGTTTTTCGAAGTTGATTTTAATGAAGCTATTGGCAATATTCCTGTTTCGAAATCAAATTTTAGGTATAATGAAAAATTTAAATTTATTGTCGTTCCAACTATTTTTATAAAAAATGATGTTTTTATAAAAAGTGATAAAGTTGCAATAGATTCATTGGCTTCGAATATTAAATTTTTAATAGAAAAACGTTTTAAAGAAAATTTCGAATTTACCACCTTTTCCGAAATTCAAATAGATTGTGATTGGACATTAAAATCCAAAGAAAATTATTTTTATTTTTTAAGGAAAATTAAATCTCTTTCTAAAAAAGAAATTAGTTGCACTTTGAGATTGTATCCTTATAAATATCAAACAAAAATGGGAATTCCGCCAGTTGATCGAGCAACTTTAATGTGTTATAATTTAATAAATCCATTAGAAAATCATGCTAAAAATTCGATTTTAGATTTAAAAGAATTAGAAAGTTATTTGACCGTAAATGACAAATATCCTATTCATTTAGATGTTGCATTGCCAATTTATTCGTGGATGCAAGTTTATCAAAACAATCAATTTTCCGAGGTTATTTACAATGATTTAAAAACTGTCAAAACAATAATGAAGCCAATAAAACCCCTTTGGTTTGAGATTACCAAAGACACAGTTGTTAATTATAATAATTATCTACGAGTTGGCGACAAAATTAAGTACGAAGAAACAACCGCTAAAAAAATTCTTGAAGCAATAAAAATCATAAAAAAAAATATTCGTTTTGATAAAAATGCAACGGTAACACTTTTTCATTTAGACGAAGAACAATTAAATAATTTTAGCAATGAAGAAATTTCTAGTTTTTATTCTAGTTTTAGCAAGTAAATTAGCCTTTTCGTGCGGGTTTTATCCTTACGGCGAAGATACTCGATTTTGTTTTTTTAATCCAAATCATTTTAATTATAGAAAATTTTCTGAATTTAATTATTCTGCAAATTCATTTACATATAGTTATGAAGGAATTTATGATGAAAACGAAATCGATGAAAACGAAAAATTATGGATATCATTTTGCAAAAATAAAGTCGATCTAAAAGACATTCAAGATTATTTATATAATTTGCCATTAAATGGTATAAACGAAAGTTCGACCAATAAAATGGTTCAATATTTTTATAAAACTAAAAATTTTGAAGCTTTAGAATATTTAAAATTCACTAAAAAGTGCGAGATATTTACAATGCCTAATGAAACTGATCCTTGGGAACAAAATCAAGACATAACTCTTCAAGAAAAAAATGATTTAATAAATCAAGCTTTTAAAGTTTTAAAAACAGTCAAAAATAAAGAAATTAAATCTCGTTATGCATTTGTAACTATTAGATTAGCATTTTACAGTAACAATAAATCTGTAATTAAACATTTATTTGATTCTGAATTTAAAAATACAAAAAATAAGAATGTTCTTTATTACTGGAGTTTGTATTTTAAAACATTGGTCGAAGAAAATAAATCATTATCCAGCTTTTATGCAACGCAAGTTTTTGCCAATTCGCCCGATAAACGTTTTTCTGTTTATAATCATTTTGATAGTAAAATAAGTATAGACAAAGTTTTAAAATATGCCAAAACCAATCAAGAAATTCTTAATGTAAAATTGTTTTATGCGATTCGAAAATCGGATAAATCATTGAATTATATGAAAGAAATTTATCAATTAAATCCAAAATCCGAAGGCTTGAGTTTTTTATTGCTTCGTGAAGTCAACAAAATTGAAGATTGGGTTTTAACGCCACATTACACATTATTCGAACCATCAATTAGAAAAGAATCGTGGTATAATGATGGCGAAATTTCAATTTCTTCAATTATTAATCGGTCAGAATCAGATAGAAAATATGCAAAAGAAGTTATAAATTTTATCGATAATTGCGATTTATCCAAAGTTGAAAATCCTGTTTTTTGGAAAACTGCCAAAGCGCATCTTTTATTTATTACAAGAGATTTTTCTGAAAGCTTGTCAGTGATTAAAAATTTAGAAAAAATTGTTTCAAAGAAAGACAGTTTATTTAATCAAATTAAAATTATGAAAGCCTTGAACTTGACTGCCAATCAAGTTCGTGGCAATGCAATTATTTTAAATGAAGTAAAAACGATTATATTAGAATTTAAAAATAACAAACAATTTTTATTTGCAATAGGGCGAGAATTAGAAAATCTTGATAATACAAGCGACGCAGCCTTTTTATATTCAAATCTGGAAGCAAATGAATATGGAAGTGGCGTTTATTGGAAAACTAAAAAACATCGTCGTGGTTCATATTCTGATTATTTTTATAATTATTTTGGTTATTTAGATGTTATTTACACGCCAAATCAATTGCAAAATATTATCGATGAAACTGAAAAAAACCGAAAGAAAAGCGATGAATTTTCTATTTGGAAATACAATGTGATTGAAAATAATCTATCAGAATTATATGAATTATTGGGTACAAAATATATTCGTCAAGATAATTTACAGAAAGCAGCTCAGGTTTTTAGAGAATTAGGAAATGATTATTGGGTTAGTTATTATGATTGTCTTTGGGAACGCGAGCAAAGTAACGGCTTAATTTTTGACCAAAATCCATTTTCGCAATTAATAAATACTCCAGATTTCGAAACTAATGAAAAAGGTTTTGTATTAAATAAATTATCGGTTACCGAAAAATTAATTGAATATTTAGCTAAGGCCAATAATCCAAATGAAAAAAACCGAGATTATTATTATTTTCTTGTGGCAAATTGTTATTATAATATGACAATCAATGGCAATTCTTGGATGTTGCGCCGCTATGGAATTTCAGATAATGATGTTGAACCATTCCCAGAAGATCATTTAGAATTTCAAAACAGTGATTTGTCAAAGAAATATTATATGTTGGCTTATAAAAATGCAAAAACCGATAAATTTAAAGCTTTGTGTTTGATGTTAGCTAAAAATTATAAAAAATTAAAATTAGAACAAGAATATGAGTATTTCAATTTATCAGGAAATTGTTCAATTTTTAATGAATATTTTCAATCCAGAATTTAAGATTTTTTACATGCTTCCCGACCAAACCTAATATCTTTTAAAAGTAAAAAACAAAAATAAGTACTGTTTTTCGTAATAAACAAACTATTTTTGATAGATATTATCGTTGAAAAAAGTTGTTTTATTTAATTAATTATTTATATATTTGTACCGAATCTTGAAATCATTAGTAGATAGTGTGTTGTCAATGAGATTTAAATTTTAAGTTACGACCTTAAAACTATTCATCTTCTTGTTAATAATTTCACTCATTTGACTGAAAAAGATAAAGCCCTCGTTATTCCTGATAGCGAGGGCTTTTAATTGCCAAGAGATTGGCAGTGGCTCTATTGATGTGGACTAAAGTAGAGTTTAAAATGTAACTCGTCCACCTTTAATACTATCGCCAATGAAAACAAGATTCAATAATGGTGTATTAGAGAAACTGGTATTCTGTCGCTACCGTGTCGTAAACGGTATCAGAATTTATCCTAAAAACAGCAAGTGCTTTGCGTTTTGGGTGCCAGTAATCTAGTTGTCGTAAACTAAGCACATGGCGTCTTTCAGGAGGACGCCTTTTTAAATTTATTTCCTAACATGCTTCTCGACCAAACCCAAAATCGCATCTTTATTCAAAGGTTTAGAAATATAATCATTAAATCCAGTTTTAACGATTTTGTCAATTTCTTCTGGAAATGAATAAGAGGTTTGCGCCACAATCGGGATTTTAGGGTTGAATTCTCGTATGCTTTCAAATGCTTCGTGACCGTTTTTATTTGGCATTCTAATGTCCATAAAAATCATATCGAAATTGCCATTTTCTTTGCAAATATCAATTGCTTGTTGGCCATCGACTGCTCGAATTACTTGAATTTTATCTGATTTTAGCATTTGTTTTATCAACATAAAATTGACGTTATCGTCTTCGGCAACCAATATTTTTATTGATTCATCAAGAATTAAAGCAATAGTTTTTGGTGATTCGAATTTTTTATCTGTTTCTAAAATTTCATATTTTAACGGAATCCAAAATTTGAAAGTTGTGCCAATTCCTTCTTGAGATTGAACCGATATTTGTCCGCCAAGCATATCGATATAGGCTTTGGAAATTGCCAAACCTAATCCTAATCCTTCATTGGCAGAAATAGAATGTGTGTTGGTTTTACTAAAACGTTTGAAAATTCTGGTTTTAAAATCGTCTGGAATTCCAATTCCTGAATCTTTAATTTCGAAATTGATTTTTTTATTAACTTCATCAAAATCATAATCAAGAATTACAAAACCTTCATCGGTAAACTTCAACGCATTGTCTAGCATGTTTACCAAAATCTGATTTAGTTTTGTCACATCAGTCGTTATGTTTTTATTTAAATTATTGTTGGGTTTTATTAATTTAAAATCTAAATCTGGTTTGATATTCGTAATAGAAACGGCATCAAATGTGGCTTGAATCATGTTTTCAAGGTTGATGTTGCTGAGATTTGGAGTGACCAAATTAGTGTCTAATCTTGACATTTCGACTAAATCATCAATAATATCAATTAAATTTCGACCGCTAGATTTAATGATGTTGATATATTCATTTTTATCTTTTTCGGTAATTTCTTCATTGGCTAGTAAATCCGAAAAACCAATAATTGCATTCATTGGCGTTCGAATTTCGTGTGACAAATTCATTAAAAATGCCGATTTCAGGTTGTCGCTTTCTTCGATTTTAGCTTTCGATTTTTGAAGTTGCAATTTTTGATTGTGATTTTCTTCGAATAATTTGCCAATATATCTAAATTCACCACGAATTTTTTTTAAGGATTGGATTGAATTTGTATCGCCTTTTAAAACATTTGTAATTAATTTTATTGGCGATTTTGCCCATTTTCTAGCATAATAAAAAAACACAATAAAACCAATTAAAGTCCCAAGAACAATAATGCCTAGAATGTTTCTTGTTGTAGAAAAATTTACATTCATTGGTCGTTTAAAAACCAGCGATGTCATTTTTTTGCCATTAACGTCTTGAATATCATGTAACGTATAGATAAATTTCGAATCTTTTACTTTATTAGCATCATAAAATGAAATTTGCGAATTACTAATTTTTTCTAGATTACTAAAATATTTAGAATCAATTAGTTTTATTAAAAAAATATAACCTCGTGGTTTGGTCTTATTTTTAAATGGATCTTCTGATGGGTGAATTGTTGCCCCAAAAACTTGCACATAACCTTCAGGGATTTTTAGGTTAAATTTTATATTTTTATTTTTATACAATATTGGAAAAATATCTTTTGGAATAAAATCTTGAGACACAACATTTAATGTAGAAACTTTGGTTACAAATTTTTGATCAAGATTATATGCGTCAATATAATCAACTTTATTGGTATCGACCAAGTAAGCAACAGACGAGTTGAACCAAGTTATATCTTCGGTCTCGATAAAGTCAACCAATTCATCCCAAAATGTCATTTCGCCAAGTAGCGAAGTGTAAGATTCTGTGTTTAATTCCAATAAAGCATCAACTTCTCTTGAAAATTGCTCACTAACATTATTAGAAATTTGTTTTTGTTGCTGGTAATTATAATAAAATAATATTGCAAATAAAGCAAAGAAACTTATTCCTGAAACTGTCAATAAGAAAACAACTTTGGAATAGGTAGAAACTTTTAAGTTTTTTTTAGCCGTTGCAAATGACATAAGTAATGTTTTGGGGAATTATTTCATAAAAATAGGAAAAAAAGTAGTAACAAATTATTTTTAATGTTAATATTTTTCAATATTCTAATAAAATTATTCTTATTTTTCTATTTTATTATTAATAGAATATCGAATAACTTAGAAAATAAATTCTAATGTTGCATAAAAAGATCTTGCATCAGACGGTATAATTCCTGGTCCTGGATAACCAGTTGCTCGGCGTGTAAAGTAATTATTATTTGTAAAATTAGTAATTCCAGATTCAATTTTAAAGTGTTTGAATTTATATGATGTTGAGAAATCTGCAACATAATAGGCAGGAATTTGACCAGAAATTCCATTATTTATATTGTCTCGATTTTCGCTGTTTGCACTTGATTCTTGCTCTGACACATAACTAAATTGAACGGCTGAAACGAAATTTTTATATCCAAAAGTTGTACCTGTTTTTAAATTTAGTAGCGGCACAAATTCAACTTTATTTCCTTTAATTTTATCAATATCAGAATTTAAATATTTTGAATCAGTAATTGCAATATTCGAAAAAACAGACCAATTAATGTTTTCGTTATTCTCAATAAAAGTCTTGCTTAAACTCCAATCGAACATCGTTTCGAAACCATAAGTTATTGCGCTGCCAATATTTCCTCTAAATCTAATTAATTGTTTAGCAGCATTTTTAGTATCAAATTCTCCAATTTTATCATCGTACAATAATCCAAAAACATTGGTGTCAAATGTTAATTTATCTGAAATTTGTCCACGAATTCCAACATCTGATGTGAACCCTTTTTCATCTGTAATATTTGCATCGATTTCAAAACTTGGATTTGCAGTTCGAATGTCATTGAAAGTTACTGATCGATAATTTTGAGATACATTTCCGTAAAATTCAAGTTGATTTTTAGGTTTGTAACTCAAACCAACACCAATCAAAGTAAGATTACGATTTTTAGTATTATTTTCCGGAATATTTTTATCTAAAATTACATTTCCAGGAATATCTAAATTTATTTTTCTATAAAAACCATTGGCTTGTGTTGTGATTTTCTCAAAACGAAAACCTGGTGTAATCGAAAATTTTTGCGATATTTTAAAAATATTTTCTCCAAATAATGCAAAATTCAAGTTTGGATATTTATATTCTGATTGATTTTCAAATAATGGAAATTCTTTATTTGCAATTTCAAAATTTGCATCAGTTCCTGAACTTCCAGCATTTTGAATTCCAGAATTATCAGCTTGATAATATTTTGCACCAATTAAGAATGCATTCGAATTTTCATTAATTTTGTATCGTTTTAAAAATCTTGTTTCTGCGCCCCAATTTTTGAATTCGCCAATGATTAAATCGCGTTCTGTTCCTAATATATCATTTTGCGAAACGCGATTTACACGATAACCAACTGCTTTTCTTGATGCGTCTAAGCCAAACAATTGAAGAGAAAAATCGGCATTATTTTCAAACTTATGCTTTAATCTTAGTGCAAATAAATTCCAATTTATAGCAAACCAATTTCTGCTTCGATTGCTTTGATTAGGGTTTTTATTGAACATATCATCGGTTAAACCGCCAGCTTGCTGCGCTAAATAATCATAATGTGTGTAATCAAAATGCAAAGAAGTTTTTGCTGAAAATTGATAATTCAAATTTGCAAAAAAGTTTTTACTTTCGAATTTTGAATTAGGACGAAAACCATTTCCTTGCTTGTAATTATAAAATGAATAATAACTAAATTTGTCATTTGTTCCCGAAATTGATGTGAAATTTGAAAACAAATCAAACGAACCAGCAGTATTTCTAAGCACGATTTCGAATGGTTTTTTAGTTGGTTTTTTGATTTTAAAATTAACTAATCCGCCAAATTGTGTTCCGTATTGCAATGATGCTGCGCCACGAACAATTTGAATTTCGTCTAATGCTTCGGTTGGCGTGGCATAATAACTTTCTGGATAGCCCAAAACATCGGCAGAAATGTCATAATCGTTTTGGCGCGTATTGAAATTGGCTGTACGATTTGGGTCTAAACCTCGACCGCCAATGCTGAGTTGCAAACCACCATCGGAACTTTCGTTGATTGTCAAACCAACAACTTGAGCAAAAATTTGTCTTGCATTGTTAGTAGCTTTATTGGCTGTGAGTTTTTCAATCGAAATTACTTCGGTTTTTTTGCCCGCATAAATTGCAGTTTCTTCAATATCTTTTAATCTGTTTATTGCAAATATTTTTTCTCGCTGGTTGCGAATTACAACTTCCGAAAGATTATTAATTTTTTCCAGAACTATTTTTTTATTGGTTTCTGATGCTGCAATTTCTATTTCTAAAATCGAAAAACCTTCTTTGTAAAAAGTAAAATTATAATTTCCAGATTGACTTACATCAATATTAAATTTTCCATTTTTGTCCGATAAAAATTTAGTCGAATTGGTTTTATTGTAAATTTCTACGAATGATATTGCAGTTCCAGAAACCGAAGATATGGTTCCAGAAATTGTGTTTTGAGCCAAACTATTGATTGCAAAAAGCAACAAAAACAAGTATTTAAAATCCGATAATTTCATCGTTAAAAGGTAAAATCCAAGTTTTTGGTTGGAATGATTCATATTCGTTGGCAAGATTTATTTTTTGGTTGATGTATTTTTGACTCAGTCTTCCATTTAGAGCGACATAACTTTCGACATAAATTTCAGGTTTCGTAAAACCATTTTTTTTGTAATAATCTGATAAAAAATGCGCATATTCTAAAATAAAATCTGGCTGAAAAGACATTTGTTTTTCTTGAAATTTCGTTAAAAATTTTCCGTTATTTACTTGAATTTCTTTTTTAGAAAATACATCTTTTACTGTAAATTGTGTGTAACCTGCTTTTTCCATTATCATTACACGCCACGAAAATCGAAAACCTTCTTCGGTCCAAAATAGTTCATCTTTATATAAAAAATATCGAAACGGAAAAAATATCTGAAATGATATGAATATTATAATGACAGCAATTTTTAAATTATAAAATCTCGAATTATTTTCAATTTTTTGATTGATATTTTCGAAAATTTCAACATTAATTTTCAATAAATTGGCAATATATAACAAGCATTTTTTATGAAAATTTGCATCAAAAAATACCAATGTACTAATTATCATTATATAAGGAAAAACGCCAATCGGAAATAAAATTCTTGTTAGTATATGAAAAATTATTACAATAACGAATGCAAAAATACGAGTTCGTTTATATAATAATAAAAAAACTATTCCTAAATCATAAATCATTCCAATCCAAGAAAATGCGAAGTGAACCCAATTTTCATTTAATAATGATCCAATTATTGGCAAATCAATATTGTTTGGCAACCAAATTTTTAATGGCATTGCGCTAAAAAGCCAATCAGAATTTAGCTTAGCCAAACCGGCGTAAAAATATACAATTCCGAGTAAAAGTTTTAAAATGTCAATGTTCCAACTCGGAATTTTCTGAAAACCGATTCTAGGATTTTTATAAGCATCTACCGAAAAATAGGCATTTGCAGGCAAAAAGATCATTATAAAACTAATTACAGAAACAAAATAATAATGATTTAGATAAGTCGTTTTGTCAATCAATTCAATGTAAGTAAACGATAAAAAAAATATAATAATTGCCAATCGATATTTATAACCAATTGTTACAAAAATTGCCGAAACGCCACAAATAATAAACAGTAAATAAGTATAAATTCCAAGTGATTTTACCCAAGAAAAACCATAATAAGTAAAATGAAATTGTGGCTTGATGTAAAATTCTTCAATCCAATTAAAACTTGCAAAACGAATCAAACTGCAAACCATCATAAAACCAAACGCTAGCCTAAAAAATGCTAGCGTTGCTGATTCTGAATAAGAATTGAAATATGTTTTTAAATTAAAATTCATTGGTTAATCGCCATCGCTATCTACATAATCTATCGAAATGTTCAGGGCTTGCATCATGTCGAGTTTCGTGTAAACTACGTTTTGTTGTAAAACGTCGTTTGCCATAAGCATTTTCGAATTGTCTGTAGTAACTTGCACTGAAAAACTGTTGTTAAGTGCATTTATAGCAGTAAATATTGGCGTAAATTGATTGTTAATTATGTCGCTCAATTTTTGATTATTTCTATTTGAATTTACAAAATCTAGATAAGATTTTAAGCTTTCGCCAGTTGTTGACGAATTAAAATGTTTTCCATTAAAAAAATCTTGACTTGCTTTAATTGCTTCTATCAATAATACTTTTGAAATGTCGTTTTTATAAAAACCTTCGACATTGCTAGGCAATAAATTGCCATCAGAAAATTTTCCGGCTGGAATTCCTATTTTTCCTGTACGAATATCTTTTTCTAAATTTTTAACAAAATTATTGGTTGTAACATTTACAGAACCAGTAACCGACGTGCCATTATTTGCGATATAACTTGCTTTGTATCCAGAATTCCAATCATTTATAATTGTGTCTGCAATAAATTTTAATCTACTTGATAATAATTTTAGATATTGCAAATATTTAGTTGCATTTTCATCGGTTTTATAAAAATCAAGAATTGATACTTCTGAAGCTGCTAAACCATTTATCATATAATCTAATGCTGGAAAACCTTGTTTATCGAATTGCGAAATCATAGATAAATTGGCAGTTCCTTTGACGATGTTATCTTTAATTCCGACTACATTTGTCGGATAAGTGTTGCTTGATTCCTTTAAATAAACCGATTCGGCTTTACCAAAATTATACATTGATACATATTGGTATGCTTTATATGCTTCAAACCAAGCTGAACGAATATTTTGTAAATTTTGTTCCGATTTTGTAATTTCAAAAGTTGCAACTGCATCAACCAAAATTTGAATTTTGGATTGATAGTTTTCAAAACTTGGAACAATAATGTTGTTTGCCCAATTGGTCAAAAGCGCTGTCTTGTCATAATTTGGCTCTGTAGTTTCCTCATCTTTCGAACAGGCAAAAACAATTATTAGCAGTGAGAATATCGCAAATATTTTTTTCATTATCATGGATTTATTTTGCAAAAATACAAATTATTTTTACTTATCTGTATTTATTCTAAATAAGTTTAATTAAACAAATGTTATTTTTTAAACAATTAATTGGCAACTGCGGCTTGGGCAACCGTGAAACCAAATTTTGTGGCAATTTGGATAGAAACAGCGTTAAGTTTTGGTCCTAAATTATCAATATCCCAAAGACCATTTGTGCCACTTGTCAACGAATTTAGCATAGCATCAACTTCTATTTTAGTAAAATATGGATTGTTAGATCCTGGTTTATTGGTATATCTCAAAGACATTATAAAACCATATCCTTCTGATAAATCGTGAAATGCAGGTATTCCAAGTTCTGTGACTAATTTCCCTTTCCCAACTTGCATATAATATACCGATCGAACTGCTACAACCAACGCTAGTTTTTGTTTAATAATGTCTATTTGTGCATTTCTGGTTTCATAATCATTGGCAACAATTGCTGCACGACCTTTTCTAAATGCTAATGAAATATCAGCTTTTATTGTATTAAAATCTGTATCGGCATTTACTTTTGTAATATATTCTGATAAAAATTTATCGCCACTTGCACCAAAAACATATCCATAAGCTTCGTCCCAAGTATGTTCCATTTTGGTATAGTTAGTTGTACCATCTAATACTTTATTGGTATTATTTTCTTTGTTTGTAGCCTCATCTAACTTATTGATGCTTAAGTAATTATTAACAACTTGATCCAAAAATATCGCTCCGATTGATCCTTTCAAAAAAACTTGAACAGGCTCTAAACCATTTGCAGAGAAATATCTTGTCGATGTTCCTGTACCATATTTTCCAGCAATTCCCGCCGATGCATTTGTTCCTTGACTTGCAATATTTAAATCAACAAAAGTCGATTCAAAAAAGTTTCTCACAGCAACTTGTTCAACCGAACTTCCGCCACCAAGATTCAAACTAAAATAATCTTTTGACGCCGCAGTTTTGTCTTTTAATTGTTTTCCTGGTGTGTTTAAAGCTGCTGTCGAAAATTCATTGTTTGCATTTGCATACATATTTTGAAGTTTGACATTATTTACCGAAAAGCCATCTCTTGCTTGATTTTTCACATAGGTGCTCATTTCATCAAGCATTAAAATTCTTGTTGATTGTCCAGCAAATTCAACAGTTGAAGATGCATTTCTTTCGAATTTGTACGTTTCTGGTGTTGTGTAATTAAATTTTGGATCAACAATAATTGTTTCGTCGTCTTTTGAACACGATGTGAATGCCAATACAGTTCCAAAAACTGTTGCTACTATGATTTTTTTTGATAACATTTTGTATTTATTTAGAATGAATTAAAATAATTTATGCAAATATACGAACGAAATTTAATTTACAAAATTTATTTAGAATAATTTTAAATAATATTTTGTAGATTAAAAAAC
This sequence comes from Bacteroidota bacterium, assembly GCA_043778105.1. Taxonomy (GTDB): domain Bacteria; phylum Bacteroidota; class Bacteroidia; order Flavobacteriales; family Flavobacteriaceae; genus Flavobacterium. Next base: position 50,783 of record JAYWGV010000111.1, read on the forward strand.
ATTTATATATTTGCACTATATTAAATCAATCTAAATAAGAATAATATCTAAATAAAAATAATATGAAAAATATCTTTTTAAAAATAGCATTTGTGTCAATCGCAGGAATATTAATTTTTTCTTGTTCTAATGATGACGATCCGAAAGTTGAAGTTTCAAAAAAGCAAGTTATAGAAAATTATGCCAATATTGCTTTCGCAAATTATACTAAAGCCTATGAAGATGCTGTTGTTTTAGAAACTGCAATTGCAACTTTTACAACAACACCAACGCAAGCAAATTATGACAATGCCAAATTAAAATGGAAAATTTCTCGTGAAAGTTATGGCACAACCGAAGCATTTCGTTTCGCAAATGGACCAATTGATGCCGACCCAAATGGACCTGAAGGATTAATGAATTCTTGGCCAATGGATGAAAATTTTGTAGATTATGTAGATGGTGCAAGTACTGCTGGAATTATCAATAATCCAACCGATTTTCCAAATATTACTAAAGCAATTCTTGCAGGTCAAAACGCTGTTGATGAAGCCAATGAGACCAACGTTTCTGTAGGTTATCACGCTATTGAGTTTTTGCTTTGGGGTCAAGATTTAACCGCACCAGCATTAAACAAACCTGGTCAACGTCCTTACACAGATTATGTTGTTGGTGCAAATGGTACAGCAGCGAACCAAGCAAGAAGAGCAATTTATTTGAATGTATGTGCCGATCTTTTAACAGATAATTTGTTGTACATGATTAATGAATGGAAAGTTGGTGGTGCTTATAGAACTACATTTTTAGCATTAGCAGAAAATGTGGCGATAAAAAATATGTATCTCGGAATTACAACATTAGTTCTAGCTGAATTACCAACCGAAAGAATGACAACAGCACTTAGCAACGCTAGTCAAGAAGATGAGCATTCTTGTTTTAGCGACAACACACACCGTGATATTATTCAAAATACACAAGGAATCGTAAATGTTTATAAAGGTAACTATGGAACTATTGCTGGTGCATCATTGTCAGATTTAGTAAAACAAGCTAATATTCAAGCAAGTAGTGAGACAGATACATCGTTGAATCTTGCTTTAACCAAAGTAAACGCAATTTTAAATCCGTTTGATTTGGCAATTTCTGGTGGCGAAACCTCGCCAGAAGGAATAAAAGTAAATGATGCAGCTTTAGAACTTAAAAAATTTGGCGCAAATTTGCTTAATGGTGCAACTAAAGTTGGAATAATTGTAAATTAAAATATTTTATAATTTTAAAAAGTGTGTTTTTTATTAGATGCACTTTTTCTAGTCCAGATAAATGAAATCAATTATCAAAATTTTATCATTAATAATCCTTCTTCAATTGACAAGTTGTCAAGATGATGAGCCTGATTATATTCCAGTCGATACCAATTTGAAATCAGAAATTGGTGAAGAATATTCTGGTGGCAATGCTACAGTTTTTAATGAATCGCAAGAAGCTTTTGGTTCTTTTGCTAAAAATCTAACATTTGATGAACAAGCAAGTTTTGGAGTTGGTAATTCTTTTTTTAGACAGAGTTGGGTTTCTTCGCTAGCTTCTACTACTGCTCGCGATGGTTTAGGTCCATTTTTCAATGCCAATAATTGTTCAAGTTGTCATTTTAAAGACGGTCGCGGTCGTCCACCAAGTTTTGATGGTGAAATAGGTCGTGGTTTATTATTGCGATTGAGTTTACAAGGAAATCATTCTAATGGAAATTCCTTTTCTGATCCGATTTATGGAAATCAATTGCAAGATAATGCAATTTTGGGGCAAACGGTTAAGGGCAAATACAAAATTATTTATGAAGATTTAATTGAAATTTTCCCTGATGGAACCACTGTAACTTTAAAAAAACCGAATTATCAAATAAATAATTTAGGTTATGGCGCTTTGGCAAATGGTATTTTAATTTCGCCAAGAATTGCCAATCAAATTATTGGTTTAGGTTTGCTTGAGGCAGTCGATGAAAGTACTATTTTGGGTTTTGCAACTGCAAATTTTAGTAACGGAATATCAGGCAAAGCCAATTATGTTTATGATATAGAATCGAATTCTCAAAAATTAGGTCGTTTTGGTTGGAAAGCCAATCAGCCAAGTATTCGTCAACAAGTTGCTGGTGCTTTTTCTGGCGATATGGGAATTACAACAAGTATTTTTCCTAATGAAAACGCACCACCTACCGTGGATTTAAGTGAAATTCAAAATGGTGGAAATCCTGAAATTACCAATTCTAATTTTGACAAAGTAGTTTTGTATTCAAGTGCATTATCTGTTCCTGCAAGAAGAAATTTCGATTCACAAAATGTTTTAAAAGGCAAACAAATTTTCAATGAAATTCAATGTGCAAGTTGTCATATTCCAAAAATGCAAACTGGCAATTCTTATTCGATTACAGCTTTAAGAAACCAAACAATTAGACCATATACTGATTTATTATTGCATGATATGGGCAACGATTTAGCCGATAATGCTTCAGATTTTTTAGCAAATGGCAATGAATGGCGCACGCAACCACTTTGGGGAATTGGCTTAATAAAAACTGTAAACAATCATACAAAATTATTGCACGATGGTCGTGCCAATAATATTGAAGAAGCAATTTTATGGCATGGTGGCGAAGCGTTAAATGCCAAAAATAAATACAAGCAATTGCCTTTAGAAAAACGAAATCAATTGTTAGAATTTATAAATTCGTTGTAAATTATTTTTTTTTAACCATTTTGAAAACCTCCGAGCTATTTTTACCTAATTGTTTTCCAGAAATAATTATTTCTATATTTAAACTGTCTTTAAATTTATAAAAAATTAAACTTGGATAATCATGTTTTGGGTTTTCGAACTTCAATTCGTTTTCTTCGGTTTCAGAGAAATTGAATGTTGTTGGTAAGTTTTGATTTTCGCCTTTTATGGTTGCGACATATTTTAAAACGCCATTATCTTCGACCAAATCGATTGTTTCATTGTGAATTGTATCTTTTTTATGAATAAAGTAAGAATGTCCTGAGAAAGTACTATCGTTTTTACATGTCCAAATTTCTTGAAGTGTTCCGTTTTCATTTTTAAATTCCCAACTACCAAGCAACCAATTGGCTTTTTCCAACTCGTCGTAATCTTTTATTTCACGACCGTTTTTATCGTATTTTTTGCAACACGAAATTGATATTATAATAAGTATTATAAAAAAATATTTTTTCATTGAATGTAGTTTTTTATTTTAACAACAAAATTAGTTAAAAAATCGAAACCCCTAGCCCAGATTAAAGGGAAAATCCTTTTTATCAATTGCCACGGGTTTATACCCGTGGGAATTGATAAAAAGATTTGGAATGAAAGCTTGAATTAGCTCCTGAAAAAACTATTTAAAATAAGAAAAATCGTGGTTGTTTTCTATTTTTAATAATGTTTCATAAATTAGTTTTATTACATTTTCGACATCTACTTGATGCACCATCTCGACAGTTGTGTGCATGTAACGCAATGACAATGAGATTAATGCCGATGGAACACCGCCGTTGCTGTATGCAAAAGCATCGGTATCGGTGCCTGTTGCTCGCGAGGTTGCATGGCGTTGAAACGGAATTTTTTTCTGGGTTGCTGTATCGACAATTAATTCTCTCAAAACATTTTGGGTTGCTGGCGCATAGGCAATTACTGGACCTTTCCCGATTTTTAGATCGCCTTCGATTTTTTTATCAATCATTGGCGTGGTTGTGTCGTGACAAACATCGGTAATTATTGCAACATTAGGCTTGATGGTTTGTGCAATCATTTCGGCGCCACGAAGCCCAATTTCTTCTTGAACTGAATTTACAATGTATAATCCGAATGGCAATTGGATCTTATTTTCCTTGAGCAATCGTGCCACTTCGGCAATCATGAATCCGCCCATTCGGTTGTCAATGGCGCGGCAAACAAATTTATTTTCGTTAAGAATCATAAATTCGTCTGGATAAGTAATTACGCAACCCACGTGAACGCCAAGTTTTTCGACTTCTTCTTTGGTTTCGCAACCGCAATCTATGAAAATATTGTGCAAAGTTGCAGCTTCTTCTTTGGCACGATTGCGAGTATGAATTGCGGGCCAACCAAATACGCCTTTTACGATTCCTGTTTTTGTATGAATATTTACACGTTTAGATGGCGCAATTTGGTGGTCTGAACCGCCATTTCTAATTACATAAATTAATCCGTCGTCGGTAATATAATTGACATACCACGAAATTTCGTCGGCGTGACCTTCAATAACTACTTTAAATTTTGCATCGGGATTAATTATTCCGACGGCAGTTCCATACACATCGGTTGTGAAAGTATCGACGTAGGGTTTTAGATATTCCATCCATAATTTTTGTCCTGATGATTCGAAACCAGTAGGCGAGGAGTTGTTGAGGTAATTTTCAAGAAAATCTAGTGATGATTTTTTTAGTATGCTTTTTGTGCTCATAAAAATATTTTTTGCGAATTTATAAAATTGGCATTAGAGTTGTATATATAATGTATAATTTTGTCAAATATATTTTTAGCAATGAAGTTTATTAATTTATTTAGTTTTTTAGTTTTTTGTTCGGGTTCAATTTATTGTCAAGTTCATGTCAAGGATTCGGTTAAAACTAGTATTGTTTTGCAAGAAAATGACAGTTTGTTTAGCGAGCCTGTTTTACTTGAAGAAGTAACAATTAGTCGAGAAAAGTTAGATCCTGAAGCAAAAAAGCAATTTTTAACTTTGCAAAACAGGGTTTGGCGCACTTATCCTTATGCAAAAGTTGCTGCCGATAGATTGATTGCATTGAATAAAAACATGAATTTAATGCAAACTGAAAGAGAAAAACGAAAATATTTCAAGATTATTGAAAATTATATGGAAACCGAATTTTCTGGACAATTAAAAAAATTGTCTCGCAAACAAGGTCAGATTTTAGTAAAATTAATTCACCGTCAAACTGGTTTTTCTACATTCGATTTAATCAAAGATTACAAAAGTGGCTGGAAAGCTTTTTGGTCTAACAATACTGCCAAATTGTTTGATATTAATTTAAAAACCAAATATGAACCTAAAGAAAATAACGAAGATTACTTGATTGAAACAATTTTGTTTAGGTCTTTTTCTAATGGAAGATTGCAAAATCAAGTTGCAGCAAACCCTGTTGATTATGACGAATTATCGGATATTTGGCACAATCGAGCTAGGACAATAAATAAAATATAGAACCCTATTTTTATTGTAATGTAAATGTATTGGTCAACAATAATTTCGATTTATCAAATAAATTTATTGTGTAAACGCCTTCGTCTAAATCTTTGGTTTTAATTTCGGATTGACCAATGAGTGTTTTGTTGTCGTAATTTAGAAAAATTATGTGACTAAAAGTTAATATGTCGTTACCAAATCTTCTTTCTTCTTTGCTGCCAAGAATATTGTTTTTAGGATCAATAATTTGTATAAAAAATTCTTTATGAAAAGTTTTTGCAAATTTATTTTCGGCAACCATAAAACTGAATTTGATTACATCAATATTGCTCGCATTATTGGTTTCTTGCTGTTTTCCTGAGCTTTTTACTCTAAAAAATGATGTTTGTAAACCATGAAAATAAAGTGCAGACGCATCATTAACTTTACTAATTAATTTTTTATTGTCTGATGATAACGTGTCGTTTTTATTTTTTTCATTTTTTAAAACTACATTAGTACTATCAATTCGGTTTTTGTAAGAATCGATTTGATTGAGTAATAATTTTATCTTGGCATCGATTCCAGATGCATTTAGTTTGACTTTTCCTAAAGATTTGTTATCTAATGTTCCAATCCTAATTTCTAAAATTAGTTTGGATACTTTTTCTTTTTCAATTATTAATTGTGCTTGCAAATCTTTGTTAGAAGTAACAATTTGTTTTAAAAATAGTTCTGATTTTTCTAAATCTTTTAGAACTAATGATTTTTCCTCACGAAGAGAAATGATTGCATTCCTGTTTCTATCAGACGATTTGAATATGTAATAAAGACTGCCTACTACCGAAAAGGCTAGAACAATAATTACTACTTTAAAACTTTTAACGCTTTTATTATTTGACATTTTGGGGATGTTATAAAACCTTTCAGATCTTTTGTGAACTTTCAATTTTAATGTTTTTGTCTAATTTGTAATACATATAAATTCCGATACTTCCAATTACCGCCATTAGTAACCAATTATAAAAATAATTATAATTTTCAATGATACTAAAACCAACCTTTGGACTAATGATTTGTGCTGCACTAAAACTCATTGCATAAAAAGCCATATATTTTCCTTCTTGGCCAGAAACGGCTCTTGTAAATGCAAATGAATTGGAAAACGAAAATAATAAAATTTGTCCAATTGTTATTAAAATTATACTGATAATTAAAATAAAAATTGATTTATAGATTAATAATGCCAAAAAACCAGATGTCATAAAAATTGATCCTACGAAAATAATCTTGGTTGCTTCGGTTGCTTTTTTTTCTAAATGGGATATTAATGGCATTTCAAGTAAAAAAATCAAAAGTCCATTTAGTGCCAATAACATGCCTATTTGAAGTTCGGTTAATTTTAATTTATCTGAATTATATAATGGAATTGTGGTAAATAGCTGAAAAAATAGAAATGCAGTTAAAAAACTAGCAAAAATAAATAAGGTGTAATTTTTATCGAATTTAAATTTATCACTAAAAATGTTATTTTGTGGTTTTTCTCTATGAATAATTATTCTTGATTTATAAATTTTGCTTTCTTCTATCATCATAATAAATATTGAAATTGCAAACACGCAAGTCAACCCATCTATCCAAAATAACATGTCATAATTACTGTTATTAGTAATCACTAAACCAGCAATTATTGGTCCAGAAACAATTCCTAAATTTACAGCCAATCGAACCAAAGTGAGTGCTCGGGTTCTATTTTCTGGTTTTGTAAAATTCGAAACTGCAATGTACATGGCTGGTTTATAAGCATCTGCAAAGGCAGTAACTATAAATAAACCAATGCAAATTTCTATAAAATTATATAAAAACATTAATGAAATAATTCCAAAACCAGTCAAAAATAAACTTGATAACATTACGGTATAATAACCTAATTTATCTGTTAATTTTCCGCCAATCCAATTGCCAAATAATGCTCCACCACCAATACAAACTAACATCCAACCGATTTCGTTCAAAGTAAAAAACATTTTTTCGTGAAGATATTTTGTCAAAAACAACATGACCATTGCTCCAGCACGATTTATATAGGTAACAAGTGTTAGCACCCATATTTCTTTCGAAAAGCCTTGAAAGTTATTTATATAATCTCGTAAATGTTTTTTCATATATAATTGTAATTCTAAATTATTTTAAACATTGAATAAAAATCAATATTTATTCAATAAGCTATTTGAGTAATATAGAATTATTAATATATTTTTTTAACTTTTTTTGACTTATCTGCTATATATGAAATTAACCACGCAATTTGACCTTCTTTTGCAAAAATTAATTTTTTATCATTTATGCCAGGAACAGCTTCTAGCGCAACTTGCAAAATATTACTTCCTGAGATTAGATATTTTTGAGAATAAGTCTTTAAAACCATTTCTACATCTTTATTGGTTTTTGCTAATTTTTCATAAGTTTGAAAATTATTTTTTATTATTGCATCATATCCTAAAACGTCTTCTAGTTTAAATTCGTTAAATGTTTGACTGGCTTTTCCTTCATTATATAATGTATAAAATGCCCAAACTGCGCCACCTGACATGTAAAGTTTTTCTTTTTCTAAAGCAATTGGGCTTTTGCCATACATTAAATTAATTTGTTCACGTAAAATTGGCATAAATCCAAATGATTTTTCATTAAATTCATTTATTGATTCTGTACGCATTTTTTTTATTACAGCTTCGGTCAAAGTAACGGTTCCATAATTCAAACTTAACGGGAAAAACACAAAATTATCGTCATTTTTAACGTCAATATAACCGCCTTTAGTATTGCCACCACCAATGTCCAAAACCATAGAATCTTTATAATCATTTGGCGGAACACAACCTTTTAATAGCATTTTGCCTTCGGTTTGTGCATCAATAAATTCTAAATCTTTGTTTACGGCAATTTTAACAACTTCAATTAATTCTGCAGTGTTGCTTGCCATTGCGACTCCAGACGAGCCAACTAAATATATATTTTCGATAGCAACTTTAAATTCGTCTCTAATTTTGATATAATTATTAGTAACAACAAATCCAGCTTTGTCAATATCTGCTTTAGCTAATTTGCCATCAATCGCAATTCCTTTAGAAATTCCGATGTTTTCTGTCCAATAAGATAAAACCGTAAAATCGCCTTTTTTGATATTATTTATTTCAATAACCGACATTTTTATGCCTTTGCTTCCAATTTCAATTCCTGCATATAGATTGTTTTGTGCAAAAGAGAAATTAATTAATACAATAAATAAAAAAGTGGTAAGTAGTAGTTTTTTAAAATTCATTTGTATAAAAATTAAATTTAATATGTAAGAAATTAGAGTTGCAAGATTACAAAAAATAAAATATCTTTTTGTTAAAATAATATAAATTATTGTTTTTTAACGATATATAATGTTTTTTAACGACTTTACTAGTTCATAAATCGTGCCAAAAATTTATTAATTTAAGCTGAATTGTTAAATTTTATTGAATCAAAAATAAACTAATCAGTATCTTCGTAATCGCTATTGTCAGCTTTCTTTGTTTTTTTGGCTCTTGCTGCTTTTTTTTCGGCTTTTAATTTTTCTTTCTCTTCTTTTGCTTTATTGGTCAATTCAATATTTGATTTTAAATTCGATATTATTTGATTTGATTTATCTAGTTTCAATTTTAATTCTTTAATATTTTCTTCATAATTTTCTATTTTATTTCTATTTTTTTTAAATTCTTTATCATTTTCTAAAGATGAATTTTGAGTAAATTGAGTTTTTTTAATATTTAATGAATCTAATTCAAATGTTTTTTTTTCAATCTTAGATTTTAGTTTTATAACTCTATCCTCTTCAATTAATAATAATTTTTCATCTGATTTTTGATAATTAGTATACATAAAATTGTTCATCATCGGAAATTGATTAAAATTCGATGGTGGCATTGAAGGTGCTTGAGGAAAACTTTGAGATTTTAATTCAATTGGTAAAAAAACAGCGATTAAAAGAATAATGAAATTTCTCATTATTGAACACTATTTTTATTATCAACCCATTTTTTTGCATTAACAAACGCTTCTAACCAAGGCGAAACTTCATCGTTTCTATCTTTTGGATAATAAGCCCAATTCCAAGGGAAAGTCGAACGTTCAATATGTGGCATCATTACTAAATGACGACCTGTTTTATCGCACATCATCGCAGTGTTATAATCAGAACCATTTGGATTGGCAGGATAATTATCATAAGCATATTTCGAAACAATATTATAGTTTTCTTCGGCCATAGGCAAATTGAATTTTCCTTCGCCGTGCGAAACCCAAACGCCCAAAGTTGCTCCTTCCAAACTTGATAGCATTACCGAGTTATTTTTTTGAACCGTAACCGATGTAAAAATACTTTCGTGTTTTTGACTGTCATTATGCAACATTTTTCCATGAACTTCATGTTCGGGATTTATCAGTTCTAATTCCATAAACAACTGGCAACCATTGCAAATACCTACTGATAAAGTGTCTTCACGTTTCATGAAATTGTCCAAAGCCGTTTTTGCCTTTTCGTTGTATAAAAATGCGCCAGCCCAACCTTTGGCAGAACCCAAAACATCTGAATTCGAAAAACCACCAACAGCTCCAATAAACTGAATATCTTCCAAAGTTTCTCGACCCGAAATCAAATCTGTCATGTGAACATCTTTAACATCAAATCCTGCTAAATACATAGCATTTGCCATTTCTCGCTCAGAATTACTACCTTTTTCACGAATTATTGCTGCCTTTGGAGCCCCACCCCAACCCTCCCCGAAGGAGAGGGAGCCAGAATCCAAAGGTTTTTTACCATCAAAATGTTTTGGAAAAGTATAATTTAAAGGTTGATTTGCAAAATTTTCGTACCGTTCTAATGATTTTCCGTTTTTAGTTTGTTTTTGGTCGAGTAAAAAAGAGGTTTCGAACCAAATCTCACGAAGATTTTTTATATCAAATTTTAAAGTTCCAAATTCAGAGGAAACAATTTCTAATTCGCCTCCCTCTTCCTTCCCATTGGGAAGGGTTGGGGATGGGCTTCCAAGTTTAAAAAATTCAATATTATTTGAATTCAACTTATTTTCAAAAACCACATCGTCTTTCGCTTGAAAAACTACACCAATATTTTCAGAGAATAAAATTTTGATTAAATCCTTCTCCACAAATTCATCAAAGCTCAATTTCATCCCACCTTCTACTAAACTTGGAGTTTCCCTTTCGGGGGTTAGGGGGCTTGCAAAACACATTTCAAGCAAAGTCGTAATCAATCCGCCACTGCCAATGTCGTGACCAGCTAAAATTTGATTGTCTAAAATTAATTCTTGAATAGTGTTAAATGCATTTTTAAAAAATTTTGAATCTTTTATTGTTGGTGTCTCGTTTCCAATTTTATTATGTATTTGTGCAAACGAACTTCCGCCTAGTTTGTAATCGTCTTGCGACAAATTAATATAATAAATCGAACCACCATTACGTTGTAAAACAGGTTCAACAACCTTAGCAATATCAGTGCAATTTCCGCCAGCCGAAATAATTACAGTTCCAGGAGCAATTACTTCATCATTTGGATATTTTTGCTTCATCGAAAGTGAATCTTTTCCTGTTGGGATGTTGATTCCCAATTCAATTGCAAATTCCGAACAAGCTTGAACAGCTTCATATAATCTTGCATCTTCGCCTTCATTTTTGCAAGCCCACATCCAATTTGCCGAAAGCGAAATACCTTTTATTCCGTCTTTTATTGGTGCAAAAATAATGTTCGATAAAGCTTCGCCAATAGCATTTCGGCTTCCTGATTTTGGATCAATTAGTGCCGAAATAGGAGCGTGCCCAATTGATGTTGCAACACCTTCTTTCCCCTGAAAGTCAAGTGCCATAACGCCAACATTGTTCAATGGCAATTGCAATGAACCAACGCATTGTTGTTTGGCAACTTTTCCACCAACGCAACGATCGACTTTGTTAGTTAACCAATCTTTGCAACCAACTGCTTCGAGGCGTAACATTTTTTCTAAGGCCGGAATAACGGTAAATCCAAATTCGTTGGTCGAAATTTCGATATTAGTTTCAACTTTTGAATAATGTCTTCGAATGGTTTTATCTTTCATTATCACTTTTGGAGAACTTCCAAACATATCTTCAAGTGCCAAATTCATTGGTTTTTCTCCAGTTTTTTCGCTTTCAAATGTAAATCTTTTGTCATTTGTAACATCGCCAACTTGGAACATTGGCGCACGTTCTCGATCTGCAATACGTTGTAATAAATCAATATTTTCTTGACCAATAATCAAACCCATTCGTTCTTGACTTTCGTTACCAATAATTTCTTTGGCTGATAATGTTGGATCGCCAACTGGCAATTTATCTAGATTTATTAATCCGCCAGTTTCTTCGACCAATTCTGATAAACAATTGAGATGTCCGCCAGCACCGTGATCGTGAATAGAAACTATTGGGTTTACATCGCTTTCAACAAAAGCACGAATGGCATTTGCAGCACGTTTTTGCATTTCAGGGTTTGAACGTTGAATAGCGTTTAATTCAATTCCTGAACCAAAAGTACCCGTATCGGCAGATGAAACTGCTGCGCCACCCATTCCGATTCGGTAATTATCGCCACCTAAAATCACAATTTTATCGCCTTCTTGTGGTTTCTTTTTAATAGCTTGGTCGAGTTTTCCGTAGCCAATTCCGCCTGCTTGCATAATAACTTTATCGTAGCCTAATTTTTGCGGTTTTAATTCTCCCCCTTCGGGGGAGTTAGAGGGGGAGTGTTCAAAAGTCAAAATTGAGCCAGTGATTAATGGTTGCCCAAATTTATTTCCAAAATCAGATGCGCCGTTTGATGCTTTTATTAAAATGTCCATTGGTGTTTGGTACAACCATTTTCGTTCCCGAAAAGCATTTTCCCAATTTCTATCAGCATTTTCACCAAGTAATCGAGAATAACTTGTCATGTAAACCGCTGTTCCAGCCAATGGCAACGAGCCTTGACCGCCTGCCAATCGATCACGAATTTCTCCGCCCGAACCTGTTGCTGCTCCATTAAAAGGCTCGACAGTTGTAGGAAAATTATGCGTTTCAGCTTTTAATGATATAACCGAATCGAATTCTTTAACTTCATAAAAATCTGGCTTGTCGGCAGATTTTGGTGCAAATTGTTGCACTTTCGGACCTTTTACAAATGCTACATTATCTTTATATGCCGAAACAATTTCATTCGGATTTTCTGATGATGTTTTTTTAATCATTTTGAACAATGACGATTCTTTTTCGATGCCATCGATGACGAAAATTCCGTTAAAAATTTTGTGTCGGCAATGTTCTGAATTAACTTGTGAAAATCCAAAAACTTCAGAATCACTAAGTTTTCGGTTTAATTTTTCAGATAAATTTTCTAGATATTCAACTTCATCTTGGCTTAAAGCCAAACCTTCTAGTTTGTTATAATCTGAAATGTTTTCAACATCAAAAACTGTTTCAGGCTTTGCATTTATGGTAAAAATTTCTTGATTGAGTTCTTTATATATTTGCGAAAGCATTGGATCAAAGTCAACAAAATCTCGAGAAACCAAATGAAATTGTTCGATTCTAATAATTCCAGAAATGCCCATATTTTGAGTTATTTCAACAGCATTGGTACTCCACGGAGTTATCATTGTAGCTCGTGATCCAATAAAAAAATCTGTCCCAAGATTGTCTAGAACAGATTTTGGTTTTTTAGTTTGAGAATCTGAAACAAGTTCAGATTGAAAAAGCCAATTAAGCTTAAAAATGGTTTCTGCCGATAATTTTTCTTGCGTGTAAACTGCAATAATTGTGTTGGTTTTGTTTCCGAAAAACGAAATCATAGTATTGTATTTATGTAGTTGTGCAAATTTATGATTTTTAGCACAATTCTCAA
>JAYWGV010000112.1:0-17525 GCA_043778105.1 Bacteroidota bacterium
TTGTTTACAACTCATCAATTTTCCAAAAACAACACCTAATAACTTATGAAAAATTGTTAATAACGTAGTGGTTTTTATACTTTAATGCGTTTGCCCTGGTCAACTTCGTCGTCTTTGGCAACTTTTAATGTTTTGCAAGGCAACCAAGTTTCTTTTGAACCGTGCAAGGCAACACTAATTTCGATCGAAATTCCTTTAACTTCTATGTCGTCCATGTTCACATATATTATTTCTTTAACTGCTACAATTGTTGGCTCGACATCATTTTCGGTTGCAGTTGTTGTTAGCAATGAGTCGGCAACAGCATTATTATTTTCGTCTACAGCAGCTTTTTCTGCTTCTGTTTTTGCTTCATACTCTTCAGAATTTTCATAATCGCCTTCTTCTTCTTCGTTATAAACATTCCAATTTTGTTCAAGATAATTTTTATATTGATTTTCTTGAATTGAATCTGGCAAAATTTGCGAAATTCGCTCCTTTATATATGATTCAGAGTTTCCTTTAATATCGCTTGCGTTCCATGGTTCGGCAACATGGTGGTTGGTTACAATTTTTCCATCTTGCGATACAAAAAAACCTGTTCCGCTAACTGTTCGTTGTTCGTTTCCAGAACCCATCGCCGAAATTATAAATGGTTTCGAGCCTTTTATCGAAACTTCATACGCATAAGTATGCTTAACTAATACGACTGCATCTTTATATTTTTCGTAAATTTCGGTTTGATTTTTAAGACATACAATTTCTTTTTTATCGAAATTTTTTAAAATTTTTGGTACTGCAAATATGCCTATGGCTAATAATCCAATTAATAATCCGATTTTTATTTTGTTATTTCGGGACGTTTTTGCTTGTTCGGCTATTTTATTTTCGAGGTTTCGTTGTGCATCGTTATTATTATCTGTCATAAATAGTAGTTTTAATTTTTTATAAAAATAGTATATTTTAAGAATTCAAAAGTATATAATGAAGTTTTTTTGAATTTAATTTTGCCAAACCATAAAATAAACCCAAGAACAATAAATCCAAAATATGGAAAATAAAATATGCATTGTGGTTTCGAATTTTTTGCCAATCCATAATTTCTTGGAATAAATTAGAAATTGAAATATTAATCTAATAAACCAAAATATAAATAATCCAAATGAAATTGATTTGCCTAAACTGCTGTATAATAATTCATTGTGTTGGAAAATGTTTAATAAACCAATTCCAAATACTATTAATGCTACAAAAAAAGTATGCACTTCCATCATCTGTTTATTGATTAAACTTAATTGTGAAAGCTCTTGTCTCCAATTGAAATATTTAGGAAAAAAGCCGTGAATTAAAGCTAAAATCATAAATAAATAACCCAGAATTTTAAGATGGATTTCCATTTTTTTCTATAATAAAAAGTGATGTAAATAAAGTTAATTTGTGTTCTTTAGTGATTTTTAAATTTGCATTTTGAATATCACTAATCCAATATTTTTTGGAATAAAAATGAAGAAAACCAATATTGAATGCAAGAAAATTTGGCAAATCTCGAAGATGTTCAACCAAAATAATTTTGCCCTTTTTCGCTAGAATTCTATTTAATTCCTTAAAAAATTCAATTCTTTCATTTTCTTTTCGAATTTCGTGGGCTGCAAATATTAAAAAAATTAATTCTGAAAATTCGTGTTTAATAGGTAAATCAGAAAAACTTACATTTTTAGTGTTTTTATATGCTGGATAAGTTTTTCTGGCACGTTCAATAGAAATTTCGGTATTAAGTTTTGGGTTATAAAAATCCAAAACTTTTAAATTTGAATTTGGATATAAATTTTCAATAATTTGAGAAGTTTCATCAAATCCTGCATTTATATTGATGATGTTTTTTGGATTTTTAATTTCGATAAATTCAAGCCATTTTAACGAATAAAAATCTTTGAAATCATAAATATAATAAGAAACCAATAGCGAAATTATTAAAGGTAATAAAATTAAAAAAATAAGAATCTGCCAAAACTTTATGTAAAATCCTTTGAAAATATAAATTAATAAAATCAAAAATAAAGCTAAAATATAAAAATGCCAATTGAATCGCACAATATTAAAAACGCCTTGAAATGGTTTTCGGTTTAGACTTTTTTCCATTGTTCAATTTTACCTTTTTTCCAGTAATATGGAATGTTTTCGATTATGAAAGCATTTGACAATTGCAAATTTGAAAAATTAAAATCGTTAAAAAAATCAACTTTATATGATTGAACTTCAATGGGTTTTGGAATCCAATTTTGGCGAACTCCTTCAATTATTAAAACTTCTTTCTTGTCATTATTATATGTAAAAGTAAACGGTAATGGTCCAGCAAATTTTCTTGCAGTTTTCCAGTCTTCAAATATAGAATTTATTGGTAAACTTGCATTTTCATTACTTTTTAAAACAATGTCAAAACCTGATTTTTCAGACTTTATTTTCAATAGATTATTTTCTGTTTTAAAAGTAATATCAGTAGTTTTGTAATTGTAATGTGTGAAAATATTTCCAAAAAAAGACATTTTTGCCTTGTTGGTTTCTGATTTCAAGATATACAAACCTCTTAATTTTTTTCCACGACTGTCAATGTATTTGACAAAAACACGATAACCAACCAAATTAAAATCGTTACCTAAAAATGCTGGAAAACCTTTTGGTCGCAAGTTTTTGGTCGCAACCAATGCAACTGCGATAAAGCCAAATTTATCATCAAAAACGTCGACTTCGAGACATTCTGGAATTAAATTTTCAAGTTCGTTTTTAGGAATTGCAAATGTTAAAACCACCGATTTCTCAAATGTTGTTTCGACCGCAAATGGATGGTTTTTTAATGAAAACATATTTTTTACCACAAATTACACAAATTTTCACAAATAATTTATCACAAATAATCACACAAATTTAGAAATAAAAAAAAAGTAGGTTTATTCTTTTATTTTATTAAACTCAAACTCATTCCAATAAATTAAATAACAAAAACCAATTGCAAAAATCAAATTAAGTCTTCCAAAAAGTAATAAATCTGGAACGAGCCAAAACTCTAAAAAATTCATTGTCAATATAATAATTATCTGAAATATAGCGCAAAATCTAGATTTATAACCAGTTAAAATCCATAAAAACATCATGCATTCTAAAACTCCGATGGTTCTTGTTAGTAATAATTCATATAATCCGCCCAAAATTTGACCAACAATTTCTTGATGTCTTGGTTCAAAATTCAATATTTTACAAAACAAACCATTGGCTAACCAAACTATTGCAATAAAAATATTTATTGGTTTTTTCATTAGCGTTTTAAACTAAAATGACCTTTGGCTATTCGACCATCTTGCAATTCGACAACATACCAATAATCGTCGGCTGGTAATATTTGTTCGTTAAATTTTCCGTCCCAACCTAGGCTATTTACTGCGAATTGTTTCAATAATTTTCCGTATTTGTCATAAACAACAACATTCGAAAAGACATTTTTCGCATTGATTCCTTTAATATTCCAAAAATCATTTGTACCGTCGGCGTTTGGCGTAAAATATTTTGGTGCACCAATAACATTGATTTTTTGACTAACAATACCGCAATTATTTATGTCTCTAACAAAAAATTCGTGTTCTCCATATTCGATATTTGCAAATACATTCGAAGTTTGATAAATTCCGTTTTCTTCATCAATTGCAAACTCATAAATTCCTGCACCAGTAACGTTAATTGTCACGGAATTCTCATCGACCAAATCAATAACTGTTGGCTCTTGAAACGTTGCAATATCCGATTCGATTGCCGTTATTGTTCGAATTCTGAAACATTTTGTAGTAGTTTTAGTGGTAACTTTTACTGTGTAAATTCCTGGTAAATTCACATCGATTGTTGCATTTTTTTCGTCTTGTAAAACCACATTATCTTTGGTCCAAATATATGTAAAATTCGAAGGATTTGAATTATCAATAAAACCTGCTGTTAATTTTCTTAATGTAGATTGCAGGTTTAAACATATTATTTCCTTATCCGAAATTTTGATATTTGGCAATTTATCTACGATTAATTTCACAGCAATTATTCCAAAACAATCGTTATTCGAGCTGTTTTCTGCTCTTGCATAAACGGTTTGTTGGTTGGGCGAAACTATATTTCTGTAATTCGAAATGTCAATAATTTCTAATGAATTTCCACTGGCATCAAATTCTAGTAATGCATCGTTTGAGTTGCGGTAAAATCTAATATTATAGGCAGTTGGATTGGTTATTTTAGAAAATATTTCGGTTTTAATTGGCGTTAAATCAAATTTAGAAATACCATCAATATCGCTGTTACTTGTGTTATTTAATCCGTTTTGATCTAAAAAATCATCACATTCATTAATTTCTGGAAAATAATTTGCCAAAACTGTTGGCGGAATAGAAACCACTAAATTGAGATTGGTTGTACTAAAACATTTTGTAATTTTGTTTTCGACACGAACATAAATTGTTTTGCTATTGCTATTAAAAAATTCTGGATTTGGAATCAATGTACTAATATCTTTATTTTTCGCATCATCTTCATCAGTATAAAAACTAAAATCTTCATTCAAATAATTAGTAGAAATTGAGCTGTTTTTCTGATTTAAATTAAAGTCCGAAAAATTATCAGAATCAAAATCGCATTGTTGCAATGTTAAATTTGGAATTAAAACTGGTACTGGATTAACTTTTAAATTAGCAAAATCAGAAAATTTTCCGCACGTATTAAAATTTTTGGTAATATAAACTCTGTACTTGAAATTATTATAGTTGGCAGGAATTTTTGTTATTTGAAGCTCATTTGTAGTAACTCCAGAATAGACAATGCTGTTGGCAATATTGCTGTAAGTCAATTCATTATCTGCAGAAACTTGCCATTGGTAACCGTCTACAACATTTGTCAAAATAGAAAATTTGGTGTTTTGTAAATTACATTCAACCGATTCTTGAGGTTGGGTTGTAATAGAAATTATTCCAGCATTTAAATAATTGGGCTGCGGCGCAATATAGCCGTTTGTTGCAATAACTTTTCCGCGAAAATCTACATTTGAACCTAAAAGCCCATTATTATTTGGGTCTAGAAATCCTGCTTCAATTACATCAAAACATTCATCTTCGTCCGAATCAAGATCGACATAATTTGGAAATGCATCGTTATCAGTCTGAAGAATTAGACGAATTGGAATTCCATTATCAATAATTGTTTCTAAACTATTCGAAAAACCATTCGACCCAAAACTTGCTAGATTACCATCTATAATTCCATCTAAATTAGCATCAATCGCATTAGAACCAGATTCTACTAAATCATAAATTCCGTCGTTGTCAGAATCTATATCTACAAAGTTGAAATAACCATCATTATCAAAATCTGATGTTATTAAATTGTCGTACGCATCGTCAACACCATTAAAATTAGAATCTAAATTAGATTTGACAATATTATTGAGGCTTATAAATTCTATGTTATCCAAAATTCCATCATTATCTGAATCTAAATCTAATTGATCAATAACAGTATCTGAATCTGAATCTCGTGGAATGCAAGTTGCAATCAATGAAAAAGTCGATTTGTTGATTGCAGTTTCTGATAAATTTTCTTGAGTAATTGCAAATGATTTTGTTAAATGCGATCGAAAACTAAAAGTGCCAGTTCCTGCTAACAAAGGTGTTGAGCTGTTTAATCTAAATCTAATTTCAAATGACGAAAATCTTGTAATTCCACTTTCATAGACACCATCATAATTGGTATCAATCAACAATTGATTACTCGGATTAAGTACTGTGATTGTGCTATTTAAATCGCAATTGGCAACAAAATTTGAGTTAGAATTGATTAAATCTGATGTACTTGCAACTAATGGATATTGCAATTCAACCGAAATGGGTTGAGAAAATATCAATTCATATCTCACTTTATTTCCTTTACCAATTGGAACTTGGGTTACAAAACTATTTGCGTTTCCGGTAACATTTCCAATTGATGCTCCTGGACCAAAAGTTGTAACTGCGCCTGAAAATGAAGTAGAACTATTGTTAATATTTCCTGCCAATAAATTTGTAGTATTAATTACAGAATCGCCAAATGATTCTGCACAGTTTGTAATCGCATCGTTATCTAAATCCAAATCAATATTGTCATTTGCAAAATCATTATCAGAATCGAGTGTGCAAATACTCACTGGAATTTCGTCTGATTTATAAATTTGAGCAACTCCACAAGCATTAATTGTGCCTTCGACATAATAATATCCTGGCGAATCTGGCGTAAAATCATAACCCGTTGCACCAGAAATTGCAACGCCATTTTTAAACCATTTTAGAAAATCAAATGATGATATAGTATTGACTTCGAGTTTCACAAATGGAATGCAACCCGTTTGCGATGCAGATAAATTATTGAAAGAAATTTCCGGATTGAATGTAAAACCAGAATAAAATCCGCCATAAGTAGCAAAACTACTTGAACCATAATAAGAAAGATATAGCGATTTATTTGCAAATACAGAAATATTGCCCGTTAATCCTGTGAAATTATAGGTTTCATAAAGTGGATTTCCCGAAACCGATTTTGGACCAATTGTGTTTATTGACGATGGTAAATTAGATAAATTATAATTTACACCATCGATAATAAATGTGATTACTGCGCCAACTTCGGTTACGATTGCAACAGTTCCTGTAAAACCGTTATTATTGCCAATTTGATTTATAAACGGAATATTATCTATTTTTTTTGGCGTAGCACAATTTAAAGGTGGCACAAAATGCATGTTTTGATTGGCTTGTTCGACTGTGCCTCCAATGCCTTGATAGGCAAATGCTTTTTTGGTTGTTCGCACATACATATTGCCATTTCCTGAAAATTTTGAACCATTTATTGCAATATATTGGCCAGCATCTAATGTGATTATTGAATTTCCATCATCATTTACAAAAACTTCGGTTCCATTTTCGTGCGCTACAATCAATGGTCGTTCGACAATATTTTGTCCGCGACCTTTCACGAAAATATATTCTTGACCGATTCTTTCTTCGTCAACAATTTGATCCATTCCTAAATCTAGATTTCGCAAATCGCCATTTGATCCAGCAAAAGAACCGCAATTTACAACTACTTTCTTTTCTGCATCAATTAATGCACCAATGAGGCCGTCGCGGTTTGCACTTTCTGCCCCTTCGACTGCAAAGCAATAACTTTCGCCTTGATTTAAAATGATGCTTGGCAAAACATTTCCAGCTGCACCATTATTAATAAGTTTAACTCCAGTTTTTATGTTGAATGAAATTTCGGTATTGTTTTCTAATGCCAAAATTGTTGCAAAAGTATAATGATTACCATTAGTAAAATCGAGACTTGTATTGGTAAAAGCACCAACTCTAAATTTTTTTCCAGGTGCAGCCAAACCTTTAGAAACAATGCTTCCGGCTTGATAACTTTCTGGTGAAGATGTAAATCGCAAGCAGGCATAAATAAGATCGTCAGCTTCGATAATAAAACCTTTGTTGGTCATTATTTTGCCAACATCATTTTTATCAATAAGCATTTGAGTATTTGCACCAGCTCCAATTCGGTAAACATAAGGTGTATTTCGAGAAACAGTTGCCGAAAATAAAATGCTGCCATTTGGGTTTTTTACCGAAAAATTGACTGGAATAATATTTGGCGAAGATATATACAAATATTGATCATTGACAGATTGTTCGCTAGAATTAGAAACTGGCGGCAAATAATGAACTTTGCTAAACTGACAAAAACCTGATATTGAATATATTATTAGAAATGCTGCTATTAATTTTTTCATAAGCTTGTAACTGCCTATAAAAGTAACCTATTATCTTTTAAGTGCAAAATGATTTTTAATGATTCGATTGTTTTCTAATATTATTGTAAACCAATAATCGTCGGCTGGCATTAATTCTTGATCAAATGTGCCATTCCAATTGCCAGAATTATTTTCGAACAGATAAATTAATTTTCCGAATCGGTCGTAGATTGTTATTTTTGCTGGTTTATTTAGATTTTTTATATCCCAAATATCATTAAATCCGTCATTGTTAGGACTAAAAAATTTAGGAAAATCCAAAACGAAAACTTTATTTGACACAACATCTTCGCAATTGTTTTTGTCTCGAATGGTTACTAAATATTCGCCAATCGAAACATTTGTGAATAGCGAATTATCTTGAAAATTGATACCATCAATAGAAAATTCATAATCTCCAGTTCCGGAATAATTAACTTGAATTGAATTGTCTTTGTTGTTAAAATCGGTTACATCAATAGAATTAATAACTGCCAAATCGGCATTTTTCACATCGAATTTTTTTGTAAATGAGCATAAGCCTTTTGTTACTTTTACAGTATATAAGCCTGATGTCGAAACATTTATGAAATTATCAATAACATTTCCATTGCTCCATTCATAAGAAAAACCAGTTGGCACTTCGAGCGTTAATGATTTGTTTGGACAAATGAATTTGGTTTCGTCTTTGAAAGTATTACTATCAAATGAAAATACTTTCAAAATTATTTTTACAATTGCAAAACAATCAGCACCAGCAAAAATTCGACCAAATAAAATTTGTTCGTTAGCCGTTGTATTTATAAATGTATTTGGAAATGAATTTGTTTCAGAAATTGCATCTTCTTTTGATTTATAAAATTTTATATCATTTGCACCAGCAGGGAAAAATATTAATAATTTTGGGGTTATTTCTAAAGAAATATTAGTGCTTCGAAATCCATCTTGAATGGCATCTTCGTCGCAAACGATAATTGTTTGGTCAGAAATTAGATTATTTGAAACATTTAAAGTTAAAGTTGTTATTGATGAGCAACCCGAATTATTGGCAACTTGCGCATAAATTGTTTGTGTGTTTAAGATTGTATTTTTAAATGTTAATGGATTTAAAATTGGAATAGTCGCAGCAATATCAATGTAATATTTTACTTCATTTTGGCTTGTTAATAATGGAATATTTCCAGTATTACCTATAATAAAACTGTCAAGTTGTTTTAAATTGAATGTTGTAAATCCATCGGCATTGTCGTCGCATTGCGTTAAAACTGCTGTATTCAAAATTGGTTTTGGCGCAAATTGAATTTTGACTTTACCTTTGGCTGTGCAAATTCCAGCACCCAAAGTTACCTCAACTTCATATAAAACCTCGAGTGGATTGTTGTCGTTTGGTACATTATATGTAGCATTAAATTCATTCGGAATTTGAACACCATTTTTAAACCATTTATAGGTGTTTGTTCCAGCTTGCGTAGCATCGAGAATTTTTGTTTCGCCTGCGCAAAGTGCGTTGTTGTTAAAAACAATTCTGTCATTTCCTAGATCAATACCAACCTTGAAACTGCCGCCACCTAAAAATATTGCTGAATCATATTTAAAATTTCCTTGATCGGCGATTACTAATTTAATATGGTATGTTTTGCCAGAAACCAATGTTGCTTGTGCCGTTAGCGGTACGGTTTGTCCGTTAAAATTCGTAGGATGGTTTTGACCATTAAAACCTCCAAAAAATTGTTCATTTTTGCCCGGACAATTTATAGTTGCAGCACGAACAGTATTAATTTGAACTGACGTGTTTGTGCCAGGAATTAATGCCAGATTTTGATAAACTGTTGTGCCAACTTCACGAATTAAAAACGCAAATCCATCTGTAAAATTACATTGTGTATCGGCAGGATTAGATAAATACTGCTCGGAAGAAAAAAGATATTCGAAACTTACTTTATTGGTCAATGGTATAAAATCGAATTCTAGAATTGTTGCATTGGTTGCGCCAAAAATGTTTAATGCAGTTTCTAAATCTACATCGCCTGACCAATTATTTTCGCCGTCGCTAGAAAGATTATTATTCGGACCAACCGCAGATTTTACTTTTCCAGTGCTCAAAATTACGCCTTCGGCAAATGGAAAACTGCTTGAATTTGCATTAAAATAGCCAAAACTATTATCATTTACACCCAAAGCACCACCTTGAACCGAAATATTACTTACTGTCGCACAAGGCGAATTTATTAATACACTTTGGACAAGATTGGTTCCTGATCTATTATCATCTACCGAAATGTATTGTGCGTTTACATTTGCTGAAAAGTAATTTGCAAAAATTAGAACTAATAGAATTTTATAAACTTTCATAGTTTGCAAATATACTACAAAACTTATTTTTCGACTAATTAAAAATTTTAATTTAGTTTATACAAATGTTAATTTTTAAGAAAAATAATCCATTTCCAATAAGCAGGATCACCAATGCCAACGCCTGGCGTGTAAAGAAAAATTTTGATTGTTGCATTTGGGTTTGAGGCTCGATATTGCATCACTTTTTCACGATAAGCAATAGAATTCCAAATAGGATTATAATCAAAAACTTGGTTGTTTGGGTTATAAATATTCTGAAAACCTGAACTTGGAAACGGAATCGGAGCAAAAGTATTAACTACATTAAAACTATTTGCGGGCAAAAAATTCGTCGGAAAAGTAATTTGCCCTAAACCCATCCAATGAATTGTGCCGAAAAACAATTGTTGGTTGATTTCGGAATAAGTCAATTTTATTGAACCAAAATCGGCTGGTGGAACAACTTGGTTGGTTATGGTAAATGTCGCAGAATTATTGGCAAATGTAAATTCTTTTCCACCTTCGAAGTTATTTGTGTTATAATCTACTTTCAATAACAACACTTTGTTTTCTTGTATTATTTGATAATTAGATGAAGATTTTCGAAAAGATTGAGAACTTGTTTCTGAATTAATATTGTTTTTTACAGATTCATTCGAACACGAAAAAATTAAAAAACTAGCGATTAAAAGTAAAATTTTTTTCATTTTGATTATTTTTTTAAGATTATTATCCATTTATTGTTTGGATTTTCTGCACCAGCAGTGTTGTATTGAGAATATTTAAAAATTTTAGCAGTTTGACCTGGGTTTGATGTCAAAAACTCTCTTACTTTTACTCGACCTTGAATTGCGTTCCAAACATCATCATAATTATAAACCTCGTTATTTGGATTAAAATTATTCAAAAAAATTGGTTTTGGAAAAACATCTGAGGTTAGAGTTACTGCAAATGTATTTGCTGGTTGCCAAACTTCGGGGAAAACTATTGTGCCAGTCCAGTTTTGATTTCCAAAAAATAATTGTTTATTAATTTCTTGATAATTAATTGCAAGAGTTCCGCCATCGGCAGCGTTTGAAGTTGCAACTGCATTTGTGGTAAAAGTTGCAGAATTATTTGTAAAAGTTAATTCTTTGCCACTTTCTAATGTGTTGGTCGCAAAATCGACTTTTAATATTAAAATTTTGCTTTCTGGTAAAATATTTTTTTCATTTTGCTTGACAATAACGTCGTCTTTTAAACAAGAAAATAACAAAAAGAATAATGATAAAATTATAAAAGACTTTTTCATAAACTCAAGTTTTAGGGTTTATAAATAAGATGCAAGAAAAATAAAAAGGTTGCTTTTAAAAAAAACAATTTCGCTAGAAATTGTTTTTTCTAAAATCTTAGAACTGCAATCTGCCAAATGCAATCTGAACACTGCCAACTGCAATCTGAAATCTAATTCTTCTCTTCTTTATTAAAATAAACTAAGTAATAATACATTTGTTTCTCTTCGTCCCAACCTTTTTCTACATATTTTTCGGCACTTTCTGGGTTTATAAAATCCATTTTAATTTGAATGTGCGTGTCCAAATTAATTACATTTTTTATAGATTTTCTAGCATCAGAAACTGCGGCGTTTGCAATCGGAAAACTGGTTACATCTTCGATAGAATATTTTTCGCCTTTATCGATTTTATAATTTTTAAATTCCGAAATTAAATCGGGATTATCAATAACTTCGTTCATAAAATTAGTTTCTTCGAACTCGTCGTTTTTAGCAAAATAATTTACCGAACGATTCATAAACATGACTTCCTCTTTTTTGTCTTCGGCAGGAAAAACAACGTCTTTGGCGAAACCTTGACAAAATTTCAAGTATTTTTTGGTAATAAAATTCTCATCTTCAAAAGCATCGACCGAAAGGAAATGTTCTAGCCAATATCTTGCGTCATATCTATTAGAATCGACGGTCAAAATTTTGTAACCTTCTTCTTTTTTATAATTAAAAATAATGCAACCTTTGTCTAATTTATTCAAACTAACACCTTGTTGCAAAATCATTTCTAAATTCGAGGGTTTTTCTTCAAATTGTAAAAAATCCGATTGAATTTCGCTTTTAAAAATTCCGATTGCATCGACTTTAACATTGTCAATGTTCAAATTTGTTAAATGTGCAACATAAACTTCGCCATTTTTTATGTGCGGATGGTTAGACTGTTCAAACAAATGAGTTGTAATTTTTTTAGAAATTTCGTGAACTTTGCTTGGATCATCAAAAATTTCTGATGCAAATTTATACATTTCATTATAATCCAAATCAACTTCGTGCGCAAATTGAAAATAGTTTTCTTCTTTTTCGCGAAATGGTTTCAAGAAAAATTCTTTCATTAAAGGTACAATTTCATCATTTAATGTAAATGTACTTTCCGATAGAAAAAGTGCTTCGTTCCGGCTTTTGTTTCCAACTCTGTGAATTGAAAGCGATTCTATGTGTGTGTTGTAGAAGTTTATCATTTAAATTTTATTCTTAGCTTTTTATGTTTAAAGTGGTTTAAGATTGTTTAATATGGTTTAAGGTTGTTTACCGTCAATGAATTTTGTTCCTTTAAAATCTTTGTTGTTCAAATAAACTATAAAATTGTGAATTTTCACAGAAAGTTTTTCATAGTCATTTATCAAAATATTCAATAAAGTTTCTTCGATGTAATCATTATCAAAAACTCTATATAATTGTGATCTTGTTTCGCCCGCAGAACCTTTTGCAATTGACAAAAATTGCCTAAATTCACCATTGCCATTCCGTTCAAAACCTTCTGCAATATTATCCATTACTGAGCCAGACGAACCTTTAATTTGGTCTTTTAGTTTAAAATCTTTAACTAAATCGGTTGTTTTTACAATTTTTATGATTTCTTTAGACAATCGTCGAGCTTCTTTCCAGATTTCTAAATCTTCAAATCTTTTAATTGTAGCCATAATACAAACAATTTTAAACATTTATAACAACCGTAAACAATTTTAAACAACCGTAAACAATTTTAAACCATTTTAAACAAATTTTAAACAAAATTTTTCTAATTCCAATTCTCTTCAAAACCATAATCTTCAAAATTTCCTTCGTCGTCGTCAAGCATATCCAAATCGTCTTCGTCATAATCGTCTTCGAAATCATCGTTGTATTGATCTGAGTTCATATCGGCTTCAAAATTATTTTCTGGAGCTTCGTCAGGCATTTCGCCGTGTGAGAAAATAGTTTCTGGATAAATATTGCCAACAACTTGCTCTTCAATCGATGCTAATTCTACCAAAAAAGTCCACATATTTATAAAATCATAAACATATATTATCTTGGTATTTTCTTGGTCAAGAATGTCAGATAACTGATAATCAGACATAATTTTCATTTCGCCAAGAGTGTCGCCAGTATCAAATAACGGAATTTCATCTTCTTGATTCCAAGTTTCGTCACAAGTATAAAATGAACCTACTTCCATGCCATCAAATCCAAAAGAATTGAAAATAGCATTGTGCAAATCTTCGAGATTATCGTCTTCGAGTATTGCAATATCTCGAAAAATATCTTCTTCGTTGTCTAAAATTACTCTAAATTTATAAACCATTTTTTTTGTTTTTGAATAATGAGCAAAGGTAAAATTAAATTTTTGATAAAATAATTTTGAATAGTGATTTGTTAATAAAATTTTATATAGTTAATTTTCAAAAATAATGTTAAACTTATCACTACAAAACATAAAAAAATTTTACATTCGCAAAATGAAATTCCTTTCTTTATTTATTATAATTTTATTCGTAAACTTTCAATTCGCACCAAGTTTTAATTGTTTGGTCGAAAATAGAATTGCGACAAGTTATTCTTCGGAAATGCCAGAGGAAGAAGAAGAAGAAAGTTCAAAAGAAAACAAAGTATTAAATTCTGATTTTGTAAATCTTAATAATTTAGATTCTACTTTTATATTTTTCGAAAACAATTTATTATCAAATGTTTTTTATCTTATTTCTGAATATAAGACTGAGAAATCGATTGTAATTCATCCGCCAAAACTAGTTTAAAACATTTAGAGATTAGATTTACAGATTCTATTCTGTTTTATTAATATTGTTTTAAATTTTATAATATGTCAAAAAAAACAAAACTTTTTGCTAACCTTAATTCAGATTTTGCCTCTGGATTAGTAGTATTTTTAGTGGCTTTGCCTTTGTGTTTAGGAATTGCACTAGCAAGTGGTGCGCCATTATTTTCAGGAATTATTTCGGGAGTTGTTGGCGGAATAGTTGTTGGATTTTTGAGTACATCTCATTTATCGGTTTCTGGTCCAGCAGCTGGATTAACTGCAATTGTTTTAGCTGCGATTAATGATATAGGCTCATTCGAAGCTTTTTTACTTGCAGTTTTGCTAGCAGGAATTTTTCAATTAATTTTGGGTTTTGTGAAAGCAGGAACTATATCAAATTATTTTCCTAATAATGTTATCGAAGGCATGTTGGCAGGAATTGGTGTTATTATAATTTTAAAACAAATTCCGCATGCATTTGGATATGACCCAGATTTTGAAGGCGATTTAAATTTTTTTCAACCAGATGGTCAAAACACATTTTCGGAGATTTTTAATATTGCTAATCATGTCCAAGTTGGATCAATCATTATCGCCGTTGTTTCACTTGCAATATTAATTTCGTGGAACAAAATCGAATTTTTAAAAAAAATAAAACTTGTTCCAGCTGCATTGGTTGCAGTAATTACAGGAATATTGCTTAACGAATATTTTATTCAATCCGATAATGGTTTAGCAATACTAGAAGATCATTTGGTAAAATTGCCAGTTCCAAAATCGATTGATGAATTTAAAAATATTTTTGTAAGTCCAGATTTTTCAGCAATTACCAATTCTAAAGTATGGTTTGTTGCTTTTACAATCGCAGTTGTAGCGTCTATAGAAACATTGTTGTGCATTGAAGCAGCAGATAGAATGGACAAGTTAAAGCGTTTTACAGATACTAATGTTGAATTAAAAGCCCAAGGAATTGGAAATATAATTAGCGCAATGCTTGGTGGATTGCCAATGACATCGGTAGTTGTTCGAACTTCGGCTAACAATGCCGCTGGTGCCAAATCAAAAATGTCTGCAATAATTCATGGCGCTTTGCTACTTGTTAGTGTTTTAGCCATTCCAATATTTTTAAATAAAATTCCGTTAGCAACTCTAGCAGCAGTTTTATTAATGGTTGGTTACAAATTGGCAAATCCAAAAACGTTAAAACATTTCTGGGAAAAAGACAAAATATATCAATTTATACCATTTGTGGTAACTTTATTTTCGGTAGTTTTTATAAATTTACTTTGGGGCGTAGGAATAGGTATGGCAATAAATGTGCTTTTTATTTTGATTGGCAATTCTAAACGAGCTTACATTTTTAGAAAAGAAACCATGCATGATGGCGACATTATTCACATAGATTTGGCACAAGAAGTTTCATTTTTGAACAAAGCTGCTATAAAATCGACTTTAACAGCGATTCCAGAAAATTCTAAAGTTATAATTAATGCAACTGCAACAATTTATATAGCACACGATGTTTTAGATTTGATTCAAGATTTTAAAAATATAAATTCGGTCGAAGATAACATTGATGTAAGTTTGATTGGATTTAAATCGGCTTATGGACTAGAAAATACCGGAGAAGAATCTAAACATGTATTTGTTGAAAAACAATTTGTCGAATAAATATGTAATTTTACAAATGAATATTTATAATTTATTGATTGCAATTTTGATTTTTACAAATCTTGCACATTCTCAAAAATCGAATACTGGAAATTGGTTAATATATTTTGGCAATCAAAAAATAAACGAAAAATTTAATTGGCAAAACGAAATTCAATATCGAAATTATGATTTTATTGGCGATACCAATCAGTTATTATTGCGAACAGGAATTGGGTATAATTTATCTGAAAATAATAATAACATTTTGCTTGGTTATGGTTTTATAAACACACAAAAATATGTTGCAAATTCTGATGAAAAAGTACCTATAAACGAACATAGAATTTATCAACAATTCATTACAAAACAGAATTTTGATCGCATTAATATTCAACATCGTTATCGATTAGAAGAAAGATTTATTGCAAATGATTTTCAAGTAAGATTGCGGTATTTTTTAGGAATAAATATTCCGATTAATAAAAAATTATTAGAAAAAAACGCTATTTATCTATCGGCATACAATGAAATTTTTATCAATACCGAAAAACCAATCTTTGACCGCAACCGGCTTTATGGCGCTTTAGGATTTATAATCGATAAAAATTTTAAAATCGAAGCGGGTTTTATGGCACAAACACAAGAAAACACAAACCGCAATCAATTTCAGATTGTGATTTTTAACAACTTACCATTTTAAAAAATTATGAAAACATTAAATAAACAATTGCAAGATGCAATCACGCCAAAAATCGCAATCGAAATTTTAAAAGACGGCAATAAACGATTTGTAAATAACCTAAAAGCCAATAGAAATTTACTGGAACAAGCCAACGAAACATCAGATGGGCAACACCCGTTTGCAGTGATTTTGAGTTGTATTGATTCAAGAACATCAGCCGAATTAATTTTCGATCAAGGTCTTGGCGACGTTTTTAGCATTCGAATTGCAGGAAACATTATTAACGAAGACATTCTTGGCAGTATGGAATTTGCCTGTAAAGTCGCAGGATCAAAAATTATTGCAGTTCTTGGTCACACCAAATGTGGCGCAATAAAAGGCGCTTGCGACCATGTCGAAATGGGCAATTTAACAGCATTATTGTCAAAAATTCAACCAGCAGTTTACGATGAAAAAACTGAAAAAACAGCCAGAAATTCCAGCAATTCAGAATTTGTAGAAAAAGTAGCTGCTATAAACGTGAAACGAACTGTCGATGCAATTAAACAACGAAGCCCAATTCTTAAAGAAATGATAGTAAATGGCGAAATTGGCATCATTGGTGGCATGCACAATTTAGCTGACGGGAAAGTTTCTTTTTATGAAAATTAGAATAAAAAAAGCAATTTAATTGTTATTTTTTTTAGTAGCCAATCGCGCTTTCCTTCCAATCTTTTTTTATCAATTGCCATCTCGTTCGAAAGACGAGATGGCAATTGATAAAAAAAGGATTTTCCTTCCAATCACGGCTAAAAACGACCAAATTTCATAAAAACACAGTTATCGAAGACTAATACCAAATATACATATAAACTAGCCCAATAAATTTTTTCTTTTTCGCCAATCCTTCTTCAAAAAAAATCTTCCGTATCAACCCCGATAGCTATCGGGACTGCAATATTTTTTATCCTTGTCTTGACAAAAAATAATTAAATTTCTTTAGACTATTTTA
>JAYWGV010000113.1:0-62910 GCA_043778105.1 Bacteroidota bacterium
TTAGGATTGAGTGAATCGTTACTGAAGGCGATTTTAGATCTAGGATTTGAAAATCCGACCGAAGTACAGGAGAAAGCGATTCCCCTATTATTGGAAAAAGACACAGATTTAGTTGCGTTGGCTCAGACAGGGACAGGGAAAACGGCAGCATTTGGTTTTCCAGTTATTCAGAAAATTGATGCCGACAATAGAAATACGCAGGCGTTAATTTTATCTCCGACTCGCGAATTGTGTTTGCAGATTACCAACGAAATTAAAAACTACTCAAAATACGAAAAAGGTATTAATGTGGTAGCAGTTTACGGTGGAGCTAGCATAACCGATCAGGCGAGAGAAATTAAAAGAGGTGCACAAATTATTGTGGCAACTCCAGGTAGAATGCAAGATATGATTAATAGAGGGTTGGTAAACATTTCTCAGATTAATTACTGTATTCTTGACGAAGCTGACGAAATGTTGAATATGGGTTTTTACGAAGACATCGTAAACATCTTGTCAACAACTCCAGACGAAAAAAGCACTTGGTTATTCTCGGCGACTATGCCTGCAGAAGTAGCCAGAATTGGAAAACAGTTTATGACTGATCCAGTGGAAATTACGGTTGGAACCAAAAATTCTGGTTCAGCAACCGTTTCTCACGAATTTTATTTAGTAAACGCTCGTGATCGGTATGAAGCATTGAAAAGATTGGCAGATTGTAACCCAGATATTTTCTCGGTTGTTTTTTGTCGTACAAAACGTGATACACAAGCAGTTGCAGAAAAATTAATCGAAGATGGTTACAGCGCAGCAGCATTGCATGGCGATTTAAGTCAAGCACAACGTGATTCGGTTATGAAATCTTTTAGAGGTCGTCAAATCCAGATGCTTGTTGCCACAGATGTTGCAGCTCGTGGAATTGATGTTGACAACATTACACACGTTGTAAATTATCAATTGCCTGACGAAATAGAAACCTATAATCACCGTTCTGGACGAACTGGTCGTGCTGGAAAATTAGGAACATCGATTGTGATTGTTACTAAAAGTGAATTGCGAAAAATTTCGTCTATCGAAAGAATTATTAAACAAAAATTCGAAGAAAAAACACTTCCATCTGGAATCGAAATCTGCGAAATTCAATTGTTACATTTGGCTACCAAAATTAAAGATACTGAAGTTGATCACGAAATTGATAATTATCTTCCAGCAATAAACACAGTTCTTGAAGGTTTAACTAAAGAAGAGTTAATCAAGAAAATGGTTTCGGTAGAATTTAATAGATTTATTAATTATTACAAGAAAACTCGTGATATTTCTGGAATGTCATCTGGAAACGAGCGTCGTGAACGAAGTGATGACCGTGAACCAAGAGAAAATAATAGTGGTGGAGCAACTCGTTATTTTGTAAACATTGGTTCTCGTGATAATTTTGATTGGATGCAATTAAAAGATTATTTGAAAGAAACTTTAGACTTAGGTCGTGACGATGTTTTCAAGGTTGATGTCAAAGAAGGTTTCTCTTTCTTTAACACTGATCCTGAGCATACTGACAAAGTTATGGAAGTATTAAATAACGCAACTTTAGAAGGAAGACGTATTAACGTAGAAATTTCTAAAAACGACGGTGGCGGACGCAGAGATCACAACGGACGAAGTTCTGGTGGTGGTTTTGGTGGTGGACGATCATCGGGCGGTGGCGGCGGATTTGGTGGCGGAAGAAGTACTTCGGCACCTAGATCTGGCGGATTCGGACCAAGAAAAGAAGGTGGTTTTGGTGGCGATAGAGCACCAAGAGAAGGCGGTTTTGGTGGTGGAAGAAGCGACAGAAGTTCATCGGCACCAAGACGTGAAGGTGGTTTTTCTGACCGTTCTCCAAGAACATCATCATCTGATGCGCCAAGACGTGATTCAGGTTTTGCTCCAAGAAGCGAAGGTTCTAGCGATAGAGCACCACGTCGTTCAGAAAGTTTTGGTGATGCTCCAAGACCAAGAAGACCAAGAAAAGAGTAAATAATTTTACAATAATTTATAGTAGAGATGCACGGCAGTGCATCTCTTTTTTTATGGTTTTACCACGAATTGTGTGGGTATAAACTTTTTGCCACGAATTACACAAATTTGCACAAATAATCAAATTTAAAAATTTAATCGCACAAAATATAGGTTTTAATATTGGGATTTGTGAAATTAATATTCGGTTTTTTTAGTGATAATTTGTGTAATTCGTGGCAAAATTTTTTATTACAAATTAGAAAACCCATTCAATTCGTGGTAGAACCTTTTTTATTTTAAAGATATTATAATAATTCACGGTCTTGCATCTTTATAAAGTATAAAAGAAATTATCAAAATTTTGTCATAATTTGTTAATTTTCTAATAATTATAAACATTCGTTAAAAAGTAATTTGGTTTTTGACTACTTTTATAATCTTAAAAATACACATGAAACATTATATATTATTTGCTATTATTTTATTTTCATTTTCATTGAATGCACAAAATATTTTGCAAGATCAAAAAGTTACTGCAACAATAATTAATAGTAACACATTTTTACCAGTTTCTAATGTAAATATCGTAAATGTCAATAAAGTCAAGGGTTCGGTGACTAATGCTTATGGTTTATTTGAAATTGAAGCGGCAATAAATGATACTTTGCACGTTTCTTGCATAGGTTATCAATCATTAAAAGTTCGAGTAACTAATGATTGGGTAAAAAATAAATCTACCAAAATTCAAATAACTACCAAAGCATACGCACTTGAAGAAGTCGTAGTTAGACCATTCAATTTGACAGGATATTTAGAAATCGATTCACGATTAATTCCGCTTCGCGAAAATTACAGGTACAGTATTTCTGGACTTTCAACTGGTTACGAAGGCGGAAATTATTCGCCAGGCGCATTTGGCAAAGTTTTAGGTTCGATATTCAATCCAGCCGATTTGCTGTATAATTTCTTTGGAAATAAACCCAAAGAACTTCGGAAGCTTCGAGAAATGAAAAAAGATGATTCAGTGCGGAATCTTTTAGCATCAAGATTTGATCGAGAAACATTGGCAGTTTTACTTAACGTTGATAAAAAAGATATTGCCGAAATTCTAGAAAGATGCAATTATTCAGAAGAATTTGTTAAATCAGCTAACGATTTGCAAGTTATGGAAGCCATGAGCGAATGTTATGAAGAGTATAAAATATTAAAAAAGAAATAGTTAATTAAAAAAATATATTTATATGAGAAAAATTAGAATATTATTTTTGAGTATTTTATTTGGATTTATGATTAATTCTTGCATTTGGACAAGACCAGACGAACAAATTATTCCTGAACCAGTACAATTTTCGGCCGTAATAATCGATAGAACAACTTTTGAAAACTCGGTTGTCACTAAACCCATTCAAAATATAGTTAAATCAGGCAAAATATACATCAAAGACAATATTATGTTTCTAAATGATGTAAACAAAGGTTTTCATGTGTACGACTACACAAATCCTGCAAACCCAATTAAAACAGGATTTATCAACATTCTAGGAGCAACCGATTTGGCAATCAGAAACAACAATTTATATATTAACCAAGCAACTGATTTGGTTACTTTGAGTTATAATTCTACAGATAATAGCATTGTAATATTGAACCGTGACAAAAATGTTTTCCCACAAAAAAAATCGCCACAAGGATTTATTTCGCCAACAACAGCAAGTCAAATAATTATTGATTGGATAAAAATTTAAAAATCTTATTATCATGAAAAAAATTATAATATTTTTATTATGTATTGCTATTTTAGGATGTTCTCAAAACGACAGTAAATCAAGTGAATCTATAACAAATTCTGATGGAGCAGGCGGTTCATTGGCAATTTTTGTTTTAAAAGGAAATTATTTGTACAGTGTTGACGACAGCAAATTGAATGTTTTTTCTTTAGTAGATCCAGAAAACCCAACTTTTGTTAATTTTGTTAACGTTGGTTTCAATATCGAAACATTATTTTCTAATGGTGAATACCTATTTATTGGTTCTCGAAATGGCATGTTCATTTATACGGTTACAAATCCAGAAAATCCAACTAAACTATCATCAGTTCAGCATTTTACAGCCTGCGATCCTGTAGTTGCCAACGCAACACATTCGTTTGTTACTTTACATTCTAACACAAATTGTGGTAATATGATTAATGTTTTGCAAGTTTACAATACAACCAATCCAAACCAACCGCAACTCGTTCATTCTCGTAATTTAGTTTATCCAAAAGGTCTGGCGTTATATGGAAATTATTTATTTGTATGCGATGATTCAATAAAAATTTTCAATATTGCTAATCCCACAGAACCAGTTTTGGTTAAATCTATAGATAAAAACTGTTTCGATTTAATTATTAAAGACAACAACTTATTTGCAATTGGCGAAAAAGGTTTGTATCGCTATTTATTAGATGATATTAACATTCAAAATATTGCATTCAAAAGCGAAATTATATTTTAGATATGAAAAAAAAATTAGTAATTCTAACTGGCGCAGGAATCAGTGCCGAATCTGGCATTCAGACCTTTCGTGACACCGATGGATTATGGGAAGGCCATAATGTAAACGATGTAGCAACGCCCGAAGGCTGGAACAGAAATCCCGAATTAGTCATGGATTTTTACAACAAGCGTCGCGCACAATTGCACACCGTAATTCCTAATTTAGCGCACGAAATTTTAGCCGAACTTGAGCAAAATTTTGATGTAACAATTATTACTCAAAACGTCGATAATTTGCACGAAAAAGCTGGGAGTACAGATGTTGTGCATTTGCATGGCGAATTGTTAAAAGTTCGAAGCACAGTTCATAAAAACTACATTCTCGATTGGCACAATGATTTAACATTTACCGATTTTGATGACAAAGGCAATCAACTTCGACCGCATATTGTTTGGTTTGGCGAAGATGTTCCAGCACTAGAAAATGCTGTTGAAATTGTTCAATCTGCAGATATATTAATGATTATTGGAACATCTTTGCAAGTATATCCAGCAGCGAGTTTAATGAATTTTGCCCAAGAAGACATTCCCGTTTATTACATCGATTTAAAACCGGCCGAAGTAATTCATCCACCATTAAATTTAAAAATTATTGCTGCCAAGGCATCGAAAGGATTACAATCTATTCAAAAAGAATTAATGAAATTGAAGTGATTTTTTCAGGAGCAAAGCATTTCGCTTACTTAAAAAATCAGTCCTGCTTTTCATTCCAATCTTTTTTCAGCTTTGTCAAAGTTCGGAACTTTGACAAAGCTATAAAAAAGGATTTTCCCTTCAATCAGGGCTAAAAAAACTTTTTAATTTCTAAAAAACATTTTTAAAAATTGATTAAAATTAAATACCACTTTATTCAAAAGCAAGTTTAATTTTCATAAAAACTGCAAACTAAAAACTGTAAACTGAACACTTTTTTTTACATTTGCATTTAACAACTCAATCAATGAATCTTTTAAACGAATTGAATGCTGTTTCGCCAATCGATGGTCGTTACAGAATCAAAACCAAATCTTTATCTAAATATTTTTCCGAAGAAGCTTTAATAAAATATCGAGTTTTGGTAGAAATCGAATATTTTATATCGCTTTGCGAAATTCCGTTGCCTCAATTACAATCTGTAAATCCAGATATATTTGAAAGTTTAAGAAACATTTATAAAAATTTCTCAACCGAAGATGCCATTTGGATAAAAGAAACCGAAAAAACAACTAACCACGACGTAAAAGCTGTTGAATATTTTATAAAAGAAAAATTCGAAACGTTAGGCTTATCTCAATACAAAGAATTCATTCACTTTGGATTAACATCGCAAGACATTAATAATACTGCAATTCCGCTATCGACCAAAGAAGCTTTTCAAGAAGTTTATTTAAAATCTTTAATCGAGTTAATTGCTAAACTAAAAGATTTAAGCATCGAATGGCGCAATATTCCAATGTTGGCACGAACTCATGGTCAACCCGCCTCGCCTACTCGACTTGGAAAAGAAATTGCAGTTTTTGTAGAAAGACTTGAAGAACAAATGCGGTTATTGTTTAACATTCCGTTTGCGGCAAAATTTGGCGGAGCAACTGGCAATTACAATGCACATCATGTTGCTTATCCACAAATTGATTGGAAAAAATTTGGTAACGATTTCGTAGAAGGAAATTTAGGTTTGCACCATTCGTTTCCAACAACTCAAATAGAACATTACGACCATTTTGCAGCATTTTTTGATGCTTTAAAAAGAATAAATACAATCATAATCGATTTAGACCGAGATATTTGGACTTATGTTTCGATGGATTATTTCAAACAAAAAATCAAAGCAGGCGAAATAGGTTCATCGGCAATGCCACACAAAGTCAATCCAATAGATTTTGAAAATTCAGAAGGAAATCTCGGAATTGCCAATGCTATTTTCGAACATTTATCAGCCAAATTGCCATTGTCAAGATTGCAAAGAGATTTAACCGATAGTACTGTTTTAAGAAATATTGGTGTTCCGTTTGGACATACAATTATAGCATTCGAAGCAACATTAAAAGGTTTAAACAAATTGTTATTAAACGAACCAAAATTCGCCGAAGATTTAGATAAAAATTGGGCTGTAGTTGCTGAAGCAATTCAAACTATTCTGCGCCGAGAAAGTTATCCAGATCCTTATGAAGCTTTAAAAGAATTGACAAGAACCAATTCTGTAATTGATAAAAATGCGATTCACAATTTCATTAAAACATTGAATGTTTCTGATTCAATTAAGGAAGAATTATTGCAAATTACACCAAGTAATTTTGTTGGGATTTAATTTTTAGGTTATACTACGAATTGAATGAGTAAAATTTTTTCACCACAAATTACACAAATTATTAATTCTAAAAATTTAATTACGCAAATTCTCAGATTTAATTCTCAGATCTGTGAAATTAATATAACTATTTTGTTAGCTAAAATTAGTGAAATTAGTGGCTTATTTTTTATCATAATTAACAAACCTACTCAATTCGTGGTAGAACCAAAAACAAAGTCTATTTGCAAATTTAATTTAAGTTTCATAAAAAAAATCCCTTTGGTATAAAAAACTAAAGGGATTTTTATTGTAATAAATTCTAATGTTTTAGAAACTATAAGTCGTTGCAAACAAAATTGATGCAGCTGATTTTGATGGATCACCATCGTTGTTTTTTGTGAAAATTTCTTGTGATGACATGTCAAATCTAACTTCTGGAATAAAAGTAAATTTTCCTTCTTTGATGTTAAAAGACAAAGTATTTGCAATTACGTTACAATCAATTGCTGGCAGTTTAACTCCATCTTTATCATTAAAATATTCAAGTCTGTAAGCCAAACTAGAATCTTTTGAAAGACCATATTGTGCATATAAAATTGCTGCAAACCAATTTTTAGAGTTAATGCCTGAAACATCTGAAGAAACAGTTGCAAAAGTTCCATTAAATCCTAATGAAAATTTATCATTTAGTTTTTTACTTGCAACTAAGTCAATTTGCTGTTTATTGGTTAAAGCAGGGTTGTTACTTTCTGTAGTAAAATTCAAATAAGCACTACCAGTATCGCCAACATATCCTAGTTGCGCAATTATTGCTTTTTGATTTGTGCCTGCTTTTATTGCTGTTTTAAAATCAGTTGGATTAGTAATTCCCGCCATAAATGATATTTTACCAGAAGTATATTGTGCCTTTACACCAGTATTAAAAAATGGTCCATTTGTAAATGCATAGGACATGCTATAATTTTTATTATCAGTAGCATCTACTAATTCATAACCTAAATGTGTTGAGAATGCACCAGCAGTAACTTTAAATTTATCAGAAAATTCATAAGTCATGTTTAATTGTTTTATTAAAAAACTTTGATTTAAAGCATCATCACCACCACCACTAAATTCATAAGCTCTTTTTCCAAAACCTAAATCTGCGAAAACTGAGGCTTTTCCTTCCTTGTGAGCTGCTTTTATAGTTGCCATTCCAAGTTCAAAAGAATCTTGAGAATTGGTAAAACTTGTCAAATTATTTGTTACACCTGTATCTCCAGCATTTGCAAAATCAAAACGGTAATAAAAATCTGCATTTCCAGAAAAAGTTGTTTTTGAGTCTTGCGCAAAACCCAAAGTTGTTGCTAATATTGCTAAAGTAGCTATTGATTTTTTAATGATATTCATTTTAGTTTGTTTTAATTTATATAATTTATACTTATATTCCTTATTTATAATCCGCCAATTTGTTCACTATCCAAACCTGCGATTTCTACATCTTCAGAAACTCTTAACGGAGTTATCATATTTATAATGAAAAACAAAAAATAAGACATTATAAATGAAAATACCGAAACAATTCCGACTGCAATTAATTGATTTGTAAACAATTCTTGACCTTCGAAAAGCAATCCTTCTTGTGTCAATGTTGGATTTACTGCTTTACAAGCAAAAACCCCTGTTAATAACATTCCAGTGATTCCTGCAACTGCGTGACATCCAAAAACATCAAGAGCATCATCAATAAGACCTTTTGGAAATTCACTTACAACAATGTAACTAACTAAACTTGCAATCGCACCAATAGAAAATGCATGCCAAATACTTACATAACCTGCTGCAGGAGTAATTGCAATAAGTCCAACTAAAATACCAAGACAAGTTTCAACCGCCGTTATTTCGTAACCTCTAATTTTGTCAATAAACATCCAAGCCATACCTGATGTTGCCGCAGCAACTGCTGTATTTGCCATTGCTTGTGCTGCTATGCCATTGGCACCAAATGCCGATCCAGCATTGAAACCAAACCAACCAAACCACAATAAACCTGTACCTAAAAGTACATAAGGAACTTGTGCAGGATTGGACACTTGAACACGTCGTCTACCTAAGAATATCGCTCCAGCTAATGAAGCCCAACCTGCAGTCATGTGAACTACTGTTCCTCCCGCAAAATCGATTGCTCCGAGTTTATATAAGAATCCTTCTGGATTCCACATCCAATGCGCAACTGGTGCATAAATAAACATTAAAAATAGCACCAAGAAAATGATATATGGCCATAATCTGATTCTTTCTGCAAATGAACCAGTTACTAACGCTGGCGTAATTATTGCAAACATCATTTGATAGATTGCAAATAAAATAATTGGTACAGTTGGCGAAGCTATCCAAGATTTAGTGCTATCAATACCTTGAAAAAATGCATTTGGTATTGGATTTCCGATAAAACCTTCGATTGTAGGACCAAAAGCCAAGCCATAACCAACTACAACCCAAAGTACAGAAATGATAACCATTGCCAAGAAACTTTGAAACATTGTAGAAATTACGTTTTTCTTACCAACAAGTCCACCGTAAAAGAAAGCAAGACCTGGTGTCATTAATAAAACTAGTGCGCTGGCAACAATCATCCAAGCCATATCGCCAGAATCAAAAACGGGAAGTTTTGTAGGAATTATTTGATCTACAAAGATCAAATTAGAAAAAATAGGTACTATCATTAATGCCAACAACATTACCGTGAGTAGAATTCTTTTCATAATAAGGATTTGTTTATTTTTGCAAACATATAAATTTAAATCCTAAATTCAAATTATATACAAAATTTTGTTAACCAAAAATAATTTTTTTAAAAATTAATAATTTCTTAACATAAAAAAATCCTGTTAAAATTTAATAGGATTTAATTATTTAGTAAGAAATATACTTATTTTTGGTTTAAAGTCCAGTCATATTTATAATATTCAACTATGAAAGTTTCATCAATTTTATCAATTCGGTATTTATTGATAAAATCGATGATTCGCAAATCTTTGTTTATGAAATCTTCTTTATACCAATAAAAAATTTCAGAAACCATTATCTTTTTTAACTTATTGTCAATTCTAATAAAATTTGGATTATTAATTGACAATCGAGTTTGCGTATCTAATTGATCATCAATATATTCTGGTTTGTATGCCTTATTAATTAATGGCGGACAACCATTGGCTGCGCAAACTAATACAAAATTCAATAATGGATCTTTCATAACTTTTCGAAGCATATTTTTTTCGATGAATTTTAATGTCATTTCCTGATTTGCAACAATATACGTTGTATTATCAAAAAACCCTTGAATTTCTTGCACCGATTTCATTGGATACTTATCAAGAATTCCTTTAATAACCAATAAATTATAGGTATTTATCCAAAATGCTTTATAACTATTTATATCTAAAGTACTTACATCCATTGTTGCTGCCATTTGCAACGTTTCGTTTAGCAAATCAGAATTGTATTTTAAAGCTTCATATTCGACTTTGCCATCAACTACATAAGCTGCAAAAAAGCGATCCGATTTATCAAAAAAAGTTTCTATGTTTCCAGCTTTTACTGCAAATGATAACACAAATAATAATATTGTAAATTGTAATTTTTTCATCTTAATTTTTTTTTTATAAATTTACATACGAAAGATTACTACCTTTAGTTTTTCGAAATACTAATTAATTTTAAAAACATAAGTCACTTGCTTGAAAAAAAATAAAAATTTATAATATTCTACATTTTCTACTTCTAAATTTAGTTCTTTAAAAAGCTGTCGCCATTCGTTATCGGTTCGGTTTGTGTGTGGGTGACCAATAAATTCCCAATTGTTAAGACTATCACAATACCAAGTAAAATATTTTTGAAAAATATTTTCATAAATATCTTCCATAATAATTAATCGCTTACCTACTCTAATAGATTCTTTTATTACTGGTATTTGACTTTTTATATGATGCAAAACTGTAATAATTTGAACCGTATCGAATTCTTTATCTTTGAACGGAAATTGATTGCCGTCATAAAGATTAATTTTTAATTCTTTGAAATAACATTTATCTACAATGTCTAAATTGTGAATATTAATATTGTTGTTTTTTAGCAATAAACTTAAGCCACCATTTCCAGAACCAACATCTAATACTTTTTCATTAACACTATAAAATTTTAACAATCGTTCTAATTTTATTTTTCCTTTGCCAATATACCAATTATATAGTAATTTACTCATTAGGTAATTTATTTTACTGTTTAATGAATTTTAGAATTGTGTTTTTTGTTTTTGAATTTAAATATTTGCAAATTAGTTTTTATTCAACAAATCTACCAAATTCAAATCATTTCCTAATAAAATATCATTAGAATTTATTCGTCCTTTTTCTGATGTGTTTTCGAGTTTTAAAACACCACGCGGACAAACTGCCGAGCAAATTCCGCAACCAACACAAGACGATCGAACAATATTTTCGCCTTTTTGCGCATAGGCGCGAACGTCAATTCCTTGTTCGCAATAGGTCGAGCAATTTCCACACGAAATGCATTGTCCGCCATTGGTCGTTATTCTGAATTTCGATTTGTAACGTTGCACAATTCCCATATATGCAGCTAGCGGACAGCCAAAACGGCACCAAGTTCTATTGCCTAGTATCGGATAAAAACCTGTACCAATTATTCCAGAAAATATTGAACCTATAAAAAAACCGTAAACTTCATTGATTTTATAAGCATTGATACCAAATAAAGTGCTATCGCCAACATTTTCTGGCGACATTATTATGTTATAGCTATTAAAACCAACAACAATGGTCATAATAATTGCAAAAACCAAAATTGGGTAAATTGTCCAACGTTCTATTTTCCATGCAATTAATCTTTTATCAGATAATTGTCTGTATGGATCGCCCAAAGTTTCTGCTAATCCGCCACAACCGCAAACCCATGAACAATACCAACGTTTGCCAAAGAAATATACCATTATTGGCACAACTACAATCGAAAGAATTATTATCCAAAAAAACATAAATTTGCCTAAATGACCAGCATCAAGATATTGTTTTACATTCCAATCGGTTGCGAAATTATATTCTAGTGGCCAAGCGGTTTTTAAATCAACACCAGGTAGCCCGAAAAGCGGTAAAATTTCGACTAATAAAAACGCAAATATTATTTGAAAAATCAAAACACTTGCAGTTCTAACTGTCTGATATTGATTGTTTCGGTATTTAATAAACATCCGAATTCCCATTACAATCATCGATGAGCAATATAAAATTCCGTATAAAAACCATTGCGATGCA
This sequence comes from Bacteroidota bacterium, assembly GCA_043778105.1. GTDB lineage: Bacteria > Bacteroidota > Bacteroidia > Flavobacteriales > Flavobacteriaceae > Flavobacterium. Next base: position 12,090 of record JAYWGV010000113.1, read on the forward strand.
ACTGCATTTTTTATAAAAATTTGTTTTAATGGATCAACAATATTCGTCCAGTCAATTATTAAATGTGGATAAAAATACAACAATACATAAAAAGTAACTAGAAATGTAAAAACGCAAATTCCAACCCAACCACGATTGGTTGCGGCTTGCAAATAAATTCCATTATTTTTTATTCCAGCAACTGGATCAAGAAACAATGCCGAAACGATGAACATTAGTGAACCAATAATTCCTAATCCGAAAGTTAGAAATAAGAATAATAATTTGTTATTGGCAATTATTCCAATTGATGATGCTTTTGCAATATCGAATCGAACATATTTATTGTCATATACTAAAAATTCTGAAGCATTGGTCTTGTTTATATCTTCGATTTTATTTTTAAAATCATTTTTAAAATCATCAATTTTATCATATTTTTTAGATGCAGAATACATCCAATTGGTGGCATTATCGACGATTGTAACTTTTTCGGGTTGCGATTTAAAAATATTTTTAAGAATAGATTTCGAATAATTAACTTGATTATTGGCTGTTGAATTTGCAATTATCAAATCAATTTCTTGACTTGAAAGCCCTTTCTCTTTGGCAATATTTAATGTTATTTTTGTATTATATTTTTCGATTAATGGGGCAATTTTATCATCAATAAAAGTAAATGGATTTGAAACTTCTTGATTCAAAACTCTTTCTACTTGAGCGATTTTAATAAAATTCTCTATTATTTTTGGATTTTTTCCTTTGAAAGTAGTTTGAATTGCTATTTCTGACAACGAAAAACTTCCTAAAAATAAGGTGGAAATAAAAATTAAAACGGATAAAATAAAAATTCCTAAACCTGCGATTCTAATTGTTTTCATAAAATATTTTGTTTAACACAGATTTCACAAATTATGATCAATTAAATCTGTGAAATTTGTGAAATCTGTGTCTGTTTTTATTAATTTGAATTAACATTTTTAAATGCTGATTCAATTTCTTTTTCGAATGACTTGAAAAACTCTGGATCAAAATTAGCTTTTTTCAGATTTTCTATTACGAAATCAACCGGTTTTTTTTCATTCAAAACCATATCAAAAAATTCGTGACGCATTCGAATTCCGAAAGTATTTATTCCAATAAATTCTCTTGAATTAGTATTAAATGATATTCTTATTGCTTTTTTACCACATTTATTTTCCCAATAAAAATGAGTTTCATCAGCAGCAGCATTTGCAAAAACCCAGCCATAAGTTTGGTATTCGATATCAAGAAATTTAGCCGAATTGAACCAATGACCAGGATTGTATTGCATTGGTTTTCCGCAAATTGTTTGCGCTAAAGTTTCGCCCATCATTCTACCTGTGTACCAAACCGCTTCAATGTTTCTGCGGTTTCCAATAGCTTCATGTTGCTCGGCGCAATCGCCAATCGCATAAATATCTTTAATATTGGTTTCTAAAAACCGATTAACTTTTACGCCACGATTCAATTCAATTCCTGAATCTTTCAAGAAATCTATACTTGGCGAAACTCCGGCTGTTAATCCAACAATCGAACATTCAATAATTTCGCCTTTATCGGTTATAATGGCTTTAGCTCTACCATTTTCGTCGGCAATAATTTCATCTAAACCAGTTTCTAATCGCAAGTCAATATGATGTTCACGAATGTGCCTCGTTATCATTTCGCTTTCGGCTAATGGCAAAATATTTCTCCAAAAACTTTTTTCGCGAACCAAAATTGTCACAGGAATTTTTCGTGAAGCCAACATTTCTACCAACTCTATTCCAATTAATCCGCCACCAACAACAACTGCTCGTTTACAATTTAGTGTTAATTTTTCGAGATTTTCGAGATCTTGTTTAGAATACATTCCTAAAACACCATCTAAATCTTGACCTTTCCACCCAAATTTATTGGGTTTTGAACCTGTTGCAATAACTAATTTATCATAATTCAAAGAAGTTTTATCGTCAAAAACAACTTTTTTAGCATTTGTGTCAACGTTAGAAACAAACGCTTGTTTTAGTTCTATTCGGTTTTTTTTCCAGAAAAAAGGTTCGTACGGTTGTGTATGTTCAAATTTCATGTGACCCATAAAAACATACATCAAAGCTGTTCGTGAAAAGAAAAACTCTGATTCTGATGAGATTAAGGTTATTTTCTTGTCGGATAATTTACGAATGTGACGTGCGAGTGTTACGCCAGAAATACCGTTTCCGATTATGACAACGTGTTCCATTTTTTTGGTTTATTAATAGGTACGAATAAAAAGGCAAGATAGTTTTTATTTTTATAAAAATAGTTTTTTTGCCAAAATGCGCAAAGTCACAAAGATTAATATTGAAGTGCTTTAAAATTTTTTCAATTATGTAAATTTATATTTTTTTTAAAAAATCGCTCGCAATCCAAAATTGAATGATTGTCCCAATCCTGTGTCTTTGCCTTGAACAAATTTGCTGTATAAAAGTTCCGCATTTAATGTTTGCGACAATTGATATTTTCCGCCAAAACCCAAAGCTGTGTAATTTTGAGAAAATTTGCTTCCCAAATCTATTAAAACTTGTTGTTGTGCAAAAACCAATACTGTCGATTTGTTTGACGGAAAATAACTCAAAAATATTCCAGGCGAAATCTCGAGGCTGTTGTTGGCATAACCACCATTTTTATTAAAAGAACCATCGCTATTTTCGTTTTTTTCGCCAAAGAAAAATCGTGTTCCGAATTCGCTAAATAACTGAAATTTCTTACTTTCGAAAGTATAATCATAATAAAATCTATTTTGCCAAATGAAACTTTTGTTGGCTAAATAACCGTTGGCATTGCTTTCTTCTTTTAAAACTGGAATAAAGATTGAACTTTGAATAGAAAAATTACTTAAACTAGAAAATGGAGAAATTTTTATAGAAGGTGCAATGTGACCAAAACCCGACCTTGCTTTTCCTGCTTCGTTTTTAAAACTAAACACGCTTGATTCGCTTTGACCAGCTAAGGTGTTTGATCGGAATTCTAGAATCAATCCTAAATTGAATTTTTTACTTTCGCTAACGCCAGTAAAAGCTTCGATTGACGTCGTAAAATAGTTGCTTCTTGCTTCGTCAAAAACATTGCCTTTGTCGTTGCGACGTGTTTGTGTATATAAATTATTGAACCATTTGATGTCGATTTTGCCTTTTTCTAAAAGTTTAGAAGGTGTGTAGTTTTGAATATTCGAATCGGATTCTTCTTGTGCAAATAACGAAATCGAAGTCAATAAAATGCAAATAATAAATATTTTTTTCATAGTAGCATGTCAGTTTTAGTAATTTTGATGTCATTTATACTTTAGATAAATAATATCTAATTCCTGACAAATTTTTCAATAATTTTGAACATTTTAAATTTTACAGCATAAAAATGATTTATAAACTTATATTTTTTCTTATATTTATTTCCAAATGTTTTTCGCAAGAAAACCTTATTGAACAAATTAAATTTACAAATAATAAAAAAACAAAATCTGATTTTTTGTCAGATATAATTGTTTCGAAACCAAAATCGGTTTTGGATAGTGTAACAATTCAAAAAGATTTAATAATAATGACACGGTTAAATGGCATTTCGAATGTTACATATAGTGTTACAAAAAACGAATCTAACAATTATGTTTTAGAATATAATATTATTGAAAAATTAACAATTATTCCTTCTTTAATTATTGCAAAAAACATTAAATCAGGCAGTTACAGACTTGGCATTGATGATTATAATTTTCAAGGAAAAAACATAACTTTTGGAGTTTTTTATCAATATAATGAATTTAATTCTTTTGGAATTAGATACATTTCTCCATTTTTATTTTCGTCAAAATATGGCATAGAAGGATTTGTACAAACTGTAAGTTCGCGTGAACCGATTTTTTTTTCTGGTCAAACGTCTGATTATAAATTTACAAATACATCTGCGGAATTTTCTGGAATTTATAGATATGATTATAAAAATAATTCGAAGCTTGGATTAGGTATTTTTAACGAAACTTATAAATATTTAGATGGTTTTCAGAATTTAGATTTTCCATCAAAATTCAATAAAACCAAGTTTTTTACTAAATTTCAATATTTTCATGAAAACGTAAAATATAATTTTTATCATTTAAATGGATTAAAAAATAGCTTTTTTTATCAAAATATTTTAACTGGATCTGATTTTAAAAATCTCTTTTTGATTTTTACAAATGATTTAGTTTATTATAAAAAGCTCGAAACCAACACCAATTGGGCATCGAGATTAAGAATCGGAATGTCGAGTAATGATTTTAGTCCGTTTTCGGCATTTGCAATCGATAATAATTTGAATATTCGTGGAGTAGGAAATTTGGTTGATCGCGGTACTGCAACTTTGGTTTTTAACACAGAAATTCGTCAAACTTTGTTTGAAAAAAAATGGTTTGCCTTACAAGGAAATGCGTTCGTAGATTCTGGAACAATAAGAAATCCTGGAGAAAATTTCAATACATTATTTGACAATAAAAATATTCGTGTTTATTCTGGTTTAGGTTTGCGATTCATTCATAAAAATATTTTTAATGCAGTTTTTCGTATTGATTATGGATTTGGATTAATGCCAAATTCTAGCAAAGGATTGGTTTTTGGAATTGGACAGTATTTTTAAAAATAAAAAAAAGTGTTACAGAATATATGCAACACTTCCTAAACAAAACAAAAAACCTTATTTATTGTTTGATAAATTTTCTAATTAAACGGCTTTTATCATTATTAATTAATTCTACAAAATAAATTCCTGATGATAAATTATTTGTGTTTATTTTTAATAGTGTGTCAGAATTATTATCATTTATATAAACATTATGACCAACAATGTCATAAATTCTTATTGATAAATTATCTGCATTTTCTATATTTAATTCGTTAATTGTAGGACTTGGAAACAACCTTAAATCATTTTTCTCGAAAGTATTGTTGGTTAAAACAGCAGCACAATTCGATGGTGTAAATGGCATAAAACTTCCAAAATCCCAAAATTGGTCGAATTGCTGACAGTAAAAATATACGGTTTCATAATCAGAAATATTTGCTCCAGTCGGAATCGCCTTGGTATATGACCCAGAAGCAATTGGATCAACTCCCATTTCGATTTTTGGTCTGCTGTTAAACATTGCAGGCGTTTTTAATTGCGCATTGGTCAAACTGCCTCGATCTACCAAATAAATTCTTACATCTGGACCAGAAGCGGTCGAAAAATTCGAACCCAAATTTACAGTTATTGAAGTAGTTGAATTCAAAACAACATCAACCATGCCTTGAACATTGTACATAGAAATGTTGGCATTGCCAAAATCTATTGCCGATTTGGTACATTGCGCTTGCAAACTAAAAATGCTTGAAACGAAAATTAATAAAGAAACTGTAATTTTTTTCATAATAATAAATTTTATTACAAATTTAAATATTACTAAAAAATTATCAATCAACAATATAACCTTAAAAAGTAGCTATTTTTCTAAACTATGTTTTTAAAGAAAATTCTCGAAATTCTTTGGGAGAAATTCCTTCTTGATTTTTAAAAAATCGACTAAATGATTGCATGTCTTCGAAACCCAATTCAAATGCAGTTTCTTTAATACTTCGGCTAGAGTAATTCAAATAGCGTTTGGCTTCGATTAAAATTCTTTCTTGAATGACTTTTATTGGACTTTTATTGTAATGCGTCGCAAAAAGATTAGTGATAGATTTTGCAGGTTTATTTAACATTTCGGCGTAATCTGCAACCGAATGTTTGGTTTTATAATTGGTTTCGACCAAATAAAAATAATTTCTGATTACATCGATTTTAGATTCTTCGATATTTTCCATTTTATGAAATTCTTTATAAATTCTTGTTGCCATAATTAGGAAACGTTTTAAAAGCATTTGCAACATTTCGCCTTGTAAGTCGTCTTTGAGTTTCAGTTCGGCTTCAAAAACTGTCCATAATAATTCGAATTTTGCAAGATTTGTCTCATCTAATGAAATAATCGGAATTTGCGAAGCCCAAAAAAACAAAATGCCACGACAACCAATTTTTTCATTAAAACCATGAATACAATAAAATTTTCGATTAAATTTTATCATTTTCAATTCATTGATTTTCGAAATATCAATTTTATGAAATTCGGTCAACAAAACCATTTCATGGGGTTTCAAAATAATTTCTATTTCGTCTATAAATAAAATTGTTTCTTGGTTTGTATTCCATAAAACAAACAAGTTACTGTCGTTGTTTTTGGTTACAACATCAACATCATGATTAGTTATTGTTTGTAATTGAATTGTTTCGTCAGAATTTCCAATGAATTTCATGTTAGAATTTAATTTATATTGTTTTATTAATAATGACATATATATTCATCAAAGATGCACAATTGTTTTAGAATTATTGTCAACTAATAAGGTAAAATTGCAACGGTTTTAATAATCATATATCAGTTTATTTGTTTGTGTAAATTTTAAATTTTTTAGAATGCAAATAATGATTGATAATAAATCAGAAATTTTCGGAAAATGGGTTCATCAATATAGTGATTCGCTATATTCTTGGGCCTATTTCAAAACCTCATCTAAAGAAACTGCCGAAGATTTAGTTCAAGAAACTTTTATTTCTGGTTACAAATCATTTGATAAATTCGAAAACCGCAGCCAACCCAAAACTTGGTTAATGTCGATTTTAAATAATAAAATCATAGATTATTACAGATTAAATTCACGAAATAATTTTGTTTACACCGAAGACAATGGCATAAAACTAAGCGACGAAATGTTCAATAAAAACAATTTTTGGAACGACGACACCATTCTTGATATTTGGAATATTGACGGCAGTGAAGAAAAAAGCGAATTGCTAGAAAAAAATTTAAAAAACAGTTTGAACAAACTTCCAGAAAAATGGCATTTGGCAATAACCTATAAATACTTCGAAAAGAAAAGCGCCGATGAAATTTGTAAAGCATTGGATATTAGCATTACCAATTATTGGCAAATTATTCACAGAGCAAAATTGCTATTAAAAAAGGATTTGGAGTTGGGATTTTAGAATTAAGATTTTAGATTTTAGATTTTAGACTTATAGAATTAAGATTTGAGATTTAAGATTTAAAATTACCAAATTATTAGTGGTGGTTTTGTCATTCCGACGAAGGAGGAATCTCATTAGTTGCTCACGTTATGAGATTCCTCCTTCGTCGGACTCGAGCCTGCAAGTGCGAACTGGCGAAGCAATGACAAATGCTAGTCATAGACTTTAGACTTTATGTATTAGATTTGAGACTTTAAAAATATCCAAACCAAAAAAAACCCCTTCAAATCCATCAACTGATTCGAAAGGGTTTTTAAAAAAATATTAAACTTAAAAAAAATATTAGTTTTTAACCAATTTTACTGTTTCCGTAGCGTTTGCAGAAGAAACTTTTGCAAAATAAACTCCATTTGTCAATGCAGAAGCATCAACATCGATATTATTGGTATTGATAACAGTTTTACCTAACATGTCAATTACTTGAATTGAAACAATAGCATCTTTAGAAGATGAGAATGACCAAGATGTTGCTGTTGGGTTTGGAGCAACTTTAAAACCAGCAGTTTGGAACGAAGTTGTTGCTAAAGATGGTACGAAAGTAAAAGCACCAGTCACTCTGTTAAAAGTTACATCAAAAGTTCCCGCTTGTGAAACAATATTACAATTTAACGGAGATCCTGCAGGACAAGTTACAGATGCAGTTCCTGATGGCCACGCATTTGTACCACCATTACCCCAAGCTTTTGACCATCTATTATCCAAACGAAATTTACATTCGCCAGCAACCATTGGTACATTCAATTTAGTATAATTTATACCATTTGTTGTTTCAAGATTGATTTCTACCAAAGGATCCCAACCACCAACAGATTGACCTACTAAACCAACTTTGCTCAAATAAAACTTGTAAGCTTTCGTAGACCTTACAAATTCGACACTATATGTGCCTGCAGGATTTGGAAAAATATCTCCAACTGCATTATCACCTGTTCCCTCTGGCCAGCCAGCACCAGACCATTGTACATCCCAATTTTTATTTTGTCTGAATTTAACTTTACCAGAACCACCATTTCCTTCAACTGGTGTTGTTAGCGGTATTTCTGCTAAATAATAATTTTCATTAGCATCATTTTGATTGACCATTTTTTGTGTGTCTTCTAACGATGTTGGCGTGTAATCAGGCCACCCAATTGGTGTACCACCACCTATCAAAGCAATATCAAGTAATGGCGAAACAAATTCAAAATTATAATCACCAGTTCCATTATTGTAAGTAATTTTGTATTGTCCAGCAGTTGGAACAGCTACAGATATAGCAGGATTGGCAGCATTTCCTGTTGGAAAGCCTGCTCCACCATTAAGTACACCATCAGAACTAAATTTTAAACCACCTACTAATAAATCAGTAGTTATACCGTACAAATCGCCACTTTTCAATGGCAAATCTAATCCTGCTGCCGGAGTTACTGCAGAACCTACAATTCTAATAACTGGTAACGGTGCACCAGCTACAAATGTATAAGCACCAGTTGCACTGTTTAATGTTACTGTATAATTTCCAGCAGCTGTAACCATAATATCTCCACTACCAGTTGCAGTAGCAGCATCTTGTATAGGAAAAAGACCTGCAAATTCACCACCTGGAACACTCCACGCATTATTTGCTCTCATTTTACAAGGTCCTACGCCAATTGGCAAGGTTATTGTCCAAGTGTCCGCTCCAGTTGCCACCATCTGATTTACATCCATAGATTCTGGGTTTCCTGGTGAACCAGGCCATCCACCAACTGCTGGACCAACAATAGCAACAGATGTTATTGTCTGCGCATTAATACTAAATGCAGTTAAAAAAACTGCTACTAATAATAGTAATTTTGATTTCATAATAATAAGAATTAAATTAATTTTCCATAAAAATAATAATATTATTTTAAAATTTACATTAAAAAAATGCTAAATTAACAACGAAAACGTTTTCGTGTTGACAAGTTCATTTTTTTTAACAAATGTTAAACTTTTTGTTACTATTTAAACATAAAATTTATTTAATTTATTTGCCACAAAGACTTAAAGTCACAAATTTTTTACTAAGAATTTTGAGTAAATATTGTAGAATAGATAAATTTCAAATAAATTTACGGTTCTACAATTATAATAATAAAACAGCCACGACCCGAGCCTGTAAGTGCGACTAGGCAAAGCAATTTCACTAATTTTTGCTAATAAAAGGTCAATATTAATTTCACAAATCTGAGTGTTAAAGCTTATAATTTGGGTAATTAAATTTTCTAAATTAATAATTTGTGCTAATTTGTGCTAATTTGTGTAATTTGTGTAATTTGTGTAATTTGTGGCGGAAAATTTTTACCCTTGCAGTTCATGGTAGAACCAAATTTAGTATTTTTCCTTTTGAGTCTTAGTCTCGTTATTAAAGACGAGATGGCAAATTCAAGTCAATTTTATAGTGAATTATTAAGTTCAATATTTATAGCTTTTTGATTTCTCAAAAGATAATCCAATGCAAATTTTCCATCATTAAAAATCAAGTCCAAAACACTGAGATTATTTAAAAACCCGCATTTATCATCAAAAACTTGTTTGTATGGTTCAAATATTGACTTGTCTTTTTTGCCATCAGCCAGATTTCTAAAATCTAAAGTATTTATTGGTTCACGGAAATATTCTTGAGTTTTTTCAAAAGTTTTATTTAACCGCAAGAATTTAAAACACAATTCGATAGATTCTAAGTTTAAATCTAATAAAAAATCATGCTTTTTAGCGAAAATAGATTGCAATTCGTCTTCGAAATATTCAAAAAATGGCGAACTTCTATAAGCTGCTTCCAAAGATTTTAAATGTTGTTTTTGCCAATCAAAATCATTTTCAATTTTAACATCTTTGGTTTTTTGATGCAATTCTTTAGAATGTTTTACAGGAATATTCAAAATCTGAATTCCGTTTGGGCTGTAAATATAAGTTCTGGTTCTATTAGTTTGTTTCTGGAAATTATCTTCGACCTCAAAAACCAACTCATCAGCATTTGCAACAGCAACCATATTGCTTATTGATGGGAAGTAGGTTGGGATTAAAAGCCCCCTAACCCCCAAAGGGGGAATTGGCTCGATATGAAGATTACTAGTCATATTAAATACTAAAAATTTACAATTTTTGATATAAAATGCTACGCTCCCCCTTTGGGGGTTGGGGGGCTTCGTTTTTTCCAGAAATATTCTCCAACAAAATAAAGTGCTAATAATCCTAAGAAAATCTTGAAGAAAGATTGTGGTTCTCCTTCGCCAGAAACTGTTGTGAACAATCGGTTCCAACGAATTTTATTGATTCCTTTTCCATTTGGATCAAGGCTCATCCAAATAAAAACTGGCTTTCCAACAATGTGATTTTCTGGTGTGAATCCAAAATATCTGGCGTCTAATGAATTGTGTCGGTTGTCGCCCATCATCCAAAAATAATCTTGTTTAAAAGTGTAAGTGGTTGCAACTTGGCCGTTTATTCTAATTTCGTTTCCTGTAACTTTCAAGTCATTACCTTCATATTCCTTGATAATAGTTTTATAAAAAGGCAAAGATTTAGAATCTAATTTTACAGTTTTTCCCGCTTGTGGAATGTAAATTGGTCCAAAATTATCATTACTCCAATTTCTAGTTGTAGAAGCATTACCATCTTTAAAGTCTGGAAAAATTCCATCTTCTGAAACTTTATTAATTACTCTGGTTACTGAAGTTATTCCTGGTACATTCTTTAATCGTGCAGCACTTTCAAAATTAACTGCTGCAAGGTAAACTGAATCTTGAGTAAATTGCTGATAACCATCAGTAATATCAAGTTCTTGCATTAAATAATCAAAATTCATAGAAGTTTTACCATCTAAACTAAGCTTATATGAATATTGAGGTTTTGCACGTTCTGGCAAAATCAATTCTTTGCCGTTGATGAAAACTATTCCATCTTTAATTTGCAAACTATCGCCAGCAATTCCTACACAACGTTTTACATAATTGGTTTTTTTATCGATTGGTTTTTCGTAGCGTTTGTCAGCTTTTATGTACATATTAAATAAGGTATCGCTAGGCCAGTTAAAAACCACAATGTCATTGTTTTTAATTTTTTGAAAACCTGGCAACCTGTAATAAGGATATTGCGGAAAACTTGTGTATGATTTTACATTCAACAACGGCAGTGTATCATGCAACATAGGCGCAGCAACAGCCGTCATTTGCGGACGCGCACCAAAATGAAACTTACTTACAAATAAAAAATCGCCAACCAAAAGTGATTTTTCTAAAGATGAAGTCGGAATTTGAAATGGCTGAATGACATAAGTATGCACAATTGTCGCCACAACCAATGCAAATGCTATCGAACTTAAAGTATCAGCGGCAAAATTGGTTGGTTTTAAACTTCGGTCTTTTATATAATTTAATTTCTGACTATAATTGATGTAATATATGTACAATCCAAAAGTTGCAATTCCTAAAAAAGTATCTAAGCTGGTATTTTTACCAAAACTGCGTAAAGTTTCGACCCAAACAACTGCGAACATTATCAGGTTAACAACTGGAATAAATAATAGTATTGTATACCAAGTCGGACGATTAATAATTTTCATTAAAACAATTGCATTGTAAATTGGCACTGCTGCTTCCCAAGATTTTCGTCCTGCTGCGACATACATTTTCCAAGTTCCTAAATAATGAATTACTTGAATTATTAAGAAAAACGCAAACCATTGGTATGTAGACATTTGATTTTAGATATTAGATATTAGATTTTAGACTTTGAGACTTGAGACTTTGAGACTTTTAGACTTTAGACTTTAGACTTTTAGACTTTAGACTTTAGACTTTTAGACTTTAGACTTGAGACTTTTAGACTTTAGACTTTGAGACTTTAGACTTTTAAATTTATTTATTTATATGTTGATAATTCCCTTTTTGGGAGTTAAGGGCTAAAACGTCTTTCATTGTGAAAACCCCTTTTTTGTTGTAAATATATTCGGCTGCAATAACTGCTCCGAGTGCAAAACCTTCTCGGCTTTTGGCTTCGTGTTTTATTTCTATAAAATCGACATCCGAATTATAAAATATTGAATGCGTTCCTGGCACATTTTCTTCTCGAATTGCAATAATTGGCAATTCATTTTCTTTTGGATTTTCTAAAGTCCAATTTGTGAAATCCGAATTTTCCATTATTCCATTAGCCAGCGAAATTGCTGTTCCGCTTGGTGCATCAAGTTTTTGAGTATGATGAATTTCTTCTATCGAAACTTTATAATCCTTGAATTTTGACATTATTTTTGACAAATAATTATTCAATTCAAAAAAAATATTGACACCCAAACTAAAATTCGATGCGTAAATAAAACTTCCATTTTTTTCGTTGCAGAGATTTTTCATTTCTTCGAATTTATCCAACCAACCCGTTGTACCGCATACTATTGGAATGTTAGTCTGTAAACATTCCGAAATGTTACAAACCGCAACATCTGGCTTACTAAAATCGATTGCAACATCGGCTTTTTGCAAACCATCGAAAGAATTTTCTGAAGTTTTTTTAAAAACAATAATATGTCCACGAGAAACGGCAATCTTTTCGATTACTTTTCCCATTTTTCCATATCCTAATAAAGCTATTTGCATTAAAATTGATAGTTTAATGTTAAAGCAATATTGCGTTGCGAATTCATGTCATTAATCAGAATATCTGGTCTTAATGATAATTTATCGTCAACATTAAATTGTTTCAAATGCGCATCGACATTGGCATCGATAATATTAAGGACATAAACCCCAATTATTAAAAATGTAGATAAATCTCGATTTCTTTCATAAGATTTTTGAGCACTAACCAATCTATTGCTGTCGGTTAAGAATGAAAATTGATCGTCTTTATAACCTTCAAGTCTGCGTTTGTATGCCTCACGAACCTCGTTATATTTTATATCATTAAATCTATAAATGCCAATTGCTGTTCCCAAAAGTCCATAAACCAATGGAATTTTCCAATATTTTTTATTGTAAGCCTGACCCAAACCTGGCAAAATAGCCGAATAAAATGCAGCTTTGGCTGGTCTTAAAGGATCAATTGCTAAATATTTCACTGAATCTTTTACAACAATAACGTCTTTTTCTTTGGTTTGTGAAAATCCAGAAAAACTCGTGAAAACGATTAACATTATATATATGTAAAAAAATCTTTTCACTATTTTTTTAATAATTGAATAATTCTATTTAAATCGGCTTCTGAACTAAACGGAATTGTAATTTTTCCTTTGCCATTTGATGCCATTTTCACATCGACTTTTGCATCGAAATAATCATTTAAATCTTTGAATTTTTCTGAATTGTTTAACGAAGAAATTGCAAGTTTTGGTTTCGATGTTTTGGCAGCAACACCTTCTTGATAATTTTTTACCAAAGCTTCGGTTTCGCGAACCGAAAGATTTTGCGATACTATTTTTTGATATATATTTGTCTGATCATCAAGATTTTCGACGTTAATAATTGCTCGACCGTGACCCATAGAAATAAATCCGTCGCGAATTCCAGTTTGAATAATTGGGTCAAGTTTCAATAATCGCAAATAATTGGCAATCGTCGAACGCTTCTTCCCTACTCTATCGCTCATTTGTTCTTGCGTGAGCTGAATTTCTTCCATCAATCGTTGGTACGAAATTGCAATTTCAATCGGATCTAAATCGTGACGCTGAATGTTTTCTACCAATGCCATTGTCAACGATTCGTTATCGTTAGCAATTCGAATATAAGCAGGAATTGTTGCTAAACCAGCAATTTTGGAAGCTCGTAAACGGCGTTCTCCCGAAATTAATTGGTATTTATTAAAATCGAGTTTTCGAACTGTAATTGGTTGAATTACGCCTAATTCCTTTATAGATCGTGCCAATTCATTCAACGATTCTTCGTTAAAACTTGTTCGAGGCTGAAACGGATTTATTTCGATTAATTCCAGCTCCAACTCAATGATATTTCCAACAACTTTGTCAGCATTTTTGTCCGCAACCGATTTTATATCGTTATCAGGATCTTTTAATAATGCCGATAATCCGCGACCTAATGCTTGTTTTTTAACTGCTTGTGCCATATAAAAATTCTAGTTGTTTTTAGTAATAATTTCGTTAGCCAAACTCAAGTAATTGGCTGCGCCTTTGCTAGTTGCGTCAAAATTGATTATGCTTTCGCCAAAACTTGGTGCTTCGCTCAATTTGGTATTTCGTTGAATAATTGTTGTGAAAACCATGTCGTTAAAATGTTTTTGAACTTCTTCGACAACTTGATTTGACAAGCGCAGTCGAGAATCGAACATTGTTAGTAATAAACCTTCAATATCGAGTTCTGGATTATGAATTTTTTGAACACTTTTAATGGTGTTTAACAATTTTCCTAAACCTTCGAGTGCAAAATATTCACATTGAATAGGAATTACAACCGAATTGGCGCAAGTCAAAGCATTTAAAGTCAATAAACCCAGTGAAGGCGCACAGTCAATAATGATGTAATCATATTTATCGACTATTGATTCTAATGCTTTTTTAAGCATGTATTCACGATTTTCTTTATCGACCAACTCGATTTCGATAGCAACAAGGTCAATGTGAGCAGGAATTACATCGACATTTGGTGCAGAACATTTCACAATTGCTTTTTCTGGCGCACATTCGTGAATCAAAACTTGATAGGTTCCAAATTCAACAGCATCGACATCAATTCCGAGACCAGAACTGGCATTTGCTTGAGGATCGGCATCGATTAAAAGCACTTTTTTTTCTAAAACGCCCAATGAGGCTGCTAGATTTATCGAGGTTGTGGTCTTACCAACACCGCCTTTTTGGTTTGCAATTGCAATGATTTTGCCCATTTTGATTCTTAAATTTTGAGTGGTAAAAATACAATTTTTTATGGTTTTAAGAAATGTTATTTGTTAACATATTTAGAAAATTTAGATTTCTAGATTTTAGAATTTAGATTTTTATTGTAATTCTTTCTATTTGAAGCCAATCCAGCTGTTCTCGCCAAGTCCTCGTCAAGTCAATTATTTTTCTAAGTCAAAAAACGAACTTCCGTTGGTCGTTGTTCTTTGCCAAGAAAAATTAATTGACTTGACTGCGGCCTTTCTGTTTCCATCTGGGCTAGAAACCCAAATTTAATTTCAAAATCATATTTGAATTTAAAATGCTGGATTTATAAGTTTATGTCATTTAGTTAAGGATTTTTGAATGATGATTAACGATTCTTGATTTCAGATTTGGTGTTTGTAAATATAAAATTGACGATTTTGGGATTCAAAACATCTGAAATCAAGAATCGTTAATCAAAAATCTTAAATCATTTTAAGATTTATTCTGTAACTAAACGGCATTGATTTATACATATCAATCAAATTAAAAAATTAAATCATTAATCTTTCAAAAAACATAAAACTTATTACCTTAGCAAAATAAAAACTCAGTCATTATATATATGAGCAAAATTTTAATCATCGAAGACGAAGCTGCAATTCGTCGTGTGCTTACCAAAATATTATCAGAAGAAAGCGTAACTTATCAAGTAGAAGACGCCGAAGATGGATTGCAAGGTTTAGAAAAAATCAAAAATCAAGATTATGATTTGGTTCTTTGCGACATAAAAATGCCAAAAATGGACGGAATAGAACTTCTTGAAGCTGTCAAGAAAATCAAACCCGAAATTCCGATGGTCATGATTTCTGGTCACGGCGATATGGAAACCGCAATTCATTCGATGAAATTGGGCGCATTCGATTATATATCTAAGCCACCAGATTTAAACAGGTTGCTGAATACTGTCAGAAATGCATTGGACAAAAAGCAACTTATTGTCGAAAATAAAATTCTAAAGAAAAAAGTCAATAAAAATTATGAAATGATTGGCGATAGCGAAGCCATAAATCACATAAAATTAATGGTTGACAAGGTTGCTCTAACCGAAGCAAGAGTTTTAATAACTGGTCCAAACGGAACCGGAAAAGAACTTGTTGCGCACCAATTGCATGAAAAAAGCGAACGAGCTAATTTCCCGTTAATCGAAGTGAATTGTGCTGCAATTCCAAGTGAATTGATTGAAAGCGAATTGTTTGGTCATGTGAAAGGCGCATTTACATCGGCAATAAAAGACCGAGCAGGAAAATTCGAATCGGCCGATGGTGGAACAATTTTTCTAGACGAAATTGGCGATATGAGTTTGTCTGCACAAGCCAAAGTTTTGCGCGCTTTGCAAGAAAATTTAATACAAAGAGTTGGTGCAGATAAAGACATAAAAGTTAATGTTCGAGTAATTGCTGCTACCAACAAAGATTTAAAACTCGAAATTGCTGAAGGTCGTTTTCGTGAAGATTTATACCACCGATTGGCGGTAATTCTAATAAAAGTTCCAGCATTGAACGATCGTCGAGATGATATTCCGTTATTAATAGAGCATTTTTCTGACAAAATTGCATCTGAACAAGGCAATGCAATAAAATCTTTTTCTAAAGAAGCCATAAAATTATTACAAGAATATGATTGGACAGGAAACATTCGTGAACTTCGAAACGTTATCGAAAGATTAATAATTCTTGGTGGAAATGAAATTTCTGAAAGTGATGTAAAGATGTTTGCGAGTAAGTAAGCCCCCTAACCCCCGAAGGGGGAACTCCAAGTTTTGTAAATAAAAAAAAAAATTAAAAATAGAATAGTTTCATAAAAATAAACTTTAAATTTCTATTAGAATACAACCAAAAAAAATGAAACTAAAAAAAATAAACGAAAATCTACAAAAAGCATTAATCGAAAACGGTTTGACCGAAGCCAAGGAAATGCAGCAAGAAACATTTTCGACTATAAAAAGTGGCGCCGATGCTGTTATTCAATCTAATTTTGGAACTGGAAAAACCACGACAATTGTCATTAATGTAATTCAAAAACTTGAAAAAACAACCGATGAAAGCACAAGAGCCTTGATATTTGTAGAAAACAAAGAAAAAGTACTTGAAATGGAATCGCTTTTCTTGAAATATGGAAATTATCACGATTTAAGTATTCTCGGTGTTCACGACAAAGGCGATTTCGATTATGATAAAAATGTCATTTCGATGGGTTTAGACATATTAATTGGCACACCAAACCGAATAAATGCGTTATTTTCATCTGCTGGATTTAACATAAATACTGTGAAAATGTTTATTGTTGACGATGCTGAATTACTTTTTAAAAATCGTTTCGATGCAGTAATTCAGAGATTATGCGCTAGCATTGAGAAAACACAAAAATTATTTTTTTGTAACACAATCACAGAAAGGGTTGAAACTTTGGCAGATAAAATAATGATTGAACCAATCTTCTTTGAATTTAATGAAAACGAAGAGAACTAAATATAATTACTAAAAACTTTATTAAAATTTGACTTTATCAAAAAAATTATGAAAAAAATTACTACAATATTTATATTATTATTTAGCTTTTTAAGCCATTCGCAAAGTATTTCGATTCAAGTTTTATCAGCAGTAGAGAAAGACAAAAAAATTGATAACGCCGAAGTTTTAATTCAAAGAAATGGCGAAACGACTGCTAAAAGTTACACCAATTCGCAAGGAAAAGTAACGTTAAATAATTCATTTCAAGACGATCAAACTACAATTCTTATTATAAAAAAGGAAGGTTATTCGACTTTGGTCGTTAAATGTCCTTGCAATGGATTGACTTATGCACTAAGTCCAATTATGGAAAATCTCGACGGAATGCGAATTGTTTTGAATTGGGGACAAAGTCCAGAAGATTTAGATTCGCACTTGGTTTTTCCAAACAATCACATTTTTTTTAGTTCAAAAACTGGCGACCAATCTAACCTAGATGTTGATGATACCGATAGTTATGGTCCAGAAACAATAACGATTGATCAAAAGAAATTCGGAGAAACCTATTATTATTTTGTTCACGATTACTCGAATAAAGATAATGCAAATACAAAATCATTGTCGAATAGTGATGCGAAAGTTTTTGTTTATGTAGGGCAAACATTGACGAAAACCTATTATATTCCAAAAAACAAAATAGGTAATATTTGGAATATTTTTAAAATAAATGCCAATGGCGAAATCGAAGATGTAAATGCAATTATTTCGAAAACAGAAAACCAAGTTGGCTTAAATGATAGAAATGCAAATGATTTTTCTGATTCGGCAGTTGGTGCGGCAACAGCAGTTTCTGATAATGAAGAAGATGACGCAATTTCATACAACGAAAAAGGCGATTTAGCTTATAAAAATAAAGATGTAAATAGTGCACTTAATTTCTATAAAACTGCGACCGAAATTAATCCGAATTTTGCTCAAGCTTATGGCAGTTTAGGGTTAATGTACATTAAAAAAGGAATGAAAGCCGAAGCTATTTGGGCTAATAGAAAAGCAATATCAACAGCAGCTGGAAGCACAAAAAACACTGTAAAAGCAGGATCGTATTTTAATATTGCAAAAATTTTCGAAGCCGATAGAAAATATCAAGATGCTTTGAATTATTACAAATTAGCAAAACAAAACAAGCAAAATCCGGTTTATGATAATGCAATAATTAGAGTAAAAGCAAAAATTTAATAATAACTATAATGGGATTAATAAAAATATTCTCTGGCGACGAAGCCACAGCAATACTGCTTCAAGAAAAAATTGAAGAAGTAAATATTTATGTAAAAGTGCGCAATAACAATCAAATTACTTCATTATCAACAAGTAATGTAAAACCTGTCGAATTGTTTATTCAAGAAACCGATTTTGGAAAAGCCAATCCGATTATTGATGATTTTAAAATGAGTTTGTAATCATTTTAAAAATGCATTTTACTTTTTTATAAGGACAGAAAAACCATTAAGAAATTAAGTTTCATTAAGCTGTTAAATACTTAATGAAATTTAATTTCTTAATGGTTTAGAATTTTAAAATTTTACATAAAAATGAATGTAAAAAGTTTAAATTATTTTAGTTAAAAATACCAATTTTGCAACGACAATAATTTTTCTATTCTCTACCAAACAATTTACCAATAAAACCACTACGAGTTTCTCTTTGAACTTCTTCAAATTCTGATGAACTAAAATCTGTCGTTTCTACAACTTGTTTTTTGACTTCGGCTTTTGGTTCGTTGTCAATTTTTGTTACATCATCGACTGGTTTTGAATCTTGAACATCGATAATTTGCTCGATTTCGACAGTTTCGTTCGTAGGAACAACATTTTCAATTGCAAGGTCTTCTTTAGAATCTTGTAAATCTTCAACAATTTCTTCTTCGATTACTTTTTCGATTACTTTTACAGTTTCAATAATTTCTTGTTGTTCGACTATTTTAATTACCTCAACTTCTTGAATTATTTCTGGTTCAATACTATTTTCTGGTTCGATAATATTTTCAACTACTTCAGTTTTTTCAGAAATGGCTGTTTTATTTTCAGTATTCAATAATGAAAACGTATAATCTTCGAAACTTAAACCTTTCTCTTCAAGAAAACCAATCAAGTATTTTTCGCTGTATTTCAATCCACTAGCTTGTTCTATTAGTAAAAGCTTCTTGTATAATGGAGCAATTTCATTTTCTATAATCTCATTAGTTATAGAATTTCTTCTCGAAATATATTCGATAACATTTCCTTCTGAATCTTTATTATATTCAAAATCAGAAATTACCCAATAATATTCTCCTGATTTGGCTAAATTTTTCAAAATGATTCTAAAAGATTTCCCGAGTTTTAAATTATCCCATAAAATTTTATAAATAATTTTTGGCATATCAGGATGTCTTATTAAACTGTGGGGTTTTCCTACTAATTCATACTCTTCATAACCGCTTACATTTGCAAAAGCTTCATTAGCATAATCTATCGTGCCAAATAAATCAGATTTACTTACAATTGTTTGATTTTTATCCCAAGTTACTTCAATATCGATTGCTGTTGGTTTATTTGGAGTAAATGTTTCGTCTGTCATTTTGAATTATATAATATTCTTGCAAAATTTATTGTTTTATGAACTAATTTCTTGCGTATTAATTTAAAAATTTTATAGTATTTCTTAAGTTAACAAATATAATCAATTTTCTAAAAATTAAAAATTACGTGAATAAAATTTATTGGATTTTCGATTATTAACCTAAAAAATCGTTCAAAATCAATATTGATGTTTTCGATGATAAAAAAAAATCCCAAAACTTTCGAATTTGGGATTTTATAATATTTAGAAAAATTAACTTCTCATTCCTTTCAAAGACATTTGTGCATAGTATGGATGATCTGGGTGCAATTCTAATTCTTGTTTTCTTGGGTTGATAACAACATCTAAATCTTCCATTGGTATTGCGCCCAAAAATGCCTCGTTGCTTCCTGGCAAAACCATACAATAACAAATTGTTTTTCTATTTTTAAATCTAACTTGAACTGGACCAACAAAATCATATTCTTCTATGCTACCATTTGCAAGTTGACCTTTTCGTTTTTCAACAAATGGCAAATTAAGTTGTTCTTGAATTGATTCATTAATGCACATATTATAAGCACCAGAATTAACTATCATTGAAATTGGTAATTTTTTTATCTCTTTTTCAGATAAATAACCGTTTCTAGCCATTGCAATATCTCCAGCGTTAACTATTTCAAAATCAGCATAAATAGGATTCATAAACTTAATTTATTTTAAAAACAAATATAGCAATAAAATTTTATAAAAAAATCCCAAAGCACATTTCTGTAATTTGGGATTCTTTAATATTTTGCACTTCGACTGCGCTCAGTGTGACAAAAGGTATAAAAACCTATACCTTAAACCTTTTTCTATCAGTTTCGTTCAAATATATTTTTCTTAAACGAATAGATTTTGGTGTAACCTCAACATATTCATCTTTTTGAATGTATTCTAAAGCTTCTTCTAATGAGAAAATAATTGGTGGAATAATTCTTGCTTTTTCATCATTTCCAGACGAACGAACGTTAGATTGTTTTTTCTCTTTAGTTACATTCACACACATATCATCTGCACGTGAGTTTTCTCCAATTACTTGACCTTCATAGATTTCTGCATTTGGTTCAACGAAAAACTTACCTCGATCTTGCAATTTATCAATTGAATAAGGGATAGCTTTTCCTTTTTCCATAGAAATCAATGAACCTTTATTACGTCCAGCAATTTCTCCTTTGAATGGTTCATATCCAATAAAACGGTGCGCCATAATAGCCTCACCAGCTGTTGCAGTTAACAATTGATTACGCAATCCAATAATTCCACGAGATGGAATATTAAATTTCACAATCATTCTTTCGCCTTTGGTTTCCATGCTCAGCATTTCGCCTTTACGCATGGTAACAAATTCTACTGCTCTTCCTGAAAGTGATTCAGGTAAATCGATTGTTAATTCTTCGATTGGTTCACATTTTTTACCATCAATTTCTTTGATAATAACTTGTGGTTGACCAATTTGCATTTCGTAACCTTCACGTCTCATTGTTTCAATTAAAACCGATAAATGCAATACACCACGACCAAAAACCATAAATTTATCAGCCGAATCGGTTTCGCCTAATTTCATTGCCAAGTTTTTTTCTAATTCTTTGTGCAAACGATCACGAATGTGTCTTGATGTTACAAATTTTCCTTCTTTTCCAAAAAACGGAGAATCATTAATCGTGAATAACATGCTCATTGTTGGTTCATCGATTGCGATAGTTTGCAAAGCTTCTGGATTTTCGAAATCGGCGATTGTGTCTCCAATTTCAAAACCTTCAACACCTACAATAGCACAAATATCTCCAGCAACAACTTCCTGAACTTTTTTACGTCCTAATCCTTCGAAAGTATGTAATTCTTTAATTCTTGATTTTAATATTACACCATCTCTTTTACAAAGAGAAATTGGCATTCCTTCTTTCAAAACGCCTCTTTCTAATCTACCAATCGCTATACGACCAGTAAAAGCAGAGAAATCTAATGATGTTATCAACATTTGTGGTGTTCCTTCAGAAACTTTTGGAGCAGGAACATTTTCGATAACCATGTCAAGCAATGCTTCTACATTATCAGTAATATTTTCCCAATGATCAGACATCCAATTGTTTTTGGCAGAACCATAAACAGTCGGGAAATCAAGTTGCCATTCTTCGGCACCCAATTCGAACATTAAATCGAAAACTTTTTCATGAACTTCTTCAGGAGTACAGTTTTCTTTATCAACTTTATTAATAACAACGCATGGTTTCAATCCTAAATCGATTGCTTTTTGCAAAACAAAACGAGTCTGTGGCATTGGACCTTCGAAAGCATCAACCAAAAGACAAACACCATCGGCCATGTTCAATACACGCTCTACTTCTCCACCGAAATCGGCGTGACCAGGTGTATCGATAATGTTGATTTTTGTACCTTTATATTGAACAGACACGTTTTTAGAAGTAATTGTGATGCCACGTTCACGTTCTAAATCGTTGTTGTCTAATATTAAATCTCCTGTGTTTTCGTTATCGCGAAATAACTGACAGTGATACATAATTTTATCAACCAAAGTAGTTTTTCCGTGATCGACGTGAGCAATAATTGCAATGTTTCTAATAGATTCCATCTGTGTTTTTTAATGGGTGCAAAAGTACACTTTATTTCTGATAAAAAAAACAATAACAAATAGTTTACAATTTATTAACGTAAAATGTTGATTTTCAAATAACCAATCTGAAATCTAATATCTAAAATCTTAAATCTTATAATGTTTTGGGCGTGCCACCATTTTAAAAAAAAGGCTATTTGTGTTAATTTTGAGTCGCCTTTTTTCTAAAATGCTGTCAGGCTATTCGCAGTACTTCGGTACTTTGCTGCTATCCTTCACGCAAAGAAAACGTTAAATAAAAGCATTCGACTAACAAAAAAAACGTTCATCCAAAAAAATGAATGAACGTTTCAAAAAAAAAAAACAATTATTTGTTAAATCAAAATTCCAGCTTTTGCAATTTCTACATCGGCTTGAACATGAGCAGCATTGGCTCGACCACTTGGATCTTGGTTTTCTTGCCATTTCGGAATCCATTTTCTAACGGTTTGTGCCGCAGAAACTTGCGGGTAATATTTATTGAAAATTGTTCTGTAAAAATAAGCTTCTTTGGTTGTTGGCGAGTTGTATGGAAATTCAACTCCGGCATTTTCAAGTTGTTCGTCAGTTACTTTTGATGAGCAATATTCGATTAATTCATCTATCCAATTGTAACCAACTCCATCAGAAAATTGTTCTTTTTGACGCCATAAAACTTCATCTGGCAAGTAAGGATTATCTGGCGTATCAAATGCTTTTCTAAGAATATATTTCTCTTTTCCATCATAAGTTTTTGGCATTTTCTCTTCCGCTTTTATTAACATTGCAGTATCTAAAAAAGCTTTATCAAGAAACGGAACGCGAGCTTCTAAACCGTGAGCCATTGTTGATTTATCGGCACGAAGCAAATCGGCTGTGAATAATTTCTGAACTCTTTCGATAGTTTCTTTTTGAAAATCTTCGACAGTTGGAGCGTTTCTAAAATACAAATATCCACCGAAAATTTCGTCTGCTCCTTCGCCAGAAAGTACTACTTTTATTCCTAAATCGGTAATTGCTTTCGACAAGAAATACATTGGCGTGCTTGCGCGAATTGAAGTAACATCATAAGTTTCAAGATGCCAAACCAATTTATCAAGAATTTCGATCCCTTGTTGGATTGTAAAATGTACTTCGTGGTGTTCAGTTCCTAGAAATTCTGCTACTTTTCTAGCAGCTTTTGCATCTGGCGCATCGGCATTCAACCCGATTGAAAAAGAATGCAATTTTTTGCCAGATGCTGCTAATAATCTAGATGCAATTGATGATGTTAGCGACGAATCTAATCCGCCAGAAAGTAAAACTCCAATTGGCACATCGCTCATTAATCGCTTGCGAGTGGCTTCGGTCAATGATTCTCTAATTGATACTAAATCTAATTCTTTAGTTGCTTTTTGATAATCTTCATATTCTGGTTTATAATATTTTACAAATCCGGTTGCGGCTGTGTAATAATGTCCTGGTGGAAAAGTCGAAAAAGTTTTGCATTGGTCTGCAATAGGTTTCATTTCTGAGGCGAAATACATTCTGCCACGTTCGTCAAGTCCATAATATAATGGTTTTACGCCCATTGGATCACGACCTGCGATATAATCGTCGCCATCTACAACAACAAATGACCAATCGCCGTCAAGCAAATGACAAAAATCATATCCAAATTCTTCGTATAAATGAACAATAACTTCTGAGTCAGATTTTGTTCTAAAAGTATGGTTTTTTAAAATCCCGTCACGCAATTCTTGGTGGTTATAAACTTCGCCATTGTGAATCATATAGGCTGTTGAAGTTCCTTTAATTGGTTGACGACCAGAATGCAAATCGATAATTGATAAACGTTCGTGAGACAAAATATGTCCATTTTCTGTCACATGTAAATCGCTTTCGTCTGGTCCGCGATGTGACATTCTTTTAGATAATGTTTTTACTAATTCATGGTCTTTGCCTTTGCCTATAATTGCTAATATTCCGCACATAAAAATTTTGATTTATTTTGATATTGCAAAAATGAATATAAAGTTTTAACTCGGAAACTAAAAACCATTTTTTAGTTATAAATATAAACTAAAAAATATCTTTTTATTTAAATATGTAATTAAAAAATGGTTATTTAGATTTATTTTGTTTTTTTTTGTAAATATCAAATGTTGTGATTTATCATTTTAGTTTTACAGATTTTTTGTTTTATCGGTTTGGAATGTTATTTTCGTTGAATAATTAAAAAATTAATGAGTACTTTATCAATTATTATTCCTGCATATAATGAAGAAAAAACCATTTCGGTAATTCTTGATAAAATCATTTCCGTGCAATTAATTGATAATATTCAAAAAGAAATTATTATTGTTGACGATAAATCTACCGACAAGACATGCGATATTATTAATGAATACGTCTACAAAAACGATAATCTAAATATAAAATTTTGTTCGCACAATATTAATAAAGGAAAAGGTGCTGCATTGCAAACTGGAATTGAAAACGCAACTGGCACATTTTTAATAATACAAGATGCAGACTTAGAATATGATCCAAATGAATATAACATTTTATTAAAACCAATACTTGACGGTTATGCTGATGTTGTTTATGGCTCGAGATTCATTGGCGGAAAACCACATAGAATTTTGTTTTTTTGGCACACCATTGGCAATCGTTTTTTAACATTTTTGTCTAATATGCTGAACAATCTAAATTTGACTGACATGGAAACTTGTTACAAAATGTTTAAAACATCGATTATTAAAAATATAAATTTAAAAGAAAAACGTTTCGGATTCGAGCCCGAAGTTACTGCAAAGATTGCTAAAATTCCAAAAATTAGAATTTATGAGGTTGGTATATCTTATTATGGAAGAACTTACGACGAAGGAAAAAAAATTGGTTGGAAAGATGGTTTTTGGGCAATTTATTGCATTGTGAAATATGGATTATTTAAGATTTAAATGATGAAAAAAATTCAAAATCACAAAATTATATTAATAATTATTGTGCTAATTTCAATTTATAAATTAACTTTAATTAACAAAGGTTTTAAAGTTTTTCCAGATGAAGACAGATACAGTCAAACTGGATTGTTTTTAAAAAATTTATCTGAAAACGAACCATTTTTGGCTGTGCAAAGTTTGTTCAGCACCCAAGGTCGACCAGGCGAAGTTTTAGTAAAATCGATTCCAATGTTTTTTCAATTTATAAGTTCGAAAATTTTAAATTTAGAAATTCTTGAACCTGATAATTCTTTTCCGATATTTATTTTTAATTTTATTGTTTGTGGCTTTATACTTATAGTTCATTATAAATTTTCTAATTTATTTTTAAAAAATAAATTTTTAAGCCTTTTTAGTGTTCTAATTTATTGTTGTTTGATTGCATCTTACATTTCATTGCGCCATGCAGATCCTTATGATTTTAGTTTTCTGACACTTTATTTTGTGCTTTATAAATCCATTAAATATTATCAACAAGAAATAACAAATCATCAAGAAATAGTTTATTTGGGTTTTGTTGCTTTTTTTGGATATTTGAATTATCCTGGCTACATATTACTTTATTTAACTATGGCTATTTTAATATTTATCTTGTTTTTGTTAAAATTTGGATTTTTAACTAGTTTAAAAAAAATTCTATTTTTTGGACTCGGTAGCACAATTTGCCTAGGAATATTTGAATTCTTAGCTTGGACTGTTAACAAATCTTATATTAAAGATGCAATGGTTTTATCTAAAACTATTGTGCAAGGTTCATTTGAAGAATGTTACTCTTTTTTATTTAAATATCTTATAGAAGTTGAGGGTGTTCTAGGAATAGTTTTAATTTTAGGAATAGTTTTGATGATTATTTGTACTTTTAAAAAAGATTCAAATTTTACATTAAAGATTTTATTTTTGATTATTTTAATTGTTTTTTTAAGTTATGCCACGCTAGGTTTTTTTATGCACAAAGTTGTTTTATATGCAAGAATTCTGAGACAATTTTTACCTTTTTTAGCGTTGTTTTTTGTATTTGGCCTCAATGAATTTTTGAAACCAGAAAAATACAAAAATGTTGTTATTTGGATTATCATAACTATTTGCACAATAAATTATTTTATTGAAATTGAACAATATAAATCGTATTTTTATGCAAAAGATGTGGTTTGGGAACTTTACAAAAAATACGAAACAAAAAATTTCATCCAAAAGTATGAATATGAAAATGTATATTCGTCAGATTTAATTTATTTTGAAAAAGCAACAAAAAATCATCCAATAAAATCAAATAATAAATTAATTTTGGTCAATTTTGGACTTTATTACCCGTTCGATTCATTGAATAAATATCATATTTACAAAAAAACTGCAAATCAAAAATTAATTTTATCATTAAAAAACGCAGTTCAATATAAAGCCTATCTTTTTGAAGGATTTAATATTATTGAACGTAATAATATGAAAAAAGTACTTTTAGATTTAAGGGTTTATAAAGAAAATTAGTATAAGTTTTTTAAATTCTTTAATCATAATACAATACATTTCATGCTTTCTCAAAATGAAATTTTAAATTTTTTAAAAACAAAATCATCTGGTTTAGGTTTAATAAATAAATTAAAAGTTATTTATAGACCATTAATTTGTCCGTTTGATATTTTGCTTAATTATGTGAAACCAAACGAATCTACATATGATATTGGTTGTGGTTCAGGTCAATTTTGCTCATTAATTGCTAAATTTACTGATGCAAAAAAAATATTTGGAATCGAAATTTCTGAAAATTTAATCGAAAACGCAATTTTATTAAATCAAGAATTTAAAACTAAAAAAGAAATGCATTTCAATACATTTGACGGAAAAATTATACCTTTAGAAATAAAGAATTTTTCGTTAATTTACCTAATCGATGTTTTACATCATGTTCCAAAATTTCAACAAGAAACTTTTTTTAAAGAAATTTATTCCAAAATGGCTATTAACAGTAAATTAGTTTTCAAAGATATTGACGCTGAAAGCAATTTTGTTGTTTTTAATAAAATTCATGATTTAATTTTTAGTAAAGAAATAGGAAACGAAATTGGTTTTAATCAAGCCAAAATTTTAACTCAAAAAACGGGTTTTAAACTAGTTGATTGTTTCAAAAAGCGAATGTTTGTTTATCCACATTATTTTTTAATTCTTGAAAAATGAAATACATAAATTTTAAAGTATTATTTTTTTTAATTTTAACATTTTATTGCATTTGTCTGAGTCAATTAGGAATGGAAAATTGGGACACAGGCTATATTCCTAGTTTTTCTTGGCGCGTAATTAATGGTCAAGATATTTATCAAGATTTTATTTATAAAGGCCCACCAATTACGATTTATTTACACGCTTTTTGGATGAAAATTTTACCAATTGAAGGTCAATTTTATTTTATTAGAATTAGTAATTATATAATGTTTTCGTTGCAAGTTTATTGTACATTATCGGGTTTTGATTCAATTTACGATTTTAAAAAACGTGGTTTTAATAAGTGGCTATTAATGTGCATTTGTTTTATTGTTTCTATGCACAATTTTTCGCCTTATCCTTGGCCAACAACCGATGGGATTTTGTTTGCATCAATTGCATTTTTCATATTTGCAAAATATCAATCTAGCTGTTTAGCTCTTATTTTAGTAGCTGTTTTTGCTTTTTTATCGGCAATGACCAAGCAATCTTTTTACTTGATTCCGATTGGGTTTTTGGTTTGGATTTTTATTGAATCAGGTTTTAAAAAATCATTGTTTTATATAATTTCTTTGTCATTAATTCTTGGATTATATTTTTTTTGGATAAGTTCATTTACAACATTACAAAATTATTTTTACCAAACTTCTAACCAAACAAGCGTGAAAGACTTGTTAATTGCCGGAATTGGCAGTTATGTTTATTCATTTGGCTCAAAATGGATTTTTATTGCAGTTGTGTTATTTGCATTTATTCCAGCTTATTTTTTAAAAAGTAAATCAGTTGGTTTTTTTCGACAATATTTATTTTGTTTAATATTTGGGTTTTTAATTTTAGGTATTTTTAATCATATTTTCTTAAATCCGTTAACTGCTTCATTGCAATTTTTTATAGTTGGTTGTTTGGCATTAATTTATAATTATTTGTATTTAAACAAAAATTTAAAATTTTTGGCTCCATTTTCATTAGGATTATTAGTCGCTTGGTCAAGTGCGATTAGCGTTGGTTATCCATACACAGTTTTATGTTCAACAATCTTGATAGTTTCATTTTTAATTTTATTTTATGATGAAATTCTAAAATTCAAGTACAATCGAATTATTTATTTTTGTTTAATTTTTTCAATGTGTTTTATTTCATTTGCATCAAATAAATACCAATATCGAGAAAAACATTTCACACAATTGACTTGTGATTTAAGTGCTATTTCTCCAAAATTGAACTACATTAGAACCAGTAAAACAACATTCGAGAAACATTTGGAATTAAAAAAACTGATAAAAAAATATGGCAAAAATTTTGTTGTTGCGCCAAACATGCCAATGGCAAACTACCTTTTTGATGCACAAAGTCAATTGCCAGCCGATTGGATAATTACCAATGAAATTATGGGTCGAGAAGCAGTTTTTATAAAAATTTGCACCAATAATAAAATATTTATATTTGTAGAAAAAGAATATTTAACCGATAAGGTTTATGTTGATTATGAAATTCTGCACAGTAAAATAACCGATTTTATCGTTTCTAAATTTAATAAAATCGACGAAACAAAACATTTTTATGTATTTAACGCATTAAAATCTGATGAAAAATTACCTTAAACTCATACGAGTCAATCAATACATTAAAAATTTATTTGTATTTGCGCCAATATTTTTTGGTAATCAATTTATGAATTTTATTGCCTTAACAAATGTATTTGTTGCTTTTATAAGTTTTTGTTTGGCAGCAAGTAGCATTTATATTTTAAATGATTATTTCGATATTAATGAAGATAAAAAACATCCAGTAAAATCCAAAAGACCATTTGCATCAGGTGAAATTGCTGTGAAAAATGGTCTAATCTTAATGGTTGTTTTAGCGGTCGCAGTTGTTACGATTTCATTGTTTTGGTCACAAAAACTTTTCTTAGTAGTTATTAGTTATTTGATAATCAATATTTTGTATTCAAAATGGTTAAAACACATTGCGATTCTAGATGTTAATATTATTGCCATAGGATTTGTGCTCAGACTAATTGCAGGAACAGTTGTAACAGATATTCTTCCTTCAATTTGGATTTTATTAATTACTTATCTTTTAGCTCTTTTTCTCGGAATTGCAAAACGACGATCGGATGTGATTCTTGCGCAACAAGGTCAAGAAGTTCGCAAGAATATTGCTGGATATAATTTGGTTTTTATTGATTCAATTCTTGGAATATTGTCATCAATAATTATTGTTTGTTATATTTTTTATTGCATTTCGCCCGAAGTTCAATTGCATTATAAATCTAATTTGTTATATGTTTCAATAATTTTTGTAATAAATGGCATTTTTAGATATTTACAATTATCGTTTGTAAATCAGTCAACTTTTTCGCCTACAAAAGTTGTTTTAACCGATAAATTTATACAAATCACGATTCTTGGTTGGTTTATTTTAATGAGCTATTTGCTTTATTTTCAAAACATTGAATAATGAAAACATTAGCACTTTTCGATTTTGACGGTACTTTATACAAGAAAGATAGTTTGCTAGAATTTACCAAATACAGCCGTGGAGATTTGAATTTTTATTTTGGTATGATGTTGCTATTGCCTTATTTGCTATTTTTAAAGTTAGGTATAATGTCTAATGAAAAAGTCAAAATTAAATTCATAAAACATTTTTATGGATTTTGTAATTACAAACATTTTCAAGCTATTGCAAAAGATTTTGCTGTAAACGAAATCGAAAGTAATTTGAACCAGAAAATTTATGAAAATTTTCAAAATCATATAAAATTAAAACATGAAATTTATATTGTAACCGCTTCATTTCCTGAATGGATAGAACCTTGGTGTTCGAAATATGGCATTCAGGTTATAGGAACCGAATTAAAAATATTGGACGGAAAAATTAGTGGAAATTTTACAACAAAAAATTGTTTTGGATTAGAAAAAGTAAACCGAATTAAAGCAGTTATAAATCTTAATCATTTTGATAGAATTGAAGTTTATGGTTCTGGAAAAGGAGATTTAGAAATGTTAAAATTACGAAAATAATTATTTAATGGCTTTTCTACATATTTATACAAAATAATAGCAATTAAATTCAATGCAATGAACATGAAAAAATGATTTTTAGAAACCGAATTTAAAATTGTTACAACAAAACCAATGTGAATTAAATAAAAGATATAAGAACTTTTGCCAAGAATCTGAAAAAATGTAGAACTTAAAATTTTAGAAATAAATGTATTTTCGGTAATTAAACCATAGTAAAATGGAGCAATTCCGAAAATCGGAATTAAAACTGAATTTAATATTTTACCAAAATCGGAATCAATTCCTTCAAAATTATTGCCTTTTTGTAAACTCAAAAAATATAATCCAATAATTATTGAAAACAAACCAAAATAGGTCAAGTATTTAGCTTTAAAATAATTTCTTTTTCTCATATAAAATATAGCCAATGCAATACCAATCATAAATTCGGAAATTCTACCAAAAAGCGAAAATTGATACATAAAATGATTGTTCGCAAAAAAACCATAAAAATCAAAATCTACAAAAAAGTTGACTAATAATATTCCAAACCCAAAAAAAACAACTGGAATCGCAACTATGAAAATATAACTTTTTCTAATAAAATAAAAAAAAATAGGAACCAAAATATAAAAGGATTCTTCAACCGTTAATGACCAAGCTGTTGGCAATCCAGAAAGAAAAAAATCCTTAAAAAAAGACTTTAAAAAAGTAATGTTTAATAAAAAAACTTTCCAACTTTGCTTTTCGAAAAATGAATAATAAAAAAAGGACAATAAAGTCAAAATAAAATACATTGGATATATTCTCGAAAATCTTTTTAACATAAAATTTTTAAAATTGAATTGCTTCGCATCAAAATAAATATATGCTATTAAAAAACCACTTAAAACAAAAAACAATGTTACTCCAAAATACAATTCATAGCAATAACCAAACCAAAAATTGGAAAAAAATGTTGGATTGAAAAAGGCAAAATGGTTCAAATAAACCAAATAAGCAGCTATGGCACGAAAACCAGTTAATGCAGCAAAATTTTCTTTAGTTAGCGATTCACTCATACCAAACTCTTTCGGAAATAAATTGCTAAAACAATAAAATACAAAAAATTATCAAATGCTTGTGCAATAACTACACCTTTGATTCCATAAATTTTTAAGAAATAATTACTGCTCAAATACAATATTAAAAGAGACAAAATTTCGGAAAACAGAAATGCTTTAGTCATTTTTTTTGCAATAAATTGAAATCCTAAAATTAAGGATGCAACTTTAAAAAAATCACCAATTAATTGCCAGAAAAACAAGTTTGTAACTGGCAGAAAATCATTTGTAAATAAGGTTTTTATAATAAAAAACCTTAATAAATAAATGATTATTATTCCAAAAAAGAATATTGATAAAATGTATTTGAAATAATCCCAAAAAACAATTTTGGTTTCTTGATTGGAGTTGGCTTTTATTAATCTTGGCAGAAAATAAATCGATAAAATCGTACTTACAAACAACATGTAATAAGTCGAAATTCTTGAAATTGTTTCCCAAAAACCCGCTTGATTTAAACCTAAATGGGCAATAATATTATTTCGAATTGCTAGATAAACCAATGGTCCAAAAATCGCTGCAACAAGTGTCATTAACGAATAAGCCGACAAATCTTTGATGATTTTAAAATCGAAATTGCTAATTTTTATAATTTCAAGTAAATTAATTTCGTTGTTCAAATAATAAAATGTAACAATAAATAATAATGCAGGAGCAACTACAATCGATAATAAAGCACCAAAAGTTTGGTGATTATAAATTAATATGCAAGAAACAATTAACCCTAAAATATTTCCTAGAATGTTCGTAAATATTACTTTTTTAAATTTGCCTAAACCATTTAAAACAGATAGAAAAAAAATCGAAATTCCATAAAAAGGAATTATTAATCCAATCGATTTTATAATTATTGTAAACCTTGTATGATTCTCGAAAATTTGATTTGTAAAAAATGTCGCAAAAACAAAAAATAAGCAACTTAAAAATAAGGTAACAATTAAAATTGTAAAAAAAACTGTTGAAATTATTTTGCTTAATTGTAGATTATTTTTATCATTTTCGGTAACATATTTTAAAATTCCGGTTTGAAAACCTAATGAAGAAACACTTTCTAAACTACTCATTAAATTTCTTAAATTTCCGACATAAGCCATTCCACTTGGACCAACAAAAACTGCCAAAAGTTTAGATGTTACCAATCCAATTGCGATTTTTATTATAACACTAATACTGTTCAAAGATGTGATTTTGAAAATATTAGATTGGTATATTTGTTTTAAAGAATTCAAGTTTTTAAATTAAAATATTGTCTAATAAATCGAAATTTTTCGTTTCAACTTCATAAAAATTCTGTACAATTGTGCTTGCTCCAAAGCTTTCTTTCCAAAAATTTAGACCAGAATTAAGTTTTCGACCTTGTTGTTCATTCGAAGTTCCAAAATCAAAAAATTGCTTATTTTTAAAAATATCAGTTATTAAGTAATGGTATAAAAAATCCACGCTTCCGATTTCTGATTTCGATTCATTTCCAGAAATATATTGTGCGTGCGCAACAGTTTCGGTTTCGAAAATTGTTGTTCCGGCAACTAATTTATCATTTTGATAAACATTAAATTGTCGAATATTTTCAGGAAAATGTTTTTTTAATTTTGTAATTTCTTCTAAATTATGAACTGGATTAGTGTTAAATTTAGTTTGCAAATTCGGAACAAGAATTTCGTTCCAAAACGAATCTAAATTATTTTCTTCCTTAATATGTAGGTTAAATTTTTTTGCTTTTTTGATTCCTTCTAATCTTCCAGATGCGATTTTGTTGTTTTTCGATAAATCCAAAATCGATAAACTATCGCAACGAACCAATTTAGCATTTGTTAAAAACAAAGCATAATTAATTTCTTCGGCTGGTTTTTTATGATAAATTGATGGAATTGTTTTTATGTGAAATATATCAATTTTATTTTCTGATAAAAATTTTAAAATGGTTTGAAAAATCAAAATTACTTTTTCGAGCTTGATTTTTTCATCGAATAAAATGCCGCCATAAGATAATCCTTGATGAGAATAAAGTATATGATTGGAAATATTTGCTGGTAAAACAGCAATCAATTTTTCGTTTTCGGATACAATCATTGAAAAGTCTTCAAATCTATCGCAATGATAATCCATAAAATTTCGATTGTGCAAAAAAGTACCGTTTTTTGAACTTTTTACATAAGAATTCCATAGATTAATATCTTGTTTAGAATATTTTCTGACAATAATATTTTTCAAAAGCGTTTTATTTTTTTGGAAAATTAAAACATTTATTTTAATAAAATTAGAATTTAGAAAATAAAACATTAATTTTATTAAAAATTTCATTAGACAATATAGATGTTAAAACTGCAACATTTTATTTTTATTGTTTTATTATTTCTTTCAACTCCTCTTTTTTCTCAAGATGTTTCGTTGTATCAGCAATTTAACGGGCGATTTGATTTTACGTTTATTGGTAACACATTAAATACAATCGAAAATAATACTATCGAAAGTCAACCTCCAGCACCGCCATGTATTATTTTAAATACTTCGTCGGCAAATTTAACATTAAATTCTAGTGATGTTTTAGAAAAAGCCTATTTATATTGGGCTGGCTCAGGCACAGGAGATTTAAATATCAAGTTAAATAATTTCGAAATTGTTCCAGAAAGAACATTTGCTTTACAAAATGCTAATGGTTTGCCATGTTTTAGTGCGTTCAAAGATATAACCAATTTAGTGCAACTTTTTGGGCAAGGCAATTATACAGTATCTGATTTTGAGTTATCTAATATTATTGCACCATATTGTCCGAATGGTGGCAATTTTGGTGGTTGGGCAGTTGTTGTAATTTATAAAAATGAAACTTTGCCACTCAATCAGCTTAATGTTTATGATGGTTTGCAAGCAGTTTCTGGACAATCTACTTCATTAAATATAACATTAAATAGTCTAAATGTAATTGATAATATTGGCGCCAAAATTGGATTTGTAGCTTGGGAAGGCGATAAAAACATTCAAGTAAATGAAACTTTAAGTTTCAACGGTAATATTTTAAGTAATGCAATAAACCCTGCAAATAATGCCTTTAACGGCACAAGTACAATTACAGGTTCTGACCAGTTATTCAACATGGATTTAGATATTTATGACATTCAAAACAATTTAAATATTGGCGATACGACAGCTCAAATAGCATTGACTTCTGGTCAAGATTTTGTAATGATAAACGTAATTGTTACAAAATTGAACAGCCAATTGCCCGATGCAACTATTTCTTTTAGTAATATTCAACAAAGTTGTGGTTCACGACAAATAAAAGTCGATTATATTGTTAAAAATTTGAATTCTACAGATGTTTTGCCTGCTGGAACACCAATTGCTTTTTATGCCAATAATGTTTTGGTTGAAACGGCATTTACTACAGCAATAATAGCTATTGGCGGAAGTTTATTAAGTCAAATTACATTAAATATTCCAAATGCAGTTACTGCGAATTTTGTATTGAAATTTGTTGTTGACGATATTGGAAACGGAACAGGAATCGTAAAAGAAATTATAGAAATCAATAATGTTTTTTTGCAAAATTTTACATTTAACATTATACCTAAATTTAATGTTTTGCCACCAAAATACATTTGCCAAGATGTTTTAACCAGTGCAGTTTTTGATTTTTCGGCTTATGCAAATGCTGTAAAAATCGTTTCCACAGATATTGTTAGTTTTTTTGAAACTTACCAAAATGCTTTTGATAATGTAAATCCAATTATGAACGTTAATAATTTTAGTACAAGTTTAGAAACAAAAACCATTTATGTTAGATTGCAAAACATCAATTGCTTTAGTATAACATCGTTTACTTTAAATTTGGTTTTATTTCCAAAATTCAATGTTTTAGATGATTTATTTGTTTGCAAACAAAGTAAAACTTCAAGCTTTAATTTTTCGAGTTATTCGAATAATGTTAAAATAAATTCTAGCGATATTGTCAATTTTTTTAACAGTCAAGCTAATGCAAATGCAAATACAAATCCGATTTTAAATGTTAATAATTTCATTCCGACAATCAATCCAAAACCAATTTTTGTTAGAATCGATAACGGAATATGTTTCAGTACAACATCATTTATACTAAATTATTATGATTTGCCAAAATTCAATTTAGTACCTAATTTAGAAAGTTGCGACCAAGGATTGACCTTAGGTATTTTCGATTTTTCTGATTATTTGAATACTGCAAAAATAAATCCAATTGATAATGTGACATTTTATCTAACACAAAACGATGCAGAAAGCAGTTCGTTTCCTTTGTCAAATATTTCGAATTACTATTCAAGCGAAACGCCTAAAAAAATATTTGTTAGAATAGAAAACAACAATTTTTGCTATGATATTACTTCGTTTTTATTAACTACAAAACGATGCCCTATTAAAATTTATAATGCTGTTTCTGCAAATGGTGATGGGAAAAATGATTATTTTTTTATTGAGGGATTGCGAGATATTTATTTGGATTTCGAAACCGAAATTTACAACCGTTGGGGACAATTGGTCTGGAAAGGCAATAATTCATTGGCAGATTTTGATGGTTATTCGAATTTTGGAATACATTTAGATAATAAACTACTACCAGCAGGAAATTATTTCTATGTTTTGAAACTAAATGATCAAAATTATCCTGAACCAATTACTGGTTATTTGTATTTGTTGCGTTAGACTAGTTGACATTAGACTTTTAGACTTGAGACTTTTAGACGCTAGACTTTTAGACATTAGACATTAGACTTTTAGAAATTAGACTTTTAGACATTAGACATTAGACTTTTAGACTTGAGACTTTTAGACGCTAGACTTTTAGACTTTTGGACTTTTGGACTTTTAAACTTTTGGACTTGAGACGGTAAAACACTTAGAACAGATAATTAAGATTTTAAAACAGAATACTTTAAACACTAACATTTTAAGAGCAATAGTCTTGCTAAAAAGAACTTCTCTAATACATTTTATTTATAAAATCTTTAAGTCTTGCGTCTTAAAGTCTAAAATCTGAATTCTGAAATCTAAGCCTACATATTCCTCGTATAAAAATTATAATCTTTTAAGACAGTTTTCAAAAAATCATTTTCATTGCCTGATTGGTTTTTGATTTCGCAAACTTGTTCAATTTTTTGTCTTAATTTAGATATTGTTTCGTAGTCGTTTTTGGATTTTGCAAGAATAAAAGTATCTTTAATTATGCGCATGTCATTGTCAGATAATTTAATGACTGATGAGTAAGTTGGTACATATTCTTCTCCGATTTCTTCTAAAATAGTATTGCTTATATTTATTTTACTTTTTAAATTAATCACAGCTGTTCCAGCAGCCATATCGCCAAGACGTTGCGATTTTTTTGAACTTGAAATAGCAACAATTCCAATGCCTGCAAAAATATAATATCCTTCTATCATTCTAAAAATCCAACGAATTAAGTAATCACCAAAACCAGCTTGATAACCATCAATTTTTACAACCTTGGTACCGATAATTTTTTTTCCGAACGATTGTCCTTCCAAAAGACTTTCTAAAGTAATTGAATAAATCATTACTGGAAAAAAAAATATTGTAAAAACTGCTCCTTCTGCCCAATTGTCAAGTGTTCTAGCCCAATCAGCTATGCCAAATGCATAAAAAAATATACCGTATACAACTACACAATATGCTCCTTTAATTAATAAATCTATCAAACTTGCAGAGATTCTTTGACCAACTGTAGCAGCTGTAAAATTAATTGTAACATTTTGTGTTGTATTGATTGTTAATTCTGACATATTTTTATATTTTTACGCTCCATGAGAGAAATTGCTTTTATAAATCAAAATAAAGTCAAGTGGCTTGAATTCGAACAAGCTTTGGCTGGAAATTCGATAAAGTCGCCCGATGAAATGGCCAACTTATACATTCAATTAATGAATGATTTGTCTTTTGCTCAGACTTATTATAAAAAAAGCAAGACTGTTATTTACTTGAATCATTTGGCTTCGCAAATTTATCAAAAAATTTATAAAACAAAGCGAACCGAAAGCAATAGATTGGTTTATTTTTTTAAAACCGAAGTTCCGTTGATAGTTTTCGAGTATAAACGTTACCTTTTGTATGCTTTTATATTGTTTTTTGCAACTGTAGCAATTGGAGTTGTTTCGGCAATTTATGATGTCGATTTTGTAAGATTAATACTTGGTGATGGCTATGTAAATTTAACTTTAGAGAATATTAAAAAAGGAAATCCAGTTGCAATTTATGGCGATTCTAGCAATTGGGGAAGTTTTATTGGAATAACTGTTAACAATCTTAGAGTTGGAATGACAGCCTATATTTCTGGCGTTTTTGTCGGAATTGGGACTTTTTACATTGCCTTGCAAAACGGAATTATGCTTGGTGCTTTTCAATATTTTTTTTACGAACAAAATGTTTTTTGGAAAAGCGTTCGTGGCATTTGGATTCACGGTTCTATGGAAATTTTTGCAATAGTTATCGAAACGGCTGCGGGTTTTATATTGGGTGCATCTATCTTATTTCCAAGAACTTACTCAAGAATTAATTCTTTTAAAATCGGGTTTAGAAACAGTTTCAAAATTTTGTTAAGCACATTTCCGTTCACAATTGCTGCTGGTTTTCTCGAAGGTTTTATTACAAGATATTCAGACGAAATGCCAAATTGGGCAAGTGTTTCGATAATTTTAATTACATTATCGATAATATCATATTATTATTTAATTTATCCATTTGTGGTTAACCGAAAAATGAAATCAATTTGATAATATTAGAATATTTTTCTTAAATTTGAATAAATAATTATTTATGGCACATTTTCATTTGATAACAAATTTAAAAACTAATACCGATAAATATCATATTGGACTTTCTTTAATAGAATTTATCGAAGATGGTGTTACAATTGTTTATTCTCCTGCATTGGATTTAAGCGGTTATGGAAACAATGAAACCGAAGCAAAACAATCATTTACTGAAGCAATTGATGAATTTTTTAGATATACGTCTGAAAAAAATACATTCGATAAGGTATTAATAAATTTAGGTTGGACAATTAATGGTTCTGAAAAAAAATTAGAATTTAATCCACCAAAAGATTCAGATTTGGTTGCTTCAAATTCATTGTATAATGAAATTGTCAACAATAAAAGTTATAAAGTTTCTAGACAAGAATTAGAATTTTCACTTTAGTTATATGCCTAGATTACATTTGCGAAATATTCCATTAAAATTATATCGAGAATTTTTAACTGACAAAGGTTGCACTTGTAGCAGAATTTCTGGCGGTCACGAGCATTGGACAAAACCAGATTTATTGCGTCCAATTACAATTCAGACGCATATTGATCCTGTTCCAGAATTCATTATAAAAAATGGATTAAGAATACTTGAGTTGTCAAAACAAGATTTTCTTGATTGGATATAAAATTATAAAAAACAAATTTTAATTGAATAAATTTCTAATATTATTCCTTCTAATTATATGTTCTAAAACTAGAGCTCATGATTCTATTGCTATAAATGAACCAATAAAAACAGAAAAAGCTACGTTTTCTGAAAAGGATATTTATGCCGATAACGATACAATTTCAGAAAAAAAATTCAATCAAAAATTTAAGAAAGATTATCAAGATTCTGAATTTGTTTACGAAGAAAAAACTAAAGAAAAAAATGCTTGGGATAGATTTAAAGAATGGCTCGCTGGAATTGTGCGCAATATCTTTAACTTTACAAGCGACGAAACTTCAATGAAATTTATAAGTTATTTAATGAGGTTTTTAGCAATTATTGTCATAGGATTTGTAGTTTATTTAATCGTAAAAGCAATTCTAAATAAAGAAGGGAATTGGATATTTGGCAAAAATTCCGATAAAAAAGTCATTAATTATTCTGATGTCGAAAAGAATTTGCAATTAGTCGATTTCGAAAAATTAATCGAAGCCACAATACTTTCTGGCGAAAAACGACTAACAATTAGGTATTATTATCTGTGGTTATTAAAAAAATTGGCTGCCAAAGAAATTATAGTTTGGGATTTAGAAAAAACCAATTCCGATTATTTATATGAAATTAAAAATCGTGATTTGAAAGAAGATTTTGTTTATTTGTCTTATTTATATGAATATATATGGTATGGCGAATTCGAAATTAGTGAAAAAACTTTCGAAAAAGCAACAAAATCATTCGATAAAGTCATAAAATCTCTAGGAAATGTCTAAGTCGATAAAAATATATATTGCGCTTTTAATAATTTTGCTTGTAGCAATAATTTATTTTGATACAACCAAACCAAAACCAATAGATTGGACACCAACATATGATGTTAATGACAAAAAACCATTAGGATTGTATGTTTTTGATAAAGAAATAAATGCGTTATTAAAAAATCAAAAACTTGAAAAAATTACAACATCGCCTTACGAATATTTTTATTATAAATATGACGAAGATACAATTGTTGACACCTATAAAGTTAAAGGAACTTTTCTAAGCATTTCGGAATATTCTGATATTGATGAGCAATCAATCGCAGAACTTTGTAATTTTGTAAGCCACGGAAATTCAGCTTTTATCAGTTCGAAAGTAATTCCAAATTCACTTTTAGACAGCTTGAAACTAAAAATGAATTCCGAAGTAAAAATAAAAGACACAGTTTTAAACTGGGTTGCCAATAAAAATTTAGGAGTTCAAAAATATAAGTTTTCGACTAATGTCAACGACAATTATTTCTCAAAAATCGATACTTTAAACACAACTGTTTTAGGTTATCAACAAGGCGATTCTACAAGAGTAAATTTTGTAAAAGTACCTTGGATTAATGGTGATTTCTATTTGCATTCGCAACCAGCGGCATTTACTAATTATTATTTACTGAAAGGAAACCATTCTAATTATGCTCAAAAATTATTGTCATATATTCCAAAAGGCGATGTTTTTTGGCATATAAAAAATCAAACTGGCGAAATAATTTCTGACTCGCCATTGCGATTTATTTTTGCAAATCCAGCATTAAAATGGGCTTGGTATATTGCTATAATCGGAATGTTAATTTTTATGATTTTTAATGCCAAACGAAAACAAAGAATTGTTCCAATTATTGAACCATTGAGAAATTCGACTATCGATTTTACCAAAACCATCGGCAATTTATATTACCAAGAAGGTAATCACGACGATATTATCAACAAAAAAATAATTTATTTTCTAGAAAAAATCCGAAATGAATATTTACTTGATACAACAATTTTAAATGAAGATTTTATCAAAAAATTACATCAAAAATCATCAAAAAATTTAGTCGATATTCAAAAAGTTGTGTTTTTAATAAATAACTATCGAAAAAGCCCACACACAAGTATTGAAGAAGATTTGGTTCAGATTAATAAAGCAATTGAGAAGGTAAGTGGTTGATATTTAAAGTTAAATATAATAAATGAAAAGTTAAAAATATAAAAATTGAATTGCAGATAATGAATTTTGACAAAAACGATTAATACAGAGCGACTTGGACTTTAGATTAAGTCCAAGTTCCTCCACCTAATAATTGAGTTACTGTTTTCATTCTATAATTATTTAAATTTTACTATACAAATATATAACAAATTCAATATTAAAATAAAAAATTATGATTATTTTTTTAAGTTAGAATTAAACAGATAAAAGTCAAGTTAAATAACGTATTGCAATATAAATGCAAATAACAAATATATGGAAGAAAATACAAACCTAGAATTACAAAACGAAAACGTAAATTTTCAATCAAGAATAAATCTTGAACCTTTGCAAGAAAGCATCGCACAAATTAGGCAAGAATTGGCTACCGTTATTGTCGGGCAAACCAAAATGATTGACCAAATGTTGGTCGCAATCCTTGCAAATGGTCACATTCTGTTAGAAGGCGTTCCTGGAGTTGCCAAAACAATTACCGCAAAATTATTGGCAAAAACTATGGATATTGGTTTTAGTCGTATTCAATTTACGCCCGATTTAATGCCATCGGATATTTTAGGAACTTCGATATTTGACCTTAAAAAATCTGAATTCGAATTCAAGAAAGGACCAATTTTCTCGAATCTAATTCTTATTGACGAAATAAATCGTGCGCCAGCGAAAACTCAAGCCGCATTGTTCGAAGTTATGGAAGAACGTCAAATAACAATCGACGGAAAAGTATTTATTCTTGAAACCCCATTTTTAGTAATTGCAACCCAAAACCCAATTGAACAAGAAGGAACATATCGTTTGCCAGAAGCGCAATTAGATCGATTTTTGTTCAAAATAACAATCGATTATCCGAAACTTGACGAAGAGATCAAGATTATTCAACGCGAACATTTACTTGAAAACAAAGGTAAACTAGAAAATATAAAAAAAATTCTTTCAGCCGAATCTATCAAACATTATCAAAATATTGTAAAACAAATAGTTGTAGAACAAAATTTATTAGAATTTATTGCAAAAATTGTAATCAATACTCGCGAAAATGCATTTTTATATTTAGGAGCTTCGCCAAGAGCATCGATTGCAATTTTGAATGCTGCCAAAGGTTTCGCCGCTATTCGTGGTCGCGATTTTGTAACGCCCGAAGACATTAAAGATGCAGCAATTCC
Source organism: Bacteroidota bacterium (assembly GCA_043778105.1). Taxonomy (GTDB): domain Bacteria; phylum Bacteroidota; class Bacteroidia; order Flavobacteriales; family Flavobacteriaceae; genus Flavobacterium. The sequence goes on from JAYWGV010000113.1 coordinate 54,633, forward strand.
TGTTTTGCAACATCGAGTTATTGTAACTCCAGAACGTGAAATGGAAGGGATTTCTAGCACCGAAATTATTAAACAAATTCTTGATACTGTTGAAATTCCGAGATAAAAATTAGTGTTCAGTATTCAGTGTTCAGTTTGCTGACTGAATACTAAATACTGAACACTGAACACTAAATAAATGAACTTTTTTAAAAAATTATACATCAATAATTTATTTTTCTATTTGCTTTTGGGCATAATGGTTTTGTTAGTTGTGGCTTTCTTTTTACCATTTTTATTTAATGCAGTAACTTACGTTTTCTTGATTTTGTTGGTTTTTTTAGTTCTAGATATTTTAATTTTATTTATTGCGAAAAACGGAATCGAAGCCAAAAGAACAACGCCCGAAAAATTATCAAATGGCGATGAAAATCTAATAAATGTTAACATAAAAAATTATTATACATTTCCGATAAATGTAAAGATTATCGACGAAATTCCGTTTCAGTTTCAGGTTCGAGATTTCGAAATCAAACGAAAAATCAAAGCATCATCGCAAGACGAATTGAATTATGAATTGCGACCAACCGAACGTGGCGAATATTATTTTGGAAATTTGAATGTTTATGTTTCGTCGCCATTGCGAATAATTTCTCGCCGATTTACATTCGATAACGGCAATATGGTGCCGACTTATCCGTCGTATATTCAGCTTCGAAAATACGATTTAATTGCTTTTTCGAATAATTTATTTCAGTATGGAATAAAAAAAATCCGCAGAATTGGACATTCAATGGAGTTTGAACAAATAAAAGAATATGTAGCTGGTGACGACATTCGAACCTTGAATTGGAAAGCAACAGCCAAGAAAAATTCGTTAATGATTAACCAATTTCAAGACGAAAAATCGCAGTCAGTCTATATGGTTATTGACAAAGGTCGTGTAATGAAAATGCCATTTAATGGATTAAGTTTGATGGATTATGCCATAAATGCGACTTTAGTTTTATCGAATGTAATTCTTAAAAAGCAAGACAAAGCAGGAATGTTTGCGTTTTCTAAAAAAGTAGAAAACAGGGTTTTTGCCGAAAAACGTTCATCGCAAATGCAAAAAATTCTAGAAACTTTATACAACATAAAAACCGATTTTTTTGAAAGTGATTACAGCCGATTATATGTCGATATAAAAAAAAATATCAACCATCGAAGTTTGATAATTCTTTATACCAATTTTGAAACTATGGATGGTTTGCAACGACAATTACCTTATTTAAAAGGAATTGCAAAAAGCCATTTGCTAGTTGTAGTATTTTTCAACAACACCGAATTGAATGATTTAATCAATAAAAAAACCGAAACCATTCAAGAAGTTTATGACAAAGTTATTGCCGAAAAGTTTATGTTCGAGAAAAGATTAATTGTCAATGAATTAAAAAAATATGGAATATATTCTGTATTAACGCAACCCGAAAATTTGACTTTGGATACGATTAATAAATATTTAGAAATAAAAGCGAGAGGAATTTTGTAAGCTCCCTAACCCCCAAAGGGGGAATTTGAAGAAAATGAAACAAATCACATCAATACAAAATCCATTTATAAAATTGTTGGTGCTGTTGCAAGAAAAAGCAAAAGCACGCAAACAAACTGGAACGTTTTTAATTGAAGGAAAACGAGAAATCGAATTGGCAATAAAAGGAAATTATGAAATTGAAACGATATTGTTTTTAACAGATTTAGTTTCAGAAAATCAAATTTTCGAATTTTCGAAAAATCAAGAAATCGAATTTATAGAAATCTCCAAAGAAGTTTACCAAAAACTCGCCTATCGAGATACTACAGAAGGAATTTTGGCAATTGCAAAAACCAAATCATTGCAGTTATCAGATTTAAAATTATCTGAAAACCCATTGATTTTGGTTGCCGAAAGTCCTGAAAAACCCGGGAATATTGGTGCGATTCTTAGAACTGCCGATGCAGCCAATCTCGATGCTGTGATTATTGCCAATCCAAAATCTGATTTATACAACCCAAATATTGTACGTTCTAGCGTTGGATGTTTATTTACTCGACAAATTGCAACAGGTTCAACATCAGAAATTATTGCATTTTTAAAATCAAAAAATATTGCTTTTTATTGTGCCACTTTGCAAGATTCAACTTCATATGAAACACAAAATTATACAACTCCAACTGCAATTGTAGTTGGCACCGAAGCCACAGGATTGACCGAAGAATGGCGAGATAATGCTACTAAAAACATTATAATTCCGATGCAAGGCGAAATCGATTCGATGAATGTTTCGGTTGCGGCTGCGATTTTAATTTTCGAGGCTAAAAGGCAACGAGGGTTTTGAAAATTATATTACTTTTAAAATAAATTTCATTTTGAACAATAATAATAAGTATTTAAAATACATTACAATATCTATGGTGCGATAAGCAATATCCATTTCTGAATAAATTCGTTTCAAAACAGCTTTGTTTTCTAATTTTGTTTTATTCAATTTTAAAATATTTAAAACTATTTTAAATGTCGTTTTGTTAAAATTTCTTGTTTTTGAATTAAATTTTTTTAATCGTTGCGCACTTAGTGATGTACTTAATTCTCTTTTTTGCATCATTAATTCATCAATAAAATCAAAATTGTATTTTCTAGAGACTTTAATCCAAAAATCATAATCTTCATAGGCAAGACTTTCGTCATAACAATTAAATTCTTCAAAAATTTCACGTTTTATCATTGAAGTTACTGAGCAAACATTGTTATCAAGATTCAATAATCCGATGTAAATATCTCCAATTGGTTCTGGATTTGATCGTTTTAAATTTTTATTTACTGGAAAATAATACGCAATGTGATTTTTGTTTTCATCAACCAATTCGAAATTCCCGTATACAATTGCAAGATTTTTAAAACTACTTATTTGAAATTTTTTTAATAATAAATCAATAAAATTTGGATAAAGAATATCATCGGTTGCAAAATCAATTATAAATTCGCCTTTAGACAATTTAAAAGCGTTATTAAAAGATTTTGTGTTTCCAATATTTTCTTTATTGGCAATGAATTTAATATTTACTCTGTCAATAATCCATTGGTTAATTACTGCGACCGAATTGTCGGAACTTGAGTCATCGACAATTATAATTTCTAAATTTTTATAGGTTTGATTGAGAATAGAATTTAATGCTTCAAAAACAAATTTTTCGTGATTGTAGCACAAGCAAATTATTGTAACCAAAGGGTTTTCTTGCATTTATTAAGTTATTAATTCTATATTTGTGCAAAAATACTAATTAAATAAATGATTAGAAAAAATAAATTTAAAATTGCATTAATTGGTGATTGTTTGGCTCTAGGTGGTGCCGAAAAAGTTCATGCAAGATTATCTATTTATTTTAAATCGAAAAGAATCGAAGTTCATAACGTTATATTTCAAGATATAATTAATTATGAATATTCAGGAAAATTGTTAAATTTAGGATTGTTATCAACAAATAACACATTTGATAAACTAAAACGATTATATCTATTACGAAATTATTTGCATAAAAATAAATTCGATGCAATAATTGATTTTCGATATAGAGTAAATGCAATTAATGAAATTTTGATTTCTAAATTTGTATATAATATTCAAGCAATTTATACTGTTCACAGCGGAATTATTGAAAATTATATTCCGAAAAATAAATTTTTGGCTAAAATGATTTATGGAAAACATAAAATTGTAACTGTAAGTAAAGCTATTGAAATTAAAATTAAAGAGCGATTAAAGTTTGACATTCAAACCATTAACAATCCATTTGATTTAAAATTAATTAATGACTTAAGTTTAGAATTCATTCCAAACGAAAAAAAATATATAGTTGCAGTTGGCAGAATGAATGAGCGAGTAAAACAATTTGATAAATTAATAGATGCTTATGCAGTTTCAGAATTGCCAAAAAACAGTATAAAATTACTAATTATTGGAGACGGAAAATTGATAAATGAATTGATAACTCAAGTTAAAAATCTAAATTTATCAGATAAAATAATTTTTAAATACTATCAAAATAACCCGAAACCTTACTTTAAGAATGCGGTTTTTACAGTTTTATCAAGTCAAAATGAAGGTTTGCCTAACGTTTTAGTCGAAAGTTTAGCAACAGGAACGCCAGTTGTATCATTTAACTGCTTTTCTGGCCCAAATGAAATTATTAAAAATGAGGTAAATGGACTTTTGGTAGAAGATCAAAATCTAGAAAAACTCACTCAAGCCATAAATAGAATGATTAATGACCAAGAATTATATAATAATTGCAAAATGAATGCAATTGAAAGTGTCGAAAAATTTTCGATAGAAAATATTAGCAAACAGTGGCTAAATTTATTACAAATAAATTAATAATTAGTTTATGAAGATTGAAATTATTGATATTCCAAAAATAGAAAATAGTCTTGGCAACATTGCAGTTGTCGAAAACAATGTAATTCCGTTTGATATAAAAAGAGTTTATTATTTATATGATATTCCGAGTTCTGCGAAGCGTGGCGGGCATTCTCACAAAAATTTGCAACAAGTTTTAATAGCTATTTCTGGCAGTTTTGATGTAGTTTTGAATGACGGAAAATCCAAAGAAATTATCACGCTAAACAAACCCGATAAAGGATTATTGATAAAAAGCAACACTTGGCGCGAGCTCGAAAATTTTTCGTCAGGCGCAGTTTGTTTGGTTTTGGCATCGGCAGTTTTTTCTGAAGATGATTATATTCGAGATTTTAATGAATTTTTGGAAAGCAAAAAATGAGAATTTTATATATCGTTCCAGATGTAAATAATGAAGGCGGCGTTGCAAGAGTTTTGTCTATCAAAGCCAATTATTTAGTTGAAAAATTCGGTTATCAAATTGCTATTTTGACACAAAATGATGGAAATTCTAATACTTTTTATCAGTTTAATAAAAATATAGATTTTTATGATATGATTTTGAAAGGAAATATTTTTCAATTTTTTATTTCTTACTTTAAAGCTATTAATAAAAAAATTAAATTAATAAAACCTGATGTTATTGTGGTTTGCGATAATGGATTGAAAGCTTATTTATTTCCATTTATTGCATTCACAAAAGTTCCGATTATTTTTGAAAGCCATGGTTCGAGATTCGTAGAAGATTTTAAAAAAAATAATAATTTTAGAAATAGATTTTTTTCTAAAATAAAATACAGTTTCAAGAAATTTTGTGCTTCTAAATTTGATAAAATAGTAGTTTTATCATTAGAAAGTTTAAAAGAATGGAATGTTAAAAATGCAATTATTGTTCCGAATTCTATTTCTTTCGAAACTAACAAATTTGCAAAATTAAATTCAAAAAAAGTTATTGTTGTAGCCAGACATTCCTATGAAAAAGGATTAGACAGATTGTTGCCAATTTGGAAAAAAATTATTGAGAAACATGAAGATTGGCAATTAGAAATTTATGGTAAATCGTCAGAAAATAATGAAATTGAAAAAAAAATTGCTGAACTAAATCTTAACAGAAACATTTCATTATTCGAACCTATAAAAAATATTTGCGAAAAATATCTTGATGCATCTATGCTTTTAATGACTTCGCGTCAAGAAGGTTTACCTATGGTTTTAATAGAAGCGATGACTTTAGGTTTACCTTGCATTGCCTATGATTGTCCAGTTGGACCAAGTGCAATTATAAACAACAATAAAAACGGTTTTTTGATTGAAAATGGCAACGAAAATGAATTTGTAAAAGCAATCGAAACATTAATTATTGATGAAGACTTGAGAATTGCAATGGGTCAAAATGCCAAAAAAAGTTCTGAGCGATTTAATCTTGATTTAATAATGATAAAGTGGGATTCAGTTTTTAAGGAAATTATTTCTTAAATAAAGAACAATAATAACCAATTCTATATAAATCAAAAACAAATAAAAAAGGTTTTTTGGAAGTTAAATTTTTTACATAAATCGATTTTAAAATACTAAAACTAAAAGCAACAAGTTTCGTTAGTTTAAATCTATCAAGCTTTGATTTTAAATTGCTAATTCTCGAATCTTGATTGTTAATTATTTTGTTATCAGTCAAATATTTTAAATTCGCCAATGAACTTTGACATTTATCAACAAAGATTATCGATTTTTCTAAATTTAAATGATAAACTGCATTTTCAATTTGGTTAATTTTGATATTGTTTTTTTTGAGTTGTAAAATAAATACAATATCTTCTAGACCATAATTTTTAATGTCTGAATGGAAAGGATATCGTTCTAAAAGCTCTTTTTTTATTAAAATATTTGATGTTAGGGTTGTTTCATAAGGTTTTAATTTTCTATTTTCTACGTTTATTGATTCTCGTTTATTGCCATAAATCCAACGTAACATTTCTTCATTATTTGGTTTTTTGGAATCATATATCAATCCGCCAAAATGAATCTTCGTTTCATTTAAAAGAATGCAATCAATATATTTTTTAATAAAATCAGCAGCTGAAGGAAAAACATCACAATCTAAAAATAAAATCCAAGAAAATTTAGATTTCTGAACCAATGCATTCAAATTGCCGCCACGACCTAAGTTTTCTGGATTGACAATATAAAAACAATTTTCAAGTTGATTGATTGAATCATTTTGTTTAATTATTTCTAAATCTGTCGATTTGTCATCGCAAACGATAATCTCGAAATCAATATTTTCTAATATTACTTGATCATAAAGTTTTTTCACTAAATCAAGAGTATAATAATTGTAAGTAGGAATTAAAATCGAAAGCATTTATTTAATTTGAAATTATTATATTTGTAGACAAAATTAGTTATAATATTCAACTTATGGACATTTATAAAGTATTAAAGTTTAATAATTCAATTAAAAGTCATAGAATTAAATTTCTAGGACTTTGGTTATTATCAATACTTAATAAACGATATTTAGCAATTCAATTTGACCCAGTTTTGGCTTGTAATCTTCGTTGCAAAATGTGTTATTTTACTGATGATGAATATGTTAAAAAAAATATGAAAGGAAAATTTCCTATCGAAGAATTAGAATTATTAGCCCAAAAAATATTCAAAAATGCTTTAAAACTTCAGATTGGTTGTGGTGCTGAACCTACACTTTTTAAAAACAATGTCGATTTAATTAATATCGCAAAAAAGCATAAAGTTCCTTACATAAGTATGGTTACTAACGGCAATATGCTCAAAGAAACTGATATTTCTGACTTTTCAAATGCTGGGTTGAACGAATTTATTCTTTCTATGCATGGCGTAACCAAATCTACTTATGAAGATTTAATGGCTAATGCAAGTTATGAAAAATTCCATGATGTTTTAAATCAAATCTCAAGCCAAAAAAAGGTTAACCCAAACTTGAAGTTGCGAATAAATTATACTTTTAATGAGGATAATTTCCATCAACTAGAATCGTTTTTTGAAACTTATGGTCAATATAAAATTGATATTATACAATTAAGGCCAATTGATAAAATAGGCGAAACGACTTATAATAATTTTAGTTTAGAAAAAATAGAAAAAGACTATTTCAAAATTTCAGAATTTTTAAGAATTGAATGTGAAAAAAGAAAAATCACATTATTACATCCTGAATCAATTTCAAGAGATGAAAATATTTCATTTAAAGTGAAAACTAATAATGATAGTTCTTATCTAATACCATATACTTATTGCTATGTGTCTCCAAAATATTTTTGGAAAGATGATTTTGATTGGAAAAATGAAAATTTTTCTGATTGGAAATTCAGGAACAATTGGAATTTGAAATTATTAAAAAATATATTTAAATCTAAAGAAAGTTTATATGAAGATAACAGAAATATGTTGAATTATTCAGTTTCGATAAACTAAATCCTAAACCGATCTCTGAACAACTTCAAAAATCTTTCCATCTTCGCATTTCAATGTTTTTGCAGGAAATTTCATTAATAAAGCATAATCATGCGTTGCCATAATAACGGTTTTTCCGTTGGCATTAACACGTTTAAGAACTTCAAGAACTTCGGCACTGGTTTGTGGGTCAAGATTTCCGGTTGGTTCATCTGCAAGAATAAATTCTGGATCGTTAAGCAAAGCACGAGCAATTGCAACACTTTGTTGTTCGCCACCCGAAAGTTGATGTGGCATTTTTTGGGCAAAATCTTTTAAGCCAACTTTGTCAAGAACTTCATCGATTTTATTGTCCATATCAACTTGGTTTTCCCAACCAGTTGCTTTTAGAACGAATAGCATATTGGCATAAACTGTTCTATCTGACAATAATTTAAAATCTTGAAAAACAA
>JAYWGV010000114.1:0-62241 GCA_043778105.1 Bacteroidota bacterium
ATTTCAAAACAGACAACTTTATTCTATAAAATTATCGAAGAAAAATCGCAAATTGATTTAGTTTTGTTTTGGAATAATTCGCAAAATCCAAATTTATTATTCAACTTACTGAAATAAAAAAATTGTATATTTGACACTAAACCGAAATATTATGAATACCCAAACTAAAAAAATCAATTTAACACAACGAATTTTAAACATCAATAATGATAAGATTCTAGATACGATTGCTAATCTTTTAGACAACGAAAACATTATTGGTTTTGATATTGATGGTAATCCAATATCAGAAAAAAATTACGTTTCGGATATTAATAATGAACTTCAATTATTCGAGGAAGGCAAATTAGAAACTTATTCTAGCCAAGAAGTTAAAAATAAAATTTTAGGATAATAGAAGTTAAATGGCGAAAAAAAAGCTTCCAAAGAATTAGAATCAATATATAATTATATTTATATCGAAAGTCCTCAAAATGCAGTTCTAGTTTTCAATTCTATTTATGATTTGGCAATTTCTCTGACTGATTTCCCTTTTAAATTTCCTAAAGAACCAACAATTAATTTAGAAAAAGTTAGATTTGCTGTAATTTGGAGCTTTAAAATTATATACTCTGTAGAAAAAGATGTTATCTTAATTTTGCGAATTTTCATACCAAACAGAATCCAAAAAAACTTAAAATTTAATTTTTGCAACTATCAATAATAATCCTAAACTTCAACGTTCGATATTTTCTCGAACTTTGTGTCATTAGCGTCCAAGCCGCCATTCAAAACATTGATGCAGAGATAATTGTAATTGATAATAATTCATCTGACGATAGTTGTGCAATGATGAAAAACCGTTTCCCGAACATAAAACTCATCGAAAATAGAGAAAATTCGGGTTTCCCAAAAGGCAATAATGTTGGCGTTGATGTTGCCAAAGGCGAATATATTTGCATATTAAATCCAGATACTGTAGTCGCTGAAAACACTTTCGAGAAAATACTGGAATCAAAATATTTCAAACTGCCAACTGAAAACTGCCAACCGAACACTGGTATTTTAGGTTGCAAACTCATCGACGGAACTGGAAATTTCTTGCCTGAATCCAAACGCGGCGTTCCTACTCCATTTGTAGCATTCACAAAAATATTTGGATTGTATAAAATTTCGAAACTTTTCGGGAAATATTATGCGCAACATCTTTCGGAAAATCAATCAGGAAAAGTCGATATTTTGGTTGGCGCATTTATGGTTATGAAACGAAACTTATACCAAGAAATTGGCGGTTTCGACGAAAAATGTTTTATGTATTCTGATGATATCGATTTGAGTTATATCGTTACTCAAAAAGGATTTGACAACTTTTATTTTCACGAAACATCGGTCATACATTACAAAGGTGAAAGCACGATTAAAGACGAGACCTATATGAAACGCTTTCAAGAAGCAATGAATTTTTTCTATAAAAAACATTTCGAAGTTTCTGTTTTCTTTTCCATATTTATGAAAATTGGAATTGTATTATTTTCATTCATCAAGAAATTTCAAGGTAAACCAAAACCAAAAGTAAAACCCGAAAATTATATTTTTATTTCTGATAATCTTATATTGAAACAAAAACTCGAAAATCAATTTCAAAAATCAGTTGAAATTCAAGATTTTACGAAATCGATTGCGCAAATTACCAATTGTGAAATTATTTTCGATAATAATTATATCGATTTCAAAACTATAATTCAATTATTAGAATCAAATAAAAAGTCAAATTTTACTTTCAAAATCCTACCTCAAAATTCTGATTTCCTGATTGGTAGCAACAGTTCGAATGATCGTGGAGAAGTTTTGATTTTAGATTTTTGATTAACGATTTATGATCTCAGATTTCATAAAAACCTTTGTGAATTTGTGACTTTGTGGCAAATAAAGAATTCTAATAATTCGTGTCAAATTCATAAAAACATTTACTATTTTTGCACAAACAAACCTAGAAATCATTTTTCATACATATAATTATGGCAAGATTTGAATTGAAACTTCCAAAAATGGGAGAAAGCGTCGCAGAAGCAACCATAACCAATTGGTTGAAACAAGTTGGAGACAAAATCGAAATGGACGAAGCCGTTCTTGAAATAGCAACCGACAAAGTCGATAGCGAAGTCCCAAGCGAAGTTGCGGGAATTCTTGTAGAACAACTTTTTCAAAAAGACGATTTAGTTCAGGTTGGTCAAACAATAGCAATTATCGAAACCGAAAGCCAGCAAGTCTCCGAAAAGGAAATAAATAATGAAGTTGATGAAAAAACTTCGGAATCAATTAAAACAATCGAAGACAATATTTCGGTAGTTCAAACGGCAATTGCTCCAACTTCTGAAGTTGAAGAGAATTCAAGTAAATTTTATTCGCCATTAGTTAAAAACATAGCTCAATCAGAAGGAATTCCGCTTACAGAATTGTTTTTTGTCGAAGGAACAGGAAAAGACGGACGATTGACCAAAATGGATATTCTTGATTATGTAGAAATGCGCAAATCGCAAGTTGCAGTTGGCAGTTCGCAGGTTAAAGATAGTAGTGTTCAGGTTGCAGATAACAGTATGCAGTCAGCAGTAGTTATACCTAGCGCAATCGAGTTACCACAAGTTGCCCAAAACCCACAACCTACAGCCCACAACCTACAACCAACAACCCAAAACATACAACCTGTTGTCACACCGAGCGCAGTCGAGGTGCAACCAGTGTCTGTAAATGGTGGCGACGAAATCATTGAAATGGACAGAATGCGCAAGTTAATTTCTGGTTACATGGTTGCATCGGTTCAAACATCGGCACACGTGCAATCGTTTATCGAAGTTGACGTAACAAATATTGTAAAATGGCGCGATAAAGTCAAATCGGCATTCGAAAAACGCGAAGGCGAAAAATTGACCTACACACCAATTTTAATGGAAGCAATTGCCAAAGCATTAAAAGATTTCCCAATGATGAATATCTCGGTACAAGGCGATTTCATTATCAAAAAGAAAAACATAAACCTCGGAATGGCAGCCGCTTTGCCGAACGGAAACCTAATTGTTCCAGTTATCAAAAACGCAGACCAACTCAACCTTGTAGGAATGGCAAAAGCCGTTAATGATCTTGGAAACCGTGCAAAATTAGGCAAACTAAAACCAGACGATACACAAGGCGGAACCTATACGGTTACTAACGTTGGAACATTCGGAAGCGTTTTTGGAACACCAATTATCAACCAACCACAAGTCGGAATTTTGGCACTCGGAGCCATCAGAAAAGTGCCAGCTGTAATCGAAACTCCAGAAGGCGATTTCATTGGCATTCGTCAAAAAATGTTCCTTTCGCACAGTTACGATCATCGCGTTGTAGATGGCGCACTTGGCGGAAGTTTCGTGAAACGTGTAACCGAATATCTTGAAGCTTTTGATATAAATAGAGATTTTTAGAAGCCATTTCCTGCTTTCATTCCAAATTTTGGATTTTGAAATGGTTTTTTCTAAGTCAAAAAACGAACTTCCGGTGGTCGTTGTTTTTGCCAAGAAAAAAATCCATTTCAAAACCCAAAGATTTTCCCTTTAATCAGGGCTAAAAGTCCAGAGTTCTAAAAAATTCACATTAAAAAATGAACAATGAATTACAAAATATCGTTTCAGGAATTAAGCAAGTTAAGCACGGAACTTTTATCCAAACAATTACCAACTACCTTAGCCGAAGCCAAGAAACAAGTCTTGTGGCTTCAAAGCATAAGCACAACAAAAACGAAGAAGAAAAGAGATTAATTGATTATGTAGAAAATAATAATTTATGGATTGATGACATTAACATAAATTGCTATTTATCTGAAGGAGCCGAACAAAAAGTTTATTTAAAAGATAACTTTCACGTTTGGAAATTAAATGACTCAATTTATTATGAAAGTTGGCAAGATTATTTCACTAATTTACTATTGAATAATCATTTTTTTATTGCAACGGCTTATGAATTAAAAGGATTTTACAGCAATAAAAATATTTTATATGCAGTTGTTATTCAGAATTTTGTAAAAGCAAACCAAAAAACTGACTTATCAAAAGTGAAAGAATTTATGCTTAATAACGGTTTTAAAAACACACGGAATAATGATTATTTCAATGAAGAATTAGGTATTATTCTTGAAAATTTGCATGATGAAAACGTACTGACACAAGACGGAATATTATATTTTATCGATACTGTTTTCTATATAAAAAAATAACTCTAACCCTGTCAGGGTTTTAAACCCTGACAGGGTTAAATAATTAAATAAATGGAATTAAACTTAACCCGTCCAATTTGCTTTTTCGACCTCGAAACCACAGGAATCGACATCGGAAAAGACAGAATTGTAGAAATATCAATCCTAAAAGTATTCCCAAACGGAAACAAAGAAAGCAAAACTTGGCTCGTGAATCCAACTATTCCAATTCCTTATGAAACTACTTTAGTTCACGGAATTACCAATGAAAAAGTGGCTAACGAACCAACATTCAACGAGTTGTCAAGTCAAGTTTACAATATGATAAAAGATTCAGATTTGGCAGGATTCAATTCTGATAGATTCGACATTCCACTTTTGGCAGAAGAATTGCTTCGTGCAGGCGTAGATTTCGATATGAAAAACAAAGTTTCTGTCGATATTCAAACTATTTTTCATAAAAAAGAAGAACGAACATTATCGGCAGCATTAAAATTCTATACTGGAAATTCGCTTGAAAACGCACACACAGCCGAAGCCGACACCAATGCAACTTACGAAATTCTAAAAGCACAACTCGATCGTTATCCAGATTTAGAAAACGACATGAAAACGCTTTCTGAATTTACAACACGCAAAAAAATTGCCGATTTCGCAGGAATGATAGCATTTGATAAAGATAACGAAGAAATTTTTACATTTGGTAAACACAAAAGTAAAAAAGTTAACGATGTACTAGACGCTGAACCAGGATATTTTAGTTGGATTCAAAATGCTGATTTTCCATTATATACCAAAAAAGTTTTAACAGCTATTAAGTTAAGGAAAATGAATACAAAATAAGTAATCAGTATTCAGTGTTCAGTTTCCAGTCTGACCACTAAAAACTGATTACTGATCACTTAAAGAATATGAAAATAATCTGCATCGGGCGAAATTACCCAGAACATATTGCCGAATTAAACAACGAGCGACCAACCGAACCAGTGGTTTTTATGAAACCTGATTCGGCTGTTTTGTTAAAACAACATCCGTTTGTGATTCCTGAATTTTCTAATGATGTTCATCACGAAATTGAGATTATTGTCAAGATAAACAAAGTTGGAAAATATATTGATGCCAAATTTGCTCATAAATATTATGACGAAATTAGTGTTGGAATTGATTTTACGGCACGAGATTTACAAGACCAATTGAAAGCCAAAGGATTACCTTGGGAAAAAGCCAAAGCATTTGATGGTTCGGCAGTAATTGGCGATTTTATGAATAAAACTGATTTTAATTCATTAGAAAACCTTAATTTTGAGTTATTCAATAATGGAATTTCAGTTCAGAAAAGTTCTACCTTACATATGATGTGGAAAATCGATGAATTAATTGCACATGTTTCACAATATTTTACATTAAAAATTGGAGACATTATTTTTACAGGAACGCCTTCTGGAGTTGCTAAAGTTTCAGAAAACGATGTTCTTGAAGGCTTTTTAGAGGGAAATAAATTATTTAGAATTAACATAAAATAGATGGCTTTACATTACAATTTATCCAAAGTTCACGCATTGTCAGATGGCGACAACGAATTTGTTATGCAAATTATCGATTTATTTCTATCAGAAATTCCAGAAGATTTAAAAGAAGTTAAAGTCGGAATTGAGGAGAAAGATTATAAAAAATCGCACGCATTTGCCCACAAAATCAAGCCAACATTAGATTTAATGGGAATGAATGTAGCGTTTGAAGAGATTTTGTTAGTCGAAGATTGGGCAAAAAACGAAGGTAAACGCAAAGAAATTAAAGAAACCTATAAAAGCATCAAATTGCAAGTTGATAATGCTGTAAAAGAAATTACCAAAGATTTTAATCTTTAACTTTATTTTTAAGTAAAGATGCACAGCAGTGCATCTCAACTGGTTCTTTAAAAATTAATATTAATTAGATTTTTTAAAATCCAAAACCTAAAAATTTTAATTCCATAATAAAAACTTTGAAAGCAATAATTGTAACCATCGGCGACGAAATATTAATTGGTCAAATAACCGATACCAATTCTGGATTTATTGCAAGTGCATTAGATAAAATTGGAATTGAAATTAGCGAAATTATTTCAATATCTGATAATAAAAATCACATTCTAGATACATTTGCAAAACTTCAAAATCAAGTCGATCTTGTTATTATTACAGGCGGGCTTGGACCAACAAAAGACGATATTACCAAACATACAATTTGCGAATATTTCAATGACAAATTAGTCCGAAATCAAGCAGTTGAAGATCATGTTGTAGCTTTATTCGAACGAGTTTTAAAAATTACAGCCTCGCAAGTCAATAAAGATCAAGCACTTGTGCCGTCGATGTGTCAAGTTTTACACAACGCAGTCGGCACCGCACCTGGAATGTGGATTAAGAAAGAAAATACAGTTTTCATTTCCTTGCCAGGAGTTCCTTATGAAATGAAAAGTATTTTAGCAAACGAAATTATTCCAAAAATCGTTAAAGAATACGAACGACCATACATTCTACATAAAACAATTTTAACTTATGGACAAGGCGAAAGCATAATTGCAGAACGTATTGAAGATTGGGAAAACAATTTGCCAAATTTTATAAAACTTGCTTATTTACCCAGTCCAGGAAGAGTTCGTTTGCGATTATCAGCACGGGGAACCGATAAAGAATTACTAGAAAACACAATCGAAGAGTTAGTCATTTCTTTAACCAAAATAATTGGCGAAATAATAGTCGGTTTTGCAGATGATGAAACGATTGAAGTCATTGTTGGCAGATTATTATCACAAAAAAACCTGACTATTTCTACCGCAGAAAGTTGTACAGGCGGAAAAATTGCACAAACAATATCATCAGTTGCAGGAAGTTCTAAATACTTTAAAGGCAGCGTTGTAAGCTATGCTACACAAGCGAAAATTGATGTTTTAGGTATACCTAAATCATTTATTGAAGAAAATTCTGTCGTAAGTGCAAATGTTGCCAAACAAATGGCAATTAATATTCAAAAAATAATGAAAACCGATTATGCAATTGCTACAACAGGAAACGCTGGTCCATCAATAGGAGATGAAAATACAGAACTTGGAGTAGTTTTTATTGCTGTTGCTACGCCAAATGAAGTATTGGTGCAAGAATTTAGTTTTGGTCAACCACGTGAAAAAGTGATAAATAGAACAGTAAATAAAGCACTAGAAATAACATTAAAAGAAATTTTAAAAAATGTGCAATAAAAGTTTTGATAAACGGTTTCTTTTTACTTTCTTTGCACCCTGATTTTGAATAACGATAAAAGATAAGATATAATGTCAAGAGTTTGTGAACTTACAGGTAAAAGAGCAATGGTTGGAAACAACGTATCTCATGCTATGAATAAAACTAAGAGAAAATTTTCTGTAAACTTAGTTAAAAAACGTTTTTATATTCAAGAAGAAGACAGATGGATTACCTTAAGAGTAGCTGCATCTACAATAAAAACAATAAATAAAAATGGAATTGCTGCAGTTTTGAAAAAAGCACAAACAGCAGGATTTATTAAATAATCTTTTTCCGATATAATAAACAAAAAGCAAGATGGCAAAGAAAGGCAACAGAATTCAGGTAATTTTAGAATGTACAGAGCACAAAACGACAGGTGTGGCTGGAACTTCTCGTTATATCACCACGAAAAATAAAAAAAACACTCCAGATAGACTTGAGATTAAAAAATTTAATCCAATTTTAAAAAGAGTAACAGTTCACAAAGAAATTAAATAATAATTATATATTTTAAGAAATTTAAAGTGATCTGTCATTTATAAGATTTTAAAAAATAAAATACAAATTAGTCATGGCAAAGAAAACCGTAGCATCGTTACAAACAGCATCTAAAAGATTGTCAAAAGCAATCAAAATGGTTAAATCTCCAAAAACTGGAGCTTATACTTTCGTTGAAAGTATTATGCAACCAGAATTAGTTGACGAATTTTTGAAAAACAAATAATCAACTTATATAATTTTTACAAAAGCTATTTTCGAAAGAAAGTAGCTTTTTTGTTTAATAATATTCCAAATAAAAACTAAAGATTTTAAATTTATTGGTTTTATACAAATTTGGTGAATTATAAAATCCCAAATAAATATAATTCATAATTTTCTCCAAAAAGTTTCATAGATTATTTGTAAATTTGTAGCTATATATTTTAAGAATTCCAAAGTTCCTAAATCCTAAACCCTAAATTAAAATGAGTTTTTTTAAAAGAATATTTTCGTCAGATAAAAAAGACACTAGCTTTAGCGAACAGGCGAAGCAAACACTTGACAAAGGTTTAGAAACCAGCAAAACATCTTTTTTTTCGAAGTTAACCAAAGCAGTTGCTGGAAAGTCAAAAGTCGATGAAGAAGTTCTTGACAATTTAGAAGAAGTTTTAGTAGCATCAGACGTTGGTGTTGACACAACTTTAAAAATAATAAAGCGAATAGAAACCCGTGTTGCCGAAGATAAATATCTTGGAACCGATGAGTTAAATAAAATTTTGCGTGAAGAAATTTCGGGTTTATTGTCTGAAACCAATCTTGGCGAAGCAACAGAATTTGTAATTCCTGTTAATGTAAAACCTTATGTTTTAATGGTTGTCGGTGTTAATGGCGTTGGAAAAACAACAACAATTGGCAAACTCGCCTATCAATTTAAAAAACAAGGTTACAGCGTTGTTCTTGGTGCAGCCGATACTTTTCGTGCTGCAGCTATTGATCAACTTCAAATTTGGGCTGACCGAGTTGGTGTGCCTTTAGTGAAACAAAACATGGGCAGCGACCCAGCTTCGGTGGCGTTTGACACATTGCAAAGTGCTGTAGCCCAAAATGCCGATATTGTAATTATAGATACAGCTGGTCGTTTACACAACAAAATAAATTTGATGAACGAACTTACAAAAGTTAAACGTGTTATGCAAAAAGTCGTTGCCGAAACGCCAAGCGATGTCATGTTGGTTCTTGATGGTTCTACTGGACAAAATGCATTTGAACAAGCCAAACAGTTTACGGCTGCCACGGAAGTGACTTGCTTGGCAGTAACCAAACTTGATGGAACCGCAAAAGGCGGCGTTGTAATTGGTATTTCTGATCAATTTAAAATTCCAGTGAAATATATTGGCGTTGGCGAAGGAATAGAAGATTTGCAGGTTTTTAATAAATATGAATTTGTAGATTCGTTTTTTAAATAATAATATTATGTTCAAAGATTTTTTCAACAATAACGGACCGATTACTTTTTATTTTATTAGCATAATTTGTATGGCAGTTGCCAATTTGGTTTCGTCTACTAATTATACTGTTTATTTTGGATTGATTGTTTTAGGTTTGATTTTTTTTGGAATAGGTTTAGCAAAACGATTTATTAAAAAATAAATTTATAAAAAAAAACCGCCATAAATTTAGCGGTTTATATACTTGTAAAAAGGTTATTCTAAAATAATGCATTAATTTTTTGCCACAATGTCTCATCGAAATCTGAAAGGGCTAAATTTAAATCATCAGCTGACTCACCCATTCTAATTACAACCATTTTTTTACTTGGAATTATATAGATTTTTTGGTCGTTTTTACCCAATGCCATAAACATGTCGCTTGGTGCAGACAAAATTAAACTTCCTTGAAATTGCGTTTGTAATGATGGAAGCATGTAACTGGATTTTCCGTTTAACCACCATAAATATCCATAACTTTGATTTATATTTTGTGATGCATTGGTGGCTTCATCAAAATAATTTTGATTTAAAATCGTTGTGTTTTCCCATTTTCCTTTGTTTAACATCAATAATCCGAAACGCGCCATACTTCTTGATGTACTTCTATAAACAATATTTTCACCACTTGTGAACCAATTTCCATCCATTCCAATTTTATCACGAAGTTTAGAATTGAAATAATTTCCCCATGATTGGTTTGTTGCGTGAGCTACAACATCTTGAAGTTTGACATAAACATTGTGATAAGCCCAGCGAGAACTAGCATCGGCTTTATAAATTAAACTTGCAGGATTTACATTTTGAGTTGGCGAGAAATCATCATCAATTCCAGAAGTCATAGATAAAAGGTTTTTGCAACTTATTAAGTTTTCTTGAGCTAAATTTTCGCTTGTCCAGCCTGTGCCGATGTATTGAGAAACTTTATTGTTAATGTTGATAAAACCTTCTTGTTGTGCAATTCCTGTAACAGTTGATGTTAATGTTTTGCCTGCACTAGCCCAATACCAAGGTGTTGTTGCCGAATGATCGTTAAAATAATTTTCTAAAACAATGCGTCCATTAATCAAGATTATGAACGATTTTGATTTTTTTAATTGAAGAAAATCTAATAATGGCTGAACTGCAGATTGTTTTAAACCTAAATCGGTTATCGATTTCGTATCCCAATTTGAGCCAGTCAATGGCGGAAAATACATCGATTCGGTTAAAATTGGTGCTGGAACAATTGTTGGTTCGATGGCTGTGTCGTTTTTGGCACAACTAATTTGCAATGAAATTGCAAATGTTAAAATAAGTTTTTTATACATATCAAGAAATTTAGTTTTAATTATGAAGTGGTTTAAACTTTTTTCAAATGGCTGCAAAATTGTCTTTTTGCCCCATATTTCAGATTTTTTTAATTCCATAGTGATGCTATGCAATTAAAAAAGTCTAAAATCTGAAACAAAAATCCTAATTTTTCGCTTCAATCAAAAAAGTTTAAACCACTTCTATGACTTTAATATATTGAAAAGGTTTAATTTAAGTTTTTAAATTGCTAAATTTGTGAGATAATTTTAAGCTTTTTAGCCCAGATAGAAATGGAAATCCTTTTTTGAGAAAACCTATTTTTTCTAAACTTGCAGAACGACCAAAGGAAGTTCCTGCAAGGTTTTTAGAAAAAAAGGTTTTGGAGAAAAAGATTGTATTGAATAGCTGGATTGGCTTCTAAAAAATAAAAGTTTATGAAAAATTGTTTTAAAATTTTGTTTTTGCTTTTAATTTGTGTGTCTTGCAAACAGCACATTAGTCAACAAGATATTGCGAAATTGAATGGTTATTGGGAAATTGAAAAAGTTGTTTCTCCAGATTTTGAAAATAAAAATTATAAAATCAGCGAAACTATTGATTATTTTAAAATTGAAAATAATATTGGCTTTCGAAATAAAGTTACACCACAATTTAACGGGAAATATCTGGTAAATGAATTTCCAGAAAAATTGAAAATTGTGACAAAAGATAACAAAACTTATATTGAATATTCCACAACATTCGCAAAATGGAAAGACGAAATAATTTCGATTTCTGATAGTGAATTGGTTGTCAAAAACGAATCGAATATTGAATATCATTACAAAAAACCAACTCCTTTTTCGGTAAAATAATGACAAAAAGAACCAGTAACGAAAGCTCTATAGCCGATATTCTGAAAGAGATTATCGAAAAAAACAAATTGCAACCCGGCATTGACGAAGTTGTGGTTAAAGAAGCGTGGAAATCCTTGATGGGCAATGGCGTGAACAGTTATACAAGAAATGTAATTCTAAAAAATGGAACTTTGTATGTCGAATTAACATCGGCTGTTTTGCGTGAAGAATTGACTTATGGCAAAGAAAAAATTATTGCTTTACTGAATGAAGAATTAAGGCGTGATGTTGTTAAAAATGTCGTTTTAAGATAAAATTTATCGTTTGAATTAAACCTTTTTATGAAAATCTTATCTTATTTACAAACCATAAATTATATAAAATGAAAACATTAAAAACAACATTTGCAGTAATTCTATTTTTTATTGCATCTAACAATTTGATTGCCCAAGAAGAAATGGTCGCAAAAGAAGAAAGTAAAGTCGAAATGGCAAAAAACTTTAAACTTACTGTCGAAAAACTGACATTGACTCCAGAACAACAAACAAGTTTTAAAGAAATTGCTCTAAAATTCGGTCAAAAGATGAAAGCGATTAAAACTTCAGACAGCGATAAAAAAACCAAACGCCAAGAACTGAAATCTTTGAAAACCGAAAAAGACGCCGAAATAAAATCACTACTTTCTGAAGAGCAATTCAAAAAATATCTTGAAATGCAATCTGAAAGAAGAGAGAAAATTAAAGAAAATCGTAAGAAATAAATAATAAAAAAGCTTTTAACACAAATAAATTAATGTGTTAAAGGCTTTAAAATATCATTTATTATTTTAAGGTGATGATTGGTATGGATTTGCAAAAACTTGATAGATTGCTTTAGATTTAAATTTCCAAAATAAGGATGTTTGAAATTACTGTTTTTGGGTAAACTATTAAATTCTAATATTAATTTTTTAGCAATTTCGATTTGATTTCTTAAATCTTGCTGTAAAATTTCTTCGTAAGTTCGAACTGTTTTTGGAGCATTTGCTTTTCCACGGGGAATTTTGTTTAATGTAAAAACAATCAATCTCGGAAAATTAAATTTCCATTTATATTCGTTATCATTCGATTTTTTGATTTGGGTAATTACTCCATTTATAACCCTTAACGAATGGTCAACTTGCCAACCAACTGTGCTTTTAGAAACTGCGAAATTGCTGGTTTCAAAATGGTCAATTTTCGATTCAATTTCCAGTATTAAAATTTGCAAATCTGACATTTATTTCTTGGCTTTTCCATTATTATATTTCACTTTTTCTACAACTTGAATCTTTGCATCTGGTTTTTTATCACGAGACTTGGCTTTCGATGCTGGTTTTTTATTGAATTCTACTTTTGGTGTAGCTTTGAACTCTGGTCTTGCTTTGAAACCTTCTTTAACTGGAATTTCTGATTTGTGTTTGGCTAAAACATCATTTGGATTTTTAGGATTTTCGACCGTGCCACGCAAGTGAATAACCAATCCATTGAGGAAATTTCTTAGGACTTGATCGCCACATTCCATGTAATTTTCGTGTTTTTCATCACGAAAAAAAGCACCTAATTCAGATTTTGTGATTCTGAAATCTACTAATTCAAGAATTTCGACTATTTGATCGTCACGCAACATCAATGCGACTCTAAGCTTTTTGAAAATATCGTTGTTTATCATTTTTATTTTTTGTTAAAAGTTATTTAAAATTGTTCAATGTTGTTTAATTTAGTTTAAAGTTGTTTAAAATCGATTGTCAAACAACTTTAAACTTTTAAACCTTTAAACTTTTATAAACCTTTTTTAGAATAGCCAAAGATAAGCATTTTTAAAACCTTCACGCCATAATTTTTCATTGTGTTGTCCGCCTTCAATTATTGTTTTTTTATTAAGATTCCGACAATTGCATCTTTTGGAATTGATTAAATATTCCATATTGTTTAGATCTTTAACCATATCGTCATCGCCTTCATTATCGCCACAAAGGAAATAAATCTTGGTATCGAAATTTTCTATTTTTTGCATCAAATCGAAAATTTCTTTGCGATTGAACCAAAATGACGGCGAAAAACAACCCACTTTTCCAAAAATTTCTGGATGTTTTAATGCGCCATAAAACGAAACCAATCCACCGAGCGAACTTCCAAAAAGACAGGTGTTTTTGGCAGAAGTTTTGGTGCGATAATTTTCATCGATGTAAGGTTTTAAAGTTTTTATGATAAAATCTAAATATTTATCGGCATTTCCGCCACCGTGTTTTTCATTTTTGAATGGCGTTAATTCTTCCATTCTTTTATCGCCACCATTTTCGATTCCAACAATTATTACATTTGCCTTGAGCGAATCTAGGGTTTCATCTATGTTCCATTCGCCTGCATAAGAAGATTTTGCATCAAATAAATTTTGACCATCATGCATGTAAATTACCTGATATTTCTTATTGGATTTATCATAATTAATTGGCAAGTACAACCAAATTTTTCGCTTGCAATCGAGTTGTGGCGCATCGATTTCGAAAGTAGTATATCTTGATTTTACTGTTAATTGCGCATAAAAATCGATGCAGCATATAATTAGAAAAATTGTGATTAGCAAGACTTGAGACATGAGACTTCTAGACATGAGACTTTTAGACGTTGGACTTTTAGACGTTAGACATTAGACTTTTAGAGTTTTAGACCTGAGACTTTTAGACGTTAGACTTTAGACGTTAGAGTTTTAGAGTTTAGATTTTTAGACTTTTTATTTTTAAATTTCTGATTATGAGACATTTAGACTTTTAGACTTGAAATAAATAGCTAAATATCGCATAATACCTTATATCTAAAGGTTTTATGTCTAAAAGTTTTATGTCTAAAAGTCTAAAGTCTATAAGTCTAACGTCTAAAAGTCTTATAAAAAAACTATCGTTTTAAAGAAAAATGCGATTTAAACAATTTTTCGATTCCGTTTTCTAAATAAGAAACTGTAAACCAATAATCGGTAGCTGGCAACAGTTGCTCATTGAATTTTCCGTCCCAACCTATGCTATTTGTCGGCATTTGTTTTAAAAATTTTCCGTGCCTGTCGTATATAAAAATATTGGCTTGCAGTTGATTTTCTAATCCTAAAACATTCCAAAAATCATTATAACCGTCATCATTGGGCGTAAAAAACTTCGGATGATTTACTACAATTATTGGCACTTTGGTCAATCCACAGCCATTTTTATCTCGAACTGTTACAATGTGGTCGCCAAAAGGTGCCGATGTAAAAATGTTGCTATCCTGAAAATCACCTTCATCGAGTTGGTATTCATAATCGCCACCAGAACCAACGGCATTGATTGTTATGAATTGGTTATCATTAAAATTTTCACTTAACGAATAACTCGCAATCGCAATTCTAGACAAAATAACTTTGATAAATCGGGTTGTTATTTGACAATTTGTCAGCGTATTGGTAATGTCTAATGAATAAATTCCTGGCACCGAAACTGTTAAACTATTGTCATTTCCAACAACATTATTAGTTTCGTCTTTCCAGACAAATGAATAACTAGAAGCTGGTAAACCTGTCGAAATTAAATATGGATTAATAATTAAACCCGTTTTATTGTCTTCGCAAATGACGCCATCTTTTGAGTTTGGTTCAGGAAGCTTGTTTACAAATAATTGAAAATTGCTTGTTGCAAAACAACTAAGTGCGAGAACATTATTGACTCGAACAAAAATATTTTTAAGATTTCCGAATTCAGTAGGAATCAAAATCGGATTTGTATTTGTATCGGCATCAGATTGAGAATTGTAATAAGCAACTGTGAACTCTGCTCCTATTTGATTAGTTCCTAAAACCGTGGTGCTGTAATTTTTTAAATCTATTACCCGAATTCCATCATTTTGACTATCAATTTCATCACAAAAAGTTCTAGCGATAACCGCTGGAATCGCAGCAACAGTTGGTTTCGAAATAATTGTGACATCAAAAAAAGTTTCGCTTGAGCAAAACCCTGATGCATCGAGCGTAGATGGATATTCCTTGTAAATATAAAAACGACGCAATGTTGTAGAACTTGGAACACCAACAACTGGAGGAGAAGTTGGTGTGATTACTGTACCTCTAAGCAATCTAACTCCAGAACCAGTTGGCCCACCACTTTGTGTGTAATAATCGCCTTCGAGTGGTTTTGGAATATCGTCAATATTCAATGACGGTAAAATGTAATCGTTGCATTGCACAACACCGCCCAATTTATCAACTTTATTTATTGTAATATCTAACGGTTCTTCATCGGTTGTGCAACCTGCAAGATTTATATTTCCTGCAAAAACAAATATTTTCTGACTAGATGTAATGACTGTTCCAGGCAAAATTAAACTGCCACCCGTTGCAGTTGTAATAGGGTAATGTGTTTCGGTATAATAATTTCCAATTGCTGGAATTGGTAAAGTATAACTGTCGCAAGTTACAATGCTTGGTTGCGGTAAAACATCTGGATTTGGATTAATTCGCACATTAAACGTTGTTTCTGCATCGCAAAAAAACCTTACATTTTTAACATTATAAACAAAAACGGTGTTAATTACTGGAAGAATGGTGCCATCAGGCAATAATGTTTGATTGGTTTTAAAAATTGTTCCAGCAGGCAATAATTGTCCTGCCGGAGCACCGTTAATTTGTAAACGTGAACCAGAATAAAACTTAACATTATCATCTGGGTTAGGTTGGACAATTGTTGGCAAAACATATTCTAAACATTGATCTACGTTAGGGAATTGTGGCGAAAACGTCAAATAAACTCTTAGATTAATTTTCTTTTCATTGTAACATGGCGGAACAGAATTTGATTCCGCATAAGCATAAAATGTAGTATCTTCATTAAAAACAGTTCCGCTACTCACAACACCATTTGTTATAACCGCCAAAGGCAAAATGCCACCAGTTTTATTTGGTCCTCGATAAAAAGTGATACCAGCTTGACTGTTTAATAAAGGATAAGGCACACAATTATCTATATCTCCTGCTAAGGCAATAACGGGCAAAGGATTTATTTTAATTTTAATTGTTATGCTTTTTGTACAAATTGTTCCATCTGGTTTAGTGTTTTTAAAAACCAGATAAATATCTTGGGTCGAAGTAACTTCGCTTCCAACTGGCAATGTTGTACCTGAACCATTTGAACTTGTATTATAAAATGGCTGATTAAAAACTTGAATTGGACTTACATTAATATTTGATGGAATAATTGGTAATGGTGGTAAAATGTATTTCTCGCAAATCTTAATATCTAAATCAGTATTTGGTAAGGTTGGCAAAACAGGCAAAATGATTTTGATTTTTAATATTTCATTAAAAACACATTGCGAAGGTGGCAAATCGGTTGGGTCAGATTTTATATAAACCCAAATGTTTTTAGATTCGGAAAAAAGGGTACCAACCGGAATTTCAATGTTATTTGCACTTGGTCCGCCAATATTCGAATAATAACCGCCATCGACAGGCAATGCTGGCAATGAGTAACTATCGCATTCAAAAACTGCTTCGGGCAACGGCAAACCAATATATACAGTAAATAAAACTTCATCAAAACAAGGAACCGTTCCTGCCGATGCATATACATAAATGTTTTTGGTACTGCCAGAAATTTGTGTTCCAGCTGGAATGATACCTAATGTGGCATTTGGTCCATTGTAATAATTTATCGTTGCACCAACAATTGGCAAACCAGCAGCATCAACAACTGGGGCAAGTGCTGGTAACGTATAAAATTCGCCTGTACATTTATAGATATTTTTGAAATTTGGTAAAACTGGCGTTTTTGTTATTTTGATATCGAATGCTTTTAAATCATCACACGATGGCGGACCAAGTACTTGATAATACAAAAAAATAGTAGTATTAGTAGTTAAAACTGTACCAAACGCCAATTTTGGAGTACTAGGATTTAATCTTGGATTTTCTAAATAATAACTTGCATAATCAGAAAATGGAATTGTAAATTGATCGCAATTGTCTAAACTTGGTTTTGGCACGATTAAATCTAAATCAAGTTTAGTAATTGTAAAGAATTTTTGGTCAAAACAATTTCCATTTGATAAATAAATAAAAATTCTTACAGGATTTGTAGGATAATCTGGTAATAATTTTGGTGTAATAACTTGACCCGCATTTAATAATGTTCCAGTCCCACCAGCTGCAGTATAATAATTGGCTCCAGGCGTAATTAAAGCTGGCAAAGTATAATTTATGCAAACGACTTCGTTTTTAACAATATCATTAATTATTGGTTTAGCTGTAACTGCAATCGTAAAAAAGTTAGTTTTAAAACATGTTGGATCGGTTTTATTTTCTACTCTTACGTAAATTACTGTTCCGTTTATGACTGTTGTCAAATTTTTATCTAATAGAAAAGTACCAGAATCTGCGCCTTGCGGACTTGCATGATAAGTAACATTAAAAACAGATGGCAATTGCGAAACACCTAAAACTAAGGCATCTTTTGTACCCAATGAAATTAATAAATTGGACGAACCAGCAATTGTTTCACATTCGGTTATTGTTCCAAGTGACAAGGCAGTGACTGGCGGCGTTGTTTTCAAATCGAATTGTTTAATTGTAAAACAACTTGTTAAACTATTCGTGATTTTTACAAAAACAGTCACGTTAGGCAAACTCGAAAAAGCAGTAGAATTTGTAATCGGAATTGTAGCTGCATTGTCAGAAAAATAAGCAATTTGAACATCGGCTGGTGTTAATCCAACCAAGCCATCAAGCAAAATTGGCGTGTTGTAGGTCAAGTCAAAATTATAAGTTGTATTGCCAACAACTTCGCATTTAAAAATATCTTTGGGTGCACCAACAATTATTTCTGGATAAAATTCTACTTCAATTTCATTTATTTCACGGTTGCACGGACTACCATTTTTTAGATAAGAAACTTGATAAATTCCTGGTGCTGTAATTGTAAATGAACTAGATGCACCCAAAACAGTTGTGCTTGGCAACTTTGTCCATTCAAAATTGTAATCTGCTGCATTTAAACCTGTTGTGATTGTTTTGTTTCCACCAAAACAAATCGCAGTTTTATTGGCAATTGTTAAATCTAGACCAACCAAATCTTGGCCAATATTAAAACTTGTTCCCGAAATAAAAACTGCCGAATCTCGCAATTCATCATTTCTATCGGCAATTACTAATTTAATATGATATTTTACATTTGGAGTTAATAATGCGCTTGCGGTTAACAAAACAGTTTCTCCTTCGAAATTGGTCGCAGCAATTCCACTATTCGTGCCACCATAAAAGTTTCCAAAAAAAGATGCATTTTCGGATGTACAAGTAGGATTAAACGCTGCGTCTCGAACATTCCTAACAGAAATTGGGATATTTAAATTTGGTAAAACAGCAAGATTTTGAGATGTATTAGTTATTGTATTTGTCAAAATAAATGCAAATGCATCATGGAAATCTTCTCTACATTGAAAATTGCCATATTCTTCTGATGCAAATATAAAATCAAAACTAAATTGTGGTGCTATTGGCGTAAAATCGAATTCTAAAACGGTCGCATTTAAATAATTTGCTGCTGGATTTCCAAGCGCAGTTACTAAATTTGCATCGCCAGTCCAAGCTGTTGTTCCCCCATTTTGAACCGAATTATTTGGTCCAGCCGCATTTAAAACATTGCCAGTACTCAATATAACACCTTTGGTCATAGGGAAATTTGGATTTGTATTCGTGAAACTTCCTATTCCGTTTATATTATTGACAGTACCAGTTCTTGAAGTAATATTGGTTGCACCAACACAAGCTGAATTTAATAAAACTGTATTGACCAATTGTTCGTTAGTAAATGTGCTGTTACTTACATTAATAAACTGACTGTAAACGCTAATTGAAGCATTTAGAATTAAAAAATATATAAGTTTTTTCATAAATTTCAAATATTTTCAAAAATAAGAAATTAGTTTGAATTAATCGATTAAATGTATAAAAATTACGTTTATGTAACATTGTCGGTGTTTTTTTAAATTTAATGTTAATAAATGAAGCATGAAATTAACAAATTAATCGATTTAAAATGAATGTTTTTCAAATTCATTCATTATAACTATCTTTGCAATCTTAAAAAATAAATCATAATGTCACTAATCTCGATTCTTTCGCCACAAATTTCAATTGCAATTCAAACATTATTCGATGTAAGAATTGATAAATTCGAGTTTCAATCAACTAGAAAAGAATTCGAAGGCGATATTACATTGGTTATTTTTCCGCTTTTAAAGCAAATAAAATCCAATCCTGTTGAATTGGGCAATAAAATTGGTCAGTTTTTGGTCGAAAACGTGCGTGAAGTTTCTAAATTTAATGTAGTTTCTGGTTTCTTGAATATTGTTATTTCAGACGAATATTATATCGAATATTTCAATGCTATAAAAGACGATTTGCAATTCGGGTTTGTAGCAGCTAAAGCAAATGAAAAAGCGGTTATGGTAGAATATTCGTCGCCAAACACCAATAAACCTTTGCATTTGGGTCATGTTCGTAATAATTTATTGGGTTATTCGGTTGCCGAAATCATAAAAGCATCGGGCAAAAAAGTTTATAAAACCCAAATAATTAATGATCGTGGCATTCATATTTGCAAATCGATGTTGGCTTGGCAAAAATTTGGTTTAGGCGAAACACCTGAAACCTCTGGATTAAAAGGCGATAAATTGGTTGGAAAATATTATGTGAAGTTTGACCAAATGTATAAAGAAGAAATTGCAACATTAATGCAAGTTGGAAAAACCGAAGAAGAAGCCAAAAAACAAGCCGAAATTATCGTTGAAGCCCAACAAATGCTTCTAGATTGGGAAGCTGGAAAACCAGAAATAATGCAACTTTGGCGCACCATGAACCAATGGGTTTACGACGGTTTCGATGAAACATACAAAAATCTTGGTGTAGATTTTGACAGTAAATATTACGAAAGCAACACCTATCTTTTAGGAAAAGACGTTGTAAATATTGGACTTGAAAAAGGCATTTTCGAAAAAGATCCAGATGGTTCGGTTTGGATTGATTTAACCAACGAAGGTTTGGACAGAAAAATTGTGTTGCGAAGCGATGGCACAGCGGTTTACATGACGCAAGACATTGGCACCGCAATTCAACGTGTCAAAGATTATCCAGATGTTGGAGGAATGGTTTACACAGTTGGCAACGAACAAGATTATCATTTTAAGGTTTTGTTTTTAATCATTAAAAAACTTGGTTTCGATTGGTCAGAAAGTCTTTTTCACTTGTCTTATGGAATGGTCGAATTGCCGTCGGGGCGAATGAAATCGCGTGAAGGAACAGTTGTCGATGCCGATGATTTAATGTTAGAAATGACTCATACTGCCAAAAAATTATCAGAAGATTTAGGCAAACTCGAAAGTTATTCTGATGATGAAAAAGCCAAATTATACAACACAATTGGTCTTGGCGCATTGAAATATTATATGCTAAAAGTCGATCCTAAAAAATCGATGTTATTTAATCCTGAAGAATCGGTAGATTTTGCTGGAAACACTGGCCCATTTATTCAATATACTTATGCCAGAATTCAATCGATACTGCGCAAAGCCAATTTTGATTTTGACTTGGCAATTATTTTACCACAATTACACGAAAAAGAAAAAGAATTAATTAAACAAATTGCACATTACCCAGAAATAATTCAAACTGCGGCGCACAATCATAGTCCAGCTTTGGTTGCTAACTTTACTTATGATTTAGTCAAAGAATACAACTCATTTTATCAAAATGTAATTATTTTGGGCGAAGAAAATATTGATAAAAAGATTTTCCGAGTTCAATTATCACAAAAAGTTGCCGATATTATAAAATCGAGTTTTAAATTATTAGGAATCGAAGTTCCTGAAAGAATGTAAGGTTGTAGGTTAAGATTTTGGTTTAAATAAATTTTTTAAGTTTCATTCTAAAAATCAAAAATTATATCTAATATTTGAATTAAAAGTTCGTTCTAACGAAAAAGTATCGACTTTTTCTGCAACATTAATATTACTGTTGATTCTAAAATTTTGATTAATGATATTTTTGTTATTCAATAAATTTTGAACAGAAATACCCAATTGCAACTTGGATTTTTCTGACAAATTGAAAATATAATTACTAGATAAATTTAGTTGTAAATAATTTTCTAAATTAGAAGAATTAGGAGATTTATATTCGATTTTCGGTACATCAGGAATCAGAAAAAATGGATTATTTGATACCAAATTTGTAGTTGGCTTTCCACTATTCCAATTGCCTCCAAAAGCTATCTTTAGATTGTTAAAATTATAAATTGTTGCAAAAGTAATATTGTGCTTCAATTCAAAATTATTTGGAAATTGGTTTGGAATAAAATCATTAAACTGATAATCATTTTTAGTGTAACTATAACTTATCCAAGAGATTAATTGGTTGAATTGTTTTTGAATTAGAAATTCGCTGCCACTGATTTTATAAGCACCATTTATCTTTAAAAACTCTAGTTGATTTTCAAAACCTTGACTTTGACTGGTTATTCCTGTAACATTTTTGTAAAAATTATCTAACGATATCAACCACTTTTTATCTTTAAAAATTAAAGCAATCGAGACCTGATTGTTTTTTTGAATAGGAACATCTTTATTATTCGACAAGATCCAACGTCTTTTTTCTACACCTAAAAAATCTTGTTGCAAATCTATAATTTGCGATGTTGTTTGGCTTTTGGCTTCGGCTAAAAATTCTACCTGAAAAGCATTAGTCAATTGATAGTTAATGTTAATCCTTGGTTCAAATAAAAGTTTGTGAAATTCTTGAAAATAATTTACTCGAATTCCCGAACTTGAAGTGAATTTTCTATTTTTAGATAAATATGAAAATTCCGAAATTAATGCATGACTTCGCAAAATATTTTTAATGTTTCTAGAAAAAAATGGAGTCGTAATTCGGTCAAAATTTCTGATTCCAATTTCATTAAACTGATAACCTTTTTTTAAAGTAAAGTTTGGATTAATTTTCCATTCATTTTTCAATTTGATTCCAGTATCTAAAACACTATTTTCTTGATTCAAAATCTGATTGTTGTTTATAGATTCATTCTTAGAATCTAATTTATAAAATGTAGCATAAACATCAACCTCGAAACAGTTTTTTCTGTTAAAATTGGTTTTAAATTTTGCGTTTCCTCCATAAGTTTTTTGTTCTAAAAAACTATTTTTTCTAATTAAATTAAAATTTTCAGATTTACTTTGTTCTAAATTTAAAACATTTCCAATTGCAATTAAATCAATATAAAAATCACTTTTATTATTAATTTTATTATAATATTGTGCTGTAAAATCATAAAAATAAAAATCTTTATTAGTTGAATAATTTATATTTTTTGAATCAGATAAATTGCTTACTTCGGTATTTTGAAAAATTCTGTTAGAATAATTTTCATAGGTTGGAGAATTTAGAAAATCAGTAAAAGATCGTCTTGCGCTAAACTCCAAATTCGACTTTTTAGTTGTTTTTAACTTGGCATAAAAATCTGCATTAATCATATTTGCCCCAAAAGTTGCAGTGCTATTTTCAATTTTGTCCGAATGAGTTGAAATATCTATAACGCTAGAAGTGCTTTCGCCATAAAAAGCCGAGCTTCCGTTTTTAGAAACCGTTATTTTGTTAGCTAAATTTGGATTCAAAGCCGAAATTAATCCAAAAAAATGTCCAGTTTGAAAAAGTCTAATTCCATTCCAAAGAAATAAATTTTGGTCGTGTGTTCCACCACGAACATTAATGTTAGATATTGTTTTATCGACACTAATTATTCCAGGAATTTCTTGAATGGTTTGAAAAATATCGGGTTCGATTAATCCAGGAAGCAATCCGAAATTTTTAGGTTTGATGACAATTGTTCCGTTGCTTTTTTTTACAATTCCAGTAGTTAAAAATCGAAAAGCGTTTATTTCATCAAGTTCCATGATTACAGGATAGAGCTTGATTTTTGGGCAATCAACAACATATAATTCTTTAGATTCTATTGTTAACGACTGATAACCAACGTGCGAAATAACAATTTTATTTGCAGAAATTGTTGGCAGCTCGAAATAACCTTTTTCATTAGAAATTGCAGAAATTGTAGTGTTTTCGATAATCAAATTTGCATTTGTAATTTCGATATTGGTTTCTGAATCAAGCAAATATCCGCACAATGGCTTGTCTAACTTTTTATCATTAACAATGTTGTAATATTTGTTATTGATTATGTTAAACTGAAGTTTGGTTTCTATTTTAATATATTCTATTTTTTGTTTTAATGTCCAATTTTCGTTTGGTTCATTCAATAAAAAAAAAACAATTTCATCTTCGATATAATTGAAATTTATGTCGTGTTTTCGAGCAATTCTTTCAAAAATTAATTTCAAAGAAATAGGATTTTTAACTTCTTGAGAAAAACCTAAGAAGTATAAAAAAGAAAAAATGAAAACAAGAAATAATGTCTTATTTTTTATCATTAATAGTTTCTAAAATAATTTCGGAAGCATTGATTTTCTTCACTTCTAAATGATAGGTTGATGTGATAATTCGCAGAGCAACATCTAAATTATTAGTTGGTATCTTGCCTGTGAAAAGTTGGTTTGTTTCAGGTTTTTTAAATGAAATACTAACATTAAATTGTCTTTCTAACTCGCTAATAATATAGCTTATTTCGGCATTGTTAAAAACCAATTCGTTGTTAATCCATTCTGGTTTCTGTGTGAGAATTTCGCTTTTATCGATAAGTTTTTTATTGAGAAATGAAACACTTTGACCTTTGGAAATAATTATTTTGGTTGCGTTATAATTTATTTTAACGCGACCTTCATAACACGTCACATCAAACCGTTTTTCTCGTGCTTTGACATTAAATTGTGTGCCAAGAACTGTAACTTTTCCTAGATTTGTATTGACTTCGAATGTTTTTCCTTTGGCAACTTTAAAATAAGCTTCGCCATCTAAATCAAGTTTTCGATTCGAATTCCAATTCCAATTTTTGTATTCGATTTTCGAACCTGAATTTAGAAGAACTTGGGAATTGTCTGGTAATAAAAATTCTGTTTTTTTACCATTTTCTGCAACTTGAATTTCGCTTGAGTTTGATGTAAAAACATAAGTTATTCCTAAAACAATTGCGAAAACGGCAGCCACTTTGTAAAACCAATTTTTATATAATGAAATTATTTTTGGTTTCGATTTATCGGATTTTAAAATAGATTTCAACATGTTTTCTTTGTCAAAATCTGGAGTTTTGAGTTGCGAAGTTTGAAATTTTATTTTCTCATATAACAAATAATCTGGATCGGCTTTAAATGCTGCCAATTCATCATTTGTCATTGTGCCTTCAAGCCATTTGGCTAATTTGTAGTTTTCTTCCATAATGGTTGTTATTATATGTATAACATTTTAAAGTTTTTATACCCTACTTAAAATGTTTAAATTCTTTTCTAATTTCCAAAAGTGCTTGGTGAATTCTTTTTTCTACTGCTTTTACTCCAATATTCAATTCTAGAGCAATTTCGGTATATTTTTTTCCATCAATTCGATGCATTAAAAAAGCAACTCTTTGGGTTTCGTTAATATTTTCAATAGCTGTTAATAATTTGGTTTTAAATTCGGCCTCTTCAAGAATAAATTCTGGGCTTTCTGTTAATGTGCTTTCGTTTGCAACATTACTTTTTTCATAATTCAAAACCACTTTATTGTGCGCAATTATATTTAGCGATGCATTATTTGCAATCGTATATAAGTATGATTTTGCTTTTTCTAAAGGAACATTGGCACAATTTTGCCATAATTTTATAAAAGCTTCTTGGGTAATATCTTCGGCTTGTGCTTGATTGCCAAACTTGTAATACAAATAATTCTGTAGTGATTTTGCAGATTTGTTAAAAAAATTAGTGAAAATATTTTCTTTGCAAATGCCTGATTTTACATGATTTTTCATCTAAATTTTACTTTTTGAATTGTAAAATTAAAAAAATATTTTAATTTAAGGTAGGGTAATTTAGAAATTATTTGTTTTAGTATCAAGAACCACTTAATTTTCAATTATGAAAAATTTCAGAATCCTTATTGCATATTTTATTGTTATTATTTCGATTAGTTCTTGTCAAAAAGAAGAAGTTGTAATTCTAGAGAATCAAAATAATTTCGAAAATTTAAATCCTAATTCGGTTCTTTCTAATTTAATTTTAAGAATTGCGCAAAACCCTACATCGCAAGACAATATTGTTGACGGTTCAAGTTGTTTTAATGTGCAACTTCCGGTAACAGTAATTGTTAACAATCAACAAATTATTGTTACTGAACAAGCTGATTATCAAATAGTTTTGACAGCATTAAACGCTTTTTCTAATGATGATGATTTGGTTAACTTTAATTATCCAATTACAATTAAATTTAAAAATTTTACAACACAAACACTTTCAAATAAAAATCAATTAGATAATGTTCTTGATGATTGCGATAAAGATGATAATTTAAATGAAATTGATTGTTTATTGGTCAATTATCCAATATCGGTTAGTATTTATAATCCTAATAATCAAGTTGCCAATTCAATCACTATCCAAAGTAATAGTCAATTATTTAACTTTATTAAAAACTTGTCAAATACCACAGTTGCTGCAATAAATTATCCAATATCGATTGTGAATTCTAACGGTAACACAATTATTATTAATAGTAATATAGAATTAGAAACTGCTATAAAATCGTCTGAAAAGAAATGCGATAATGATAATATTGGTGGCAACGGAAATCCAACATTCACATCAATTTTATCATCAGGAACGTGGCGAATTACTTACTTTTTTGATAATGAAGATGAAACTTCTAATTATTCGGGATATAATTTAACATTCAACTCTAACGGAACATCAATTGCAATAAAAAATGCTTTAAATATTAATGGAAATTGGTCAAGCTTTATAGACAGCGGAAAATTGCAACTGCTTTTAGCATTCGACGGGTTGACACTAAATGAAATCGAAGAAGATTGGCAAGTAAAAGAATTTAATGCAACTACAATAAAATTAAAGCACACTAGTGGCGGTAATGGTGGCAATGATTTTCTAACATTAACTAAAAATTAATTTACACAATTATATATAATGATATCAAAATCAATAATTCAAGAGGTTAAATTAAAAAGTTATTTTTTAACTCAATTCTTAATATGGTCAATCATTTTTACATTAATTATATTTTTAATGAACACAACTAATTCAATTTTTAATTAATTTTAA
This sequence comes from Bacteroidota bacterium, assembly GCA_043778105.1. Lineage (GTDB taxonomy): Bacteria > Bacteroidota > Bacteroidia > Flavobacteriales > Flavobacteriaceae > Flavobacterium. The sequence continues at coordinate 26,848 of JAYWGV010000114.1, forward strand.
ATAAAATATTATGAAAAGATTATTTTTATTTACGTTTTTAGCATCGATTTTCATGCTAAACGTTGCGTCAATGTGCAGCAATGACGACAATCCAACACCTAATTCAACTGTCGATCCTACACCTGTAATTCAAACAGTTTCGACAGGAACATGGAAAATTACTTTGTATCAAGATTCTGGAAATAACCAAACTGCAATTTTTTCTGGATATAATTTTACTTTCGCAGCAGCTGGAGTTTTAACAGCAAACAATGGTACTAATAACTATATTGGAACTTGGTCAGTTACTTCAGACAACAGTTTAGATGATAGTCCAAGCAATGATTTAGATTTTAATATTGGGTTTGCAACTCCATCAAATTTTCAAGAATTGACCGAAGATTGGAATATTTTGGAACGAACAGACACCAAAGTTCGATTAGTGCATGTTAGCGGTGGAAATGGTGGTACAGATTATATCACTTTTGAAAAAAATTAAAATAGAAACAAATTTATATATCTACAAACCAGTTAAATCAACTGGTTTTTTTTTGTTAAATAAAATAATAGCAAATAGAATATTCATACAAATTTATGTTTTAAATGACAATAATATTTAGAAATTACTTCTTTGTAAATAAATCTATCTTTTTTTAAAATTTAGGTAGGGTAATTTAGCTTTAAACTGTTTAATAATAAAGATTCTAATTTAATTTAAAAAAAATCAAACAATGAAAAAAATTGCAATTTTAGGTGTGCTTGTTTTTATGGCAAATTCTTGTTCAAATGACAATAGTTCTACAACAGGAACAGTTACTTTAAAGGCTTCGTCAACTTTTTCTTCTGAAACAGGAAGAGTGTCTTTAGGCAATAGGTCAATGGCTCCAGCCATTTTATCAGATTTTAAAGTAAACATTGGCAGAGTTAAGTTTGAAATAGACCAAGAAAGTGAAAAACACAACACAAAAGATTCTATTTATGAAGATGTAAAGCTTAGAGGTCCTTTCTTACTAGATTTACTAAATGTAGATCAAAACCTGAATCAAGTTATTACAACTTTAGACATACCAAACGGACAATATGAAAAAATAAAATTTAAGTTTGAAAGAAGCATTCAATCTGGCGAAATGAATGGTAAAACCTATTTTTTAAAAGGAACAGTTAACGGAAAAGCATTCGAAATATGGAGTGATAAAGAGCTGGAAATCAATATGGATTTTGATGATAATAAAAAAGATTTTATTGTAGACAGCAATAATATTTCATTAAATATTAGACTAAGATTGGATGCGCTAATTGCAAAGATTACCGATTTGGCAAGTAATAGTTTATTGTTAGACGGAAATGGCAACGGAATTATAGAAATTAGCACCACTGATGTTGATGGAAATCAAGAAATAGGAAAAGATATTAGAGAATTAATTCAAAAAGAAGCTCGTTTATTTGATAGAGACTAAGGTTCTAAAAAAAAATGATTAAAAAAAACCAGCCAATTATTCGGCTGGTTTTTTTATTTACTACAAAATTCAAAAAACAAATTTCATTACAACAGCAACTTTCTTAAAACAACCCATCTAAAACTCGATTTTTAATTCCGATTTTGCTTGGATCGAAATTCATTTTATTTTTTAATAAACTGGCATAAACACTTCGAAAATCGATTTCATGTGTCAAATCGCCATTGTCTAAATTCAATAAATTTGGATTTTTCCCGATGATTTTTCCTTGATTATTTCCACCAATAATGAACATTGGCGCAGCAGTTCCATGATCGGTGCCTTTGCCATTGTCTTTCACACGGCGACCAAATTCCGAGAAAACTACAATTGTTACATTTTGCAATTGATTGGCTTTTTTCAAGTCTTGATAAAAACTAAAAATTGCATCATTCAAATCGGTTAATTTATTTTTGTGCAACGCCAATTGGTTATCGTGCGTGTCAAAACTGCCCAATGTTGTGTAATAAACTTTCGAATTCAGATTCCCTTTTATTAATTTCGAAATCCATTCTAAGTTTTTTGCCAAGCCAGTTTTTGGATAAATAACTTCGGAAATTGATGTGTTTTTTAATGCTTTTTGAATTTCATTAGCGCCTTCATCGATTGAATTGGCAACTTTTCTAACAAAATCCAATTGTGGGTTTTCGGATAATTTTACATCAAAATCTATATTTTTATTTGATGAAAATCTTGCAGGATCTTTAACCGTTATTGAATTTGGTTCTTGACTTTTTAAAGCAAAATTATCAATAGAATCAATGTTAATTCCAGCTGTAGGATGATTTTCTTGATAGTTTGCATCTAAATATCGACCTAGCCAACCATCGTTTAAATATTCTTGATTGGTTGGTGCAGTTTGCCAAATTTCTTGACTTCGAAAATGTGACCGAACAGGATTTTCATAGCCAACATTCTGAATTACAGCTAAATCGCCTGCTTGTTGCATTGCTGCAAATCCTTTTAAAGCTGGGTGAAATGCCATTCCAGAATTGCCAGCAATAACATCATTTTTAGAAATTGCAATATTGGGTCGCAATTGATAATACAAATCATCTTGAAACGGAATAAAAGTGTTCAAACCATCGTTTCCGCCATTTAATTGAATGAAAACCAAACATTGTTCGCCAATTACCAAACTTTTTTGCATGGCAAATGTGTTCAAAAAACTTGGCAATATTAAACTTCCGCCCGTAAATGTGCCTGTGAGCGATAAAAAATTTCTTCTGTTCATTTTTAGAAAGTTTTCAGTTGCAGTCACAGTTTTCAGTTGCTAACTGCGACTGAAAACTGCGACTGAAAACTATATTATTTGAAATTCTGGCATTTTGACCATTGCATTAAACAATCTTAAAACTGCATTATTCGAACCTTCGTTGTTTGGATTGAAATCATATTTTAAGATTTTTTCGAAATCAAGTTGCTGATTTTCATTTATTTGGAATAATAATCTTTCATTTAATTCGGTAATTATTTGCTTATTGTTTCCTAATTTATTCCAAGCTAGATTTACTTTTAATAATTCAGACGAATTTTCATTTGACATTTGGTCGTCATTTTCTTGTAATTTTTTTCTGCCTTTAAAATTTTTACCATTACACAATAAATCTGCTGCATTATCGCGTTGCAAATAGGTTTGTGATGTCAACCACGCATTGCCACCAACCCAACCTTTTACATTAGGCTGATTGAATAAATCCATGTTTTGTTGGGCAAGAAAAAACGAAATCAATTTAGAATTTGGTTTTTCGATTTGCAATTCGTTGGTCAAATGAAGAACATATTCTAATGGATTTTTAATTTTGGAACCAGCCGTTTTTTTATCGAACTCTTCTGTGAAAATTTTTATTAATAATGGTTTAATTTCAAAATTTTGTTGCTTGAAATAATCGCCATAATATTTGACCAAATCTTCATTTGGATTGTCATAAATAAACCATTTCAGGATTTTTCTGGTTATAAGATATTGAATATTTGGTTGTTCGAAAATAATATCAACCATTTCATCAATCTTGAAATTGCCTTTTTTGCCAAAATATTCAAAACTTTCATTGTCTTCGAATTTTGGTCGATAAATTGCTGATTCGCCTCCAATTGATAATCCTGCCAAACCTTTGGCACCATATTTTATGTCTTGTTCGGTATAATTTCCTATTCCTAACGTGAATAATTCTAAAAGTTCACGGCTAAGGTTTTCGTTTAATTTTCCGTTTTTATTGTCATTATTATCTAAATATTTAACAATTGCATTGGTTTTAATAATTTTTTTGGTCAAATCTTTAAAATTACCGAAAGCGTTTTCACGAAGTATTTGGTTGTGTTGAAATACCCAATAGTTGACTTTTACTTTCTGGAAAGTAGCTACAAAATGATTGTGCCAAAAACAAGTCATTTTTTCAGATAATGGAAATTCGGCTTCTTGCATTTTGTCTAGCCACCAAGCTTTCATTTCGATTGATGTTTTAACTTCTTTGCGCAAAATTTTGGTTTTTTCTTCTTGACTTTGAATACTTTTTGCAGCTTTTAGGGCTTGAAAATCTTCGATAGTTTTTGGGCTTTCGGCAAGAAAATCAGGAATAGAATTGTCGAATTTTAGGTCAAAAGATTGATTTAAAAAAGATTTTAAACCTATTTTTTCGATAGTTTTAGATTGCTTGTGCGAAAAACCCAATCGCAAAGACCAAAGTGTGAAATTATCCATTTTAATAATGCTTTTTTATTGGACTAATATTTGTGCAAATAGTTTAATACTAAAACGAAAATTTTTTAGTTATTGTATAATATTAAAGTATTACATTATACCGATTATATTTTATTACAATAATCTTTGACAAAGTTTAAAACTTTGTCAAAGCTGTTCAGGAAAACTTTTCGGGATGTAAGGAAATTTATTCGGTTTAATATAATATAAGTTATTCAATATCAAATTCATATTATTTAATAACTAATGTAATGTTGAATTTTGAATAACGAATTTTGAAATTAAAAAAATCCCAAAAATAAAAAAACATGAATATTAAAATCCTGCTTTTATTTTTAACTTTTTTTGGATACAAACCCGAAAAACCATTTGTTAAAAAAGATTATTCTAAAATAAATATCGAAGCAGAAAGTTTTTGTAAAGCAAATGATATGAATGTTGAATATTATATTTTGATAGATTTGAGTATTCATTCAGGACGAAATCGTTTCTTTTTATATGACTTTAAAACCAAAAAAAATATTTACGAAAAATTAGCAACTCATGGAAGTTGCGATGTTTTTGAAAATAATGAAACCAAGTGGAAAAAAGCCAATTTCAGCAATAAATTAGACAGTCATTGTTCGTCGCTTGGCAAATATTCGATTGGTTCACGAGATTTTAGCAAATGGGGAATCAAAATAAAATATTGGCTCTACGGATTAGAAAAAACCAATTCTAATGCTGTTAAACGAATAACGGTTTTGCACAGTTGGGAAGCCGTTGCCGACCAAGAAGTTTATCCTAAATATTCGCCATTAAGTTGGGGTTGCCCAGCAGTTTCTAACGAATTTATGACAATTCTTGATGTAAAGTTGCAAGAATCGAAAAAGCCAGTTTTATTGTGGATTATCGGGTGAAATTCATTTTTCTTGATCTAATAAATCGCTTAAATGCAAACGTAAAGCATTGACTGAAATTGAGATTTCCCAAAACGAAATACCTAAGGAAATGAGCAAACAAAGCAAACTTGTTGCAAACAAATAAATTGCATAAATTTGCATATCAAAAAACAAGAATAACATTGCAAATACTGAAAGAAATAAACACAAAACACCAAACATTTGCATGTAACGAATAAGTGTCAAACGTAAATTTAGGTTTTTAATTTCTAATAAAATGGTTTTATTTTGCTCTTGATCATAAGTTTTTTTTAATCCTCTGATTATTTGAGCAATCGTTAAAAATCGATTTGTATAGGCCAAAAGTATCAACGAAGTCGCCGAAAATAGCAATGCTGGAGTTTCTATTTGTAAAGTCATTCGTAAATTTGATTTAAATTTTAATAAAAATAATATGCAATTTCAACCTTATCCGCTTCAATTTGAACCTATTTTAAAAGACCGAATTTGGGGTGGCACAAAGTTAAAAACTTTTCTCGACAAACCAATTAACTCTGAAATTACTGGCGAAAGTTGGGAAATTTCTACTGTCAAAAATGATGTAAGTATTGTTGCAAACGGCGAATATAAAGGAAAATCGTTAAATGAAATGATTGAAAATTTTCCAAAAGAAATTCTTGGAACATTAGTTCACGAAAAATTTGGATTCGATTTTCCGTTGCTTTTCAAATATCTTGATGCACGACAAGATTTATCGATTCAAGTGCATCCTAACGATGAATTGGCAAAAAAAAGACACAATTCATTTGGCAAGACCGAAATGTGGTACATTATGCAAGCCGATGAAGATGCAAGAATAATCGTTGGCTTTAATGAAAACAGCTCGAAAGAATCGTATATCGAAAATTTAGAAAATAAAACACTTCTATCGATTTTGGATTCCAAAAAAGTGCGTCAAGGCGATGTTTTCTTTTTGGAAACTGGCACAATACATGCTATTGGCGCAGGAATGGTCGTTGCAGAAATACAGCAAACATCTGATATTACTTACAGAATTTATGATTTTGAACGCAAAGATGCCAACGGAAAAGAGCGAGAATTGCACACCGATTTGGCACTTGATGCGATAAATTATAACAAAGTCGATACTCAAAAATTTTATTCAAAAAACATCAATGAAAGCAATGAAACTGTAAATTGTCCTTATTTTACGACAAATTTTATTCCGCTTGACGGACAAATAAATATTCAAAAAAATGATAATTCATTCACGGTTTATATGTGTGTTGATGGCAATTTTGATTTGATACATAATAAGGTAACATTTCGATATTCTAAAGGCGATACAATTCTAATTCCTGCTGCGTTAAAAGATTTTGAATTATCTGGAAATGCATCATTATTAGAAATTTACATTTAATAGCGATTTATAGATTTATTAATTGTACTTTTGCACCCGAATAAAAAAATCAATTTTCTCTCCAAGCTTGTCCAATCAAGCGCAGTCGAGATTTTAAAATTAAAATAAAATGGCAAACATTAAAAATTTAAAAAAAGACATTAATTATGTTTTAGGTGATATTATTGAAGCAGTTTACCTTTGGGAAATGGCTACAACAGGCAAACCAACAGAAAAATCTAACGGATTGATTGATGAAGCAATTGCAACTTTCGATAGTTTGATTGTAAGAGTAAACGAAAAAAATGTTGAAAATAAAAAATCTCATTTCAATGCAATTGGCAAAGATTTAGAAACTGCTGCAAACCAATTGGTTGCAAAAATCAACGAGTTAGCATAACATTTTTATAAAAAAGTGTAAATTTAATTTGGAAATTTAAAATTCAGTATTATATTTGCACACGCATTGCCAGCGTAGCTCAGTTGGCTAGAGCAGCTGATTTGTAATCAGCAGGTCGTGGGTTCGAGTCCCTCCGCCGGCTCTTTTTAGATAAAAAACCATTCAGAAATGAATGGTTTTTTTGGCTTATATTATTTATTATTTTGAAATTGAAGGAATTAAATATTCCTGCATTATTTTTTCAACTTGTTTTTCGCCGTAAGGCGTATTATATGCTGTCGACGTCATAACAATTACAATTGGCTGGTTTTTGAAAATAAAAATTTTATTTCCACCATTTCCACTTGAATAATAAACTTCATAATCCAAGCCATTAACTTTAAACGTTTTATTCCAAAATAAATAACCATAATATTCATTTTCGGATATTTCCATTTGGTGCGACAAACTTTTTGCAACCCATTCTTTTGATAAAATTTGTTTGCTATTCCAAGTTCCTTGATTTTTATATAATTGTCCAAATTTTGCATAATCTAAGGAACACAATTGCAAACTTCCTGCTGTATTTGCTACTTTTTGTGGCGTATATTGCCATTTATATTTTGTAATATTTAAAGGTTTAAATAAATTTTTATCTGCATATTTTTCTAAACCATTTGGTACAGATTTATGAATAATATCACCCAAAACTATACAACCTGCCGTAAAATAATCCCATTGTTTGTTTAATACTTTTGTTTTATCAATAGAAAGATTTAAAGTAAAATCAACCCAATTGTCTGACGGATACATATTTTCTTCGTTACCTGGCGAATCAGAATTTATGTCAGAACCTTCAAAGGTTGAGCTCATTGTTAGCAAACTTTTTAGAGTAATATTGTTTTTTGTAATTGAATAATTTTGAAAAGTTTTTAAATCATAATATTCTTTCAAGGTTTGCATTTCACTTTTTATAAATTTATCGTCAATTGCAATGCCCAACAAGGTTGATGCGAAAGATTTTCCAACCGATCGTGTATCGTGAAGCGTATTTCTATTAGCTTCATTAAAATATTCTTCCAATAAAATTTTGCCATTTTTAATTACGACTATACTCGTAATATTCTTGAAAGTTTTTTTAGCAATTTTTCGATTCAATTCTTCAATTTTTGTAATATCATATTTTTGAGAAGAAATTTTCCAATCTTTGTTATTTATAATTGGCTGAATTTTTACAAGTTTTTCATCGATTTTTATTACCGGAACATTTATTTTTATTTGTCCTTCGGCAATTATGTTTCCTGTTAAAATTTCGTTGATTTTTAAATACGGTCGTATTTCAATTTTCAGGATATGTTCTCCTTCAGAAAATGCATCTTGTCCGCCAGAGGCGTAAAATCGGTTCCAAAGAAATCTTCCCCAAGAATCTTCGTTGGCAGCACTTATTAACGGAATTCTAAATAATGTTTTTTGATTTTTACTTTCAACGCTTCCTGCACCAACATTTAAATTCTCTTTATAAATTATTTTACCATCAACAATAAAAGTAAATTGAAAATTTCCGTTTTTTGTCAGCTCTTCAACAGTTGATTTTGGCGAGAGCAAATGAAGATAATTTGTCAAAGAATTTCCTAAAAATACTCGAATATTTAAATCTGAATTTTCTTTTAATTCAAATGATTTTAGAAAATCGGTTTCTTTGAAGTTCTCAATTGCGATAGATTGTTCCATAAAAGCAATTTTCCCAATGCTTGATTTGTGAATTGTGTAAATAATGCTATCTCTTTTCACAAAATCTTGAATTTGTGCAGAGATATTGAAACATATCAATAAACTTAATATTAGGATTTTAAATTGATTTTTCATTTTTTTGATTGTTTACGGTTTTCAAATGCTTGATGGTCAAAACTAAATGATGTTGCCAATTTCCATTCGCCGCTTTCCAATTGCCAAACGTTAGTAAATTTAGCAATTCCGGCTTGGCTTTCTCGTTTTTCAGAAAACATATGTTCTCCATTTTGAACTGCACCATAAATAATTCCGTTTTTGTAAAGTGGAAAAATTTCGGTACTTTCATTTATTAAAAACCTTTTTACTTGGCGTGTTTCTGGATTTTTACAAAGTCCATTTTTTAAGTCAAAAAGAAATTTAGTTTTATCAGAAATACCATCTTTGTCGTGATAAAATTTTAGATTTTCACTCAACAAATTTTCAAATTGTTTTATATCGCAAGTGTTAAAACCTACATTAAAAAGCAAGCTGTCTTTAGAAATTATTGTTTTGTATAAATCTGATTTTCTATCAACTTGTGCGGAAAGCGAAATAGTTGCAAAAAGTAATATAAATAATAATTGATTGATGATTTTCATTTATTAACTTGATTTATAGTTTGATTATCTAATCAATTCTGAAATTGAAATTGTTATTCCTCCTTTTTTACTAAATCCTCATTCCAATTAAAACCAATAATTTTACTAGAAATATCTTGTACAAATTTAAAATTGGCTTTGGTTTCGGCAACAAAAAAATTAGTATTGTCACTAAAATGTATTTTCCACATGCCACTCCCAAAATAATCGTTTTTAATTATGTTAAGATAAATTCCGTCACTTTTTTTGATTATTGAGTAAATATTATCTCCACATGTATATTTTCCTAAAAAAGTTTGTAAATTTTTATCTTCAACTATAATTTCTTGTTTGATTTCAGGCGTATAAGTATTATTCCAATCATAAATTGATGCGACACTTCCTATAATTTCATATAAAAAAGCAGTATTATATGTATTTGCCATTACAACTACACCATTTCCTCCTTCAAGTGTGCCTACATATTCACTCACATAACCTTCGATTACTCCTCCATGTTCAAAATTTTTAACCCCATTTTTGTTTTTGATAAACACACCTAACGCTGCTTGACTATCAATATATGGTGTAAGTCTTAATTTAGTCATTTCTTCTGAAAGAACTTTTTTGGATTTTCCTTTTAAAGCAAGTTGAGTTTCAATTACATATTTTGCTAAATCAATAGGATTTGTCCATAATCCGGCAGCTGCTTGTTCTGGATAAATTCGATATTTTCCTTTTACCGATTTTCCATCATTGTAAAATCCTGTTGCTAATAAATTCTGTTTTTCAACTGGTGGCGGTTGCGCAAAAAAACTATTTGTCATATTCAATGGTTTCAAAACATTTTCTGACATATATTCATCATAAGATTTTCTAGTAACATCTTGAATAATTAATTGACAAATGGTTGTTCCGCCGCCAGAATATTCATATTTAAGAGATGGTTCAAATATTGAACGAACTGCTTCTGAATTGGCTGGTTTTTGACCATTTAATATTTGTGTTAAATTTGGTGTTTTTTCTCCATTTTCATAACCATAAAATCCGTGAACACTAAGTCCAGCAGTGTGACTTAATAAATTTCCTATCGTTATTTTTTTTCCTTTTGATAAAGAATCGTAAGGAAATTTCCAAGTTTTTAAATAGTCATTTATATCTGCATTGAGATTTAATTTTCCATCTTGAACTAACTTTAAAACTCCAATTGCATTCAAAGATTTACTATTTGAACCAGCCTGAAATAAAGTTTCGGTTGTTACAGGTTTTTGTCTTAAACTGTCCATCCAACCGTAACCTTTGGCCCATTCAATTTTATAATTTTTAATTACCGCAATGCTTACACCATTAGTATTATAAAATTTCATTCTTTCATTTAATGTCCATTTTTGAGGTTTATCTTTTATTTGTAACCATCCTGATAGATTGTTTTCAACTTTCTTAATTTTTGCCTCAACTTCTTTAGAATAACTCTTCGCTGATTGCGCTTGTAAAACGAATCCTGAAATAAAAAACAATAGAATTACAAAGTTTTTGATTAAATTTTGATTGAAATATTTCATTTGTTAACTTGATTTATAGTTTTATTATTACTTAAATATTACTATGATTCTAAAATCTGCGATCTGAAATCTGCAATCTGAAATCCGTAACCTGAAATCTGAAATCTGCAAACTAGATTATTCTCGCCCAACATTTCCTCCAGAACTTTCATCTTTCGAAATAGATTTTGGTTCCTTTTTATACATAATATTTGCGCCGCTAGATGCGTTTGCATTTAAGTTTACAATCGGATTTATTGTCATATTTGCACCGCTTGAAGCATCGGCTGTGATTTCGTTAACTAGTAATTCCTTGGCTTCGATTTCGGCACCGCTCGATGCCGAAGTTTCTAGTTTTAAACCCAATCCTTTGACGGTAATGCTGCTTGCACTTGATGAGTCTAGCGTTATGATGTCGTATTTTAAAGTCACATCGACTTCGGCTGAACTCGAGGCATCTATCGAAATCGATTCACCTTTAAATGTTCCAATTCCGTTAATTTTCGAACTGCTCGATGCTTCCAAAGCTTCGATTTTTGGCATTCTAATAATTATTTTGATGGTTTTGGTGGCGTTGATCGATTCGTTAGGTTCTATTATTAAAACCCCATTTTCGACTTTGGTATCTATTGATTTTTGCAAATTGCTTTCGGCTTCGACCGATACAAACTTGTCTGATGATTGTTCCAAAACAACTTCTATGCCTGATTCTACATCAATACTCGAGAAATTTTCTGAGACATTTCGAACTTCGGTTGACACATTTCCGTTGCCTTTCTTGCCATTTCCAAAATCGGTTTTTACGTTACAAGAATTTAGAAATAAAGCAAGTGTTGCGGCAATAATGAACTTTATGAGCAATATAATTACTTTTATCATCGTTATTTGGTTTTAATGATTATTCCATCTTTGTTGATTTTCAATTCTTTAAACTCTTTATTATCAGATGAATTTTCATCAGTAGAATCGGCGGTTATCGAAATTCCATCTTTACTGATTTTGATATTTGGCGATTTAATATTGATGTTTTCGTCATTACCTTCATTATTAATATCAATATTAAAATCTTCATTGCCATCATTATATTCATCCGTTTCATCTTTTGGACAATCCAAACATTTTACTTTATTTTCTTCTACCTTATATGAATATTGGTCTGAGCTGTGGTGCAAATTAAAAAAGTCATTATCAGATTCGTCAAATTCTTTTACGTTTTCATCAGTCTTGAAAATTGTTCCTTTTGGTAAGTATAAGAAAATCTGAACTTCTTGATCTCTGAATTTATTTTCCATATCTGTCAAAAAATAATCATCAAGAATTAATTTATTTCCAACTATTTTGAAATTATAATTAATTTTTTCGGCTTTTTGTTTGGCATCGATAGACGATTTTCCGTTGGCACGTTTCTCAATTTGAATGTATGGCAATCTTGCATCGGTTGGCAAAACTTCGAAAGAAATATCATTAGAATAAATTTTCTTTTGCGATAAAGAATCTTCAACAATTTCAAGATTTCCTTTATTTGTAGAATGATTAGAATAATAGGTATTCGACTTGAACGAAACCATTAAAGTATCGGTTGGCAGAATGTTTATTTGTTGTTTTTGGATTGTTTTATTATCAAATGCAACTTCTTGAGCCTGACGAATTCCAAGCGAAATTAAAATTCCAACGGCGATTAACCAAACTGCTAGAAGTGTATATTTAGCAATATTTCCAATTGATTTTATAGTTGGAATCATTATTTTTAATCCTAACATTAATAGAAAGAAAAACGGAATTCCAATTGCAAAAAAGAACAACAATCCTATCAAAAACATTGATGTGTTGCCATAATTAAAGCTATTAAAATAATCTAACCAAGGCACATCTAAATATTCAGTAGAACCAAAAGTAAATAGCGAAATAAATAAACCAATTAAAGTTATAGCAGCAATCATGATAATAATTCCGCCAATAAATTTTGCAAATACGCCAAGAATTACGATTATAAAATCACCAAGCGAATTGCCAAGGTTTTTGCCGTGAGTATTTACATTTTTACCAAATTTTTCACTTAGATTATTGGCTTCTTCCTTGGTAAATTCTCCTAAATTTTTAATTTTATCAGAAACTGTATCAAAACCTTCACGAACTTTTTTCTCGATGTTTTCGATATTAACAGGTTCGCCTTTCATTTCTAATTTTTCTGATGTAGTAATTGCTTCTGGCATAACAATCCAAAGGATAATGTAGAGCAAAACACCAGTTCCAGCAAAGAAAACCAAAGCTAATAATGCCAACCTGAGCCAAACTGTTTCTACTCCAAAATAATATCCAAGTCCAGAAAGTACGCCACCAACTGCTGCATTATCACGATCACGATATAATTTTTTGGTTGTTCTAGAAGTTGCAGAAAAACCAGTCGAAGTCGTGTTAGTTGTTCCATCATCGTCAATTATGTAATCTTCGGGTTGACCCATTACAGCAATAACTTCTTCAACATCTTTTATTCCGACAACATGTTTTTCGGTTTTTTGTTTCTCGGTCAAAAGTTCCGAAACTCGAATTTCGATGTCTTTTATGATTTCATCTTGTCCAGATGAGTTGGTTAACGAGCGTTTGATTGCCTCAAAATAGCGATTCAATTTTTGGTATGCATCTTCATCGATGTGAAATAAAATACCTCCTAAATTTATGTTTACTGTCTTGTTCATCGTGTTAGTTTTTGATTGTTATGAGTTGTACTGCGTCTGATAATTCGGTCCAAGTACTGTTTAATTCGTTTAAAAAAGTTTTTCCAAGTTCGGTCAATCCATAATATTTTCTAGGTGGACCAGATGTTGATTCTTCCCAACGATAGTTGAGTAATCCATCGTTTTTTAGTCTTGTCAAAAGTGGATAAACTGTGCCTTCGACGACCAGTAATTTTGCATTTTTTAGAGTATCTAAAATTTCAGAGGTGTAGGCTTCTTTGTCTTTCAAAACTGACAAGATGCAAAACTCGAGAACACCTTTTCGCATTTGGGCTTTTGTGTTTTCTATGTTCATAATTTTGTAATTTGGATTTTTTGGGTGATTAAATTTTTCATTTTCTAACGTGTTTCGCTTTTTAGCGAATTGATTTACATGATTGAAACTCGGTTTGTATATAATACTTTCTAATAGCTATTAATTTCTTATACAAAGATAAGGCTAAAAAACAGTATCTTGTTTCGCATAGTACTAATTATTAACCTTTATTTAACAAATTGAGCTGTTTTATTGAGACTTTAGACCTTAGACAAATAGATATTAGACTTTTAGATGCTAGAGAAAGAGACATTAGACTTTAGGATGATAGACAAAATGATGAAAACAAATCATAGCAGCTATTAATCTTCATTTTAGATAAATTCAAAGTCTTATATCTCTGATCTCAAAGTTTAAAGTCTAAAAATCTAAAGTCTAATGTCTAAAATCTAAAGTATAAAGTCTCTGATCTCAAAATCTATCTTCTATATTTTAAACAAAAACCCTACATTTGTAAAAAAAATCAAAATGGCACTTACCAAATCTGATGTTAATATTTTTATATTTTTTAAATTACCATCTGCGTTTTTATGTGGCGTTCGTGCTAAATTTATCGATAATCTAAAATGTATTGCTACCGTAAAATATAGATACATCAATCAAAATCCTTTCAATTCGATGTATTTTGCAGTGCAAGCAATGGCAGCCGAATTAACGACTGGCGCATTGGTATTATCGCAAATTCGAGATTCTAAAAAAAATATTTCGATGTTGGTTGCCAATTCTAAATCGAATTTTACCAAAAAAGCAGTTGGTCGAATCACTTTTACTTGCAACGACGGATTATTTATTGAAAATGCCATAAAAAAAGCCATCGAAACCAACGAAGGTCAAACCATTTGGATGAAATCTATAGGAATTAATGAACAAGGCGAACAAGTGTCGGAATTTGATTTTGAATGGAGTGTACGGGTAAAATAGTTTCGGGTTTGCAGTTTAAAGTTGTTTAAAATTGTTTAAAAAGTTTGTGATAATGTTTAGATGTTTACAGTTTTAGTTTAATAGTTTTATGCTTTCAAAACGGTTTTAAACAACTTTAAACTTTAAACCATTTTAAACTATAAAAATAAAATGAAAATTCTAATAACTGGTGCAACCGGATTTGTCGGAAAACAATTATCGAAACTATTAATTGACAATAATATTTCAATAAATTACTTATCAACATCCAAAACCAAGATAGAAAGCAAACCTAATTATCAAGGGTTTTACTGGAATCCTGACGAAGGTAAAATTGATGAAAGCTCACTAATTGGTGTCGATGCAATTATTCATCTTGCTGGTGCCAACATTGCAAAACGTTGGACAAAATCATACAAACAAGAAATTATCGAAAGTCGAATTTTATCTACTAATTTACTTTATAATACGTTAAAGAGAAATCCTCATCAAGTAAAACAAATTATTTCGGCATCGGGAACTGCAATTTACCCTGATAGTTTTAGTAAAATTTATTCTGAAACCGAAACCGAAATTGCCGATGGTTTTTTAAGTAATGTAGTCGTAAATTGGGAAAAATCTGTAGATCAATTTAAATTACTAGCCATAAAAGTTTGTAAAGTTAGAACCGGAATTGTCTACGACAAAGATGGTGGCGCACTTGCCGAAATTTTAAAGCCGATAAAGTTAGGTTTTGGCTCGAGTTATGGATCTGGAAAACAAATTCAGTCTTGGATACATATACATGATGTCGTGAATTTGTATTATTTCTTGCTAAAAAATAATTCCGAGGGCGTTTATAATGCTGTTGCTCCAGAAACTGTATCTGATGAGAAACTGACTAAAGCAATTGCCAGAATTCTTAAAAAACCATTGTTTATGCCAAATATTCCAAGATTTGTTATGCAATTAATTCTTGGCGATATGTGCGAATTGCTTTTTACAAATAAAAATATTTCATCTAAAAAAGCAATAAATGAAGGTTTCAAATTTAAATTTCCTGATATTGATGTAGCGTTGGAAGATATTTTGAAGTAATAATTTATAACTTTGTTCTACTAATATCAGCATTTTCCGCAATTAAATTTATTAGTATTGTTATTCCAACGAAGAAGGAATCTCATTAGTTGCTCACATTATGTGATTTCTCCTTCGTCGGAATGACAAAAGCTATAAATAATAGAATTAACCGAAATTTATTAGATTTTAAATATTTGATAAAACATTTAAGTTGTTTATTTTTACAAAAAAAATCTAAATGTCTATAAACGATAAAATTAATCAAAAACTCAAAACCGATACAAATACTGGTTTTGGCGTCAATGCATCGAATAATGGTGGCAGATTAATCAATAAAAATGGCAGTTCAAATCTTGAAAAACGAGGCGTTTCATGGCTTGACAAAATTAGTTGGTTTCACACAATGTTATCGCTGCCACGTTGGAAATTTATTTTGGTTGTAATTTTATTCTTTATAATTGCCAATTTATTATTTGCATTTTTGTATTATATAATAGGTGTAGAATATTTAAACGGTATTTCTGGCACAACCGAACTCGAGAAATTTGGACAAGCCTATTTTTTTAGCGCACAAACTTTTACAACAGTTGGCTATGGACACATCAGTCCAAATGGTTTTCTAACAAGTTCAATCGCAGCAACCGAAGCACTTTTTGGGCTTTTAGCATTTGCATTAGCGACAGGTTTATTGTACGGACGATTTAGCAAACCAACAGCTCATATAAAATTTTCTGAAAATGCTTTGATTACTCCTTTTCAAAATGGTCGTGCATTAATGTTAAGAATGGCGCCTTTTAAAAATACGAATCTGATTGATGCCGAAGCCAAAATAACGCTTGCAATTGTTGTTGAAGAAAACGGAATTAGAAAAAATCAGTTTTTTCCATTAAAACTCGAATACGATAAAATTACTGCTTTAACATTAAGTTGGACAATTGTACACCCAATCAATGAAGAAAGTCCATTGTTTAAATTTACCGAACACGATTTTAAAAACACTAAAGGTGAAATAATAATTTACATGAAAGCGTTCGATGAAATGTTTAGTAGTCAGGTTTCTGTGCGAACATCTTATTCATTTGATGAAATAATTTATGGAGCAAAATTTCAACTCATGTACCATACCAATTTCGATAGTTCAAAGACAATTTTAGAGTTAGATAAAATCAATTCGTTTGATAGAATCATTCTAGATTAGAAGTTTTTTTATATTTTGATAGTTAAACAGAAATTAATGTTTACTTTTGTTTAACTAATTTGTAAAAAAGATGAACAACGTAAAAAATGTTTTTAGCATTAAAGACCTCGAAAATCTTTCAGGAATCAAGGCGCACACTATTCGCATTTGGGAAAAACGTTACGATGTTTTGCAACCCATGCGTACCGACACAAACATTCGTACTTATGATTTAGCAAGTTTACAAAAACTGTTAAACATTACTTTGCTCCATAATTATGGGTACAAAATTTCTAAAATAGCTGAATATCCAGTAGATAAAATACCGGAAATGGTTAGAGAAATTGTGTCATCGAAAAGTGCAAAAAGTCATGCAATTAGCGATTTTAAAATGGCAATGATGAATTTCGATCAATCTAAATTTTTAAAAACTTACGATGATTTGTTGTCAAATAAATCTTTCAAAGAAGTTTTTTACGAAGTATTCATTCCACTAATGACCGAAATTGGTTTGTTATGGCAAGCCGATACAATTACGCCAGCACACGAACATTTTATTACTTATTTAATAAAGCAAAAATTATTAGTAAACACCGAAAAAGTTCAAATTCTTGAACCTACTAGAAACGATAAAGTTTTTGTTTTATATTTGCCGTACAACGAAATTCATGAATTGGGATTGATGTATTTGAATTACGAAATTCTTTCGAACGGTTATCGATCGATTTATTTAGGCGAAAGTGTTCCGACCGAAAGTCTCAAAGATTTGAAAAGATATTTCAATGATATCGTTTACATTTCATACATAACAGTCGAACCTAATAAAGAAGAAGTCAATAATTATATAAAATCTATTAACGAAGAAATTATTGATGAAACCTCGCAGGTTTGGTATATTGGCAAAATGACAGAATACATTGATCAAACTAAAATGAGTAAAAATTCTATAGTTTTTCCATCAATTTTAGAATTAGTAAACGAATTATAAAAGGCATTTTAGATTATAATGAATAAAGAAATTACAATAATTGGTTCGGGTTTTTCATCACTTTCTGCAGCTTGTTATTTAGCAAAAGCTGGAAATAAAGTCACAGTCTACGAAAAAAATGAAACAATTGGTGGTCGAGCCAGACAATTCAAAAAAGACGGTTTCACGTTCGATATGGGACCAAGTTGGTACTGGATGCCTGATGTTTTTGATAGATTTTTTGCTGATTTTGGTAAAAAAACTTCAGATTATTATGATTTAATAAAACTTTCGCCAGCTTATAGAGTTTATTATGGTATTAATGATTTCGTAACAATATCAGATAATTTACCAGAAATCGTTGCAACATTCGAATCTATAGAAAAAGGTTCTGGAAAAGTATTAGAAGAATTTATTGGCGATGCAAAAAAAAACTATGACATTGCAATTCTAGATTTGGTTTATCGACCAGGAGTTTCTCCGTTAGAATTAATTACAATTGAAACTGCCAAAAAAGTAGGTCAGTTTTTTAGTAATATTAGCAAAGATGTTCGCAAGAAATTCAAAAATAAACGATTGATTCAAATACTAGAATTTCCTGTTCTTTTTCTTGGTGCAAAACCATCAGATACACCATCTTTTTATAGTTTTATGAATTATGCCGATTTCGGATTAGGAACTTGGCATCCAAAAACAGGAATGTTCGATGTAGTGAAAGCAATGGAAAGCTTGGCCAAAGAATTAGGTGTAATTTTCTATACAAATTCGAATGTTGAAAAAATAAATGTTGAAAATAACAAAGCAAAATCGGTAGTAATTAATGGAAAAATTATTTCATCTGATATTGTTTTAAGTGGCGCAGATTATGCTCATTCCGAAACTTTATTAGAAGAAAAACACCAACAATATTCACAGAAATATTGGGAAAGTCGTGTTTTTGCTCCATCATCGTTGTTATTTTACGTTGGTTTTGATAGAAAATTAGATAACATTTCTCATCATGCCCTTTTTTTTGATGTAGATTTTAATCAACACGCCAAAGATATTTATGATGAACCTAAATGGCCAGACGAACCATTGTTTTATGCCAACTTTCCATCATTGACCGATAAAACTTGTGCGCCAGAAAATATGGAATCTGGTTTCTTTTTAATACCTTTGGCAATTGGAATAGAAGATACACAAGAATTAAGGAATCGATATTTTGACAAAATTATTGATAGATTTGAAACTTTGACACAACAAAATGTAAGAAAAAATATTATATTTACACATTCATTTTGTAAGAATGAATTTATTGAAGATTATAACAGTTATAAAGGAAATGCTTATGGAATGGCGAATACGCTATTGCAAACTGCATTTCTAAGACCAAAATTAAAAAGTAGTAAAGTAAAAAATCTTTATTTCACAGGACAATTAACAGTTCCAGGACCAGGAGTTCCACCAGCATTAATATCTGGTAAATTGGTCTCGGAATTGATTAAAAAAAACATTTAAGTTTAAATATGAAATCTATTTTTGACGATGTTTCTTATGCGTGTAGCAGAAATGTAACCAAAACTTACAGCACTTCTTTTTCGTCTGCTGTACGAATGTTGGGTTCAAGTATTCAGCAAGACATATACAATATTTATGGTTTTGTTCGCTTTGCTGACGAAATTGTGGATAGTTTTCATGATTACAATAAAGTAGAATTATTCGAAATTTTTGAAATTGACTTAGCCAACGCATTAAAAAATAAAATTAGCCTAAATCCGATTTTGAATTCTTTTCAACATACGGTTACTAAATATAAAATTCCAAATGAACTTATCGATGCATTTATGAAAAGTATGAAACTCGATTTGACAAAAAAAGAATATAAAACCAAAGCAGAATATGACGAATATATTTTTGGATCAGCCGATGTTGTTGGTCTAATGTGCTTGAAAGTTTTTGTTAAAGGAAACAATAATCAATATGACGAACTAAAAGATTCGGCAATGCGATTGGGTTCGGCATTCCAAAAAGTGAATTTTTTAAGAGATTTAAAAGCCGATTTCGAAGGATTAGACAGAACATATTTTCCCGATACAGATTTAAATCAATTAGACGAAGTTTCAAAGCAAAAAATAATTAACGAAATAAATGATGATTTTTTGGCTGGATATGCTGGAATTTTAAAATTGCCAATAGAAGCCAAACTTGGTGTTTACACAGCATATTCTTATTATAAAAAATTGCTTTATAGATTAAGTAAAACGCCATCAGCGGAAATAAAAAATACACGAATTCGAGTTCCAGATTATCAAAAATATGGACTTTTTGCAAAATGTTATTTTAGTTATAAGTTGAATATTATTTAGACTTGAGACATTCAGAATCTGGGTATAAGAATTGAAACTTTGAGACTTTTAGATGTTAGACTTATAGACTTTAGATTAGCAGACTTAAGACTTATCTACTTGACAAATATATGATTATTTAATAATGTAATTTAATAAATAAATTCCATAAAACTTAAACATAGCAATCATATTAAAATCTAATATCTAAAAATCTTTTGTCTGAAAGTCTAACATCTAAAAGTCTAGCTTCTGAAAGTCTAGCTTCTGAAAGTCTAACATCTAAAAGTCTAAAGCCTACGAGTCTAAAAAATTTTAAATATTATGTGGTTATATATCCTAGTTTTCTTCGCAACATTTTTCTTTATGGAATTTATGGCTTGGTTTAGTCACAAATACATAATGCACGGTTTTTTATGGGTTTTACATGCAGATCATCATAAGAAAGATCACGATTCTTGGTTTGAGCGCAACGATGCTTTTTTTATTGTTTATGCAGTAATTAGTATGACGTTTTTTTACTTATGGAAAAACGGTATTTTCGACCTTGGATTGTCAATTGGTTTAGGAATTTTTGCATACGGTTGGGCTTATTTTATTGTTCACGACATTTTTATTCACCAAAGATTCAAAATGTTTAGACATGCCGATAATCGTTATGCGAAAGCAGTTAGAAGAACACACAAATTGCATCACAAAGTGCAAGGAAAAGAAAAAGGAGTAAATTTTGGCATGCTAATGGTTCCTTGGGAATATCTTAAAAATTCAAAATAAAATAAAAAAACCATTTCTGATTTAAGAAATGGTTTTTTTTTAGCAAAAGGTGTATTTAATTTAATTCATTTAAAGACCAATCATAGCTATAATAACTAATTTTTAATTTATTGTTTAATTTGTTTTCTAAAAAAACGTTTAAAAAATCTATTTGATTAAAATATTGTGTTACAAAATCTTGTTTAAATTTTTCGAATACGGTTGGAATTTCAATAGAATCTCTTTTATTAACAATCCTTATGTAACCTGTAGTGTTGATGGTAGTTTTTAATATATAAGAAATGTTATACATTACTGAATCAGGCATATAAGCCTTGTTTAATAATTTTGGACCACCATTAGAACCGTTTGACAAAATGAAATGCTTTGCTGGATCATTTATTAAATTTTTTGTTAATAATTCAATTTCATCAAGTGAAATTGATTTACCAGCAATTTCAAATTTTTTTTCAAAAAAATCAGTTATAAAATTTACAGATTTAATTGGATAATTTTCCAGAATATTTTTAATAACTAACAAATTATATGCATTTATCCAAAATGCAATTTGCGTTTCATTATTTTCATCATCAATCTTTAGATTAGATGTATTTGATAATATGTATAATAATTCGCCTGGACTTTTCTTTAGTTTAGAATAATTTATTTTTCCATCGACCGAAACTTGATTTTTTAAAAACTCATTGGTTTGTTCAAAAAAATTTTCTTTGGTTTGTGCAAAATGTGTTTGAAATACTAATAAAATTAGAATTGAATAAAAATATTTAATCATAAGAATTTATTTTGGGTTTTTGTTTATAAAATTATTTTACAAGAAATCCAACATTTACTTTTATTACATCAGTTAGTTTACTTTTTACAAAAGCAGGGATTGTAATTTCAAAATCAGATGCATTTAAAGTAAAATCGGATTCGATCAAAACCCCATCATTGCGTTTTGTCAGATTAGCCTTTATGCTAATGTTTTTCTTTATGCCATGAAGTTCAATAGAACCTTTTAATATATATTCTTTAGGTTTATCACTTAAATCATTGTTGTTAAAATCAACCAATTTGCCTTTTAAGATTGCTTTTGGAAATTTGTTGCTTTCTATGTAATTTTCATTGAAATGCTCTTCCATCAAAGCAGTTTTAAATCTAAAAGCTTTGACCAACGCCAATGAAGCTATAGAACCATTGTCAGAATTAAACGCACACGATACCGATTCGTTTTTAGCTTTTACTGGTTCAAAACTTGGAACCGAACCATCAAAACTTATTGATCCTGTTTTTGTAATTAATTTTTGACCAAAGCCGACTGTACTGCACATTGCAAGTGCTAAAAAAATAAATTTACGCATGTTTGAAAAATTATTGAGCAAAGTTTTGAGTTTGCCATTTGGTTATAATATCTATTTGTGTTTGTTGCATTTTTGGACCACCTTGCGGCATTGCCCGACTATCATTATTGTTCAAATTAATTCTATTTAAAAGGTTTCGAGTTAGGATTGCCGCTTTAACTTGTTCTAAATTAGTAAGAGACATTGGCGAGCCAGCAATAGGAATCGTTCCGTGACAAGCAATACAATTCGTGTTAATTATTGGTTTTACGTCTAATTCATAACTAACGATTTCGGTTTGTTTTGAGCTATTATCCACAATCAAATCTATTGGACTTGTTTCTGAACATGAACACAAAATAAATATAAATGTAATTGTTAATAAAATATTATTTTTCATTGAACTTAATATGTAATAATTAATCAGCTAATGTAATAAAAATAAATCTAATTGTACTATTTTATTTACAATATTTAGAGTTAAATTATCATAACTTAAAGGTATTAAAAAACAGATAACTTATATAAAACTTCAATTTAATTTATTTTTTAACAGCAACAATATAAATTTTTATTTAGTTTTGCGATGTTAAAAATATATTATGAATAAAAAAATTATTATTTCTGTAATCATACTAATCTTACTTTTTGTTGGATATCGATACATTTATCATGCCAAAAGGAATATTTCGCAAGAATCATCTAGTTTTACAATGACTTTATCTGCTTTAGACAATGATTTAGCCAAAGGCAATGAAAGTTTTAATAAAAAATTATTAGACAAAACGATAGAAATTTCAGGAACTATTACAAAAATAGAATCTGTAGATAATTCAATTGTAATAGACGAAAAAATATTCGCTACTTTCGATACTGTTTCTAAGCCAGTAACCAAACTTAATCAGAAAATAATTATTAAGGGCAGATTTCTGGGTTATGATGATTTGCTTGAGATATATAAATTTGATCAAGTTGTAATTAACAAATAAAATCTCCATATATGAAAATGTTACTTTTTATCATTATCCTTTTATCCGCTAAATGTTTTGCTCAAGAAGACGAAGATTTATTTAAAGATATTGACATTCAAGAAACTAACCAAATTGTTTCTTCAAGTTTTAAAGGTTTAAAAGTAGTAAATTTAGAATCAACAAAAATCGCAGCGAAAGGGGATTTATATTTTGTTGTTGCGCATCGTTTTGGATCTGTAAAAGGTGGAATAGAAGATTTTTTTGGTCTTGATAACGCTGTAACCCAAATAAAATTTATAAAAGGTGTGACCAATTGGATGTCATTAAGCGCTGGTAGAAGCGAGTTAGCCTATGATTTAGCTGCAAAATATAGATTTGCTAACCAAAAAGAGAGTGGTTTTCCATTCGAAATAGTTGGCTTTAGCAGCGCAGCTTTCAATAACACTTTAAAACAAAGTAATTTTCCGAAATTGGTTTTTAAAGATCGAATTATTTATGTGCAACAATTACTTATCTCCAGAAAATTTTCTGATAAATTATCATTAATTGTGGTTCCTACCTTTTTTCATGAAAATTTTGTTGACAATGATTTTCAAAAAAATAATCAATATGCTATTGGTCTTGGCGGAAGATATAAATTAACAAAAAGATTGTCGTTAAACCTTGACTATGCAGCACATTTAAATCGAACTAAAACATCAATTTATAAAAATCCACTTTCTGTTGGTGTGGATATTGAAGTTGGTGGTCACGTGTTTCAAATGCATTTTACCAATTCGCGTGGTATTCACGAAGCTGGTTATTTAGCAGCAACTTCAGGTGATTGGAATAAAGGAAATGTGAATTTCGGTTTTAATCTAGCTAGAGTTTTTTAATATATAATTTTAATTAATTTATCTCATTTAATGTGACATCTCGTTTTGCATAGGTTATTTGCAATTTATTATCGATTTTTTTCTCAAGAAACACATTCAAAAAATCAATTTGGTTGAAATATTGTGTAACAAAATCAGGTTTATGAATTTCAAAAACCGTTGGCAACTCAATAGAATTGGTTTCTTTAATAATTTTAATAAATCCAGGTTTGTTAATAGTAGATTTCATTTGATAAGAAACCTGATACATTACAGTTTCTGGTAAATAGGCAGAATTTAATAATTTAGAACCGCCATTGGTACCATTTGATAAAACAAAATGATAACCTGGATCTTTAATTAAATCTTTGACTCTAAATTCAATTTCTTCGAGCGATAATTGATTGTCAGCAATTTGAAACTTTTTTTCAAAAAAATCATTAACAAATGATGTTGATCTTAACGGATAATTTTCGATGACATTCTTTATTACCAATAAATTATATGAATTAATCCAAAAGGCGACTTTAGTATTATTGTCTAAAGAATCTATTTTTAAATTTTCTACATTTTTTAAAATATACATCAATTCTCCAGGACTTTTCTTTAATCCAGCATATTTCAATTTGCCATCTAAATTAATATTCTTTTTAAAAAATTCGTTAGATTGATTAAAGAAATCTTCTTTAGTTTGAGAAATTAATATGTTAGAAAAAAGAATAAAAGCAACTATCAACAAAAAGGATTTTTTCATTTTAATTTTTTAATTTTAATTTTTTAGACCCAATAATTCATTTTTTAACGATTCTTTTACAGGTTTGTCAGAAAGCCATATTCCAAAAAAAGCTTTTTTGAATTCGAATCCTGGAATTTTTCCTTTTACAACACCATTTTTTATTACCCATATTGAGCTATCTACATCGTTGTATATTAAATTGAAAATATCATTTTTCACGATTTTTTCCATACTTACAAGTTGACGCATTAACTCTAACTCATCAGTGAAATTTAACCATTTTTGATCACCGACAGATTTTCTCATTCCGTTGTTTAAACTAGTCGAAAACTTTTTGGATGTTACCAAAGGCGATGTCATGTAGAAAATCATTCCCATTGTCGAATTACTTTCTATAATTTCATTGGCATCGCTAGAAAGATTTGTAAGATAAAGAGCCTGAGTATAAATATCAAAAATAAATTTAGACCTAACTCCTACTCCATTTAAAGAAATTTCCTTATTAGAAAATTTTACGGTTCTTGGAATTACAACACCGTCAATTTCGCCAGCTTTTTGTGCAAAAACCATAGAGGTTTGAACAAGTAAAAACAGCATTAAAAATGCTACTATTTTTTTCATTTCGAGGAGTTTTATTTGCTAATATATTTATCTTTTTTGATATATACAAATGCAAATATTAGAAAAAAAGATAGCATACGTTCTAATAATGAATCAAATAAAAGCTTATTCGATTAAATGTAATATTTAAACGTTAAAATACTTGAATTTATAAAAATAGATACAAAAATTATTTTTAAATTAAGATTTACAACTCTAATTTAACATTAAAATTACTAAGATTTAATATTGCCTTTTCAGATTTATAGTCAAAAATTGTTTCGTGAAGTTGTTTGTCTTTTCTGGTTTCAATCATTTTTATACAATAATTGAATCTTCGAATATCGACTTCGCTAGATAAGATTAGTCCAGGAACTTGAACATTATAACCTTCAGAATCTTTGGCGACCATAGTGAAGTAAGATGAATTGCAATGTTTAGTTTTGCCAGTTCGAATATTTTGAGATTCAACTCTAATTCCAATAATCATTGACGATTTTCCTACATAATTTACAGATGCTTTCATAGTTACAAGTTCGCCAACTTCTATTGGGTTCAAGAAATCGACAGTATCGACCGATGCTGTTACGCAATAATTTCCCGAAAATTTCGAGGCACAAGCAAATGCTATTTGATCTAATAATGACAAGATGTATCCACCATGAATTTTGCCTGAAAAATTAGAATGCGATGGCAACATTAACTCTGAAATTGTAATTTTAGATGATCTAACGGTCTTGAAATCCATTCTTATTTATCTAATTTTACTTTAAAAGGCGAATCTTCTTTAACAATTTCGGTTATGTAATATTTGGTATCGCCCCACCACGGGAAAGTTCTATAACGTTCTATATAAGTAACTTTTACATATTCGCCTTGCATGATTTTCATTTCTTGAATAATTTTTTGGTCGCTGTCCATTATAGAAAATCTAAAAATTTGTGCGCCAGCAATTCCTTGGCTCAACTCGCCTTCCCAAGTTTTAAACAGCATTCCTTTGTTGCTAATTTTTATTAGTTCGCCCGAGCGATAACCTTCGCTGAAAGTTGCATAATACATAATTGTAAAATAAATTGCAAATCCAACAAGCAATAATCCAATAACAATTCCGATAGTTTTTCTCATTTTTTTTTATTTATTTCTTTTTTAAAATTAGATTTTTAGATATTAGACATTAGACTTTTAGACGTTAGACTTTTAGACTTTTTGACTTTTAGACATTAGACTTTTAGACGTTAGACGTTAGACTTTTAGACGTTAGACTTTTTGACTTTTAGATATTAGACTTACAGACTTTAGATTTTTAGATATTAGACTTGCAGACTTTAGACTGCAAACTGATTACTAAATTCGATTACTGAATATTGACCACTGTTACTTTCATCTGTAAACTGTAAACTGATTACTAACAACTGAAAACTGAACACTGCTAACTGAAATCTGCAATCTTTAATCTGCAATCTGTTTTTCTGCTCGAATAATAATGCTTTCTGGCAACGACTTTTTGGCTTTTGCTCCCATTTTTTTTAATTTTTCTATACTCACAATAATATTCCCGTTTCCTTCGACCAATTTGTTCATTGCTCCAGAATATTCGACTTTCGATTCATCGATTTTTTTACCAATTTTGATTAAATCACTTAAAAATCCTTCGAATTTATCATATAATGCACCAGCTTGTCTGGCAATTTCGAGTGCATTGTCTTGCTGTTTTTGATTGGTCCACATGCTATCGATCGTTCGTAAAGTTGCTAATAATGTCGATGGTGTAACGATAACAATATTTTTTTCGAAAGCACGATTGTACAAAGTTGTATCTTCGTTTAACGCTAATGCAAATGCGGGTTCGATTGGAATAAAAAGCAGTACAAAATCTGGACTTTCTATGTGATATAAATCTTGATAATTCTTATTTCCTAAATCTTCGACATGGCGTTTTATTGCCGAAACATGTTCTTTTAAATGATGTGATTTTAAATCGTCGTCGTCTTCATTAATGTATCTTTCGTAGGCAGTTAAGGTAACTTTCGAATCGACAATCATCTTTTTTCCGTCTGGAAGATTGATTACAACATCTGGGAAAACCCTGTTTCCATCATCGTTGGTGTGACTTTGTTGCACAAAATATTCTCGATTTTTTTCAAGCCCCGATTTTTCTAAAACTCTTTCTAAAACCAATTCGCCCCAATTGCCTTGCATTTTCGAATCGCCTTTTAAAGCTTTGGTCAAATTGATAGTTTCTTTGCTCATTTGCGCATTCATTTCGCTTAAACCTAGAATTTGTTGGCGCAATGCAGCGTGATAATCTATTGATTCTTTGTGTGTATCTTCGACTTTTTTCTCGAACAATTGAATTTTATCTTGCAATGGCGACAAGATATTTTTCATATTTTCTTTATTTTGCTCGGTAAATTTGTTTGATTTTTCGTCTAGAATTTTATTGGCTAGATTTTCAAATTCTTTGGTAAATTTTTCTTGCAATTGTTCAACTTCTTGTTTTTGTTCTTTATTACGTTCGAACAAATTATCAAAATCGACTTCTTTTTTGGTCAATTGCAAATTAATAGCTTCTTTTTGGTTGCGAATAACTTCTTTTTCTTGACGAATAAGATCTTTTTCTTGATTTAGAACTTGAAACTGTTTTTCGAAATCTGATTTTTCGATTAAAATTTGATTTTTTAAATCATTAATATTCGAATTCAACCCTAAAATTCTTTCATCAAAAATTAATTTTTCTGCATTTGATTTTGACGAAAATAATGTTTTGCCAAGAAAAATGCCTATTGCAAGTGCAATTATAAATATCAATAAAAAAGTAATTGTTGCCGACATATAATAAGGTATAATTTATATGAAGTAAAAGTACTAAAAAGTTTTTCGAGAAGCTATCAAAAAAGAAATTTCAATCGAAAAAATTTTAATATTGAATTTAAAAAAAAATCCCAAAAAATAATTTTTTAGGATTTTTAAATATTAAATTTTTAATCGAATTTAGTATTTATATAATATTTACCATCTAAATCTTCATCAAATTCATCGATTTTGATTTGTTTTGGTTTTGGTTTTGCTGCATTGGCTTTTTTCTTCCAAACATCGAATTTATCAGCCGTTAGTTTAGATTTCATAATATCGATGACACCTTTTTCGTCTAATCCAAAAACTTTTTTAACCGCTTCATAAGGGTTTCTTTCTTCTAATGCTAACGAAATCATTTTTTGGGTTTCGTCCCAAGATAATTCGACTTTACTACTCTTTTTCATTATTTAATATTAATTCTAAATTTGTTTTTTTTAGTGATTACAATATTTGTACCAATATTACTAAAAATTTTTATTACTTTTTTAAAATACTTCAAATATTTTTAATTTATTTTTAACGTATAACTCTGAATGTCAAATTAATTCTTTCGCCAATTGGTTTTGCCGTTTTCGGTATTTGGTGTTTCCAGAAATGCTGTGTTGTTCCTTTCATAAACAATAAACTTCCATGTTCGAGCAATATGTTTTGTTTTAAATCGACAATTGAATTGTGTTTCATTTGAAAAACACGTTCGGCTCCAAAACTTACTGATGCGATTATTGGGTTGCGACCCAATTCTTTTTCATTATCAGCGTGCCAACCGTTGCTGTCTTTGCCATTTCTATAGCGATTTAATAAAACTGTTGTGAAATTTTCATTACAAATTGTTTCAATTTCGGTTTTTATATACATTATTAATGGTGACCAATTGTGTGGTTGCATGATAATATTCGAATAACCATAAGGTTTTCCTTCATTGCCATAAAGCGCTGTTAATCTTGGTTGTGCGTGAACTTTTCCATAAACTTTTATGTCATCTTGTTGCCATGGAACTTCATGTTTTAATTTATCAAAAAACTCATTTGCTTTAGCGTTATCAAAAAAATTTGGATAATATTCTAAATCGGCATCTTGCAAATCGAACACTATTTTATCGGTTGGAAAAAGTGAAATCATAACTTTTTTTTACAAAATATAATCAGTATTTATAAAATTAGATTCTTTGCTGTTCAATAACGCTTGCAAAATTTCGTTGTTGTATTCGTTGTCTTTTGATGCCACAAATGTTCGAATCGAAAATGAACGCAAAGCATCATAAATACTTAAAGTTCCTACTGCAGAGTCTTTGCGACCTGTAAACGGAAAAATATCTGGACCGCGTTGGCATGAACTATTTAGATTGACGCGAGTTACTAAATTGACCAAAGTATCAATCAACGGTGCGATTGTATTGATGTTTTTTCCAAACAAACTAACTTGTTGACCATAATTCGATTCTGCCATGTCATTCAACGGTTCTTGAATGTCTTTAAAAGTAATAATTGGTACAACAGGACCAAATTGTTCTTCATTATAAATTCGCATTTTTTTATTTATAGGATATAAAACCGCAGGATACAAATAATTTTCTTGTCGTTCGCCACCTTTTTTATTAATGATTTTTGCGCCATTTGCAATAGCGTCATTAATTAATTCTTGCAAATAATTAGGTTTATCAACTTCTGGAAGTGGTGTTAAAAAAACGTTTTCATCCCAAGGGTTTCCATATTTTAAAGCGTCGACTTTTTCCACAAATCGTTTGTTAAATTCATCTGCAATTGACTCATGAACATATAAAATTTTAAGAGCCGTACAACGTTGTCCGTTAAACGATAAACTTCCGGCAATGCATTCTTGAATGGTTAAATCTAGATCGGCATCTTCGAGAATTATGGCTGGATTTTTGGCTTCTAGACCAAGAATTAATCTCAATCGGTTTTTATTTGGACTTTCGTCTTGCAATGCAATTGCGGCTTTTGAATTTCCGATTAATGCTAAAATCGATATTTTTCCAGATCTCATTATTGGCGTTGCAACTTCTCGACCACGACCATACACAATATTAATAACGCCTTTTGGAAAACTCTTTTGAAACGCATTCAATAAAGGCGAAAGTAATAAAACCCCGAGTTTCGCAGGTTTAAAAACAACCGTGTTTCCCATTATTATTGCAGGAATCAATAATGTAAAAGTTTCGTTCAACGGATAATTATATGGACCAAGACACAATACAACACCAACTGGTCCACGTCTAATCATTGCATTTATGCCTTGATTTTTAATAAATTTAGCCGAATTTCTATCAATAATTTTATATTCTTCGATAGTGTCGTTAATATAGTCAATCGTTCTATCGAATTCTTTTTGAGAATCTGTTAATGATTTTCCAATTTCCCACATTAAAAGTTTTACAACTTCGTCTCGAGTTTTTCTCATTTCGATGACAAAATTTTCCATGCATTTAATTCGGTCAATAACTTTCATTGTTGGCCAAGAACCTTGACCATTGTCGTATGCCAAAACTGACGAATCAAGAGCTTCTAGCGCTTCTTTTTCGCCCATATTAGGGGTTGTTCCAAGAAAAGTTGGCACATATTCTTTTGTAGATGAAATTGTTGAATAAACATTGGTAGTATTTCCAATCCATTTTTTTAATTCGCCATCTAATAAATAAGTGTCTTGAATTGTTGGTTTTGTAATTTGATATTGTTCTGGAATTGAAGTCATAAAATTAATTTTCTTTAAAATATGTAAATTTACAAAAATTTATTCGTTCACTAAGTTTTGCAAATAAGCAAGAAATCGAGAAATAATACCACGTTTTTCTAATTTCGGGTCTTTTTGTTTTGCTACACTTTCAAATGCTCTAAAAGTTGAAATAAAGAAAGTCACAAAACAAAAAATTACTATAAGGTTTAATATAATTATGTCGAGATTTTTCATATTATTTTTTTAGTTTAAGGTTAAAGAAAACTAACAATCCAATAATTGTTGGTGGCCACAAGCCAATGAACATAGCACGTTCGAAATCATTTTGAACTAAATAAAAATATTCCGAAATGAATATTAATACTATTACTACTATTAGAATGAATAATTCTGATTTTTTAAATTTTGTAAACATATCATTAAATTTTTTATTATTTTATATAACATTATTTTGTAAATGTAATAAATAAAATCATTTGTTTAACAAAAATATAAAAACATTAAACAAAATTAATTGATTGTCTATATTATAAAATATTGTTGATTTAAAAAAAACCAGTTTTTATAAGAAAAATTTCGACGAAGGAGAAATCACATAACGTAAGCAATTAATGTGATTTCAACGAAGAAGAAATGACAAAATCGCTTTATATTTTAACATAAACCACAATATTCCATAACATATATAATCATTAAATTAGAAATTTAATCAAATAAAATATCCATATTCAAATCTTGTTGCACATTGCCAGAATATTGATTGTTTTGCAGTCCAAAAGTAGTTATCATGGTCATAAAAACAGATTTTCTGGTTTTGGTTTCGGTACAAAAAGTACCTACTTTATTGCGCAAATCTTCGTCGCATTTTTTATCAATTTCGAATTTATTGATAGAAAATTTCATTTCACAAAGGTTTATAGCTTGATCACGGCGGTCAATTACTAAATCTATTTGCACACCATTTTCTAAATTTTTACTGCGCCAAGATGATGTATTGGTAATTATGCCGCTAATTCCTAATGCTTTTTTTATTTGATCTAAATGATACAAACAAACTTGCTCGTACGAATAACCGCTCCATGCACGATGTTTTGGACTATCGATTGCTTTTATCCAAAAATCTTTGTCAGTCAATTGATGGTTTTGAATGAAATTCATATAAAAAAGTGTGTAAAAATCGGTTAATTGGTACAAACTATCTCTTAATTTTTTATTGAATGGAATGTATTTTCGAATAAAACCGCTTTCTTCGAGTTCTTTTAGAATGGTCGAAAGTCCGCCACCATCAGATATTTTTGAATCTTCGATAATTTCTTTTCTAGTAAAACCTTTGGTTTTTTTGGCTAGAGTTGCCACAACAAGTTCGTGTTTTTCGGCTTTATTGAACAATGATTTGAAAATATTATTAAACTCGATTCTTAATAATCCATTTTTCGAAAAACAAATTGCGTTAATATTTTGAGTAGCAGTCAAACCTTTCACAACTTCGTCCCAATAATACGGAATGCCACCCAAAACCATATACAATTGAATGATTTGATAGTGACCTAAATTCATTTTCTTGAAGTTCGAATATTGTTCACATTCTTTTAATGTAAATGGTTCGATTTTAATTCGTTGCGTAACACGATTGTGCAAACCGCCACGATTATTAATCAATTTGTTAATCATCCAAGAGGCTGCCGAGCCACAAACCACCAAAACAATATCTGTTCTTGCAGATGCCCAACTGTTCCAAAAATGTTCTAATGCTCGAATAAAATTGGATTTTGGCGTGTCAAACCAAGGCAACTCATCAATAAAAATGACTTTCTTTTTTTGTTTTGATCTTGTAATGCATTTTTGTATTTGTCTAAAAGCTTCTAACCAACTTTCGGGTTTGGTACTATTTATTTTTGGGTGCTGGTTTTGAAATGCAAAGTGAAAATTATCTAGCTGTTCTGTCAAATCTGCATTGGCAATTCCAGTTAAATGAAAAGTATATTTATCTTGAAAAAAAGATCTGATAAGAAATGTTTTCCCAACACGTCTTCGACCGAAAACAGCAACAAATTCTGACTTCTCTGAATTGTAATTTTTTGTAAATAAAGCTATTTCTTCATCTCTACCAACCATGATTAATAAATTTATAATTCGCTGTAAATATACAAAAAATATTACTTACAGCAAGATATAATAAAATTATATTTTGCTGTAAGTAGTTAAAAAAATATACTTACAGCAAGATATAAAATATTTATAAACTGCTGTAAATTATTAAAAAAGCATAGTTACAGCAAGATATAATAAAATTATAAACTGCTGTAAGTATAAAAATAAATATATTTACAGCAAGATATAAAAATTAATTATAAAAAAAACCTGCAAGCATAAACTTACAGGTTTTAATATTCGATACTAAAATCTTAATACTTAATTCTAAAAATCTTAATACTTTATTTTATCAACTCAAAACTTCTTTTTACAAAAGCAGTTAGCTCCTCGCCTTTCAATAAATTTTGAGATAATTTTGCCAAATCTAACGCTTGTTTTACCAAATGTTCTTGAACGATTTTGTCTGATGTTTGCAAAATTGTAGTTGCTAATGCCGAATTAGAATTGACTACCAAATTATACATTTCGGGCATGTTTCCCATTCCGAACATTCCGCCGCCGCCAGATTGACTCATCTCTTTCATACGTCGCATAAATTCTGGTTGCGTGATTATGAATGGGCTTGCATTACTATCTAATGACTCTAATTGAACTGAATAAGCTTTTGGAATAAACGATTCTAATGATGTTTTTAGAGTTTCTTTTTCCTTATCAGATAATTTAGAAATCGTGGTTTCGTCTTTTTTGATTAAATTATCAATATGGTCAGAATCTACACGAACGAAAGTTAATTTCTCGTTATCGGCTTCTAATTTTTGGATTAAATGCGAAATAATTGGCGAATCTAACAATAAAACTTCGTAACCTTTTTCTTTGGCAGTTTGGATGTATGAATGTTGTGCATCTTTATTTCCTGCATATAAAACGACTAACTTTTCGTCTTTATCGGTTTGGTTGGCTTTTAGATTTTCTTTTATTTCTTCTAAAGTCAAATATTTATCGTCAACCGTTGGATAAAGCATGAAAGCACCAGCTTTTTCGTAGAATTTTGGTTCAGATAGCATTCCATATTCTAAAACAATTTTAATATCGTTCCATTTTTTCTCGAAATCTTCACGATTTTCTGTGAACAATGCTTTTAATTTATCAGATACTTTTCTGGTAATATAGTTTGAGATTTTCTTAACATTACTATCTGCTTGCAAGCCAGAACGAGAAACGTTTAACGGAATATCAGGCGAATCGACCACACCTTTTAGCATCATCAAGAATTCAGGAACAATTCCTTCGACATTATCAGTTACAAAAACTTGATTTTGATACATTTGGATTTTATCTTTCTGAATTTGCATATCAGTTCCAAGTTTTGGAAAGTATAAAATTCCAGTCAAATTAAACGGATAATCAACATTTAAATGGATATTGAATAATGGCTCTTCGAATTGCATTGGGTACAATTCGTGATAAAAAGTTTTGTAATCCTCATCGGTCAAATCGGCTGGCAATTTTGTCCAAGCTGGATTTGGGTTATTGATGATGTTGTCAACCTCAATTTCT
Source organism: Bacteroidota bacterium (assembly GCA_043778105.1). Lineage (GTDB taxonomy): Bacteria > Bacteroidota > Bacteroidia > Flavobacteriales > Flavobacteriaceae > Flavobacterium. The sequence continues at coordinate 61,505 of JAYWGV010000114.1, forward strand.
TCTTGTTTTGCGTCTTCAGCAGCGCCTTCTGGCAATGGCAAACGCTCGGTTTTTGTTCCGAATTTTATTGGAATAGGCATAAATTTGTTATACTTATTCAACAAACCCGAAATTTTAGAATCTTCAAGAAATTCTAACGAATCTTCGGCAATGTGAAGAATTATTTCGGTTCCACGATCGGTTTTTGAATGTGGTTCTAATGTAAATTCGGGCGAACCGTCGCAAGTCCAATGCGCAGCTGGCTCGTCTTTATAAGATTTTGTAATAATTTCGACTTTCGATGCAACCATAAAAGCCGAATAAAAACCAAGTCCAAAATGTCCAATAATGCCAGAATCTTTGGCAGATTCTTCATATTTATTCAAGAATTCTTCGGCTCCAGAAAATGCCAATTGGTTGATGTATTTTTCAACCTCATCAGATGTCATTCCTAAACCTTGATCAATAACGTGTAATCTTTTACCTTCTTTATCGATTTTAATTTCGATAAATGGGTTGCCATATTCGGTTTTGGCTTCGCCAATGCTGGTTAAATGTTTTAACTTTAATGTTGCATCGGTTCCATTAGAAATTAACTCTCTCAAGAAAATTTCGTGATCGCTGTATAAAAATTTCTTGATTAAGGGAAAGATGTTTTCTACCGAAACATTAATTTTACCTGTTGTCATATTTTGTGTTTTAAGTTTATTTTAATGCTATTGAGTCTTCAAATAGAATACCAATTGTAATGGAAGTGA
>JAYWGV010000115.1:0-16796 GCA_043778105.1 Bacteroidota bacterium
GTGCCGCGAATAGCCCGACAGCATTTTTAAAAAAGGGCGAATCGATATTAACATAGGTAGCCCTTTTTTAAAAATGGTGGCACGCCCTGATGAATATTAAAGTTTTAATATTAGATTTTAGATATCAAAATTTAAAATATTTTAGTTAAATAAATTGGTAAATCTTAAAAGCTAAAACTTAAATTGATTTATATTTGCGCCTATGAAATTTGAATTATTAAAAAAAGATCCTCAAACTAAGGCGCGTGCAGGAACAATAACTACTGATCATGGTAGTATTGAAACCCCAATTTTTATGCCTGTTGGCACGGTTGCATCGGTAAAAGGTGTGCATCAGCGAGAATTAAAGGAGGAAATAAATCCGGATATTATTCTTGGAAATACTTATCATTTATATTTGCGACCAAAACTGGATATTCTTGAAAAAGCTGGTGGTTTGCACAAATTTATGAATTGGGACAGGAATATTTTGACCGATTCGGGTGGTTATCAAGTTTATTCGCTTTCGGCAAATAGAAAAATTAAGGAAGAAGGTGTAAAATTCAAATCGCACATTGATGGTTCGGTTCATTTTTTTTCTCCTGAAAATGTGATGGAAACGCAACGAACAATTGGTGCCGATATTATAATGGCATTTGATGAATGCACGCCTTATCCGTGCGATTATCGTTATGCGCAACGCAGTATGCACATGACGCACCGTTGGTTGGATCGTTGTATAAAACATTTAGAAAACTTGCCGTTTAAGTATGGTTTTGAACAGACTTTTATGCCTATTGTTCAAGGAAGTACTTATAAAGATTTGCGAATGCAATCGGCGGAATATATTGCTAATTCTGGTCAGAAAGCCAATGCTATTGGCGGTTTATCGGTTGGAGAACCTGCCGAAGAAATGTATGCAATGACCGAAATTGTATGTGATATTTTGCCTGAGGAAAAACCACGTTATTTAATGGGTGTTGGAACGCCAATAAATCTACTTGAAAATATTGCGCTTGGTGTGGACATGTTCGATTGTGTTATGCCGACCAGAAATGCCAGAAACGGAATGCTTTTTACTGCAAATGGAACAATAAACATTAAAAACAAAAAATGGGAAGCTGATTTTTCGCCAGTTGATGAGGCTGGATATACATTTGTAGATCGAGAATATACTAAAGCTTATTTGCGACATTTATTTGCTGCAAATGAATATTTGGGTAAACAAATTGCAACGATTCATAATCTTGGGTTTTATATGTGGTTGGTTCGTGAAGCCAGAAAACGCATTATTGCTGGTGATTTTGCAAGTTGGAAAGAAATGATGGTTAGAAATATGAGTCAACGTCTTTAAAAGTTTTCAGTTTGCAGTTAATAGTGATCAGTTGTCATAATTTTAGTTTAGGATTTATTTTAAGAAATAAAATCATAAAACTTTAGAGCTTTTTTAAATTGCATTAAAATAATTATATGCTTACAATTTTAGATAAATACATTCTTAAAAGATATTTAGCCACATTTTCGGTTATGTTAATATTATTTATTCCGATTGGGATAATTATTGACATATCTGAAAAGGTGAATAAAATGATTGAAAATAAAGTTCCAATTGGCGAAATTGCATATTATTATTTGAATTTTATTGTTCATTTTGCTAATTTTTTGTTTCCGATTTTTTTATTTCTATCAATAATATGGTTTACCTCGCAATTGGCTAATAAAACCGAAATTATTGCAATTTTGAGTTCTGGAATTTCTTTTAATCGGTTTTTGCGCCCTTATTTTATTGGTGCAACTATCATTTCGTTATTTGCGTTATTGATGGGATTTTATTTGGCTCCAAAAGCCAGTGGCGTTTATAACAATTTTCGATATACTTATTTGATAGGAAATGGTCAAAACGAAATGCGTGGTCAAGACACCGATGTTTACAGGCAAATTGCTGAAGATGAGTTTATATATGTCTCTAACTTTAATAATATTTCGAAAATGGCTTTTAACTTTTCATTAGAAAAATTTAATAAAGACAAGACATTAAATTATAAGATTACAGCTTCAAGAATAAAATATAACCCGAAAGATAGTACCTATTCTATGTTTGATTATACCAAAAGGAAAGTTGGTGTTTTGAACGATATTCTAGAAAAATCTGATAAAAAAGATACGATTTTTAAGTTTGACCTAGAAGATTTGACACCTGTAGTTTTTATTGCAGAAACATTGCCACTTTGGGATTTGAAAAAATTTATTGCTAAAGAACGCAGTCGCGGCAATGCTAATATGAATGTTTATTTGGTGGTTTTATATAAAAAGTATTCTATTCCGGTTTCGGCGTTTATTTTAACAATCATTGCAGTTGCAGTTTCGTCGATGAAGCGTCGTGGTGGCATGGGAATGAATTTGACAATCGGAATTTTGCTAGCCTTTTCGTTTGTTTTTTTCGAGAAAATATTTGGTGTTTTGGCAGAAAAATCTAGTATTCCTGCGATTATAGCAGTTTGGATTCCTAATACCGTTTTTGGAATAATAGCAATTTTTACTTTACGAAATGCTAGACGATAAGCTAAAAAGTCATTTGCAACTTCATTTAATAGTATTTATTTGGGGATTTACGGCAGTTCTTGGCGCACTAATTACTGTTAAAGAAGCGTCATTGGTTTGGTATAGAATGTTGTTTGCTTCAGTTTTCTTGATAATCTACTTGATGTTTACAAAAAAATCTTTGATCTTGCCGTTCAAAGAAATTCTGAAACTCATTGGTGTTGGTTTTTTAATTGCAGTACATTGGATTTATTTTTTTAAAGCCATCAATATATCTAATGTTTCTATAACATTGGCAATGTTTTCTTTAGGCGCATTTATGGCTTCGATTTTGGAACCTATTTTTTATAATCGTAAAATATTGTGGTACGAAGTTTTGTTTGGTTTGATAATAATTGCAGGACTTTACATCATTATGCAAGTTGAAATTAAATATCTCGATGGCATTTTGTGCGCTTTATTTTCGATTTTTATTGGTGTAGTTTTTACGTTATTGAATGGTAAATTAATTCAGAAACACGATTCGAATGTTATTGCGTTTTATGAATTTTTGGCTGGTTTTTTATTTGTAACAATATATTTGTTATTTGAAAATAAGTTCAATTCATCTTTTTTCGACATATCGTTTAATGATTTAATGTTGATACTAATTTTATCATCTGTTTGCACAGCTTATGCATTTACGGCATCTATAAAAGTTATGAAAAAATTGTCTCCATATACTGTCATGTTAACAACCAATCTCGAACCAGTTTACGGCATTTTTTTGGCATATTTTATAATTGGTGGCAATGAGAAAATGAGTTTTTCATTTTATATTGGTTCGGTAATAATTTTAATTACTGTAATAATAAATGGAATAATGAAGAATTTCAATAAATAGTTTTTTTATAAAACAAACTGAAAACTAAATACTGGAAACCGAAAACTATTTTGTAGTATCACTTTCAATTAATCCATCGCGTAAACGAATGATTCTGTGGGCATATTCTGCAATTTCTTCTTCGTGAGTTACTAGAATAACTGTATTTCCAAGTGCATGAATATCGCCAAAAAGTTTCATTATTTCTAGAGATGTTTTGCTGTCAAGATTTCCGGTTGGCTCATCTGCAAGAATTATCGATGGTTTGTTTACGAGTGCGCGAGCAATTGCTACTCGCTGGCGTTGTCCGCCCGATAGTTGATTGGGTTGATGGTCCATTCTATCGCCAAGATTCACTTGATTTAAAACTTCGGTTGCACGAATGTTACGTTCGGATTTAGAATAACCAGCATAAATCATTGGCAATGCAACGTTGTCAAGAGCTGTAGTTCTTGGCAAAAGATTGAATGTTTGAAAAACAAAACCAATTTCTTTATTGCGAATTTCGGCTAAATCGTCGTCTTTCATTTGGCTTACATCTTTTCCGTTCAATATGTAAGTTCCAGAAGTTGGCGTGTCCAAACAACCCAAAAGATTCATTAATGTAGATTTTCCTGAACCTGATGGTCCCATTAATGCGACATATTCGCCTTTATTAATTTTTAAATCAATGCCTTTGAGAACATAAACAATTTCGTTGCCAAGAACAAAATCTCGTTTTATGTTTTTAATATCGATTAATGATTCTTTCATAGTATTCAGTATTCAGTCGCAGTTTTCAGATGGTAGTTTTCAGATTTTACTACAAAAATAGGTGTAAGTTTTTTATAAGTCATTAATTTTAATAAAATGTTACATCATTATCAATATAACTGAAAACCAAAAAATGCCAACTTATATCCGTTATTAGACAAAAAAAAACATAATATCTATTTCTCAGAATTAAATGGTACAATGTAATTTTTAAAAGACACAATTTAAGCAAGTATTTTGCCTTCTTGGTAAATTGTAAAAGGATCAAAGTCAATTAATTCTTCTTGACCCCAAACCACAGTTCCATATTTAACAATAACTTGATTAAAAAAAACAATATTTTGTAAGGGTTTGTAAACTGAATATTTAAAATAAGGAACTATTGAAAATTCTCTTTTTTCTAAATTATCGAATACAACTTCTAAAACATAATTAGGTCTTGATTTAACATCAATAATTTTTGGAAGCATAATTTTATCTTAAAGGATCAATTTTAAATATTGGTTCGCCAATTATTGCAAGACTCCAATCAGCCATTAAGTCTTCTTGTCTTAATTCTATCCAGGCTTTAACTAACTTCATTTTATTAATTGGAATTGAACCCGCAATTAAATCCCCATCTGGAATAGAAAAAACAGCTTCGTCATCGTTATACTTAACATGAATATGCGGCAAATTGTGTTGTTAATTATCTAAATAATACATAGAAATGAGCAAACCATAAAACATACTAATAACTGGCATAAAATTTTAATTTATTATAAAAATACAAAGTTAATCATTTTTCAAACCCGAATCACAAAATGTTCTTTTTCTTGTTCTGATCTAAAAAAAACTATTCCCCATTGAAAAGTATCGATTGAAACTTTTACTTTTGGATGATTTTTGATAATTTCCCATGCATTTTCCATTTCACGAGACCAATGAATATCATCGAAAATCCAAATTGAGTTGTTGGTAATTGTTGGTAATAAAAGTTCGAAATATTCTAAAGTTGCAGCTTGGGAATGGTTTCCATCTAAATAAATAAGCCCCCTAACCCCCAAAGGGGGAACTTGAGCAAGATATTTTGAAAATTCTACATTTATTAAATCTACATTATTGAGATTGAATTTTTGCAATTGTAATTGACATTGATTCAAAGTATTTGGGCACCCTTCTAAAGAAATTATTTTAGCATTTTTATTTCCTAATGCTAACGCCGAAGTTGCTAATCCCAATGATGTTCCTATTTCAAGAATATTTTCAGGTTCAAAATATTTGACTATTCTAAACAACAATTCTGCTCGTTTCGAACTAATTCCTGCGGTTTTGGCAATTTTAGAAATTTGTCTTTTGTTGGATTTAAAAACCCGTGAACCAGCGCCAAAATCAGTAACTTCTACAAAGTTTTTATTTGCTAAAAGCGATTTTCTATAACTTTTTAGAATAGAATATTCTGGATAATTGGTTTTATCGTAAAAGCATTTCGTAACCAAATCAAACACAAAAGGAGAATGAACTGCGTGTTCGTTTTTGGATTTCCAAAGAAATTTTAGGTAAGATATTATTTGAAATAACATTATTTGAATAATATAAAAAAGCACAATTTTAAAATTTAATAATAGTGCTTTTTTTTTAAAAATTAAATCTTTTTATTGTTTTATAATTTTTATGACATTATTATCGACTTTTACAAAATAAACACCCGAAGTCCAGTTGCTACTATCAATTTTGAGTTGATTCTCTCCAATTTTATTTTCGTAACTATTTTTAAAAATAACATGTCCAATTGAATTATGAACCAAAATTGAATTATTAGTATTACTGAAATTATTCCAAATTAGATTTAATTCTGAACTTGTTGGGTTTGGAAATACTTTAAAATTATTATTAGTCGTAAAAAAAGAACTACTTGAAAGTGGCGCAGATGTACCATAAACTCTAATACTGAATCTTTTATATAAATTGTAATCACTTATTGCCGATGAATTAGAATCGCCAGGATTTAAGCCACCTCTAACTTTAAACCAAACTTTATTACTTGCTCTATCTTGCCAATATACTTCGCCATTAGTTGAATTTATTACTTCTGAAATATTATTCACTGGTGCATAAATATGCGTGTATAAATCTGCTGGTGGTAATTCGTTTTCGCCGTAATTTGTATCATTATAACCTAAAGAAGAAAATAATCCGTCAATTTTATAATTTCCGTTATAATCGACTGCTAAAACCTGATAATCATTTGGGGTTAACATATTGGAAACTGTTAAAATGATATCGTTTACATTATTTAATGTCGGAAATTTTAAATCGTAAATGCCTGAAGGATGTGTGGCAAAATGACGCATGTTGGCTAATAATTGACCATTTGCACCTTCTGCAACTGTTAAATTTCCGACCGTTGTCATGCTATTATTGAGTCTATCTACTTGGATTTCCATCAATGGATAATATGGACTATTGCCGTTATTAATAACAAAATCACCAAAACCATAAAAAGGACCTTGAACTAAAACACCACCAGAAACTGCAGGACTTGGTTGTACTATTCTTGGAGTTTGACCATAAGTAAAAAATGGAGTGTTAAACACATAATAATTATCTTCGGTTGCTGTGCCTCCCCAATAATCGTTAGCGTCCCAAAGTGCTCCGAATGTAAATTGTGGTTCGCTTGGTTGTGATCTAACGCCTGGATGTGAATTTATTAAAGTATTATTTACATTTCTTATTAATCCTTTATCAACGGGAATTAAATAATAATCATTTAATGAAAAAGCACCGCTTGGAGTATTTGCCACAGCAGGAAAATTAATAATTAAATTGTCCTGAATATTAAAAGTACTGTGATAACTGGCTAGGCCAACGGGTGCATCAGATCCATAAGTAGTTGGTCTTGTCATTCCATTCATATTATAATTCAAACTTGTTCCTATTAAAAGACATCTTTTTATTAAGCCGTCATCGCCAGCACCAGAAAAAAATGTAGAACAGTTGTCGGCAGAAATGGCTTGATCGTTATCAGGAATTGTAGCACGATTCCAGATGCCGCTTCGAGAGTTTTTCCAAACTGAATAATTACTTAACATGTGCCTGCGTCGATTTGGATAAGGCCATTGAGGCTCTAATCCGTCGGTTGTAGAAACATATTTATTACCAACTGTATTACCCAAATTATCTGACTCTACATCGTCGAACATCAGACCTTGTTTTTCATTTGAATGTGCAATATTGTTATCAAAAACACCAAAAAATATTTTACTTGGATCCATGACAATATTTTGACTTAATCCCCAAGCTTGTGTTGTAAATGCGAACCAAAAACCATTACCGGTGCTTCCAGCCACTGTATTATTAGTTATTATATTATCTGGATTACTAATCCACATTCCAGCAGAACCATGGGTTATATTGCCATTTTCATGGGCTTTTAAAGGTGTAAGTGGATCTCTGATATGTAAAACTAAATTTCCATCGATTGTATTTCTGCGCTCTGATGCATCTTCAGTAAAAATACCGTGTCCTTTAATATTATAAACTACATTTTTACTTACTTCAACACCATTTGTACCATGAATTACAATTCCTCTATTCATGGATTGATTTACCGATGAATTACGAATGTATTGTCCAGTTGCGTCTTGCAAAGTAGTTGAACCTTCATAACTTAGCATGTGCCAATGAAAAGGATAACGACCAGTAATTCCGTTTTGACCACCACGCTTAATTTCGATTCCGTTTACATGCGCAACACCTTGCATAGCACCTTGACGCATTATCATGATGTGACAACCAAAATTATTGTTTTGCCAAAGTGCATCATTTGGAGCTTGAATGACAATATTTCTAGTCAAATTTCCTACTTCTGCACGTTCATCTAAAGTGGTTGGTGTTCCTGCAATTACTGAGTTTGGCAAGGTTCCAGCCGTTAAACTCATTCCTGTTGATGTAGCATATTGTAAGACACCCCATCGTTGCGCGTTCATACCTGTTGATGTACTAATATTTGTGCCTGTTATTGCATTTATTGATACTTTCTGAGTATCGCCAGTTCCAATATAATCTGTTGGAGCTACTACAATTTCGTCGTTTATTTTCCAATTTACTGCTTCTAAAAGCGATAAACTTGTGCTTCCTTGTGCCGAATGAGCATTTAATTTTGTCCAAGTTTTATTTGGAGGCGAGCCGTGTAATTCTAAATTTCCGCCCATTACCATAATTCCACGAGTACCCATTTGCATTATATTCTCGGAAATATTAGTAGCATTAAGCGTTATTGTTGCTTTTTGAAGAAAAGGCAAAGCGGGTGTTCCTATTTGTAATCTGCCCATTACCATAATCCAATCGGCTGTTAAGTTTAAATTAGTTCGATCTAATTCTAAAATTCCGTTAATAGTCAAACCCGCTAAATCTGGCGAATCAATATCTAAAATAATATGTTTATTGGCTGGAATTGTAACATTTTGACCTGCTATTGGCACAGCACCGCCCCAAGTAGATGGGCTTGACCAAAGTTCAGTAAGTAATACATTATTAGTTTTAGGAGTATAACAAAGCATAGGTTTTAAACCTATTTTAGGAATATTTTTTTCTAATAAAAGATTTTCGGAAATAGTTTCGTAAACAATTTTTCCTAAAAAATTATTAATATTTAATGCGAAACCAGTCAAAACAAATAAAAAACTTAGGATAAAGATGATTTTAATTTTTTTCATGTTAATAAAATTTATGTTAAATGACTAGTAAACAAAGTTAATAAATTCGATATTACTACAACATTATTACTACATTAAATAAAACTAATCAAAAACTAATCAAAAATTTATTTTTAAGATACTTAATTAAAGAAATTTAGTACAAATTGCAACCAGAGGCAGAAACTAATTTTACTCCATTTTAGCACTCAATTCAAACCAACGCTCTTCGTGATTTTCTATTTTGTTGCAAATGTTTTCGAGTTCTTTCGATTTAGATAAAATATCTTTATCTGCAACTTTTCCATCGGCGAAAAGTTGTTCTATTTTTTGTTTTTCAATTTCTAAATCTTTAATGTCACGTTCAATTTTATTGAATTCTTTTTGTTCGTTGAACGTTAAACTTCCACTAGCGCTGTCTTTTTTCCAGTCTTGTTTTTCGGTGTTTACTGAATCTAGTTTTTTGGGTTCTATCGAATCTTCATAAGCACGAAAATCTGAATAATTGCCAGGAAAATTCTCAATTTGACCTTCGCCACGAAAAACGAATAAATTATCGACAATTTTATCCATAAAATATCGATCGTGCGAAACCACAAGCAAACAACCAGGATAATCTAAAAGAAAACTTTCTAGAACATTCAAAGTCACAATATCCAAATCATTGGTTGGCTCATCGAGAATCAAAAAGTTAGGATTTTGAATCAAAACCGTACATAAATATAGGCGTTTCAATTCGCCACCAGATAATTTTTCTACAAAATCGTGTTGTTTTTTTCTGTCGAATAAAAATCGTTCCAAAAGTTGCCCCGCCGAAATTAATTTTCCTTTAGCAAGCGGAATAAATTCGCCATATTCTTTAATAATATCAATTACTTTTTGACCTGGTTTTGGGTTAATGCCACTTTGCGTGTAATATCCAATTTTAATCGTGTCGCCAGTGATAACTTTTCCAGAATCGACGGGAATTGTTTGTGTCATTAGGTTTAGAAAAGTAGATTTTCCTGTTCCGTTTTTTCCAATAATTCCTATTCTTTCGCCACGTTGAAAATCAAAACTGAAATTATCTAAAATAACTTTATCCTTGAATTTTTTGGTAATTTTGTGCAACTCAATGATTTTCGAACCCATTCGTTCCATGTTTATTTCGAGTTCAACGGCATTTTCTTTACGTCTAGATTGTGCTTTTTCTTTAATTTCATAAAAATCATCTTGACGCGATTTCGATTTTGTCGTTCTTGCTTTTGGTTGGCGGCGCATCCATTCTAATTCTTTTACGAATAAGTTTTGCGCTTTGTCTACACTCGAATTTTCCGATGCTATTCGCTCTTCTTTTTTCTCTAAATAGTATGAATAATTGCCTTTGTATTGATATAATTTTCCGTTATCGAGTTCAATAATTTCGTTACAAACACGTTCTAAGAAAAAACGGTCGTGCGTAACCATAAACAAGGTAATATTTTCTTTAGCAAAATAACTTTCTAACCATTCAATCATCTCTAAATCAAGATGATTGGTTGGTTCATCAAGAATCAATAAATCTGGTCGATTAATAAGAATTATTGCCAACGAAAGTCTTTTTTTCTGTCCGCCCGAAAGATTTTTGACTTTTAATTTAAAATCTTCTAACTTCAATTTAAACAATATTTGTTTGTATTGCGTCTCAAAATCCCAAGCATTGTGCTGATCCATTCCGTCGAATGCTTTTTGGTAAGCATCAGCATCATCAGGATTTTCTAAAGCTTTTTCATAAGCCTCAATAACTTTCAAAATTGGGTTATCACTCGCAAAAATACTTTCTTCGATTGATAATTCGTCTTGAAGTTGCGCATCTTGACTTAAAAAAGCCATAACAATGCCTTTTCGCAAAGTCACATTTCCAGTATCAGGTTCGTCTTCGCCGTTAATAATTTTCATTATGCAGGTTTTTCCCGAGCCATTTTTGGCAATAAATGCAATTTTTTGGTCTTTATTAATTCCAAACGAAATATTTTCGAACAAAGTACGTTCGCCAAAAGATTTCGATATATTTTCTACAGATAAGTAATTCACAACTTTAATTTTTTGCAAAAGTAAGTTATTAATTGTGATTTATGAATTTTTATTAGAAACGAAAGTTTAAGAATTTTCAGAAAGTTTGTAGGTATCTTTTTTTACAAATTTTTCGTATATTTGAACTATATAATTATTTGTAATGGAAGATTCAAAAAAATATTCAACCGACCAAAAAACAAGTTTAATTCATGAACCACAAACGGTTTATGAAACCAAACAAGAAATAATTCAGCAACAAAACACGCCAGAACAAGAAATTTTGTTGCATAAATTAATCAAATTAGGGTTAGAACAATGCGAACGTGGCGAAACCTTTACTAATGAAGAGGTTTGGGAGGAAATACGTCTAAAATACAATTTCAAAAGAAATGGTTGAAGTAATTTGGAGTAGTCTATCAAAATTGACATTATTTGATGAGACAAATTTTATTTTAGCTAAATGGAATGAACAAGAATCAGATAAGTTTCTTGTTTTAGTGCACGATTATCTTGATACATTATCCAAAACACCAACCATTGGAATCTTTAAATGCGAATTTAATTGCTATTCTTTGGTAATATAAAAACAAACAACTTTATTTTACAAAATCATTGAAGAAAAACAACAAATAGAGTTAATTTTGTTCTGGAACAATTCTCAAAATCCAAATTTATTATTCAAATTATTGAAATAAAAATATTTAAAAGACAAACTTTAAATCAAATTATTCGACCAAAAATAATGTATCAATTCTGCCGAAGTTTTGGTTTTGATTTTATCTCTTTAGTTGCGCTTTTAATTTAGACCGTGTGATAGGAAATGAATAATTTTTGGACAATTTTGTGTTAGATATTATTACAATAATACTATAAAATCAGATTAAATATTGACTACTTTTACTTCAAAATAATTGTTGAATGAGAGCATATTCATTTTTAATAATATTATTTCCATTTTTTATATTTGGTCAAACAAGCAATGTGAATTTGCATTTGAAATCAGATGACATTTCCGTTAATTCGAATTTTGTTCCTACAAATGTAGATTCGTATTTTAACTATTTTATAGATAAAAATCTAAAACTCAATTTGAATGAATTTACAAAACTGCAAAACACAGTTCCTTACAATAAAAAACAATTTGAATCTTCATTAAAAAATCAAGATAAACCCTATAAACTATGGTTAAAAGCCAAGTTGATTAACACCAGTAAAGACACTTTACAGCTGGTTTTAAATGTGAAATATGTAGATTTTGCAAAGGTTTATTTAATTACAAATGAAAAAACAGAAATTAAATATTTAGGTTTTTGGACTAATACCACCCAAAGAGATTTCAAAATTGATGAAAGCAGTTTAAGATTTACGCTTTTACCTAATGAGAAAAAAGCGTTATACATTGAATCTGAATTTAAAAAACCTTATATAGAAGGAGTGACTATTAAACTAGAATTATTAGCCGATTACAATAATTTTCTAGTCAATCTTTATGAATCCGAAAGTTACATTTATTTACTTTTTACCTTTTTAACAGGCGGAATTTTCATCATGTTGTTATACAACATCTTGTTATTTTTTCAATACAAAGAAAATGTTTATGTCTACTATTCGTTTCATCTTTTTTTTACTCTGATTAATTATCTTATAATGTCAGATAGTTTTCACGAAGATTTTTTTGGTAGTTTTATCTCTTACCGAAATATAATTATTGAAAATACTTATATATTATCTTTTATTTTTTATGCGATTTTTCTATACTATGTTTTTGAAGACAGTAGTAGAATATCATTAAAAAAATGGTTTCAATATTGGATAGGATTTATGATTGCATATTTTATTACCGTAAATATTGTATATCAAATAGATAGAAATTTTATAATTGCTAATTTTTTGTATTTCGGTTTGGTTTTTAGAGTAATTACCATTACTTATGTCTTTTTAATGATTTATCAAATACTTAAATTGTATAAAAAAAGTCATTTAAAGTATATTGCTTATGGTTCATTAATATTGACTATTTCTTATTTGATGCATGTTATTTCAAATTTAATAATAGGTAATTCTATATTCAATCATTTTTTTAACCTAATTGGAACAATCATTGAAATTTTATTTTTTACTTATGCTTTAAATCTTCGAAAACGAAATGCAGAATTAGAACGAGACATTTTAATTAAAATAAATACTTTGAAATCTCGTTTTTTTGCCAATATCTCGCACGAATTTCGTACACCACTTACTCTTATAAAAAGTCCTATACAAAGTTTACAATCTTCAAATATTGATGAAATTCAGAAAACCCAACTGAATTTAATTGATAAAAATGCAAATAGAATGTTAGAGTTGGTCAATCAATTGCTACAACTTTCAAAAATTGATAGTGGCAATTTAAAACTGATTTTGAAAGAAGAGAATTTGGGTCATTTTTTAAATTCCATTACAGAATCATTTGACTTTCAGGCAAAAGAAAATAAAATAAATTTTATATCGAGAATAGAGAAAAACGCACAAAATCATTATTTTGATAAAGATATTATTGAAAAAATTGTAACCAACCTAATTACCAATGCTTTTAAATATACTCCTGTAAAAGAGCAAATTAGCTTCACTTCTTCCATTGAAAATGAAAATCTAAAACTCGCTGTTTCCAATTCTGGAAGTCATCTTAAAAAAGAAGAGATTTCCAAATTATTTGAACGCTTTTATCAAAAAGATGATACTCATCAAGGTTTTGGTATTGGTTTGGCACTGGTGAAAGAATTAGTCGATTTGTATAAAGGAACTGTTCAAACCACTATTGAAAGTGCAGTTTTAAGCTTCATAGTAACTATTCCTTTACAGAAAGAAAGCGCAAATGCTTTGATTATATTCAATGAAAATCAAACAGGAATTTCGCCCAATATATTTGAAAACGATGAACATCCTTTACTATTAATAGTCGATGATAATACCGATTTAAGAAATGTATTAAAAGATATTTTTAAGGAAGATTATACTATTCTCGAAGCCGAAAACGGTGAAAAAGCACTAAAAATAGCTCAAAAAGAAATTCCAGATTGCATTATTTCTGATGTGATGATGCCAAAAATGAATGGTTTTGAATTGACTAAAGCCATCAAGAATACTGAATTAACTTCTTTCATACCAATAGTTCTATTAACCGCAAAAACATCTGACGAAGCACATTTAGAAGGTTTACAAAGCACTGCCGATGCGTTTTTGACAAAACCTTTCAATCACGAAATTTTAAAAGCAACTGTCAATCAGTTACTTTCTGAAAGAAAAAAATTGCAAGAACATTACAGTCAAGAACTGGTTTTGAAACCCGTAAATATTGTTATCAATTCTATCGATGAGAAATTTTTAGAAAAACTTCAAGTCATTCTAGACAAAGAACTTTCTAATGCCGATTTTACTATTGATGAATTTGCAAATCAATTTGGAATGAGCAGAATGCAATTGCACCGAAAATTAAAATCCTTACTCGGTGTTTCCGCTTCTGAATTTTTACGAAACGAACGTTTAAAAACCGCTAGTATTTTACTCAAAAAAGGCAATGGAAATATCTCGGAAATTGCTTATTCTGTTGGGTTTAATAACATTTCTTATTTCACCAGAAGCTTCAAAGAAGTGTATCATGTAACACCTTCGGAATATATTAATAAAGTCTAAAACCTTCGCAAACCTTTATTTTTAAAGTATGTAACAACTTGTTACATAACTGTTAATACTTGTTACAATAGTGTCAGGTAAGTTTTCTGTGTTTTATAATTTTACTAAAACAAATTAATTCATAATAGGCAATGAATAAAAATAAATTGCATTACTATGAAGGCAATTTAGAATATTTCCCTAAAAAGAAAATTTACATAAATGTAAATCATCTCGAAAAAGGAAATTATGAATTATACATTATTCAAAACAACAAATTAATTATAAAAACAACTTTTAAAAAATCGTAATTATGAAAACAACAAGTATTTTTTTATTTCTTTTTCTTGGTTTTTTTACAGAAAATGCACAATCGCAATGTTGGACGGCAATTGGTGGTGGCGATTATCATACCGTTGCCATAAAATTTGATGGAACTCTATGGGCTTGGGGAAGCAACTCATACGGACAATTGGGTGATGGGACATTTACATCTAGAAATATACCAACTCAAATAGGTACTGATACAGATTGGCAAACTGTTTCCGCAGGTGCTTTTCATAATCTGGCTTTAAAAACAAATGGTACATTATGGGCTTGGGGGGCAGGAACTTCAGGACAACTAGGCAACGGAAATTTACTATCTAAAAATATTCCAACCCAAGTTGGTTTTGCTACTAATTGGACTTCGGCTACTGCAGGAGGCTTTCATTCATTAGCCATAAAAACAACAGGAACATTATGGGGATTTGGTTATAATCTTACTGGATGTTTGGGCGATGGAACAATTACAAACAGATTGGCACCCGTGCAAATTGGGTTTTCAACCCTATGGCAAAAAGTTTGTCCTGGACATTATCATACACTTGCTAAACGTAGTGACGGAACACTTTGGGCTTGGGGCAGAAATCTTGAAGGACAAATTGGCGATGGCACTAATATTCTAAAAAATATACCAACCCAAGTAGGTCTCTTAACCAATTGGGATACTATAACTGCCGGCGGATATCACAATTTAGCCATTAAAACCGATGGAACCCTAAGGGCTTTTGGATCTAATGCTTTTGGTTCTTTGGGCGACGGAACAAACACCGATAGAAACTTGCCTGTGCAAATCGGGACATCACAATGGCTAAAAGTTGCTGGTGGATTTTCGCATACTATTGGAATAAAATTAGTGGGAACATTATGGACTTGGGGAAACAACGACCAAGGGCAATTGGGATCTGGTATAACACCTAGAAATGAGCCAGGTTTTATAAATTTAGTTTCTAATTGGTCATTAATTGCGGCTGGAAGATTTCATACGCTAGCCACAAGAAATTCTGGACAAGTGTCTATTTGGGGCGATAATTTAAACGGTCAATTAGGCGATGGTTCAAACATTACAGCTAGTTTTCCAAATCAAATAAGTTGCCCAACAACTTTATCGCTTTCAGAAAATACTTTAGACAATTTAGCCATAAATTATTATCCAAATCCAACAAAAGATTATGTTAGCGTAAACTACACATTAAATGAAAATTCTTATGTCAATATAGAATTAGTGAATCTAAGTGGGCAGATTTTATACAAAAATAATAATATCAAAAATGCTGGACTGCAAACCGAAAAAATTAATTTGGAGTCCTACCAAAACGGTATTTATATATTGAAATTAAAAAATGAAACTAATTTTAGAAGTTTCAAAATTATAAAAGAATAACAATCTTAATCTAAAAAGCTATGAAAAATTTAGCATTTAAATTGATAATACCAATTGCCTTATTAGCCTTAATTCTTTCTTGTTCAAATAACAATGATGATGCTTCTCCACCACAGTTAGTAGAAACTATATATGTAGCTGGTTATGAATTTAATGGCACTGTAGATGTAGCTAAATATTGGAAAAATGGCGTTGCAACATCACTATCAGACGGAATTAAAGATGCTCAAGCTCGTTCAATATTTGTTTATAATAATGATGTTTATACCACTGGAAGTGATTATAATGGTACCAAAAGTGTAGCAAAATATTGGAAAAACAATAATGAAATTACATTATCAAATGGAACTCAAGATGCATACGGTCAATCTATTTTTGTTTATAACAATGATGTGTATGTGGCAGGTTTTGAATACAATGGGACAAAAACCGTAGCAAAATATTGGAAAAATGGTGTTCCTGTAAATTTGACTAATGGTATTAAATCTGCGATAGCACCAGGGCAAACGCATTAAAATCCTAGTATTTTCAATAGAAAATTATTGTCCCAAGCTGCTTTTAATCGTTTAGTTCTAATACTCATTTTTGCTGTACC